>JAFSTC010000062.1 GCA_017450705.1 Lentisphaeria bacterium | reverse complement strand
TCGATCAGCGTGAAACGGCGTGCCGTTTTACGCTGAAGAGATGAGAGATGAGAGATGAGAGATGAGAGATGACGGCTTCTTTTCTTCATGGCGATGTCCTTTCCTTTGGTTGTGTGCTCAAGGCAAGTTGTTATGGGTTTAAAATGTTTGATACATTGTTCGCGGTCATGGCCGGACCGTCCAGCCGGGGAAGAGACAACCGCTCCGCGGTTTTCCCTCCCCGGACCCCTCCTTTTGTTCCTTCCCGCGGCAAGCGCGGGCCTCGGGGTAATACCCTTCTGAAGTCGCGCGCCTGCGGTCAGCCGGGCGATGCCCGTCCGACCTCGCGGCTTACTGCTCGACCTCCGTTCATCTGCGCTCAAATGCTTGAGCGCATCCGGCAATCTCGCGATTGCCGGTTCATTCACAGCGGTCTGCGAGAAGAGCGGGCAACCCGCTCGCATCCCGTGAGCAAAGCGTGCCGCCGAGACGTTTTTTATCTCATCTCTCATCTCTCATCTCTCATCTCTGTTATGGGTTTATTTTTTATCCTTTGGTTATTTTTTCCCGCATGGTCAGTTGCGTGGCGCCCAAAATGCGGATCAGTTCTTCGCAATCGTCGTGAACGCTGTTGAACTGCCGCTCGGTGAGATATTTCGACGCATAAAGAAGACGCAGCCAATAGGATGTCTCCCGCGCTTCCTTGTAAGCGATCGATATCTTCGCCTGAAAATCCGATGACGACTGTGCTCCCCGGCTTTCCTCCAAATTCGCCCCGATGCTGGTTCCCGATCTCAAAACCTGTTTGCTTAAAACAAATTCCCTTTTCTTCTCCGAAAGATGCTGATAAAGTTTCACGATCCTCAACGCAAAGGCAAAAGACTTCTTCATTGCCGGATCGTCGCAACCGTTTTTTATCTCATCTCTCATCTCTCATCTCTCATCTCTTCGCCATCGCGGCCGTGAGGCGCGCGATGGCGTCCGCGATCTTTTCTCTTGCCGCGTGATAGTCTTCGAAGCGCCAGCCGTTGGGGAGGTTGTAGCGGCCGGAGCAATAGCGCTTGCCGTCCTTTTCCCAGGCCTTGTCGAAATGCGAATCGAGGAACACCGAGTTCTGCGTGAAGTTTTTGCCGAAATCGAAGCTGCTCCGCAAGTCGTTCAGCACCTTTTCGGCCCCGGCGGCCTCTTTTTCGAAACCCTTTTTCTTCGCTTCGGCGATGCGGTTCTCCAGCGTCGTGATGTAGCGCAGATCGTCCACGCCCTCGCGCACGGCCTCGAAGTCGATGACGAAACCGCCCGCGTGTCCCGGCCGCGCGGGCAAGTTGTAGCACCAGTCGACGATGTGGCCGTCGCCGTCGAGATCGGTGTAGGGGGAGCCCTCGTAATTGCCGTAGGCGTAGAGCAGCTGCCCCGCGGCGTATTTCCCCAGCGTGCGGAAGAACCAGCCGAAGGCGAAGCGCTTCATGGCCGGCTGCGAAAAGAGGATGGCGTTGTCGATGTTGTAGCTCCACAGCTCCTTTTTCTCCCTGTGGCAGCGCTCCATGATGTCGCGCCAGGTGTCCACGTACCAGAGATTGCGGGTGTTGAAGCGGAGCATGAAAACGTCGGTCTGCGGCGCCAGTTTGTCCACCTCCTTCTGATAGGGACGGGTGGTCCGGTACCAGAGGTGGGCGGCAACGACTTTGGCCTTGGCCGCCTTGAGCAGAGGCGTCTCCCAGAGCACCATGGGCAGATGCCGGGGATTGCTCAGAACCTCGTCGCAGGTGTAGAAGAGGATCTCGGGCCACTTCTCTTTTTCCGCCCGGGCGAGGATCTCGCGGATCGCCCGGGCGTACCGGGCCTCGCCGTCGGGCAGTTTGAAGAACTTGCCCGCCATGAAAACAGTCTCCAGCACGATGGTGCGCATGCCGTGCTTTTTCATCTCGGCAGCGATGGCAGACAATGGGGAGCGTTTCCAGTCCACGCTGCCGTCGGCGCGGACGACGACGTCCCGGTCGATCCGGAGCCAGGCGACACCGCAGCCGTGCTCGCTCATCTCGCGGATGAGGCCGGGGTAACGGCGGTACTCGCCGTGCATGGTGAAGATCCCCGTCCGTTCCCGGGTCACGGGATCCAGAGCAAAGGGACGCACCGTCACCTCCAGCGGGACGATCCGCTTGCCTTTGGCCGAAGAGAGGGTCAAATCGCACTTGTAAAGCCCCGGCTTCACGCCTTTTCCGACCTTGAAGGTGATCCAGAACTGCCGGGAAACGCCCTTGCCGAGACGGGTGGAATTGACGCGTTCCAAATACTGGGGCCCGCGGATGAACTCCGAGGCGTCGTAGATGTTGGTCGTGCGCCTGGGCAGTTCACCGACGACGGCGACGGCGCCCGAGATGCCCTGTTTTGCCAGCCCGTCGGCCCCTGTGAGGGTCACCTCCCCGCAGTCCTCGAGGCCGTAGACGCTGAAACAGACGGGCTCGAACTCTCCGGGCGCGGCGGCGCAGGCGAGCCTGATCCCTTCCGGCGCGGCGTCGGGCTTGCGGGCGGAAAAACAAAGATCCATCCAGTCGTGGCGGTTGAGGATGTACCCGAATTTGCGCGACTCGGGCCCCGGTTCGGGGACCGGGCGGCCGTCGACGAAGGTGCGCTCTTTAAAATACCCCGTGGCGATGCGGGTGCGGACCCGCTGGGCGGAGATCTCGCGGAAAGTCTCTTTCGTGGGCTCGACGGTCACGCACTTCCACTTGGGGTAGTCCGTCCTGCGCCGGTTGGCGGAGGGGATGAACTTGATGTACCCGAGGAACATGCGCCCGCCGGGGAAGAAGGCGATCTCGCCGCCCGTCATGTTGACGTCTTTCGCGACGAGGACCTCGGTATTGGGGTGGTACGAGGGACTGGCCGCGCCGATCCGGACACGATAGCGGTGTTCCCGGTCGGGCACGGAAAAGATGAAGTCCGAGGGCTTGGTGTTCATCCGCAGACCGAAATAGATGTCGAAAACGCCCTTGAGCTCGGGCTTGTAAGCGATCACGGCTTCATCGGGGTCGGAGGAGCACATCAGAACATACTTGTGACCGGGGAAGAAACCGATCCGGCGGCAGACCCAGCGCCAGGGGTGGACGTCTCTCCCCACAGTCGGCTGGGGGACAAACTTGCGGAAATCGCTGAAGATCACCGTTCCCTCGGGGTCCTCGATGCCCTGAACGGGGCGCACCTCCGCGCCGGGGTAGACCTTTTTCTTCTCCACGGCGGCGTCGAAAGCCCCCGGAACGAATCCCGTCAGCTTGACGCTGTAGATGTTGCCGTAAAATTTCCACTTGGCCGAGCTCCCCAGCCGGAAGGGCTCTCCGGGGGTGTGGGTGATTTTGCCCGGCGACGCATAGTCCGCGACGACCTTGCCGTCGACGGAGACCTGCACCCGGCCGTTGCCGCAGACGACGCGCAGACGGCAGTCGCGGAGATTTTTGAGCTTGGCGTCCCACAGGCCGTAGGACTTTTTCGTGCCGGGCAGAAAAACCAGGATCTGCCCGTTCTTGCGCGCCCAGACAGCGTAGCCGCTGGAGAAGGAGTTGCCGCAGGTGACGACGGGCAGCCACTCTTTCCCCCGCTCCAGGTCGGGGGCGAAAAAGACCTCCAGCACCATGCCGTCGGGGAAGAGCAGTTTCTCCGCGGGCCCCGTCACTGTGCCGCCGGAGAAGTTGAGGAAGAATCCCCGGTCGTCCTCTCTCGCCCACGTCACCGTTTCGGGCGCGGCTATTTTGAGGTCGATCTTGTCGGGCCCCGAATCCTTGAGGACGAGACTGCCCGTGCCGTCCTTGATCTTCCACTCGGCGGCGGCGATACTTCCGGTCAGCAGGGTCCCCGCCGCAAGAATTTTCAATATCTTTTCCAACGTCATGATGTGCATTTTTTTACGCCGTCTCCAAATCCATCCGCAGTTTCGACACGGGACCCGAAGTTTTCACCTCCGTCACGCCGTCCACAAGCCACGACGCGGGGATGCGGTAGGGCGAAGAGCCCGCGACCTCGCGGCCGTTGACGAGGATCTTCCCCTCCGCGTCGGTGATGAGGACCGCTCCGCCCGCGGGGACTTTGGCCGTCCACAGCTTCCACAGGGCGGGCGTCTCGCGGGGAAGCGTCCCCTCGGGCGCGGCGTGGGTTTTGCGCCATTCCTCGAAAAAGCCGGGGATCCGGTTGATCCGATCGTGGTCGCCGATGTGGATGAGGGTGTCGTCCCACCCCGGCCGCACCGTGCGCGGCAGACCGTACAGCACTTCGGGGTCGTGGAGTTCGTTGAAGAGCATCCGTCCGATGCGCTGATTTTCCCGCTGGGGCTCGGGATCCACGCCCTTTTTGACGAGTTCCTCCGGCGTGTCGCCCCGCAGGAACCGGAAGTAATTGAAGATCTGGATCCCGTCGGCGCCCCGCCAGTAGGCGGCGGCCGCCTGTCCCCGGGTCTCCTCGACGAGGCCCCCCGCGCAGGGGTTCGTGAAGCCCCGGCTGCCGGAGAGGCCAAGATAGTCCACGGTGACGACGACGGGCAGTTCCCCCGCGATCTTCTTCCAGCGTTCCACGGGCACGTCGAAGTCCGGCGCGACGCAGAAATTGCCGACGAAAAGATGGGATATCAAACCTTCGCGCACCCACGCTTCCACGTCCAGCCCCACGTCGAGGGCCGTTTCGGGCGCGATGGGGACGCGGCAGGCCGCGGGGTGACCGAGCCGAGTGCGGATCTTCCGCAGGAAATCGGTGATGAGGGGGGCATTTTCCCGCCCCGTGCCCTTGGGGAAATAGGCGGGCCAGCGCATCCAGTCCAGAAGCACGTTGTCGGGCCGGTACTTTTCATCGGCCTCGGCGATGTAGTTTTCGTACATCGTGCGGATCTTTTCATGCCTGTAATCGTAGCCGTTCCCGCAGGGGATGTTCCCGGGGATGCGCAATTCGGGATGCTCCCGCCACAGGGCGGCATGGACGGAGGAGTTCTCGTCGTGGCCGTCGTGGATGTCGTTCATGCGCACGTCGATCCACGCCCCGCGGCCCAGTTTGCGGGCCCCGGAGAGCAGATAGGCGTTGCTGTCGACGCCCTGGGCCTCGAGGGCGGCCATGTTGGCGCAGCGGCGGAAACGCCAGACGTCGCGGCTGCCCTGCATGGCGGGCTGAAGAAGCCCCCCCGCGGCGTCGAAACGGTCGAGGTAGCTCTCGACGAAACGGCTCCGGAAGTTGGACCTCTGGGCGTTGACGCCCACGATGAGACAGCCGATCTTCGTCTGCGCGAGATTGGCCAGCATCCCGTCCAAGACGTCCGTCGTCATCGTGCCCGCCTCCGGCATGTAGAACCGGGCGTCGGAATCTTCGTCAAAATAGAGCATTTTCACCCCGTGATCGGCCCATTTGGGCATTTTGTCCTACTATATATTATAGACAACAGGGCGCCTTTTGTCAAGGGCCGGGGAGAAATTTTCGATTTTTCTTTGTCAATCTCGGGAGGTCTCTCAGCGGATCTCCGCGATGGTGGCGAAGATGCCCCGTTTACCCGCGACGGCCTCGGGAGATCCCGATTCGCCCACGGGGGGATCCAGATAGTAAGCGATGAGATACCGGTCGCCGCCGAGACACGTCGCCCAGGGATAGCCCGTGTTGGGCCGTCCGCCGTCGTCGCGGATGACGATCTCCTCCGCCTCGGAAGCATCCGAGACGTCGGCGTTGCAGATCCGGGCGCGCACGCCGCAGGGCATTTCGCGGTGACCGCACAGCAGCAGGACTTTGCCGTTGGACATGGGCAGCAGACTGCCGGGTTCGCCGTGGATCCCGGTATTCACGGGATCGCTCCAGGTGAGGCCCTCGTCGGAGGACTCGATCCGGAACAGCCGGGCGCGCTTGAAATCGTTTCCCTCCCGGTCCCGGTGGGTGCGCAGCAGCATGACGAGCCGTCCGTCGGGAACGCGCATGAGCGTGGGCTCCTCGAAGAGGGCGACCCCCCGGTCGTCCGCCGGAGTCGAACGGTAGTGCCAGGAGAAGCCGCCGTCGGTGCTCTGGTAGAGGACCACCGAGGAGTGATGGTCGGGCCGGTAGCCGAACATCTGCCCGGCCAGCAGGAGCCGTCCGTCGGGCAGTTTGACGATGTTGGTACGGTTGTGGGGCCGCCGGGGGATGCCGGGGATCACGGTGCTGCCGTCCGGCAGGGGATCGGGCAGATGGGGTCCCGTCCAGCTCTCGCCCCGGTCGGTGCTGCGGAAGATGAAGCTGCCCAGCGGGAAGGCGCTGCTGGACCCGAGAGTGTGGAAGTATTCGTCGAGCCCCCGCTCGCGGAGGGCCGAATAGACGTTGTCGGGCAGGAAACACCAGCGGAAACTGTTGACGAGAAGGGTGTTGCCGTCATAAAACACCCCGCCGTCCTGAGCGACGCCCAGAGGCAGTCCGGGGAACTGGCGCGGCGCGCTCCAGGTCATGCCGTTGTCCTCGGAAAAGCAGTGGACGATCCGGGAATTGCAGTCCAGATGGCAGTACCAGTCCGGCGACATGCCGGGCACCTGCCGGTAGCTGGGTGCCAGACGGAAGACCGCGATCAGGCGGCCGCCCCCCAGATTCGCCACCGCCGGAAAAGCCGCAAAAAAGTCCGGATCGGAAAAAATCGTCAGTTCACACTCTTTTCGAAACATGTATCGGTCCTCCCTGTTGTGATCGGTCATCCCCGTTGTTATTTGTCATACAATAACACCGAAATCGTTTCATTTCAAGTCCCCGGTCGGGAATTTCGGCCGGTCAGAGGGGTTCTTCGCGGGAGGTCTCTCCCCGGCGAAGGGCGGCGAGCCGGGCGCGGCCCTCGCGGAGATGGCAGCGCATGAGCCCTTCTGCGGCGTCGCCCCAGCGGAGAAAGACGGCCTCGGCGATCATCCGGTGCTGGAGATTGACCCGCAGCAGCCGGGTCAGGGGGACCGCGCCGCGGTCCAGCAGGAAAACGCAGGCCAGCTGGGTTTTGACCGTCTCCAGCTGTTCGGCGAGCCGGACGCTGCCGCAGACGGACGCGACGGCGGCGTGAAAGGCGATCTCCTGTTCGAAACTGGGCTGAAGCTCCGAAAGGCCCGCCTTTTCCGCTTCCGCGATGTAACGGGCCTCGGCGCCGACGGCGGCCTTGACCTGTTCCAGCTCTCCGGAAGAGGCGTTTTCGGCGGCCAGCCGGACGGCCAGCCCCTCCAGCACCTCCCGGAGCCGGAAGAGGTCGTCCAGCTCCCTGTCGCTGAACTCCCTGATGAAACTGCCCCGGTAGGGGGCACTGGAAACGCAGCCCTCGTTGGCCAGCCGCCGCAGAGCCTCGCGGACGGGGGTGGCGCTGACACCCAGCTCACGGGCGATGTGCTCTTCGCGGAGGGGGGTCCCGGGGAGGAGCTCGCCCGCCATGATCTTCTCGCGGATCCGGCGGTATGCGCGCTCCATGGACGTGGCTTTTTCTGGGTCTTTCTTCATGGATGCGTCCTCCTCACCCCTGCGGCCGGGTCGTGACGGGGACCGTTCCGTCGGCGAAACGCAGATCGAGGTCCGTTTCGGGAGGGATCTTCGACGTGGTGACGGGCAATCCCGTGGCGGGATCGAAGACCAGCGCGTAGCCCCGTTCCAGAAGTTTCCCGGGATCCTGGGCCAGCAGGGCGGCGCGGAGACGCTCCACCTCGGCTTTGCGGGCGGCGAGGAGGGATCTCGCGGCGTGGGCGAGCCGCATCTCCAGCTCGTCCGTCTTCTGGGCGCGGAGCTGGAGAAGCCGCTCCGGGGCATGGCGGTTGAGGGCCGCTTTGGCCCGCTCCAGCCGGGAGCGGCAGCGGGCGGAGATGAGGGAAAGACTTTGATGGAGCCCGTGTTCCGCCCGGCGCAGACGATTGAAAAGCTCCTCGTGGTGGGAGATGACCAGCTCCGCCGCCGCCGAAGGCGTGGGGGCGCGCAAGTCGGCGGCAAAGTCGCAGATGGTGAAGTCCCGTTCGTGGCCCACGGCGCTGATGACGGGGATCGCGCTTGCGGCCACGGCCCGGGCGAGGGCTTCGTCGTTGAAGCACCACAGATCCTCCATGCTGCCGCCGCCCCGGGTGACGACGATGACGTCGCAGCCCCTGATGCGGTTGAAGAACTCGACCCCCGCGGCCACCTGACGGGCCGCCCCCTCCCCCTGGACGAGACAGGGGTAAATCTTTATTGTCACGTTGGGGAAACGGCGGCCGATGATCTGCAGAAAGTCCTTGATCGCCGCGCCGGAGGGGCTGGTCACGACGCCGATGCGCCGGGGCAGGAGCGGGATGGGCTTCTTGCGGTCGAGAGAAAACAGCCCCTCGGCCTCCAACTTCGCCTTGACGGCCTCGAACTCCTGCTGGAGTTTGCCGATGCCCGCCGGGCGCAGGCTCCGGGCGCTGAACTGGTACTCGCCCCGGGCCTCGTAGACGGTGAGCTGGCCGAAGCCCTCGACGAGACTGCCGTTGCCGACGCCGAAGTTCCGGCAGACGTCGGCGCCGCCGAAAAAGCACGCGCGGATCTGCGTGCGGTCGTCCTTGAGGGTGAAATAGGCGTGGCCGGAGCGGTGGAGGATCAGGCTCCCCACCTCGCCCGTGAGCCAGAAGGGCCCGAAGCTGCCCTCCACCACGTCGCGCACCGCCCGGTTGGCGTCGCTGACGGTGAGGACGGGCGCGTCCGGGGGGGGCGTTTCGGTCATATCAGTCCCAGCTGGTGACGTCGTCGTGGAGCTTGTGATTGGAGGAGTCCGAGCTGGTGATACAGGCGTTGAGACTCGCGTTGCACCCGCTGTTGTCCGTACCGTTGGGACCGAAGGAGTACCCCGCGGCCTTCGCGGCAAGGGTCTTCGACGTTCCGGCCAAGGCGACACTGTCCGCACCCGTCACGTTGATATAGATCCTGTAAAACCTTCCCCAAGGATCCGCCCAAAGGTGGGGGGAGTTCGCGGTGCCGTTGTACGTCACACCGGAATCGGGATTAAACGACGCCCGGGGCTCCAGAAACTTGATCCTCCGGGCATTGACGTTGGGGGAACCGATGGCATAACCGCTGCCGTCCCTTTTCTCCGGAGCGCTCAGTTCGACGATGAAGGCTTTGTAAGCCTCGTCGGAATTGGCGGAACTGGTCACCTCCCCGCCCCCCAGGGAAATGAGATTGTCGGAGTTTGCGGTCAAATTGTTCCCGCCGAAAGTGTAGTTGCTGCCGCTGGTGAGCTTCACCATTTTCCCGTAGGTGCCTTCGACGCCCTTGAGGGCCATCATGAGGGCGGCCAGATCGGACTTGGCCTGGGTGACCCTTCCCTGCCGGATGCCGCCGATGACGGCGGGCAGAACGAGACCGGCGAGCAGGGCGATGATGCCGACGACGATGAGCAGCTCCACGAGGGTGAAGCGGCGAAGACTTGACGCGTGTTTCATAGACGTTTTCCTCAAAAATCCGTTACCGTATGCAAATTTGCCGTTCCCGTACTTTATACCGGAAAAGGCGATTTGTCAAATCCCCTGCGGGGAAATTTGCCCGAAAAAACCCGTCACTCGCTGACGGCGAGCTCCAGCACGGCGAAGGAGAAGGGATCCAGCGCAAGGGCGATCTTCCCCTCCTTGACCGGGACCTGCTTTTGGGTGTAACTGTCGGTCACGCGCACGTTGCCGAACTCTTTGGGCAGGGCGAGGGAGAACTCGCTCTTTGCGAACTCCGGGTTGGAGACGAGGAGCAGGAAACTCTGGGCCTTTTCCTCCGGGTAGTAGGGGTCGTGGGCGTGGTTCTTTTCATAGTACCCCACCTTCACCTTGGGATCGGAGGGAACGAACTTTTTGTTCTCCCAGTAGGGGATGAACTCGACGGCGGAAGAGTCGCTGCCGCCCACGCCGAACTTCTGCCGGATGGCGTCGAAGGCGTTGATCTGACCGGCGTCGCACCACAGGGGCCAGTAGAGCATGTCGAACTGGATCGTGTAGCAGAGCATCGTGCGGGTCCCACGGGCCGGTTCGGGGAAGACCTTGCGGTCCGCGCCCCGAAGCTCCGGCAGAAAGACCTGAGGCTGGCCGTACTGGCGGTAGAACTCGGTCTTCAAATTGTCGATGTCCCCCCAGATGTGGGCGTAATAGAATTCCCCGTCGGGCGAGGCGTCGCGCTTCTCGGGGTCTTGATACCAGTAGAAGAAGTCCTCGCCGAAGATCACGAAGTCGAAGAGGGCCAGCGAGGGCATGAACCGGACGGCGCTGTTGTGGGCGACCATCATGCCCTTTTTGGCGTCCTTGGCCGTGACGACCGCCCGGATCCTGCGGTAGAGCTCCTGATATTCGGCAAGGGCGTAGACCGGGCGGACCCGCCCCTCCCCATCCTTGACCGCGCCCGCGGCGGTGTTGAAATCCGCCTTGGGGACGACGCCGTCGGAGTAGATGCCGGGGATGTTGTAGTCGAAAGAAAACTTCTGTACGATCTCCATGTTCCGCTCCAGAAGCTCCCGGGTGAGACGGCAGGCCCGCTCGCCCGCGCGGCGGGTCCGGGGCGGCTCGCCGCCGAAGAGTTTTTTCCACTCCTCGAGGGAGGTGATCTCCGTGACGCCCGCGGGCTTTTTGAACCGGTAGGAGTAATCCGGCACGGTCAGCGCGCGGGAGGTCATTCCCTCCAGCTCCCTGTCGACCAGCATGCAGGGCTTGCCGTCCTTCGAAGCGAGGACGCTCCAGGTGTAGTGCGAGGGGATGAGGTAGAACATCCGGGTCTTCCCGGCCGCGGCGTCGAAAGCGGCGATCTCCTTGAGTTTTTTCTCGTCGAAGACCCAGCGGCTGTTGTGGGCGGCGATGGTGCCCGGCCGCCAGAAGGACCAGTAGATCAGTTTGTCCGCGGCGGTTTTGATCATGTTGTTGTAGCGGGTGCCGATCTTCCACGCGCGCCACCTGGGGGGCATTTTGGCGAGGGGCGTGATGTTCATCACGAACTTGTACACGACCGGCCCGGAGAGGGTCGTCCTGCGGTCGATGAGGTTGATGGTCAGCAGATCCTTTTCGGGGCGGAAGGTCATCTCCTTGCCGAAAGTCGTGTTCCAGTTCTTGAGATCGGCGAAGCTCCACGCCAGACCGCAGCGGGTGTTGCCCAGCCAGAGATTGTGCCACGCGGAGAGGTCCAGAGGCTCCTTCGTTTTGATGTTCTTTCTCAGATAGAGCATCTCGGCCTGACGGCCCGCCAGGACTTTCATCGGCGGCTCGGCGACGCCGGTGAGCAGTTTTTCCTTTCCCAGCGCCAGCGGGAAGTTCAGCGTCAGGGCGTCGACCGTCAGGGATCTCTCCGGCCGGACCGTCAGCTCCGCGTGCAGAGTGTGGTCCCAGCCCGCGGCGACGCGCAGGAGGACCTGTCCGCCGGGGAAACGCCCCGTCGAGACCGCCTCGGCGGCGTTTTTGCCCGTCATTTTCAGCGTGACATCGCCGCCGGAAACGGGCAGAGGTTTGCCCTCCGCGCGGATCCCGACCGTCGCCGGACCGGCAAGGACCTTCTCCCGGCCGACCCGGATGTTCCCGATGGAGGCGCCGGGGGAAAACTCCACCTTTTTTGCCCCCATTCTGAGGGTGTTCCCGTCGGCCGTCAGCCTTTCCAGACGGCCGGAGGGATCGACATAGTCCGGGGAGAGCCCCGCCTTGCCGAAATCGTTGCCCGCTGCCTGCGCCGGGCTCAAAACGGCGGCCAGTCCCGCGAAAAGAAGAGAAGAGATCAGCGGCTTTTTCATGAACGCGCCTTCCGTGCTTTTACTTGCGGATCTTGTCCCGGTCCCAGAAATTGCCGCTCTTGCCCACCTGATTGGCCGACGCAACGGAACCCAGTTCCGTGTAGGGATTCGCCCAGTTGGCGATCTGCATGCCGGAGGCATGGCCGTCGAACCAGTTGATCATGATCGAACTGTTGTGCCGGGCACAGGCGCCGCCGCCGATGCCGCCGTTGTAATCGCGGAAGAACGAATTGACCGCGTACCGGCCGTAAGAGAGCAGAGGCGTGTTGGCCAGACTGCCGGCTTCGAGAAAGGCGATGGTCGTGCCGGGGGCCTTGATCTGCACGTCTTTCGCCGGCAGATTGCCGTCGCCGCCGTAATAGTGGCTGCTGGCGAGATGATAGTAGTTGTAACCGTAGGAGACGGTCTGGTATTGGTAATCGGCGTTCCAGTTCGCAGGAGCCGTCGCAGCGGCGCACTGATAGGACTTGTTCTGGATGCCGTACTTGTCCCTGAGGTGGATCGGCCAGTAATAGTTGGGCTTCAGCCCCACGTAAAGCGTGAAGCACCAGCCGTCGTTGGCGTCGCGGTACTGGAAGAACGCCTGACCGATCTGCTTGACGTTGTTCATGCAATTCGCACTTTTCGCACGGTCCCGGGCATTGCTCAGCGCCGGCATCAGCATCGCCGCCAGAATGGCGATGATCGCGATGACGACCAGGAGCTCGATCAGGGTGAAAGACTTTCTTTGACGATCCATGGCAAAAACTCCTTTCCTTATGGTTTGCGATCGGATGTCGCTTTGTCGGTACGGCCGGGCTCTTCGAACTCCCGCGGGAACCGCTTTTTCAGGAGTTCCCAGACCTTTTCCTTCAGCAGGCGGTTGCCCGCGGCGTTGAGATGGACGCCGTCGGGCAAAATCAATTCATGGCGGCGGGGAAAAAATATTTTGTGGAGATCGAGCAAGTCCCAGCCGCTTTCGGCCGCGAAGTCCCGCAGGATCCGTCGCTGGCTCTCCGCCTCCTCGTCCACCTTGCCGCCGGGGACCAGCGGGGAAAACTGATGCCGTTCGTCGATGACGGGCGGGAAGGTCAGCGCCGCCGCGGGGAAATTTGCCGGAAGCGAAGCGTGGAGTTTCCTCAAAATTTCGAGAAACTCTTCGTCGCCCACCCGGCGGGCCTCATGCCCCGGACGGGGATCGTGGTTGTTGCCGCCCAGCTCCAGGAGGATGTAATCGGGCTTGCGGGCCAGCACGTCCCGTTCCCAGCGGGCCGCGGCCTCGCGGGCGGAGTTGCCGCCCACCCCGGCGTTGATCAGGGTGTGGGAGGGCCCCAGCGCTTTTCTGAGCAAATTGTCCCAGCCCTCTTCGGGAAGGATCCCGGTCCGGGCCTCGGTGATGGAGTCACCGAATGCGGCGATGATCATTTTTTCTCCTCCGAAAACCCCAGTCCCCGCAGATCGGCGAGGCGCCCGGCATCTTCGGCTTCGTAAAGCTTCCAGATGACCCGCAGGCCCTGAAGACTGTCTTCCGGCGTGGTCTCCGGGGTCCTGCCGGTCTCGATGCAGTCGATGAAGTGGGCCATCTCCTCCGCCGTGGGCTTGGCCTTGGGAGACTCCATGAGGACCGTCTCCTCGGACGTGACCGCCTGCCCCGGGACGTGTTCCGGATCCTTGCAGCGGAAGATGAGTTTGCCGCCGTAGTAGTCCAGCTGGATCAGCCCCTGCTCGCAGTGGGCCTGGAAATCGTAGCCCATCTTGGTCCCCCGGGCGCCCCAGGTGCCGAAGTGATACCCCAGAGCGCCGCTTTCGAACTGCAGACAGACGTTGCTGGTGCCCTCGCGGTCCATCCACGGCGTCCCCAGATTGGTGCCGAAATGCGCGCCGCTCACGGGGTTGCCCATCATCCACAGCATGAGGTCGATGTAATGACAGCCGTGACTGAAAAGCTGGCCGCCGCCCAGAGTCCGGCGGTCTCCCAGCCACGCACTGCGGAGCATGGTCAACTGTTCGGTCCAGATGGAGAGCTGGAAGCACTTGCCGAAGGTCTCCTCTTTGA
The DNA here is from genome assembly GCA_017450705.1 of Lentisphaeria bacterium. GTDB lineage: Bacteria > Verrucomicrobiota > Lentisphaeria > Victivallales > Victivallaceae > UBA1784. Next base: position 17,607 of record JAFSTC010000062.1, on the reverse strand, counting down.
TCAGACGCCGCATCTCCCGGAGCAGGGGGTGGAACCGCATGCAGTAGGCGACCATCAGGATCCTTTTATTGCGCCGGGCGGCCTCGATCATCGCCAGACACTCCTCTTCGCTGTTGGCCAGAGGCTTCTCCGAAAGCACGTGCAGTCCCGCGTCGAGACAGTCGATCACGCATTGCGCGTGGAGATGGTGCGGAAGCGACTGCAGCACCGCGTCCCCGTGGGGCAGCGCGTCGTGATAATCGGTGAAGACCGGCGGGTGATTGGGCAAGAGATCGCTGACCGCCTGCGCCCGCTCCTTGACAACATCCGCCACGGCGGAGATCTCCACGCGGTCCGCCACGCCTTCGAAACGGGCGACGTGCTGTTTGGCCATGATGCCGCAGCCGATGAGGATGACCCGGTGTTTCGCCATTGTCGACTGTTCCTTTCCGCGGAGACCCCGCGCCTATACTGTATACCCTGAAAAAATTTTTGCAAGCCCGCCCCGAGGAGGGACGCGGCTATTTGTCGGCCTTGCCCCACACCTCGACCACCGCGAAGTCGTAGGGGGCGATGTCAAGCGTGATCGTGTTGTCGGCGACCGCGAGCGTCTTGTTGCTCTGGCGCTCGACCGCCTTGAGCGGGAAGGCCGTCTTCGGCAGGGTGACGCGCACCTTCGTGCCGCTGAACTGGATGTTGCTGACGAGAAGCAGATAACGCTTTTCCTCGGGCTGACTGAAATCCGGATCGATCTGCATGACGCGCTCGTAATAACCGACCTTCACCGCGGGATCGGAGGCGGAAAAGAGTTTGTTCTCCCAGTAGGGGACGAACTCGGTTTTGGCGCTCCTGTCCTCCTTCATGCCGAAACGGCTGCGGATGGCGTCGAATTTGGCGATCTCCCGGGCGTCGCACCAGAGCGCCCAGTAGAGGAAATCGAACTGGATGGCGTAGCTGAGCATGGTCCGGGTCCCGCGGGTGATTTTTTTGTAGGGCTTGTGATCCCGGCCCTTGAGCTCGGGCAGGAGCACGACGGGCACGCCCCAGGCGCGGGGGAAGTCGGCCTTCAAATTGTCGATGTCGCCCCAGACGTAGGCGTAGTAGAATTCGCCGTCGGGAGAGGCGTCACGCACCTCTTCCTCCTTGTACCAGTAGAACTCGTTCTCGCCCGTCATGCGGATGTCGAAGAGCGAGACGATGGGGGCATAAGTCACGCCGCTGTTGTGGGCCAGCATCCAAGCATGGGGATTGTTCCCCCGGACGAGGGCGCGGATGCGCTTGAAAAGCGCCCGGTAGCCGCCGATGGGGTACGTGGGCCGCACGACGCCGCGGAAGTCGGGCATGCCGCCCTCCGGGCCCGGCCGGTAATTCTCCCGGGGACCGGCGCCGTCGCAGTAGATGCCATCGGCCCCGTGGTCGATCATCATTTTCGCGCCGGCGACGAGCTTGTCGCGGAACTCCGGCACCGGGGCGATGCTCATTTCATACACTTTCCCGTTGAGCATCCGGCCGTCCAGCGCCTTGTCCCTTTCGGCCACGGAGGTGAACCTTTTCGCCCCCGCCGGGATCACCGGGACCGAGGACTTGTACGAGGGCTGGGGCAGATACTTCACCTTCTTCGCCAGTTCCAGCAGATAGGGGTCTTCCAGCACGTAAGTCTGGCCGCCGTCCTCGGCGACGATGGTGTGGCTCTGGAGCTGGGGATGCATGTAGTGCAGGATGCTCCGGCCGGCCTTTTTGTCGAACTCGCTGATCTGCCGGAGAAGTTCGGGCTTGTGGATCCAGAGGTTGTTGTGGCACTCGGTGCGGTTGGCCCGCCAGAACTGCCAGTACACAAGATGGGTGCTGTCGGTCTTGTTGAAGTTGGCGTAGCGCGTCCCCAGCCGCCACGAACGCCAGTCTTTGGGCATCTGCCGCAGGGGGGTGACGTTGAAGTAGAAGCGGTAGGAGACCGGTTTCTCCAGCGTCACGGGCTGTTCGACGACGTTGACGGCGAGGACGCCGGAAGCGGGATCGAAAACGAACTCCTTTTTGGGCGTGCAGTTCCAGTCATGGGCGCTTTCGCAGGCGACGGAAAGGCCGCCTTTGGTGTCGCCGATCCAAAGGAGGGGGCAGAACCCGGGGGCAAAGGGCGTATTGTCCTTCAAGTTGAGCCGCAGGCGGCGTCTCTCGGCCTCCAGACCGGACTGGGGACGGTTGGGCCCTTCCACCTGGGCGGAGACCAGCTTGTCGCCGGGCAGATCCAGCGGGAAGCGCAGTTGAGTTTTTTCCAGCTTCGCGCCCTTTCGGCCGGGGGTGAGGGTGAACTCGTAGATCATCGTGCCGTCGAAGTCCACGACGAGCTTGCCGTCGACCCGGACGCTCCCGGCGGAGCCGGAGAAGCTCCCGGAAACCTGATTTTTGCCAGACATCGCCAGTTTCTTTTCGCCGACGGCCAGCTCTTTGCCGTCGGCCCGGATCTCAAGCTTCGCGGGGGAAGTCAAAAGTTTGCGGCCCCTGATGTCGATCTCCGCGGGCAGAAGGGTGTCGCCGTCGAAGGTCACCCTTTTGAAGCCCGCAAGAAGCGTCCGGCCCATGAGCCGGAGACGGGAGAGGCCGGGACCGGGCTCGACGAAGTCCGGCGAAAGCCCCTCCATGCCGAATTTGTTCCCCACGTAATCCGGCACGGCCGGTACGGCGCCCAGCATCAGAACCGATGCCGCGGCGGTGAAGATGAGCTGTTTTTTCATAGGAAATATCTCCGCAGGATGATGATTTTCAATTGTTCCCGGCCACCTTGGCGACCTCTTCCAGATAGGAGAATTTGTGGACCGTGTCGGGTTCGAGATAACTGCCCTCCGTCCACTCGTTCCACGCGTTGATGAAAAGGATCCGCTCGCTTTCGGGCCGCCCGTCCACGAGGGCCGCCGCGTCGCGCAGTTCGCTCCCGAAGATCTCGGGACCGGCCTCCACCACGGGGAGCCAGGGGTAGCAGCCGTTTTCGTAGGTGTCCGACTGGATGGTGCGGGGACTGGAGTCCCAGCCCATGGTCACCACGGGGTAGTAGGGCGCGGGCAGATTTTTCAGCGCCCGCTGCGCCAGGGGGTAATAGAAATCGAAAGCCGCCCGGTGATCCATGCGGGGGAAGGGACGCTTTTCCATGGGGTACATGGTGAACATCGGCACGTTGTAGCTGGTATAGCTGGAAAATCCGATGCGGGTGTGCCACTCCCGCTGACTGCAGACGGTCGAGGGATCGGCCTCGAGGTTGTCGAACCAGATGGCGTTCACGTGCACGTCCCCGATGCCGGCGGCAGCGGCCTTTTTGCGGAGCAGGGCGAGGGCCTCGGCGGTCTTCTCCACGCCGCCCATCTGCATGATGAAGCGGTTGACCGCGTAGATCGAGAAATAGGGCTTGCCGTCGACTTGCCAGTAGTCCTCGTCTTTGAAATAGTTTTCGATGATGTAGTCCCAGACGGTCCCGACCTCCCCGAAAGTCGTGTCCCAGGGGAAATGGATCTCGTACTTCCCGCTCTTGATGCCGGGGTGGAAGTTCATCCAGTTGTGATTGGCCCACATCAGGGCGAATTTGAGGCCGGTCCTTTTCTTCATGCCGAGGAAGCCCCGCTTGAGCGCGCCCTCCAGATAGGGGGCTCCGGCATACCAGTACCAGTCGAAGATGAAGGCGTCGATGCCGTATTTTTTTGCGCATTCGCATTTTTTGCGCATCACCTCGGGCAGGGACTCGTCCTCGTACCCCCACAGGGGCACCTTGGGCTGGCCGTGGCCGGGGAAGCGGCTCGTTGCGCGCTTCATCAGCTCCCACTCGGTCCAGCCCCGGCCGTGATGAGGTTCGTTGCGCTTTTCGACGTGCCAGTTCGGAAAATAATAGACCGCCGTCGTGATCTTTTTGCCCATGGGGAACACCTCCCGGATTATGATTCGCCCCTTGCACCTTGCCATATTATAGTCCGTTCCGGGCCCCATGCCAAGGATATTTTTTCAAAAAAACAGTATATTTCTCTAAAATCTTCTTGTTTTGGGTGCAACGGGGGGTATATTTGAAGAAGGAGGATCATCCGGTGTATTACAAACTGAAGGAACGCATTGAGTACCGGGGCTATCCGCTGCTGCTTTTCAGCAACGCCCAGGGCGGCGGTAACGATTCCGTCCACAGCCACGACTTCTTCGAGATCGCTCTCGTGCGCAGCGGGTGCACCATCCACTGCGTCTACGGGCGGGAAAACGAACTGCTGCAGAAGAGCACCCTCATCCGGGGAGACCTGTACGTGATCCCGCCGGGCGTCAGGCACCAGTTCCAGGACAAGCGGGACGTTTTGCTGTACACCATGGGATTTTTGCCGGAACTTTTCACGGAGGAGGAGTTCCGGATCGTCGCGGAGCTCCCCGCGCTGAGGGAACTTGCGGCGGGATCGTGTCACTTTCCCCGTCTGCACCTGCTGCCGCTGGAGTTCGCCGAGGCCGAACGGCTTCTCCGGCGGCTGATGAACCATCTGCAGGCCCCCCGGCAGGAAGCGGCCCACCGACTGATGGCCAAAAGCCTGACGCTGGAATACCTGATCTCCATCGGGCTCCACGCGCCCGAACGCTGGAGCCGCGCCCCGGAGACCGCCGACAAAAAGATCCTCGCGGCGATCGAAGAGATGGAACGGGACCCGCGGAAACTCGTGCGGATCCCGGAGACCGCCCGAAAATACGGCATGTGCGCCTCGGGGTTCAGCCGGAAATTCCGGGAGATCACCGGCATGCCGCCGCTGAAATACTGCCGATTCCTGCGTTTGGAACTGGTGAGACAAGCCCTGACCGACAGCAATGTCAGCGTGGAGGAACTGGCCGAAAATTTCGGGTTCGCCGACGGCAACCACCTGATAAAGCTGTTCAAAAAACACTACGCCGTCACGCCCCACCGTTTCCGCCTGAGCCGAAGGGCGGATCTCTTGAAAACGCCCCGGGGGCGTGATATATTAGGCGGACCGAACAACAACTGACACCGGGATCCTGTGACCATGACCGAAACGCTCGCCTCGCACATCGCCTATTTCGCCCAGTTCGCCCACCTGTGGGGACTGCTGATCATTTTCATCTTCATGACCGTCGAGAGCTCCTTCATCCCCTTCCCCAGCGAAGTGGTGATGATCCCGGCGGGCTTTCTGGCGGCCCGGGGCGAGATGCTCACGGGGAACGTGTGGATCGACTGCATCCTCGCCATCGTCATCGGCACGACCGGCTCCATCGCGGGCGCGCTCGTCAACTACTATCTGGCCCTCTATCTGGGGCGCACGGCGCTGCACAAGTACGGAAAATATTTCTTCCTCAAGGAGGAAACGGTCCTGCGGGCCGAAGAGATCTTCCGCGAATACGGCGCGGCGGCGACCTTCGTCTGCCGCCTGCTGCCGGCGATCCGCCAGTTGATCTCCATCCCGGCGGGACTGGCCAAGATGAAACTGGGCAGTTTCCTCCTTTTCACCGGCCTCGGTGCGGGCATCTGGGTCGTGATCCTCACCGCCATCGGCGCGTGGCTCGGCCACCTCTCCGGCGACATGGACTATCCCGCCCTGGTCAACAAGGGCAAGCAGATCATCTCCGACCACTACGGCTGGATCATCGCCGCCGCCGTCGTCTTCGGCGCGGTGTACTTCTTCGTCCACAAGCGCGTCATGAAGCTCTCCGGCAAGCCGGAAACGGAAGCTGCCGAAAAATAAGATGTCCGCGAAAACCGTCAGGGCCGCCTTCGTCAGCTCCATGCCGGTGCTGATGGGCTATCTCACCATGGGCATGGCCTTCGGGATCCTGCTCTCCACGCAGGTCAGGGGCGCCGACGGCCTCACCGCCGCCGTGATGAGCTTTTTCACCATCTCCGGCAGCATGCAGTTCGCCGCCGTGGAGATGCTCCGGAACGCCGACGCCTATTCCCTCGCCCTCACCGCGGTGCTGGCCCTCGTGATCAACATCCGCTACACGGTCTACGGTCTGCCCTTCCTGCGGACCTTCCGCCCCTATCCCCGGCCCCTCAAATACTACCTCATCGGCACCCTCACCGACGAGACCTACGCCATCGAGACCCAGGACCGCCGCCGGGGCCGGGAAAAGCGTGTTTACCTCTTCTGCGTCGCCTTCTTCGATCACATGTACTGGGTCGTCGGCTCCGTCGCGGGCGCGGTGCTGGGCAGTTTGCTCCCCTTCGACACCTCGGGCGTGGACTTCGCCATGGCGGCGCTCTTCATCGTGGTCCTGGTCGATCTCTGCCGCGACGCGGACAACCGCATCCCCGCCGTCATCGGGGGGAGCGTCACGGCCGCCGTGCTGGCGGTCTTCGTCGCCTTTTCTCCGGGACACGTGAACAAACTTCTCCTGCCGGCCATGGCGGTCACCATCGCCCTGCTGCTGGCGCTCCGGGGGAAACTCCAGAAGGCGCGGGAGGAAGGCAAATGACGCTCCACCAGTGGCTCATGATCGCCGTCATGGCGGCGGTCGTCATCTTTTTGCGGGCCTTCCCCTTTCTGCTGCTCTCCGGCAGAAAAAAAACGCCCGCCCTGCTGTTCTACCTCGGAAGAGTCCTGACCGCGGCCGCCATCGCCATGCTGGTCGTCTACAGCATTTTCAGCGTGATCGACTACAACGTCTCCGGCTGGGACCGCTTCCCCGCCGCCCTGCTGGCGGGGATCGTCACGGCGGGACTGCAGTATGTTTGCAGGAATCCTCTCGTTTCCATCATCTGCGGCACCGCCGTCTTCATGCTCCTGCGGTAGTCAGTCCCGGCTGGAGGAAAAGCGGAAGATGTAGTAAAGCAGCGTCAGCAGCGCGGAGACCGCCGCGGCGACGTAGGTGAGGAACGCCGCATTGAGGACGTCCCCGGCGGCCCGGCTCTCCTCGGGGGAGACGATGCCGCACTGCACCATGAGGCTTTTGGCCCGGGCGCTTGCGTTGTACTCCACCGGCAAAGTCACGACGGCGAAGACCACCGCCGCCGCGAAGCAGATGATCCCAAGCTTCACGAGCCCCGGCGCGCTCAGCAGGACGCCGAGGACGATGAGGATGTACGAGACGGGACTGGTCAGGTTGATGACGGGCACGAGGGCGCTGCGCAGTCCCAGCGGCGCGTAGCCCGTGGCGTGCTGGATGGCATGTCCCGCCTCGTGACAGGCCACGCCGATGGCCGAGAGGCTGGAGGAGTTGTACACGCCGTCCGACAGCCGCAGGGTTTTGGACGTGGGGTCGTAGTGGTCCGAGAGGAAGCCCCCCGTCCGTTCGATCGCGACATCGGTGATCCCGGAGGCGTAAAGGAGCCGCTGCGCGGCCTCCGCCCCGGTGAGGCCCGAACGGGCCGCCGTGCGGGAATAGCGCTCGAAGGTGAGTTTCGTCTTGCCCGACGCCCACAGCGCCAGCAGAAGTCCGGGCAGTGCGAAAAGCAGATAAACAGGATCGAAAAACATAACCGTCCCCTCCCGTGTTCGATGTTCCGTTTTAAGATAACACGCCGGAAAAATTAAAACAAGGGAGAACTTGAAAAAATCGCGAAATCATGGTACATTTTAGGGATTGTTTCTGACCGAAAGGATATCGACGGACAAGATGGCGACGCCGCAGTACGATGAAAACTCCATCAAGACGCTGGAGTCTCTGGAACACATCCGGAGACGCCCCGGCATGTACATCGGCCGGATGGGCGACGGCTCCCACCCGGACGACGGCATATACGTCCTGCTCAAGGAGATCGTCGACAACAGCATCGACGAGTTCATCATGGGCTGCGGCAAGCGCATCGAGATCACCGTGGAGGGCCCCCGGGTCACGGTCCGGGACTACGGCCGGGGCATCCCGCTGCAGAAACTGGTGGAGTGCGTCTCGGTCATCAACACCGGCGGCAAGTACAACGACGACGCCTTCCAGTTTTCCATCGGCATGAACGGCGTCGGCTCCAAGGCCGTCAACGCCCTCTCCCGTGAGTTCGTCGTCCGCTCCGTCCGCGACGGCAAGTTCCGCGAGGCCCGCTTCGAACGGGGCAAACTCAAGGAGACCCTCGAGGGCAAGACCGAGGACCGCAACGGCACCTGGACCCTTTTCGAGCCCGACGGGGAGCTCTTCCCCGGTTTCTCCTTCCGCCAGGAGTATGTGGAAAAGCGCATCTGGATGTACGCCTACCTCAACAGCGGGCTCTCGCTCTACTACAACAACCAGCGCTACTACTCCTCCTCCGGACTGCGCGACCTGCTGGAGGCCGAGACCGGCGACGAGAAGCTTTACGACGTCATCGCCTTCCGGTCCAAGGAAGTGGAATTCGCGCTCACCCACAGCGACCGCTACGGGGAGATCAGCTTCTCCTTCGTCAACGGCCAGTTCACCCACGACGGCGGCACCCATCTCTCGGCCTTCAAGGAGGGGGTGCTCAAGGGCATCAACGAGTTTTCCGGCAAGAACTACAAGGCCGACGACGTCCGCGACGGGCTCATCGGCGCCATCGCCGTCAAGGTGCGGGAGCCCATGTTCGAGTCCCAGACCAAGAACCGTCTCAGCAACACCGACATCCGCGGTCCAGTGGTCAACGCCGTCCGGGACGCCCTCGTGGACTACCTCTACAAAAATGCCGCCACCGCCGAGATCATTCTGGAGAAAGTCGCCCGCAACGAGCACATGCACCGCGAGATCCAGGAAGTGAAGAAAAAGTCCCGCGAGAGCTCCCAGAAGACCCGTCTGCGCATCCCCAAGCTCAAGGACTGCAAGTTCCACACGGGGGACAAGTGGCCCCGCAAGGTCGAACCCAAGGAGACGATGATCTTCCTCACCGAGGGCAATTCCGCCGCCGGGAGTCTGGAGGTCTGCCGCGACGTGGACTGCCAGGCCATCTTCGCGCTGCGGGGCAAGCCCCTCAACTGCTACGGACTCAAGCGGGACAAGATCTACTCCAACGAGGAGCTCATGTTCCTCACCCAGGCCCTGGGCATCGAGGAGGACACCGAAAGTCTCCGCTACGACAAGGTGGTCATCGCCACCGATGCCGATGTGGACGGCATGCACATCCGCAATCTGCTGATCACCTATTTTCTGACCTTCTTCGACCAGCTGGTGCTCTCGGGGCATCTTTTCATCCTCGACACGCCGCTCTTCCGGGTCCGCACGAGCCAGAAGGAGTGCATCTACTGCTACAGCGAGGGCGAACGGGACGCGGCCGCGGAGAAACTGGGCAAAAAGGCCGAAGTCACCCGGTTCAAGGGGCTGGGCGAGATCTCCCCCAAGGAGTTCGGCCAGTTCATCGGCAAGGACATCCGGCTCCAGCCGGTGACGCTGGAAAACATGCGCAACATCCCCGAGACCCTCGGATTTTTCATGGGCGCCAACACCCCGGAGCGCAAGGACTACATCATGACCAATCTGGAGGTCTCCAAGTATGAGTGACGTTCCCCGAGATCCCCGCACGGACGATCCCGCCGCGAAGGAGCCTGAAGTCCTCGACACCTCCGCCGCGGAGATCTCCGAGCCCGAGAGCGACGGCGAGGCCGCCGTCCGCCAGAGCGGCGGCGACAGCAACGCCTATTTCCGGGCCATGATGGACCGCTATTTCCTCGACTACGCCGCCTACGTCATCAAGGACCGGGCCATCCCCGACGTCGACGACGGTCTCAAACCCGTCCAGCGCCGCATCCTCTGGGTGCTCCACCGCGTCGACGACGGCCGGACCCACAAGGCCGCCAACATCGTCGGCAACACCATGCACTACCACCCCCACGGCGACGCCTCCATCGGCGACGCGCTGGTGGTGCTGGCCAACAAGGAATACTTCATCACCAAGCAGGGGAACTTCGGCAACATCTTCACCGGCAGTCCCGCCGCCGCGCCCCGGTACATCGAGTGCAGTCTCTCGCCTCTGGGCCGCGAGGTCCTCTTCTCCGACGAGATCACCGAACTGGTGGACTCCTACGACGGCCGCAATCAGGAGCCCGTCGTCCTGCCCGTGAAGATCCCCTCGCTGCTCATGCTGGGCAGCGACGGCATCGCCGTCGGCATGGCCACCCGCATCATGCCCCACAACTTCAACGAACTGCTGGAGGCCCAGATCGCGGCCCTGCGGGGCGAGCCCTTCGAACTTTATCCCGACTTCCTTCAGGGCGGCCTCATGGACGCCCGGGAGTACGACGACGGCAACGGCCGCATCGTCCTCCGCGCCCGGATCGAGATCGACGGCAGGGAGCTGGTCATCCGCGAGATCCCCGCGACCACCACCACAGAGAGCCTCGTGGCCTCCATCGAAAAGGCCGCCGAGAAGAACAAAATACGCATCTCCAGCGTCAACGACTACACCACCGAACAGGTGGAGATCAGGGTCGTCCCCATGCGCGGCGCGGATCCCGAAAAGACGCTTCAGGCCCTCTACATGTACACGGACTGCTCCGTCTCCATCTCCGTCAACATGACGGTCATCCGCGACCGCAAGCCCGTGCAGATGTCCGTGCATCAGGTCATCCGCCGCAACACCGAGAAACTCCTCGAATACCTCAATTGCGAGCTGGAGAACGAGTACCGGCGTCAGGCCGAACTCTTCCTCGCCAAGACCCTGGCCCAGATCTTCTTCGAGTACCGCATCTACAAGCGCATCGAGGAGTGCCGCAGCGAGGAGGAGGAGTACAAGGAGGTCTACGCCGGCCTGGAACCCTTCCGGCCCCTGCTCACGCGCGACGTCACCGACGAGGACATCGACAAACTCCTGGCCCTGCCCGTCCGCCGCATCAGCCGCTTCGACATCGAAAAGAACCAGCGGGAACTGCGCAAGATCCTCGACACCATGAAGCAGCTGCGCAAAAACCTCAACCACCTGAGCGACTACGCCGTCGATTATCTGCGCAAACTCATCGACAAGTACGGAAAGGCCTATCCCCGCCGCACGGAGATCGAACACTTCGACAAGATCGACCGCCAGCAGGCCGCCCTCAACAACATCAAGGTCGGCTGGGACCGCAAAAACGGTTATATCGGCACCAAGGTCAAGAGCGAGGACACGGTGGTGTGCAACGAGTTCGACCGCCTCATCTGCGTCGGCAAGAACGGCAAGTACAAAGTCGTCGCCCTGCCCGAAAAGGATTTCATCGGCAAGCTCTACGACTTCCGCCGCTACGATCCGGACCTCTGCTACGGCGTGATCTACAAGGAGAAGAAGAGCGGCAAATACTACGGCAAACGCAGCCGCATCGGCGGTTTCATCCTCGACCGGGAGTACCAGCTGTGCCCCGACGGCTGCCAGCTGGAACTGCTCACGCCCCGGGCCGACGCCGTTTACGTCCTCTCGGAGATCGACGGCAGGAAACAGGAGTCGGAGAGGGAAATCAACCTCATGGAGCTGCCTTTGCGCGTGCCCAAGGCCCGGGGTCTGCTCATCTCCGCGAAGACGATCTCCAAAATCACCCATCTGCGCTACCTCTCCGAGGAGGAACTTGCCACCCTCGTCCCCGTCGAGGACGACCCGGGCGAAGACGGGCTCGACGCCCCCGAGGAAACGGATGGCTCCGCCGGAGAACCCGCGCCCGAAACGGACAACAGCCCGGTTCAAAATGCCGCCGAACCCGTCCGGCTGCGCATCAAACGCAGTCTTCTCCCCGATCTGCCCGTTCTCATCGAACCCGGCATGGTCGCGGGGATCGAGCTCCCCGCCCCCGCGGAGGAGCCGGGGTCCAGTACCCCCCGGTCCGTCAAAACATCCGTCAAAACCCCGGGATCCGTCAAAACGCCTGAACACGAACCCGTCAAAAAAACCGTCGAAGAGCCCGTCAAAACGACGGAACCCGTCAAAACGACGGAGCCGGCCGGGGAACCCGAGCCCGTCAGGGAACCCGAGCCCGTCAGGGAACCCGAGCCCGTCAAGGAACCCGAGCCCGTCAAGGAACCCGAGCCCGTCAAGGAACCCGAGCCCGGCGAAAAGACGGAGACGGAGCCTGCCGAAGAACCCGATTTCGCCCTCGTCCCCGAAACCGAGGGAGAAAAAGGCCCGGACCCCGCAAAAGAGCCCGCCGACAAAGGCCGGAAAAACAAAAAACGCCCCCGGGACTACGACGAAGAAGATTTCGGCATCATCCAGCCCGAATTCGGTTTCTGAAGATCATGAAGAGGTTTTTCCGCTCCGCGATCTGCCCCGCCGCCGCAGCAGCCCTGCTCCTCGCCCTCACCGGCTGCACCCCGCAGCACACCGAGAGACGGGAGTTCATCCCCGGTCAGGCCTTCTCCGCCGACGAACGCGCCTGGCGCAGCACCCATGACGCCCGGCGCGAAGCCTACCGCCCTTCGCCCCGTTCCGACCGCGTGAAAAAAATCGATCCCCAATCGCCGCCGCCCCGTCCCGTCGTCCAGCGCGAAGACTTCACCCCCGCCCGCCTGGAACCCTTCCGCGGCAACCCCCACCTCGTCCGCTGATTTTCGGCAAAGGCCGGGGAGACGGTTCCGGGGGGGAAGGGAAAAACTTTTTTTCGCGGGAAAAAAAGTTTTTCCCTTCCCCCCGGGCCCCCCATCCTTTTTCAAAAAAAGCGGGGTATTTTGGGGCGGCGCACTGTTCTCTCCGCAGTATTCCCGGTATTCCCAGTGTTCATAGTCTTCATAGTTTCCCCCCCCGCCTGATCCGCAGGACTTCGGGGAAGAGGAGTTTCACCTCGATTTCGGGCACGACCGCCGGTCCGTCGGCGGTGAAGGCGACTTTCTCCCAGACGCCGCCGGGCGTCAGGCGCTCCAGCTCCCGGACGGGCTCCCGGAAAACCAGCCGGGGCCGGACGACACCCTCCGGCGACACCGCGCTGAGGACGACGATCCGCCGCCCCGCCGCATCGCGCCCCGTCTGCGTCATCATCTCGGCGTCCCCGTCGTAATACACGGGGATCTTTTCGCTCCAGTAGGCGGCGAACTGCGCCTTGCGGGTCTCGTTGAGATAGGAGAAGGCGGAGAAACTGAAGGGCCTCAGACTTGCCGCCATGACGAACAGGGCGTGCCCGTCGGGCCGGGTGAGCCGGATCGCGCCGGGGGCCGTCCGACGGGCGTCGTCCGTCAAGTCGGACGTCCTGTGGCTGATCCACGTCAGGATCTCGCCCGGCACCCCGTCGCCGGGAGCCAGACGGACGGGACGGCTGTCACGGGAGAGCTTGATGAAGCCCGAACCGTCCTCTTTTGCCTCGAAGGAGGGCGACGGCAATTCCCCCCATTCCGACGCCGAAACGCCGAGGTCCCCGGCGAACCCCCGCCGGGTGAGCTTCAGCGCGGCGGAACCGTCCAGGATGAGATCGCCGTCAAAAAGAAGCCTCACATCGTCGTCGGTGAGCTGATCGCAGTCGTCCCCCGAGAGCGCCGAAACGGCGGGGCCGGACGAGCAGAGGCCGAGGCGGAAGGGGAACCCCATGACGCCTGTCTGCGTGAACCAGCTGCCGGCCTCGGGCGCCGGATCCTGACACGCCGGAAAATTGAAGGGCGGCCGCGACGGCAGGGGGGAGAGGATGCCGTCCTCCCGGAATCCCAAAGCAAAGAGGGCACGGTAGAAGGACGCGTGTCTTTTCAGCGTCGTGCGGTAGGCCCGGCCGCTGGCGGGTTCGTAAGCAAAGCGGGTGATCCACAATTTGGCGCCCCCGTAGTTCGAGAGCATCGCCCGGGTCAGGTGGTCGTGGAGCACGGCCGCGCTGGTGGAATACCGGTTCTGCGGACAGGTGTCCGGTTCGTCCAGCAGTTCCGCGTCTTCCGGCAGATAGAGGGCCTGGCGCGCGGAGCGGAGCATGTTGCCGGGCACGGCCCGCACGGAGTCCTCCATGTAGAACCCGTTGTTGATCCGGAGCCGGAGCCCGCCGTTCCCCTGAAGGATGCGGCCGATGGGGACGGCGTGGCGGATGTCCTGCGCACAGATGCAGTAGGAGCAGGGGATCCCCGGCGCTTCCTGATCCATGGCCCCGCGGATGATCCGGGCCAGCTCCTCCAGCGTCTGCCGGAGCCAGGCGTCGTAGGCCCGCGCGACGGTTTCGTCCCGGCGGATCGTCTCCTGAAGCGACTCGGCCGTGTAATTTTGCCCCGTCAGCCGGCTGAACCCGGCAATGTGCTCTTCGCAGAAGCAGCCGCCCCGGCCGGTCAGCATCCGGAAATCGTCGTCCAGCATGAAAAAGTCTGGCTTGCATGCGGCGAGGGTCCTGATCTGCCCGGCGATATAGGTGCGGAACTCCTTTCCCAGCGGACAGAAGATGTATCTCTCCGGCCCGTTCCCCGGGAGGAATTTCAGTCCGGGCGAGGGGATGTTCGGGGTCCAGCCGTGGCCGACGGTCGCCTGGATGAGGATGCCGCAGGGCACGGTCGAGCGTTTCCGCAGGGCCGCCCGGTGGGCCGAAAAGCGCTTCGCGAGCTCGGAAGCCTTGTCGAACATGGGATCCCCCTCGGGCGTCAGCGTGCAGCAAAAGGCGTTGTGCGTGATGACGCGGCAGGCCGCCAGATCCGCGATGTCGGCGGCAAGGGCCTCCTCATGTCCCGGCAGCAGCGGCGCGATGTTGAGAAAATACGGTTCCGGTCCCTTCCGGCTCATTTTGTCTCCCTTTCGTTTTGCGCTCCCGCCTTACTATACAGCGCGCCCGGCGGGTTTTCAAGCCGCCGCACAAATAGTTCTTTTTTTCGCAATTTTGGGTTGAATTAGATCTTTTTTGTGCTATATTAGAAGTGCGGCGTCGAAGGGGGCCGCAACGGTGCAATAAAGCTTTCGGGCGCGCGCACGGGGAGTGCCGGGTGCGGCCCGGCGGCGGTTCGGGGATTCTTTTTCATGCGTCAGGAAAAACTGCTCAACATTCCGGCCATCCGCAGGATGCCGACCTATCTGCACAAGCTGCTCAGGATGCAGGCCGAGGGCAGGAACAGCGTTTCCTCCACGGAACTGGCCGACTACATGAAGATCGAGCGCATCGTCGTCCGCAAGGACATTTCCCTCACCGGCATCTCCGGCCAGCGCCGTGTCGGCTACGACGTCAACGAGCTCATCCGCTTCATCAAGAACTACTTGGGATGGAACGACATCATCCCCGGCGTCCTCGTCGGCGCCGGTTCCCTCGGGACCGCCCTCCTCGGGTATACCGACTTCGCCCACTACGGGTTCCGCATCGATCACGTCTTCGACGCCTCCCCCGAAAAGATCGGCCGCGACGTCTACGGGAGGACCGTCCGCGACGTCGACGACATGGCCGCCTGTTTCGCCGGGAATCCCCCGGAGATCGCCGTGATTTGCGTCTCGAATTCCGCCGCCCAGAGCGTCGCCGACAAGCTCGTCTCTCTCGGCGTCAGATACATCTGGAATTTTGCAAATGTGTCGCTTGAAGTTCCTCCTCACGTCGTCGTTCAGCGTGAGGTCATCGCCGGAGGCCTGGCCATGCTCTCCGTCAAACGCAAGCAGGACCGGCTGGAACAGGAGGTGCGCAAGATCACCTGAAACATCACAGACGGAGCATGTATGTCTTTTGCCGCCGGAAAAACGGCGGCCGGAAAGAGAAAAAAGTTTGCGCTTCTCCGTCCCACGGCGGGAAAGCGCGGGTCCATAAAACAACTGAGGTTTGAAAAATGTGTTGCACAAAATTGTCGGAAGGAGCAACCGCAAAATTTGCCGAACTCGACGCGTTCATCGACGGTCTCGGCATCAAGCGGACCGATGAACGCCGCCGCGGGCGGCTGATCCAGGTGCTGCATCGCGCCCAGGCGATCTTCGGATACCTGCCCCGCGAAGTCCAGAGCCACGTCGCGCAGAGACTTTATCTCTCCGAAGCCCACGTCTCCGGCGTGGTCAGCTTCTACAACTATTTCACCACCGAGCCCAAGGGCAAGTACAGCATCAACATCTGCATGGGAACGGCGTGCTACGTCAAGGGCGCCGAAAAGGTGCTCTCCGAAGTCGAGCGCGTCCTCGGCATCAAGAGCGACACCACGCCCACAC
Organism: Lentisphaeria bacterium; assembly: GCA_017450705.1. Taxonomy (GTDB): domain Bacteria; phylum Verrucomicrobiota; class Lentisphaeria; order Victivallales; family Victivallaceae; genus UBA1784. The sequence goes on along the minus strand of JAFSTC010000062.1, from coordinate 1,715 downwards.
CGGACGGACTCTTTTCCATCTCCTCCCTCCGCTGCGTCGGCGCCTGCGGCCTGGCTCCCGTCATGGTCATCAACGGCAAGGTCTACGGAAAACTGACTCCGGCCAAAGCGGTGGAGATCGTCAACGAATACAAAAAGCTGGGGTAAGTCCTTATGAATAAGATCACTTCTCAGGAAGCGCTCATCAGCGCCTTCAACGCAGCCAAGGGCAAGCTCGCCCTCCGCATGACCAATGCCCACGACATCAACTCCCCCAAAAAGGAGATCCTCTGCTGCGGCGGTACCGGCTGTCACGCCTCCAACTCTCAGGAGCTGATGGAAAATCTCCGCAAGTACCTCAAGGAAAACGGCCTTGAGAACGACGTGAAGGTCATCCAGACCGGCTGCTTCGGCTTCTGCGCCCAGGGCCCCATCGTCAAGATCATGCCCGACAACGTCTTCTACGTTCAGGTCACGCCCGATGACGCCAAAGAGATCGTCGAGAGCCACGTGGTCGGGAAGAAACTCGTCGAGCGGCTGCTCTACATCGAGCCCCAGCTCAAGGCCCGGATCCACGACTACGCCAAGATGTCCTTCTACGCCAAGCAGGAGCGCATCTCCCTGCGCAACTGCGGTCTGCTCAACCCCGAGGACATCGAGGAATACATCGCCAACAACGGCTTCCAGGCGCTGGCCAAGTGCCTCTTCGAAATGACGCCCGAAACGGTCGTTCAGGAAGTCCTCAACTCCGGCATCTGCGGCCGGGGCGGCGCGGGATTCCCCACCGGACTCAAATGGCGCATCGCCGCCGGCGTCAAGGCCGAAGAGAAGTACATCGTCTGCAACGCCGACGAAGGCGACCCCGGCGCGTTCATGGACCGCTCCATCATGGAGGGCGATCCCCAGAGCATCATCGAAGCCATGTCCATCGGCGCCTACGCCATCGGCGCCCGCCGCGGACTGGTCTACATCCGCGCGGAGTATCCGCTGGCGGTCAACCGCCTGCGCTTCGCCATCGAGCAGGCCCGCGAAGCCGGACTCCTCGGTGACAACATCATGGGGACGGACTTCTCCTTCGACATCGACATCAAACTCGGCGCGGGCGCCTTCGTCTGCGGCGAAGAGACCGCCCTCATCCACTCCCTGGAGGGGCAGCGGGGCGAACCCTCGACGAAGCCTCCCTTCCCGGCCAACATCGGCGGCGGCTACTGGGGATGCTCCACCAACGTCAACAACGTGGAGACCTACGCCTCCATCCCCGTCATCATCCTCAAGGGCGCGGCCTGGTACAGCAAGATCGGCAACTGGAAACCCGAACTGGATGAGAACGGCAACTTCAAGCGCACCATCAGCGGCAACTCCGGAACGAAGGTCTTCGCGCTGGCCGGTCAGATCAACAACGTGGGTCTGGTGGAAGTCCCCATGGGAACGACCCTGCGCGAGATCATCTTCGACATCGGCGGCGGCATCTCCGGCGGACGGGAATTCAAGGCCGTCCAGACCGGCGGTCCCTCCGGCGGATGCATCACCAAGGAGAACCTCGACACCCCCATCGACTACGGCAATCTGGCGAAGATCGGTTCCATGATGGGTTCCGGCGGCATGATCGTGCTCTCCGACAAGGACTGCATGCCGGCCATGGCCAAGTTCTATCTGGGCTTCACCAAGGACGAGTCCTGCGGCAAGTGCACGCCCTGCCGTATCGGGACCCGCCGCATGCTGGAAATGCTGGAGAAG
>JAFSTC010000061.1 GCA_017450705.1 Lentisphaeria bacterium | reverse complement strand
GGGGAAAACTTTTTTTCGCGTGAAAAAAAGTTTTCCCCTTCCCCCGGGCCCCCATCCCTTTTCAAAAAAAGCGGGGTGTTTTGGGGAGACGCGGCTGTGTCGGTCCGTGTCAGTCCGTGTCGGTCCGTGCCGGGCTCAAAAACGGAGTATTTTGAGTTAAAACGACGGCTTTATGAACGAAATGACGGAAAAATCTGACGGAGTGACGGACATCGTGGAGACCATCTACCGCATCTGTTCATGGCTGTGCATCGGCGCTTTCCTGCTGATATTTTCGGGGATCGCGCTCATCCTGCTGAAAGCCCTGCCCACGCCGCCCCTCCTCGACTGGATCCTCTGGCTGCTGGTCTATGCGCTGATGCTCCGGGGCGGTTGGAGAAAATGGATCGGCAAGGACAAACCGGCGGAACCGGAAAAACGCTCCCGGCTCCTGAGCGCGCTGATCTGGATCGCCGTTCTCCACATCCTTTACGCGCTCTGGGCCTTCCTTGCCTACAAGCTCGCTTTTTTGAAATACCCCTTCGGCATCAACGCCGATTATTTTCTGTTCCCGGTCTTTCTGCTGACCGCTGCGGGGATGACAGTATTTCAGCCCTTCCGGAAACACGTCAAATCCCGCGATATCGTCCTCGTCGGGCTGGCCGCGGGGATACTCTGGGTCTGGTTCTTCACCATGCAGTTCCAGCCCGTGAATTTCGATTTCCGGGGAGACCGCCTGCCCCGGGGCTACGTAATGCCCGCCGCCATGCGGGAGCGCTTTTTCCCCGAAGGCGCGTCGGACTTCGAGATCGAAGGGAAACATCTCCTGTTTTCGACATACGTCAACTGGAACTGCCGCGTTTCCGAAGAGGATTTCGAAGCCTTCTGCAAAAAACACAATTACGATTTCACCCTCTTCGAAGTCGGCAAAGAGGCCCCTGTCTCCCACACCGCCTGGCTCCGCCCGTATCTTTTTTACGAAAACCGTCAGGCCAACGGCGGCGGCATGACGCTGCGCTATTCCCTGCCCGAAAAGAAATTGTACGGCACATTCTCCAACCGGTGACGGCGCGAGAGAAAGCCCGCGCAGGAGCGGAACTCCCCGAAAGTTTTCCCCCGAAAAAAATCAGTTTCTCGGTTTTCTGGTGGCGACGACCATGTCGACCCAGATGGCGTTCTGCTTGGTCGAACCTTTGACGTAAGCGGGACCGGTGAATTTGGCGGAGACCCAGACTTCGTCCCAGGTGTTGTCGCGGGGATCGCCGTCAGAGAGCGTATACCAGTGAGAGGTATCCGCCTGGATCGCCCAGCCGTGGGCCCAGAAGTAGGATTTCGGCTGGAGCGCGATCTTGCCCTCGAGCCGGTACCAGTGGTATTTTTCGTCCTGCGGCACGGATTTGAGGATCGTGAAGACTTTGCCGGGCATTTTGTGGTTGCCGAGCTGGAAGCGGGTCGAACTGAATTTGCGGCCTTTGATGGGGAGAATTTTGTTCACGCCGTGGAACGCGGGTTCGGGGTTGGCCGATTTGACCGCCTTGCCGGTGATCGAATCGGGATCGTCGACGATTTTGGATTTGTAGATGCCCACGGGACGGAAGTGCGGGTAGGCGAGCATGCGGAAATCCTCTTCCGGCACGTCCTTGAATTTGGCGGGCCGGGGCAGATCGAGCAGAACGGATTTGAAGCGTTTGGCGAAGAGATCTTCATATCTTTTGGGCGCCGACGCGGGATAACGGTGGATGTAGTCCCGGACGAGCTCCTGCGTTTCCCTGATAAGATCGGCTCTGGTTATGCCTTTGCCGGCAAAGGCCTTTGCGTAAGACGACCAGTTGCCGAGGATCGCCCAGTTGAAAGCGTTGCGTTCGAAGCGGACGTTGCGGCGGTAAACACTGCCTTCGGGGAGGGACCGCTCGAGTTTTTTGAGCGTCAGATACGAATCGAGCATGAACTGCCGGGTGATGTATGTCCATGCGTAAACGACCAGGGTGCTCTGCTTTTTTTTCTCGGCCTTCACGCCGGCGCGGATGGTGTCGAAAATTTTCTTCATTCCGGGAGCGGCGGGACCGTAATAGGCCCTGAAGAAAATATCGGCGAGTTTCTCGGGATCTTCGCCGATATCGTTCATGAGGCGGTTGGCCGCGAAAATATTCAAGTTGAAGAAGGGCTGGGGCGCGTGGGGGTCGCGTTCCGCCTCGAGGAAGAGTGCGACGGCGCCGAAATCCTTGAAGAATCCGATATCCGGCTTGAGAGAATCATAGACGGTCTCGATGCGCGGCAGGTCATAATATTTGCCGTCGCAGCTGATGTCCCAATAGTCCCAGATCATGAATTTCGAACCGGTTTTCTTCCACGAATCGAAATAGGGCATGCGGCCCCTGTTGACGGGAGACGTCAGCGGACGGAAGGGGTCGCTGACGGTGAACTGATCGCAGAGGAAAACGAGAACGTTTTCGGCGGGGAACGTCTTTTTGGAGACGTTGCGGCTGGGACCGTAACCGAAAGTGCGGATGATGATTTCGGGATATTCCTTCCTGATCTCGGTCGCGACATAGTTGATGTAGCGGAAGAGGAGCCCCGCTTCGGAACCTTCTTCCTTTGCGATAGCCACGCATTCGGGGCATTTGCAGATGTAGGGCGACGCGTCGAGCGTCGAAATATCGTAAACGCAGGGCCATGCGTCTTTGGGGAACTTCTGACGGTCTTTTTTGATCATCTTGCGGAGAGAGTCGAGCGTGACCTCCCAAACTTTCCTGTTGGACATGCAGAGTCCGCCGCCGAAACCGAATTTCATGGGTTTGAAGCGTTTGCCGAGCTCATTCATCGAGAAATATTCGGGATGCTTCTCGAAAAGATCGGGATGGACATAGTTGGAAAGGGAGTGGCTCTTGTAGGGATGGGAAATGTTGTAAATGCCGCCGACGTAATCCGGCATGCAGTAGGAATACAGATAACCGTTGATGCGGCTCCTCAGCAGCCAGCGTTTGTACCTTTCCTGAACGTCTTTGCCGTAACCGTGCAAACGCATGTGTTTGGCGAAATTGTCGAAAACCTGACGACCCTCGAAAGCGGGCTTTTTCCGTTCGTCGAATACGGGGAAATCCGGTTTGCCCGCGGGCATGTCGGTGCAGTCCATGTGGACGAACGAGACACCGAGTTTTTCCAGCAGGGCATAAACGCCGTAAAGCGTGCCGACGGGTCTGCCGCCGCTGACGATCAGGTCATTTCCGACGGTTTTGAGGATCCATTCCTCCTGTCCCGCTTTGGTGCAGTCGGCTCCGTTTTTGAGGGCGAAATCGGTTTGCCCAAGATAAATGACGCTCTTGTTCGCGGCATCTTTTTCGGCAATTGTTTTGAGCTTTCTGCCGTAGATCCTGCCGTAGAACTCATTGAGTTCCTCGGCAGCGATCTTTTCGTATTTCGAAAGGTCCTTTCCGAGAACGAGATATTCCGGTACGACGGCAAACGCCGCCGCGGCGGAAAACAACAGTGCCGAAACAAACGTCTTTTTCATCTTTGCCCCCCGACTATTCCCCTTTTTCCCGCAGCCGGACACCCGACGCGCCCTCTCCCGGAAGGGCGGGCGCGGCATCCCCCGGAAAAATAAGATACACCGGCCAGAGCAAAATAGCAAAACATATGCGGCATTTTTTTCGTCAGGGAGGGTAATCGACTGCATGCGAATACATTACCCCTCGCGGCGCTTCGCATGTTTTTCCCGTCTCCTCACGGGGGCGCCCCAAGCCGTCGCACAGCGGTTCCGCCCGTCTCCTACTTCTGCGCGGGATACGACTGGATTTTGATGTCCTCGAAGGCGATGGGGCCGCTGGAGGCAAGGACGAGCGCGGCCTTGCGCGCTTTGGGGAGGACGTCGATGGTGCCGCAGGCGGTGACGGGCTCCTTGCCCGCGTAAACGGCCTTGATGTTTTCGAAGGTCTCCCGGGGCCAGTGCAGACGGACGAGGGTTTCCGAGGGGATCTCCCTCTTCAACGGAGAGGCCAGATCCACCCGGTAGTCGCCGCCGACGAGCTTGACCGCCGTGACCGGTCCGATCAGGTCGCGGTTGGGCAAGTCGGAGTCGTCTTTGGCCGCGTTGATCGCCACCATGCCCTTGGGTCCCCATTTGGAGGCGTCGAAGACGAGCAGATATTTGTCGCCTTTTTTGGCCACGTGGGAGAGCATGGAGCAGCTGCCGGGCTCGGCGTTGACGTGGACGCCGTAGATCTGCCCCCGTTCGTCGTACTGCACCATGCCGAGGCTCACACGGTACTTTTTGCCGTCAAGACTTCTGAATTTGCCGGAAAGACAGTAACATTTGGCAGGATCCAGTTCGAAGAGGGTTGAAAAAATGTGGCCCTTCTGCTTCGTGCCGTCGGATTTCTTCCACTGGACCCTGATCTCTTCGAGGGGCTTTCCCGCGGGGCGGGAGCTCTTTTTGTCGACGACGGCCGTGATCTTTTCCTGCAGTTTCTGGGCAGGCTGCCGGACGAAACGGGGCATGGTGACGAACTGCTGATCGGCGTTGCTGCCGTTTTTGAAGTCGACGGCGACGGTGACGAAGATGAATTTCCCGGCGTACTGACCGACGGGGACTTGCCACGTCCGCATCCGGTTGTCGAAGATGTTGTGGTTTTCATCTTTTCTGCCCTTGCCGGTCCACCGGGCGCAGTCGAAGGACTTGATCAGCTTCCCGTTGAGGAAGAGCTCCACCACAGCGCCGTCGCCGTAGCGCGTCTGCAGATTGATCAGCGAGAGCTCCACGGCGGACTCGGCGTCGGGCACTTTCATGAGCATATTGACCGTCATTTTCTTGGCGGCTCCGATGCGGTACATCTTTTTTTCCATGATCTTTCTGACGGACGGCAGGGGGGCGATCGCGCCTTCGCGCTGGCCGGTGCCGGCGTTGACGAAGATGACCTCCCGGGGCGGGACCTCCTTCCCCGTGAAGAAACAGGCCGAAAGCGGCATTTTGACCCGGATCGTGAAGTCGGAAGCGCAGTCTTTCTCCTCCCCGTTCACGAGGACCTTTTTGAATTTTCTGTCGGCTTTGACATGGATCTCGTACTCTTTGTCCCTGTCGGCGGAATCCAGTTCCAGCCAGGCGTATTCGGGCATTTCGCAGTAGCTTTTGACGGCGATCCCCTGCGGGAGTTTCCCGACGCAGATCTTCGTCGTGTTCCGGTCCGTGCGGGGATACAGCGCGTAGTATTTGCCCTTGTCCAGACCGTAAATGCCCTTTTCATCCCACGCGGGGTGGTTGATGATGCAGAATTCGGGATCG
>JAFSTC010000005.1 GCA_017450705.1 Lentisphaeria bacterium | reverse complement strand
TTCAGATGCGGTACATAACGCCACGGCTGCCGCCACACCCGTTCAAAACGGTAATCGTCCAGAAAGAAATGGACACCGCAGGAAAATTGCGAACTCCGCAAAGAATGACAGAAATCGATCAACTTCTCCGGAACGGTTTTTCCCGGAGCGATCACGGGAATGTGATATTTCCCCGTACTCGCTTCGATTTGAAATTCCCGTAAATTCAGAACATTTGAATAATCGATCATGAAAATCCCTTCTCTTTGTTTCCGTTGTTTCCGCCGTGTAATGCCCGCAAAATACAAAGTTCTTCCGTATCCGACGGACTTCGTCACCGTGTTTTGCACCGGTTCCGGTGCGGTGCGGCGCGGCACTCGGCGCCTTGGGGCTGGGGGGCAAAGAACTTTTTTCTCCGATCCGGTATTGCCCCTGAACACATGATATGCTGTATTCAACTTTATGAAAGGTTCTGTCCCCCACATGGATAGGTGAACGGGGGGAAACTGAACGAAACGGAAGGGAGAGATGCAACTGCGGATTATTTCGGAGGGATCGCCCGTTCCCTCCTCAAAATATCTCGTTTTTCTTGAAAGCTCTGTTCCCTACGTGGGTAGGTGACGAAAAAAGAACGTCTCGACGGCACACTTTGCTCACGGGAGGCGAGGCGGTCGCCGCCTCTTTTCGCAGACCGAATGTGAATGAACCGGCAACCGAAGGGCAGCCGGATGCGCTCAAATATACCGGAGCCGACGTTCGGCCGCAGATGAACGTAGGTCGAGCAGTAAGCCGCGAGTGAGGTCGGGCATCGCCCGGCCGAACGCAGGCGCGCAACTTCAGGAGGGAATTACCCCGAGGCCCGCGCTCGCCGCGGGAAGGAATAAAAGGAGGGGTCCGGGGAGGGAAAACCGCGGAGCGGTTGTCTCTTCCCCGGCTGGGCGGTCCGTATTTCAAAAGGCGGCCCGCATTAAACTACCCGTATGGGGAACCGCTTGCCCTTATCGGGAACGGAGCGTTTGCGATTTCCGCCAGCGGTCGGGCATCATGCCGAAGGCGGCGCGGAAGCGGCGGTAGAAGGCGGTGGTGCCGGAGAAATGGACTTCGCTCACGATCTGGCTTATGGGCAGATCGGTTTCCTGCAGAAGTTTCGCGGCGGTTTTGATCTTCAGGTCGAGGATGTACTGGACGGGCGACAGAGGGAACACCTGCTTCCACTTGCGGAAGAAGGAGGCGCGCGAAAAACCGTTGGCCCGGGCGAGGTCGTCGAGGTCGATGTTTTCGTCGAAGTGCTGCTGAAGCCAGACGGAGATGTTTTTGATCCGCACGGCGTCGGATTCCTGTTCGGGCCGCGGGGCGTCGGCGTAGAAGATGTCGCGGCAGAGCTGGAAGCAGACCCAGTCGATCCTGTCAGCCGCGCCGGGGGAGTACAGCTGGCGGCAGAGTTTCCTGAAGTCGGCGACGTGCTGACGGATCTCGTCGGTCATGACGAAGGTTTTGCTGAAGTTGTCCGGCAGCAGGCCCAGATCTCCGAATTTTGCCAGGAGTTCGACCGGGTAGCCGAAGGCGATGGTGTCGCGGAAAGTTTCCCCCAGCAGGACCTGTTTCTTTTCGGGCATTTTCCAGACGGCGTGGGGGAAGGTCTCATTGATCTCCCGGCCGTTGATGATGTCGCGGCAGACCTTGCTTTCGGAGCTCAGCCGGATGTTGATCTCGAAGCCATCCTCTTTCGCCGGGATCCGGCTCTGCCTGTTGATGACGCCCCGGCAGAAGTACAGCAGTTTCACCCGGAAGGGGAATTTTCCCGACCGGGGGATTTTTTCGATGTCGCGCGTCAGCCAGTCCAAACCGCCTTGCCCTTCCTTTAGTTTTTAGTTCTGTTCCCGAAGAGGGTCGGTTTGACGCGAGGCCGCCGTTGAAATACGTGCCGCCCAGCCGGGAGAGAGACAACCGCTTCGCGGTTTTCCCTCCCCGGGCCCCTCCTTTTGTTCCTTCCCGCGGCAAGCGCGGGTCTCGGGGTAGTTTCCTTCTGAAGTTGCGCGCCTGCGGTCGGCCGGGCGAGGCCCGTCCGACCTCGCGGCTTAGTGCTCGACCTACGTTCATCTGCGCTCAAATACTTGAGCGCATCCGGCTGCCCTTCGGTTGCCGGTTCATTCACATTCGGTCTGCGCGCTCGGCGGCGACCGCCTCGCGTCCCGTGGGCAAAGTGTGCCGTCGAGACGTTCTTTTTTCGCTACCTACCCATATGGGGAACAGAGCCTTTGTTTTTTATAATTTAATACTGAAAAAATGTTTTTCAAGTCAGTTTCCAAGTTGTTTTGATACGAAATAACACTGTATTTTGATTTTATTCGACATGGACGGGGCGTTAGGCGCGGTGTATATTCTACGGTATCGCGGCCCCCTCGGGAGGGGAGGGCGGCGTCCCGATGCAAAGACCAAAAGGAGAAGAAGTGATGGATCCGGCGGGATATCCCTTCGTCCGGCGCTGTGCGCTGAATCCGATTCTCAGCAAAAAAGATATTCCGTATCCGGCCGAGCTCATCTTCAACGCCGGCGTCTGCAAATATCAGAACAGATACGTCATGTGTTTCCGGAACGATTACGGCAGCTCCGAAGCGGATTTCGCCGCCGGGAGAGGACACTTGGAGACGAATATCGGGTTTGCCGAAAGCGGCGACGGCGTTCACTGGGAGGTCGCGCCGAAACCGGTGTTCACCTATTTCGACGACGGCTGCCGCCGGGCCTACGATCCGCGTTTGACGGTCATCGACGGCCGGTGCTACCTCTGTTTCGCGGCCGACGGCGAGTGCGGCGTCCGCGGCGGGATCGCCGTCACCGAGGATTTCGACCGTTTCGACGTCATATACATGTCCGAGCCGGACAACCGGAACATGGTCCTGTTTCCGGAGAGGATCGGCGGGACGTTTCTCCGTCTGGACCGGCCGATGCCCGTTTACGGGACCGGGGGAGAGTTTTTCGATCTCTGGCTTTCCCGTTCTCCCGACTGCCGGTACTGGGGCGCCCACCAAAGGATCCTGCGGGCGAAGGACATCCCGTTCTGCAACAGCAAGTGCGGACCGGCGGCGCCTCCCGTGAAAACCAAGGCCGGCTGGCTGACGACGTTCCATGCGGTCGAGAAACTCGAGGACCGCGTTTTGAGCTCGTGGGAGCCTGCCGGGTGGAGGAAATTGTACACGGCGGGGATCATGCTGCTGGATCTCGACGACCCCGCGCGTGTCCGCGGCGTCGCCCGGCTTCCGCTGCTCGTTCCGGAGACGGCGTATGAAACGCGCGGCTTCCGCGGCGGGGCGATCTTTCCCGGCGGGATGATCCTGGAAGACACGGGCGAGGTGAAGATCTACTACGGCGCGGCCGATACGGTGGAGTGTCTGGCGACGGCGGACGTAGACGATCTCATCGCGGCCTGTCTGGAGAAGCCCCGGGCGGCATCGGCGGAGGGACCGGCAAATTGAAGTTTTTCCGGCGTCGAGGTGCGTTATGCTGTTGACCTGTCCATCGGAGCCCCTTCCCGGCGGCGTCGAACTGGTGACGCCCTTCGAACCGCGGGAGATCGCCGCGGCGTTCCACGACATCGACGGGACCCACTCCAAAATCAGGGAGTGGATCCCCGTCATGACGCTGGTCACGGGAAGCGTCGCCGCGTACGGGATGTTTCGCGGGACGCCTGCCGAAATTGCCGGAGAGATCCGCAGGCACCGGGGGGAATCCTTCCCGGAAGCCCGCCGGTTCGCCGTGGAGTCGGCCGGGCTCTCCGCGCTCACCCAGATGGAGTGGGCCCTGCGGATGGCGCGGCGGCTCGACGGGAAAAGCGGCGACGTGAACGAACGGATCATTGACGGGATCTGGAAGGGCGAAGAAACATTCGGCGATACGGGCGAGTCTCCCGATGATCTGAGGATCCTCGGGGAACAGGCGTCTCTCCTCTTCAGGGCCTACGAGATCCTGCTTCTGGAGATGGGCCGAAACGCAAATCTCTCGGCGGCACGGAAAGATCCCCGCAACTGGCGGATCCCCGGGAGTCTGGCGTTTCTGCGGACCCTGAAAGCTCACGGCGTCGAAAATTACTTTATTACGGGGGCCGTTGTGGAGTATGACGGCTCCGGCGTCCCGTCGGGGACGATGTGCGAAGAGATACGGGCCCTGGGCTATCAGGTCGGAAAAGGAAAATTGCTCGAAGAGATCTGCGGATCGGCCTGGAACGAAAAATCGCCGAAGATCGACATCATGAAAAATCTGATGCGGCGGAAGAAGCTGTCTCCGGAACAGGTGCTGGTCGTCGGCGACGGACGCAGCGAGATCGCGGCGGGACGCGCCCTCGGCTGTCTTACCGTGAGCCGTTTGGATATCTGCGCGGAACGGGCCCGCGAGATCCACCGGCGCCTCAAAACGAATTTGATCGTCCCCGATTTCAGGGCGTTCGATCGGTTGTTTTCTTCCGGCAGCTCCGGGCGCAAGCCGCCGCAGGCAGGTAAAAATCTCCGTATGGGAACGGTTGTCGCATAAACTTAAAATCACAGGAGGATCGTATTATGGAAAGTTCGAGAATTTCCGGAAACATCGGGGCGGCGGAAAGGCGGTTCACGCTGATCGAGCTGCTGGTCGTGATCGCCATCATCGCCATTTTGGCCGCCATGCTCATGCCCGCGCTGCAGCAGGCCCGTGAGCGCGGGCGGACCAGTTCCTGCCAGACCAATCTCAAGAACGTCGGTCTTGCGGGGGCGTTTTATACGGACTCCAACGACGGCTGGATCGTTCCCGGGACGATGCCGCCCTTCGGTTACAACAACAGTCCCGACCGGAAGGGGGTCTGGTACCGTATTCTGGGCGGTGTCGGCGGCGGGACCAATTACGGCATCACCGGCAAGTGGCATCAGTGGAGCACGCATGTTTATATGAGCGGCATGATGCACTGTCCCAGCGGAAGCGACGCGGCGGGAGCCGACGGAACGCCGATCCGCCGGAACCATACGGATTACGTCATCAATTACGGTCTCTCCGGAAATTACATCAACAACAATGTCGTAAGCGGCGGCGTGCGGAAGATCAACGTGGTCAAATACGCCGGACAAACGATCTTCGTCACGGAACGTATGACTTACGAGGGGACCAACGGGATCACCCGTGTCGTGGAAGTGGGCTACCGCCACGGTACGGGGGATCCCAGAAAAGAATCGTCGCCCGCGGTGACCAACGGTTCCCCCGAATATTATTACTACCTCACGGGGACGGCCAATGTGCTTTACATCGACGGACATGTCGCCAACAGGGGGATCCGCGATCTGCCCTCGAAGTCGAACATGTATGCGGCGTTCACGAGTTCCGCCGTCACCGACTGCGGTTTCGACCGCAGCAATTATGTCATTCTCAAACCGTAAATATCTTCGAGGGCGGATCATCATGAAAAAATTCATTTTGCTGTCGTTCTGCGCCTTTGCTCTTGCCGCACAGGAGATCGAAATTCCTTCCGATCTTGCGGGCTGGGCCCTGTCGAACAAAAACAAAATCCGCTTCGACGCGGCGGAGAAGGTCTCGGGAGCCGGTTCGATCCGGCTGGACGGGGCGGCTCATGCCATTAAAAAAGTCGCGCTGGGAAAAAGCGGCCAGTACAAACTGACCTTCTCGGTCAGGGGCAAAGATCTCGACAAGGGCACGCGGATCATCCTCAATTCGCCCGGCGTCAAGCGCTGGTACCCGGTCTCTTCCCTGCCGGGAAACGATAAGGAGACGGGGACTTTCGACTGGAGAACCGGCACGGGATACATCAATACCGCCGTCATCGGCGGCGAGGACGTGACGCTGGATTTTACCAACTACGGAGCGGGAACGGCGTGGTTCGGCGACATCAGGATCACCCCGCTGGACGCCCGGCTTCCCGAGGGCTGGCGGGCCCGCAATCCGCCGGTCTTCATGGACGATGCCGTCAAACTCTCCGACCGCTCCTTCCGGCTGGAAAACAATTCCCAGGCCGAGAAGCTCTTCGAGCTCGAGGACGGCGCGGAATACGAGCTGACTTTTTACGTCCGGGGGAAAGACATCGCGGGCGATCCCAAAAAAGGCGCACAGATCCTGATCTGCGGAGAAGACCGCAAACGCTGGGCCCGGGTGGATTCCAATCCCGAGGGGAAGCCTGAAACGGGGACTTTCGAATGGAAGAAGGGCAGCCGCCGATTCACGGGAAAATACTTCAAGAGCAAAAAGATCTACGTTCTGCCGACGCTGAACTGCAACGGGACGGCGTGGTTCGACAGGATCGAGCTCAAAAAAATCGACGGGGGGACGGGCAAGACCTCCTTCCGGCAGCTGGACGGCAAAGTGATCCGCGAGGCGGCGTTTTATCCTCTGGGCGTGGCCGGGTTCTTCGATCCGGGGCAGAAGATCACCCTTCACCTCGATCTCGATGGCGAAGGCGAGTTCTCTTATGTCGTCCGGTTCCGTGATTACGGCGGCAAAGAAGTCGCGGCCCCGTTGACGGGACAGGGGAAAATGCCGGGCCGGACGGTCCTGACCCTGCCCGGACAGAAAAACGGATACTACGTCGCCGAAGCGGAACTGCTCCAGCGCAAAAAAAAAATCGGGCGCATCCAGTGCGGCATAGCCGTCGCGCCCGAACCGTCGCGGCGGGATCCCTTTTTTCAGTTCGGTTTCGGCGTCTACCCTGAACTCCACGACGCCTACCGGCGCGTGGGGGCGGGGACGATCGCGCTCAAACTCAAATCCATGGAGATGGCGTCCAGCGCCGACCCCGAAAAGCACGTGGACCGCATGCTCTCCGCCAACCGGAGATTTCTGGAGTCCGGCGATTTCGAAGTCATCCTCTCCGTCGGCGCCACCATGCGCCGGAGCGCCGACCCCGAAGCCTTCGCCGCGGGGAGACCCATTTTGACCGACAAGGCCGTCGACAACATCCTCCGGGGACTGAAGCACGTCGCCTCCCGGACCAAAGGCCGCATCAAAGAGTGGAGCGTCGGCAGCGAGATCCCCTCCGGGGCCACCATGCCGCGTTATGCGGGAACGTGGTGCGAATCCATGTTCAACTGCATGACCGTCGTCCGCATGGCTTCGCGGATCGCCAAAAAGGCCGATCCCGAAATCAAAATTTTCTGGGGCGGCAACAACGTTCAGCGTTACACGAAGACCGTGGAACCCATCGTCTTCGGAGACCTTGTCAGGGAGGTGGACGGTTACTTCATCGACGCCTACACAGGCAACTGGAATATGACGCTGGGCGGGTATTCCGTCCCGGAGAGCACACTTCTCTCGTTCTACAAGGAGGCCTCCGAACTCTCCGAGAACATGGGGAAGGGG
>JAFSTC010000060.1 GCA_017450705.1 Lentisphaeria bacterium | reverse complement strand
ACGCCGTCGCCGTCGAAGTCGCCGCATCCCACGACGGCGAAGCCCGCCGGAAGGGTGTCCAAGTTCGCCCAGGCCATGGTGCCGTCAGACTGGGTGAGCCAGCTTCCGGCGAAGCCCGCGTCGTGTTTCAGGACCACATCGTCCCGGCCATCGCCGTTGAGGTCGCCGACGGCGGCGATCTTCCATTCGTCGCCGAGACTTTGGAAGTAGTTCCAGCCCGTCTTTTCGCCGCTGGTGAAATAGCATCCAACGGCGCCGTTGACGTTGCGCAGGAGCAAGTCGGTCTGGCCGTCGGCGTTGAAGTCGCCGAGGCCGAGAATCCGGGTGGCGTCGTCGAACTGGCCCACGGTCTCCCAGCCCGTGACGTTGCCCGAATCGCCCGTGACCCAGGCGCCGATGACGTTGTCGGAACTCTTCACATAGACGTCATTGGTGGATTTTCCGGTGGAAGTGAGGCCGGTGCCGAAGATCTCCCAGCCCGCATTGCGCTGACTCAAGTTCCCCCACGCGGCGGTTTGATCGGACTGGATCAGCCACGCCCCCGTGGCCCCTTCCGCGCCGTGACCGGACTGGGTGATGGACATGACGACATCCGCCCGGCCGTCGCCGTTGAGGTCGCTTGCAACGCCCATGACCGGAACCGGACTGCCGCCCGTCACGGTGAGGGTGAGCAGCGCGTCGGTGAGGTTCAGGGTATAGTCCTGCCCGTCCAGCGTGACCGTACATCCCACCGTGATCGTGCTGCAGTCGCTGGAGGTCGTGCGGATGGTGACGGTTTTGTCGAATCCCGCCGCGCCGTCGGCGAGGGCGTAGGTGCCCGGGGCCTGCGAGGCGGAGACGGTGATGGTGAAATCGGGATCGCCCTCGACGAGGGAGAGGTCATTGATCCGGGGCGCTTCTCCGGGATCGGCGGTGGAGATGTCGAAGTCGACGATGCCGCCGGAGGATACGACGACCGCGGCGGCGTCGGAGATGGCCAGCAGCCCCGTAGCCGTGCCGCCGCTGCGGATCTCGAGGGTGCCTTTTTTGATGTCGGCCGACTGGAGGCAGCCGCCATCGTAGACGACGGCGGCCCCGTTGCTGACGACCGTGGCGTTGGCGGTGGTCCCCGAGTGCAGGGTCATGCTGCCGGAGGTGAGAACGAAGCACGAGAAGGTGTTGCCGACGAAGCTCACGTTGGCGCCGTCGACGATCTCGACGCATCCGCCGTTCTCGCGGATCCTCGTCGCGGTGCCGCCGAAACCCACGTGGAGTTCCCCGCATTCGTCGACGCTGACGTCGTCCGCGCTCCCGCCGGAAAACACGTAAATCACGCCCCAGTCGCCCGCTGAAGCGGACTCGAGTTTTCCGGCATTTTCGACATAGAGCTGCGCGGTGTTTTCCACGTCGGCGTACCGGATGGTCCCGCCGCCGGAGACCGACATCCTCACGCGGTTTTTGGCGACGGCACTTTCCAGCGTTCCGGAATCGTCAACGTATATGCGGGCATTATCCCCGGTGGCAAGCGCGCGGTTGACGGTCCCGCCCGACACCCGGATCCTTCCGTCGCGGTAGACGATGGCCCCCTGCACCGAGCCGCCGCTGGAGACCTCCATGACACCGTAGACGGCGGCGTCGGTCGCCGAGCCGCCGCCGGAAACGTACATATTGCCCCCATAATTGACGATAGTCCTGCTGGCAGTGCCCTCAACGAACATTTCGCTCCAGTCTCCGGAGGAAGCGACCATGGTGTCATTGGCCGTGCCGCCGCTGGAGACATACATGCTGCCCCAGTCGACGGTGGTGCTGTTGGCCGTGCCGCCGCTGGAGACATGCATACTGCCCTCGTCGACGGTGGTGCTGTTGGCCGTGCCGCCGCCGGAGACATACAGATTGCCGCCCATTTTGACGGTGGTGCTGTTTGCGGTACCGCCGCTGAAGACGTCCATGTAATCATAGGTCTCCCCGTAATCATAACTGCTCAAAACGATCCCGGTGGAGGTCACGCCGCCGGAAACACAATAGTAAGCCATTTTTCATTGTCTCCCGTTTTTTTTGTCCGAAATAGTTACGGAAATAAAGTACCGCCGATCCGGCGTAAATGCAAGCGGGAAAACGAAAAAAGAGATGAGAGATGAGATGTCGGACTTGTCGGACGCGTCGGACAAGTCGGACGGGCCGGGTGTATTACCACGGCCCACGGGCGGAGATGTCGCCGACGGGGTTATTGTCTGACGGCCCATCGGAGTTTCAAACCGCCATGGTTTCATCGTCACCATACGGGGTACGACCGAGTAACAGGGAAGATAGGGGGTGAAGGGGGAAAGAAAATCGTGGAGGTACGACACGATTGTCTTGCCCCTTCCGGCAAGCCGTTGCAAAATATGTGCGAGGTCTTTCCGCAGAAAAGCGGGAAGACCTCGCATTTATTTTGCAACATGTCTTTCTGCCCGCGGCCCGCGTGCCTCCGGCCTACTCGCCTCCCCGTGCCACGGGGCGCCGGGAGGGGTCCGGGGAGGGCGGCGTCAGCGCCTCCCCGGCTCCCACGGGCCCGCGTTTCTCACCGCGGGGCGAAGAAGAGATGCATGCGGCGGATGCCGGGGGGGACGGGGGCCAGAGGGAGGAGGAAAGAGAGGAGGCCGGTTCCCCGGACGATGCGGCCGTCGGGGGAAGAGGGGACAAAGGGGAGCGGGTCTTCGGAGAGCTCGAGGCGGACGCCGAGGGCGGGCAGGGGGCCCCAGGCGGGGGGGAGGATGAATTCCAGTTCGGCGGAAAGGGTGCCGTTTTGATCGAAAGTCCACTTCTGGGTGAGTTCCATTTCCTCGGCGGGGCAGTACCGGGCGAGGACGACGGCGTGGGTTTCGGCGGCGTCGTCGACAACGGCGAGGCGGTCGGGGACGACGCGGAGCCGACCGGGGGCTTCGGCGAAGAGGCGGGGACCGGAGGAAAGGAGGACCCGGGGTCCGTCGTTCCATGAGCGGAGCCCTTCGGCGACGACGGCGGCGGAGAGGTTTCCTTCGGAGAGTTCGATGCTTTCTGCGTGCCGGAGGATGTTCATGAGGCGTTCTCCACGTCGTTCAGGGTTTTCCGGAAGAAGGAGGCTTTGGGGGCCGCGGCGTAGTCGGGGTAGCGGCGGCGGAGATCCTCCGGGCAGTCTGGGGGGATGTACTGGAAGCGTTTGTAGAACCAGAGGTACTGTTCGGGGTGCATGCGGATGAATTTCTCCGAGATCTTCATGAGTTCCTGGAGGACCTCTGTGTCGTCGGCGTAGGTGTCGAAGGGTTTGGGGAGATAGGCGGAGTGGGCGGTGTTGCGGCCGTCTTCGAGGCGCATGCTGGTGCCGTAGACGATGACGGCGGGGAGTTTGTGGGCGTCGCAGTAGCGTTTGAGGGCGGCGGGGGCGGTGCTGCTGGGGACGGGGAGACCGAAGAAGTCGACGAAGACGCCGCCGTCGCGGACGCGGGTGTTCTGGTCGATGAGGGTGCCGACGCCGCGGCCCTGACGGAGGGCCTTGAGGGAGGCGCGCATGGCGCCGTGCGAGAAGATGATCTCAAGTCCGGCGGTCCTTTCCCGGCGGCCGGAGTTGAGAAGGCGGTTGAGGTAGGGATTGCGCATGGGTTTGGCGATGGCGACCATGTCGACGCCGGCGTAGAAGGGGGCCATGACGCCGGAGGCCTCCCAGCTGCCCAGGTGGGGGTTGACGAAGATGATGCGTTCTCCGGCGGCGACGTGGGCCTTGAGGCGGTTCGTGATGTCGTCCGGCAGATAGTAGCACCTTCTGATCCGGGCGGGATCGCCGCCGATCCAGAAGAACTCCAGAAGGTTCCAGCACATGTGGAAGAAGCTTTCCCGCATGAGG
The DNA here is from genome assembly GCA_017450705.1 of Lentisphaeria bacterium. Taxonomy (GTDB): domain Bacteria; phylum Verrucomicrobiota; class Lentisphaeria; order Victivallales; family Victivallaceae; genus UBA1784. The sequence goes on along the minus strand of JAFSTC010000060.1, from coordinate 11,669 downwards.
TGCCTGCGGGAGGCCTCGTCCTTTTCGGGGAAAGCGGCTTTGAGGTTCTCGAGGACGATGTGCCGTGCGGAGGGGACGGCCCGGACGCAGGCGCCCGCGGCGCGGGCCATGGGTCTCAAGGCGCATCGCGGGAGGATGCGGATGAGGGCGAGAAGGCAGAGGACGAGCAGGAATTCGATCCTGTAGCGGATATCCAGAAAAAAGTGTTTCATGTCGGTTCGGTCTCCGGAAGATAATATACCGGGCGGGAGGGCGGAATGCAAGTCGGTGTCACTCTCCCGTCACGGTGGAAACGATGGCGGTCAGCTGGGGCAGGAGCTGTTTCTTGCGGCTGACGACGCCGGGCATGAAGAAGACCCCGGAGGCGTCGGCGTCGTAGGGGAGCAGGGCGGAAACCCGGCCGTCGCCGCAGAAGAGCAGTTTCGAATTGCCCCGGACGGCGTCGGTGACCATGAGGCAGAAGAAGTCGAGTTTTTCCTTTTCGATCTTTCCGTTCATGGCGGAAACGAGTTCGTCGCGGCGGCGGTCCAGAAGGCTGAGTTTGCTCTCCTCCACCTGGGAGACGGCGAATTTGAGGTTCTTTTCGGCGTAGTCCTTTCTGTCGGAGGAGATGACCTCTTCGGCGGGGCTCACGGCGAGGGGTGAGTCGATGCCGGAGAGGGCCTCCATGAGGTCGCCGCCCCTGACGCCGGAGATCTTTTCGAGCCACTCCATCATGCGTCGGTCGAGGGGGGAGGAAGTGGGGGAGCGGAGATTGAGGGTGTCGGTGACGATCCCGCCCTCCAGCAGACCGGCCAGTTCGGGGGTGAGGCTTTCGCCGGAGCTGCGGTACATGGCGGCGACGAGGGTGCACGTGCTGCCGACGGCGTCGCCGGTGAATTTGATGGGTTCGCGGGTGGGCATCATGCCCATGCGGTGGTGATCGACGACTTCGATGACGGGGAGCTCCGAAACGCCGGGGATGCTCTGCTCGGGTTCGTTGTGGTCCACGAGGATGACGGAAAAGGGAGGCTCGGCGGTGACGCTTTTTTTCATGACGACGCCGGCAAAGGCGTCACCGTCCACGACGGGGACGGCGTCCTCCGGGGAAGAGAGGATGCGCTGTTTGACGTCGCGGATCCGGTCCCGGGAAGAGAGGAAGAGCTCGGTGTCGGCGACACCGGAGAGTTCCGCCGGAGTGCAGAGCTTGAGTCTGCGGATCACGGTGGCGGAGTCGCAGGCGGTGCGCAGGATGACGACGTGCCGTCTCTCGGCCTCGTCGAGGATGAGTTTTTCCACCGGGCGGTCGCCGGTGACGATGAGCATTTTCACGCCGCACTGGAGCGCGCGCAGATGGATCTCCGGGCGGTCGCCGACGATGACGATGAGGTTCTCTTTGCCGCCCTGGGGGAGGTGTTCCTCGAAGCTGTCGACGCCCATGGCGGCGACGTAGACGGAGAAATCGACGAGTTCGTCGGGGGCGGGGCATCTGGGCATTTTGGCGTCGATGACCCGGGCGATGAGGCGGACGGAGGAGTGGACTCTCCTGCCGGTGAGGCTGCCGCCGGCATCGGCGCTGAGCCAGCGGGCCAGCAGGGCCATGGGGCTGAGCATGCCCAGATACCGTCCTTCGCGGACGACGGGCAGCCGGGGGGAGCCGGACTTCTGGAGCATCTTCACGGCGAGGTACAGCGGCGTCCCGGCGGGGACGACGGCGATCTCGCTCTCCATGATGTCGCAGACCCGCAGATGCAGATCGTTGCGGGTGGCGGGAAGCGGCTGGTTGAAGCGCCTGAAGAGCCATTTGGCCCGTTCGGGCGGGACGCCCGGGGAGACGGCGGAAACGTTTTTCATGCCCTGGCGTCGGCGCAGTTCCGCGAGGGCGACGGCCGAGGCGAGACTGTCCACATCCGGATTGCGGTGTCCGGTGACGAAGATCTTTCTGTTCACGATATCAGCTCCTCTTTAGATCCGGGAGAAAAGTTTTTTCCGGCCTCGCGGAAGAAGCGCCAGATCTCCTTCTGGCTGCGGCAGGGGCCGTGTCCGGGGGGCGAATAGGCTCCGGAGGGTCCCAGGCGGCGCGCCTTGCAGTCATCCTGAAAATGGAGATCCAGGATCCGGCGCAGGACGGCCCGGAGGGAGGCCTGCGGGACGGGGAAGAGCACTTCGATGCGGCGGTCGAGGTTGCGGGGCATCCAGTCGGCGGAGCTCATGTAGTATTCCGGTGTCCCGCCGTTGAGGAATTCGAAGATGCGGCTGTGTTCCAGATAGCGGTCGACGATGCTGGTTATCCGGATGTTTTTCCGGTTCCGTCCGGGGCGCAGACAGCAGATGCCGCGGACGAGGAGATCGATCTCGACGCCCGCCTCGGCGGCGCGGTGGAGCCGCCGGATGATGCCGGTATCGGAGAGACTGTTCATCTTGGCGCGGATCCTCCCCGGCCCTCCGGCTTTCACGCGGTCGATCTCCCGGTCGATCAGGGCGTAGAATTTTTCCCGCAGATCGAAGGGGGAGACCCCGAGGGACTTCCAGTTCCCGGCCACGCCGGTCCAGGCGGTGACGGTGTTGAAGAGTTTTTCCACGTCAAGACACAGATTTTGATCGGCGCTGAAAAGTCCCACGTCGGCGTAGACGGCGGCGGTCCGGTCGTTGTAGTTGCCGGTGCCCAGGTGGACGTACCGCTTGAGGGCGCCGTTCTCGCGGCGGACGATGAGCAGGGCTTTGGCGTGGACCTTGAGGCCGGGGATGCCGCGGATCACCCGGGCGCCGGACTCCTCGAGGGCCCGGGCCCAGACGAAGTTGTTGCGTTCGTCGAAGCGGGCCTTGAGTTCGACGACGACGGTGACTTCCTTGCCGTTTTCGGCGGCCCGGCGCAGGGCGCGGACCACGGGGGAGTTGCCGCTCACCCGGTAGAGGGTCTGCCTGACGGCCAGCACGTCCGGATCGCGGGCGGCCTCCTCCAGCATGCGGACCACGGGGGAGAAGCTCTGGTACGGGAGCGCCGCGAGTATGTTCTTCTTTTCCCGCAGGGCGTCGAGGACGGGCATGCCGTCCGGGAGACCGGGGATGGGCGCGGGGGGCCACACTTCTTCCCGCAGGGCGGGGGCGTCGATCTCTTCCGCGAGGGCGGAAAAGCCCTGAAGATCGAGGAAGCCCTTAACGTCGTAGCAGAACTGCTCCTCCAGATCGAGGGCGTTTTCGAGCCATGTCCGGAGCTCCCCCGCGCCGGAGGCGATCTCCAGGCGGATGGCGGCGCGGCCCCGGCGCAGCTCCAGGCGTCCGGCGATGCTCCGGAGCAGATCCTCCACGCTGTCGTCGGGGATGGAGAAATCCATGTCCCGTGTGACCCGGAAAAGGAAGGACTCTTCCACGGCGCACCCGGGAAACAGATCCCCGAGGCGGTCGAGAATGAGCTCCTCCAGCAGGACGAAGGTCCGTCCCCGGAAGGAGCCGTCGCGGACGGAGATGAAGCGCTCCAGGACTTCCGGCACGCCGACGAGCGCCCGGAACGTGCCGCTGTCCGTACGGAGCCGGGCGGCTGCCGCCAGAGTCCCGCTGGACAGGACGGGGAAGGGCTGCGCGTCGTCGGGCACGAGAGGCGTGAGGACGGGTTTGATGTGGTGCTCGAAAAATCCGGCCAGTTCCCCGCGGGACTCCTGCGGCAGCTCCCGGGGGCGGCGCAGACGGATGCCGCGGGACTCCAGTTCGGGCAGGATCCCGCGGACGAGACAGCGCTGCTGGTCCGCGGTCATTCCAAGGACCGCCTTCCGCACCCGGCGCAGCTGTTCGGAGACGGAGAGCCCCGCGGGATCGGGGAGATCCCGGCCGGCCCGCAGCAGCCGGCGCAGTCCGGCGACGCGGATCATGAAAAATTCGTCCAGGTTCCCCCCCGTGATGGCGAGAAAATTCAGGCGGTCCAGAACGGGACCGGCGGGATCCTGAGCCTCCTCCAGCACCCGGCGGTTGAAGTCCAGCCACGACAGTTCCCGGCTGAGGAAGAGCTTTTCATCCCCCCGGCGCCCCTTCGCGGGGGCCGGACTTGCGGGATCACTTGTCGGCGCTCTCTTTGAAGATGCTGAACCACGACGCCGTGTCGGGATTGTAGTAGACATAGTTTTTCTTCGCGAACTTGGCCATTCCTCTGGCGGTGTAGTGATCGATGCCCACCCGGAGCGTGACCCAGTCGTCGTTGCGTCCGGTCTCTCCGGGGAGCTCCGGGATGAACTTGCCGGCGTAACGGCTGTCGACGACCAGGATCACGGGCGTCTCCCGGTTGTTGCCGGCCAGCATCTGCCACTGGATCTTGCCCGCGCGGTCGAGCCGGAACTGAAGGTCGCAGACGTCGGGGTTCCCCGGACGGGGGATGACCTTCACCTCCCGGAGATTCTTGCTGCTGAAATTCTGATTGGTGTTGATCCAGATGGTCCTGCCGTTGGGCATGGGCAGCTCCCGCTCCAGGTCGCTGGCCCGGGGGTACTCGACGATGGTGAAGACTCCGGCCACGAAGCGCGGGCGGTAGTTCTCGCTGTTGGGGTCGTCGCTGTTGACCGCGCCCTCCTCCATCGCCTCGCGGAACTCCTCGCAGCCGGAAAAGCACAGCGCCGCCGCCGACAGCAGCGCGAAAAGAAATCTTCTCATTTTTCACTCCTTTCACCGGGTTTTCTTTTGCGAATCTCCGGATATGCATGTATATTACACCCAAAATGAAAATATTCCAGTCATTTGCGCGGTTTTTTTATGATAAAATTCGTTGTCATCGGCGATCCGGTCGCCCACAGCCGGTCTCCCGGCATGCAGAACATGGCCTTCGAGCGGGCGGGACTGGGCCGCCCCTACGGCCGGCGTCACGTGACCCGCGACGGGCTGGCCGCCTTCGTCGCCGAGGCGAAGAAATCCCTTGCGGGCGTCAACATCACCGTCCCCCACAAGGAGGCCGTCATCCCCTTTCTGGACGCGATCGATCCCGCCGCGGCCAGGTGCGGCAGCGTCAACACCCTCGACATCCGCGACGGAAAAGTCCGGGGCTTTTCCACCGACGGGTACGGGCTGGAATACGCGCTGAAAGAGAATTTCGACATTTCTCCCGCGGGAACGGATTTCTGCTTCATCGGCTGCGGCGGGGCCTGCCGTGCCACCGCGCTTCATCTGGCGGAGTCGGGGGCCCGTTCGATCCATCTGGTCAACCGGACCCTTGCCAAGGCCGAGGCTGCGGCCGGAAACATCGCCCGTTTCGCTCCCGGCTGCCGCGTCTCGGTGCACTCCCTGAACGACGGAAGGAGCGTTGAGGAGGCCATCGCCGGCTCCGGGGTGCTCATCCAGGCCACCAGCCTCGGGCTGTCGGAGGAGGATCCGCCGCCCTTCGATCCGGAACTGCTCCGGGCCAATCCCGGCATCGCGGTCTTCGACACCATCTACAAAAAGACCCGTCTCCTGCGGGCGGCCGAAGCGCTGCATCTCCGGTGCGCCGGGGGCAAGTCCATGCTTATCCATCAGGGCGCGGCCAGCTTCCGCATCTGGACCGGACGCGAACCGGATCTGGAGGCCATGCGCTCAGGTTTCGACATCACGCCCGTGACGGACGGCGACGGGGAGGAGTGAAAAAATGTTCTTTTTCCAAAGCATGCCCGTTTCGACTTACGACTGGTGGATGAGGGCGGGGTTCGTCTATCCCTCGTGTCTGGCCTTCGCCCTGATCGCGATCTTCATCTTCGGGAGCTGCTGGGGGAGTTTCATCAACGTATGCATCTGGCGGATGCCCCGGCATGAATCGGTGGTCTCGGCCCCCTCCCACTGCACCGTCTGCGGCACGGACATCCGCTGGTACGACAATCTGCCGATTTTGAGCTACATCCTGCTGCGGGGCCGGTGCCGGGCCTGCCATGCGCCCTACTCCTGCCGCTACTTCGTGGTGGAACTGGTCATGGGGCTCCTCTTCTGCGCGTTCTTCGTCAAGGCCGGACTGACGCAGCAAGTGCCGGGGGTCCTGGCCTCGGGCTGGATCATGCTGCTTTTCGCCATGGCCGCGGGCTGGATCGACGCGAAACACCGCATCATCCCCGACGCGCTGACTTATCCCGCCATGATCCTCGGCGTGACGGCGGCGGGATTTCTGCCCGAGGTCTGGGGAACGGAAAAGTGGTACGCCGCCGCCGCGCTCTCCCTCGCTTCGGGGCTGATCCCCGGGGCGTTCCTCGGGGCTTTCGCCTTGATCGGCGAAAAACTGGCCGGACGGGAGGTCCTCGGCTGGGGCGACGTCAAGTTCATCGCCGCCGCGGGGATGCTTCTGGGGCTGCCCGGAGCGTTTTTCACGCTTTTCATCGGTTCTTTTGCGGGCAGTCTGGGCGGGGTCGGCTGCGCGCTGTACCGCCGCCGCCCCCTGCGGAGGACCGCCATCCCCTTCGGCCCCTTCCTCGCCGCCGGGGCCGTGCTGTGGGTCTTTTTCGGCAATCTGATCTGCCGCGCCCTCAGGGGATGAGTTTCCCCGGGTTGAGGATGTTCCGCGGATCGAAGGCCCTTTTTATTCCCGCCATCAGGCGTTTTTCGGCTTCGCCGGACGTCCGGGCGAGATAGGGTCTCTTGGCGAAGCCGATCCCGTGCTCGCCGCTCACTTTGCCGCCCAGCTCCGCGGCTTTGGCGTACAGGTCGTCGAAGACCTTGCCGAGTTTGGTCCGCCAGGCCGTTTCATCCAGATCGTCCCGCAGGATGTAGATGTGCAGATTCCCGTCCCCGGCGTGGCCGAAGGAGCGCAGCCGGATGCCGTGTTTTTTCTGGAGCGCGTGAGAGAAAAGCACGAAGTCGGCCACCCGTTTCCGGGGCACGACCACGTCGCACTCGTCCATTTCGCTGGTGGAGGCCTTGATCGCCTCGAGGAACGCGCCCCGGGCCGCCCAGATGGATTCGTTGCGCTCCAGCGTATTGGAGATGAAGACGTCGAGGGCGCCTGCGCCGAGACACAGCTCCGCCGCCGCGTGCCACGCAAGCTCCACCTCCGCTTCGCTGGCGCCGTCGTAGGTCAGGAGCAGATAGGCGTCCGCGCTGTTGTCCGGGAATTTCCGGGCGAGGAACTCCTCGGCGGCGAGGATCACCTCCCGTTCCATGAACTCCACCGCCGTCGGAACGGCGCTGGCGCGGATGAGCTGCGGGACGGTCCGGATGGCGCACGCGAGATCCGGAAAGGGAACGAGCAGGCTGATTTTATATTTCGGCAGCGGCAGCAGCCGCAGGGTCGCCCGGGTGATGATGCCGAGAGTCCCTTCCGAACCGATCAGCAGGTCCTTGAGGCTGTATCCGGAGCTGTTTTTGACCACCTTGCCGCCCAGTTCGACGATCTCTCCGGAGGGAAGGACGGCTTCGAGGCCCCGGACGTAATCGCGGGTGACGCCGTACTTGACGGCCCGCATGCCTCCCGCGTTGGTGCTGATGTTGCCGCCGATGGTCGCGGTCTTTTCGCCGGGATCGGGGGGATAGAAGAACCCCGCGGGCTCGACGTATTTGGCGATGTCCATCAGCAGGACGCCCGGCTCCAGGGTCAGGGTCATGTTCTCCTCGTCCAGTTCGAGGAAGCGGTTCATCCGCGAGAGGTCCAGCATGATCCCGCCGCAGAGGGCCACCGCGCCGCCGACGAGGCCCGTGCCCGCGCCCCGGGGCGTGACGGGGAGATCGCGGGAGCTTGCGTATTTCAGGACTTGCGAGACCTCTTCGGCGGAGACCGCCCGCACCAGCACGTCCGGGAACTTCTGGATGCCCGAGAGCTCGTCGTGACTGTAATCCTCGCCCATTTTCTCCCGGGGGATGACCCGGTCTTCCCCGCAGATCTCCCGCAGCGCGGCGAGGTCGGCGTCGGAAAAAGTGTTGTATGTCGTTTCCAAAGTTCACTCCTCCCTGGCGCGTTTGATCTTTTCGATGAGGTCCGGAACGATCTTGTAGAGGTCGCCGCAGATGCCGATGTGGGCGATGTTGAAGATCGGCGCCTCGGGATCGGTGTTGATCGCGACGATCTTTTCGGAACCGTTCATCCCGGCGACGAACTGGATCGCGCCCGACACGCCGCAGGTGATGATGAGCTTGGGCTTGACCGTCCTGCCGGAGAGCCCGATCTGGCAGCGACCGTCGATCCATCCGGCCTCCACGACGGCGCGGGTGCCGGCGAGCCGCCCGTCCAGCAGATCGGCCAGCTCCTGAAGCATCGCCAGATCCTCGGGCTTTCTGACGCCGCGCCCGGCGGCGACGATGACCTCCGCATCCTCGATGCCCCGCACCCGCTCCTTGAGTTCCGCCTGCAGGACTTCGATGCCGGAGACGCATTTCTCCGGCGGCAGTTCTTCGCGGACGATCCGCGCGCCGGGATTCGGCGTTTTCGGCGGGATGGGAAAGATTTTGTACCGCACGGTGGCGAACTGCGGCCGGTGGCGCGGCGTGTTGATGTGGGCCATGATGTTGCCGCCGTAGGCCGGGCGGATCTGGTCGAGGTCGGTGGTTTCGGACATGTCGAGCTTGGTGCAGTCGGCGGTGAGCCCCGTGCGGAAGCGCGCCGCCAGCCGGGGCGCGAGGGAGCGTCCGGCGGGGGTGCCGCCCACGAGGATCGCCGACGGACGGACCTTGCGGATGAAGTCTTCCGCCGCCGCCGTGAAGGGTTCGATGCGGAAGTAGCGGAAAACCTCCTGATCGTAAACGCGGATCTCGTCCGCGCCGTACTCGGCCAGCCGCGGCGCCAGCGGAGATACGCCAGAGCCGATCAGCAGCGCGAAAACGGGCTGCTTCACCTTGGCGGCGAGTTCTTTCGCCTTGCCGATGAGCTCGAAGGTCACAGGATGGATCGCCCCCTCTTCGACCTCGGCGATGACGGCGACGCCCCGCCACGCGGACTTGTCGACGCCGGGAGCGGACTCCTCCGCCAGCTCGAAGACCCCGTTCCCGCGTTTGATGCAGTTCCGGCACATGCGGCAGGCGGAATTGATGGAGAGTTTCCCGTCAACGGCTTCGATGGCGCCGAAGGGACACAATCCGGTCAGCGCCTGCGGATCGGCCGCCTTTTCCTGATGAATGACGATATGCGGCATGATTCACCCGAGTTTCTGTAGGAATTTGTGATCGGCGAGGAAACGGAAGAGACGCTCCGACGACTCGGGCTCCGGACCGTTCCAGCGCTCCTGTCCGTCGCTCTTTTCCGGCGGGAAGATGCGTTTCACCTGCGTCGGCGACCCGTTGAGGCCGTAGTGACCGGGATCTTTGTCCGCCAGATCGTCGAGGGTGAGGATCTTTATCTCCCGCTCCGCCGTGGCGCGCATGAGCTTGTAAGAGGGCAGCCGCGGCTCGAAAATGCCCTTTTCCACCGTGATGAGACAAGGCAGTTTTATTTTCGCCGTCAGCCGGTGCAGCGGCATGTCCTGGGTGACGGTCAGCGCGTTTTCGTCGGCGCCGCGGACGGCGCACACGTTCGTCACATGGGGGATCCCGAGGGTCTCGGCCAGTTCCGGACCCACCTGGGCGGTGTCGCCGTCGGTCGTCTGCTTGCCGCAGATGACGAGGTCGAAGGCCCCCGCCGCCCGGACGCCCTGCGAGAGGGTGTAGGACGTCGCCAGCACGTCCGCGCCGCCGAACCGGCGGTCGGAGAGCAGGAATCCCCGGTCCGCGCCCATCATGAAGGCCTCGCGGATGACCGCCTGCGCCTGGGGCGGACCCATGGAAATGACGGTGATCTCCCCGCCGTACCGCTGTTTCAGCCGCAGGGCGGTTTCGAGGGCGTAGAGGTCGAAGGGATTCATCTTCGACGCCACGCCGTCACGCTTGAGCACGCCGGTCCCGGGGTCGATCTCGACTTGGGACGTGCCGGGGACCTGTTTGATGCAGACCGTGATGTTCATGTCTTTGCGGGACCTCCTGTCAGGGCCGGTGTTGTTTTTCTCTCCGGGGAATTAATGTATTCCCCCGGGGCCGATTCGTCAAGACCGTCTCTTCCGGCGGCCCGGATTTTGTCCCTTTTTTTCCCGGACCGGAGTTGATTTTTGCGGCCGGTTGCGTTATATTGATGAACAGTGCATCAGGAGTGGCGTCGAGTACCGGCGCCTGTCAACCGAGGTCGGATACCCACGGTGAATCGCCTGCGGCGGGGTTGCCGCAAGCGGATGCGGATCGAAAGATCAAAAAAATTATCCGGACGGTCTGTGCCGTCGTCGCAGACGGGACTGCCGAAAGTAACGACGAAGTATTTGCGATGCATTGCAAATACGGCGATGCAGACGATTTCGAGGGGCGTACCCCCTGCGGTACACCCCGAAGAAGCGGCAAATTCGCTCTTTTGCAAGGCGCGCGAAGACGAGTCGGGAGTTTTGGTTGTGCCGTCGTCATACGCCTCTTGGTGCGTCTTTTGTCGAAAGGAAGACGCGAAAATGGTCCTCGAACCCAATGTCCCCGAATCCGTCCGCAACTGGGCCCTCTGTCAGGTGATGCTCCGCGAAGAGGAACTTGCGGCGGAGACACTTGCCGCCGGGCACCTGACGAGCTTCCGCCAGGTCGCTTTTCTCAAGACAAAAGGCAGAAGAGCCTTCATCGAGCAAGTCGCGATACCGGAACTCCGGCGTCTGGAGCGCAGGATGCGCCGTTACCGCGCCGCCGCCCGGGCGCTGGAGTCCCGCTGCGACCCACGGAAGTACCTCCTCGGCACGCGGGAACAGCTGGAACTGATCGGGCACACGCTGCACTGCTCCTGCCGCACCGTCCGGACGCATCACGTGACCGGACTCCCGAAACTGTGCCCCCGCGCCGAAATGTTCGTGACGCTGCAGTATTGTTCCCTCGACGGGAAACACCTCCACAGCGACTTTCGCGACCTCGGTCCGCTGGATCTGCTCTGTCTCGGCTTTGGCCGCGCGTCGGACGCTCCCGGCGCGGGAGGGCTTTGACCGTCCTCCCCCCCCAAGCCCCCCGTCAGTTTCGCCGTCGATCGTCGCCGACGGTGAGCCTTTGCGGACCCGTGGGCTCGATGCGGGGGCGCTTGCGCCGCCCCCCGCACCCCCCGGCGCCCGGTGCGACCGGGAGCGGGATGGGCCGGCGGCACGCGGGCTGCGGGCAGAAAGACGTGTTGCAAAATAAGTGCGCGGTCTTCCCGTTTTTCTACGGAAAGACCGCGCACATATTTTGCAACGGCTTGCCGGAAGGGGCAAGACAATCGCGTCGTACCTCCGCGATTTTCTTTCCCCCTTCACCCCCTATCTTCTCTGTTACTCGTGCAAGGCCCGTATGGTGACGATTATGCCGCCGGGGTCAAAGTTGCCGCGGGGCCGTCCGACGGCGAGCGTCTCGGCGGCTTCTTTGCCCGTGGGCCGCGGTAATTTCCCCCTCGGCCCGTCTCCTGCCATCTCATCTCTCTCCTCCCCCAAAAGTTGCCTTCGCCGCCGTTTGAGGCGGCACACCCCGGCTCCGCCGGGGCTTCGGGTACTTTTCGGGGGCCCCCGCTCCGTCATTCCAATGCTCGCGCCTTGGGGCGCTCCGCGTTTCATGACTGCGCGAGAGGTCGTTTTTATCTCATCTCTGTTATGTAAAAGTCAAGGGCCTGAACCTGTTTTTTGCGTTTTTTTGCAGGCAGTGTCCGATATTTTCGCACATTTGGTTCTGACGGATCAGAGTTCCGCGCGCGAAGGCGAAGCTGAACAAACCGTCCGTCCCGAGAGCTCCGGAGGAGCAGGGCGGTT
>JAFSTC010000059.1 GCA_017450705.1 Lentisphaeria bacterium | reverse complement strand
TTTTTTTTCCCCCTGCCCCCCGCTCGCTTCCCGTTCCTTTCAAAAAAGGGCGGATTATTTGACGAGGCGTTCGAAGGTGGAGTGGGCTTCCGGGCCGCGGAGGGCGGCGCGGAGGGCTTTTTCGCCTTCGGCGGCGAGGCCGGAGAGGATGGCAAAGACCTCTCTCACGGCGGAAGCGTAGAGATCGAACTCCTTATCGCCGTGGGTGAGGGCGGGGTAGAAGCCCGTTCCGGCGAGGAAGCCGCGTTCCAGCATGAGCTGGGTGAAGAGGGTGCGGGCGACGTTGGGAGCGGGAGTTTTGAAGCGGAAGCTGGAGAGGCATCCGAAGGAGCTGGTGAGCTCGATGGGCAATCCGGCTTTGTCGGCTTCGGCCTTCCACATCTGCATGACGCGTTTGCCGTAGGCGTTGGCGTGGACGGAGACGCGGGTCTTTTCCATCTTGTCGATGGTGGCCAAAGCGGCGGCGGGTCCGATGCGTTCGGTCCAGTAGGTGCTGCTGAGGAAGGCTTTGGAGGCGCCTTCGAAGACCTTTTTGCTGCCGAGAGCGGCGGCGATGGGGTGGCCGTTGCCGAGGGCTTTGGAGAAGATGGCCATATCGGGGTCGACGCCGAAGTCCAGGTGGGAACCGCCGAAGCGGTAGCGCCAGCCGATGGTGATCTCGTCGTAGATCAGGATGGCGCCGTACTTGTCGCAGCCGTCTCTGAGGGCCTGGAGGAATCCGGGGGCGGGCAGTTCGTGGCGGCAGGGCTCGAGGATGATGGCGGCAAGTTCATTGCCGTGGGCCTTGAGGATCTTGTCGAGGGCTTCGAAATCGCCGTGCATACAGGCCATGGCGGAGCCTTTGAGTTCTGCGGGGACGCCGTAGGGGGAGAGGCCTTTGAGCCACATGCCGCCGAGGGCGTTGGGATCGGTGAGGTTGGCGGCCAGATACCAGTCGTGCCAGCCGTGGTAGCCGATGATGAGGACTTTCGTGCGGTTGGTGGCGGCGCGGGCGATGCGGATGGCCACGGCGCCGATGTCGCCGCCGCCCCGGGCGAAGCGCACGCAGGAGGCCCAGGGATGGATGGCGCACAGCCGTTCGGCCAGCTCCACATCCTCCGCCGGGTTGAGGCTGGAGAAACTGCCCTCCCGGACGGTGCGGATCACGGCTTCGGAGACGTCGTCGTCGTTGAAGCCCAGCAGGCACGCGCCGATGCCGAAGGAGGAGAAGTCGATGTATTCCCGGCCGTCCAGATCGGTGACGCGGCAGCCCTTGGCGGACTTGAAGTACGCCGGATAGACATCGGGCGCCATCATTTCGGGACGCTTGCTCAGAAGTCCGGTCCCTCCCGGGATGATCTGTTTCGCGCGGCGGTACAATTCCTGAGTCTTCATGAGGAGATCCTTTCCTTTTTCGTCCGTCGGTGGACTGTTCCTTTTTTCGAGTCTGTTTTTACTATACCTTGCCGGAGCCTTTCGCGCAACCGGAAAAAGCTGTAAAAAAAGACGAAAAACATAAGGAAAATGAAAATAGTTTCCGTTCAGTTTGAAAAACGGGCGCGCGAAATATATATTTAATGAAAGGAGAAAGACCTGATGACGAACTGGGAAAAAGCGGTGACGGCGCGGGAATATCTGGCGGAGTTCGGCCGCCTCGCGTACGGGACGGTTTTTTCGAACGAGCCTGACGGACGGGTGCCGCCGGAGCGGTTCGATTACCATGTGCATCCCTGCTGGGAGCTGAAGTTCAGCCGTGATCCCGCGGTGCTGCGCATCCAGGCGCCCAATACGGTGCACTGCACGACGAGTTTCGATCTGGTGATCTCCGTGACCTACCGGAAACTGCGGGTGTTCGACTGGACCATCGAGCCGGATGCGGGACCGGAACGGATCAACTGGCTGCCGGAGTTGCTGGACGTGCTCCGGCGCCTGCCGGAGACGGAAGCCTTTGCCCCCATGAGGGAACAGCTTTCCCGGGCCGTCGTCGAAAACTGCCTGGTGCTGCTGCGCCGCTTCCCCGGCGAGGCCGTGGCCGCGGGGCCGGAGCTTCCTCTGGCCGACCGGGCGCTGGATTATATGGAGAACCATTACTTTCACAGCAGTCTGAGCGTGGGCGATATCGCCGGCTTCACCGGCGTTTCGCCCCAGATGCTCAATCTGGCCCTGCGGCGCAAGACCGGCGAGAGCATCCGCAAAAACCTCATCCGCATCCGGCTGGAACACGCGGCCGAACTGCTCAAGGATCCCGCCTACACCGTCAAGGACGTGGCCGCCCTGACCGGCTGGCGATCCCCTTTCTACTTCAGCAGCAGCTTCCGCCGCAAATACGGCCGTCCCCCCCGCCGCGTCGGTTCGTGACAAGGCTTTGCGGAGCCGGGGAGAAGGGGAAAACTTCTTTTCGCTTGAAAAGAAGTTTTCCCCTTCCCCCCGGACCCCTCATCCCTTTTCAAGAAAAGGGGGTGTTTTGAGGAGACGTGCGGGACCGTCCGTGTCTGTCCGTGTCCCGCGGGAAGCCCCGGAAAAGGGCAAAAAAAACCGGCGGGGATTGCTCCCCGCCGATCGGGCTGAAACGCAATTACTTGCGGGCGACGGCGGTCGCGGTCAGCTTCGCGGTGATCGTGTTGATACCGCAGATGCAGTTCATGTCGTAGTCCATCTTGACGTCGACGAGATCGTTGGCGCCCTTGACGTTCTTCAGCGCTTCGGCCTTCAGCGTCGCATAGGAGATGTCGCCGATGTTGACGCAGGTGAAGAAGCTCTTCAGCTGAGCAGAGGCGGTGACGTCGCGCTTGACGACGGTGTAGTCAGCCTTGCAGGAGGGCTGGATGAAGGCGTTGGCCTTGACGTTGGAGAAGAAGTTCGGGCCGGCGGCCACGGGCACGGGCGCGCCGTTGCTGAATCCGACGCCGGCGCAGCCGGCCAGGAGCATCGCCGCGAACACGGCACCGAGAACCATGAGCTGTTTTTTCATTTTGAAAATCCTTTCTTTTTGTGTTTTACCCGGCACTCCGCCGGGAACCCGACAATTAAGATACAGTCAAATCGCGATATTGCAAGCGATTTTTTCAATTATTCTGCAAAAAACAGCGAAAAGCGGCTGTTTCGGCAGATTTCCGTTCTGCGGGGACACCCCGTCAAAGAAGAAACCCGACCGGAGATCCGGCCGGGCCTCTGAAGAAGAGCACTCGGAAAATTACTTGACAGCCTTGCTGGCCTTGTCAAAGGTCGCCTTGTTGACGAAGACGGTCAGGTTGCGGCCGTCGGAGGTCTTGCCGCGGACAGCGTAACGGACGCGGGTGCCGGTGCCATACTTTTTGACTTCGGTGATCTTGGTGGTAACGGAGGCCTTCTTCTTCACGTCGTAGAACTTGTAATCCATGATGTCTCTCCTTTTGTTTGTTTTGAGGCAGTCGCCTGCCTGTCTCTGATTAAGCATACCTCCATTTCTGCCAATAGTCAAGGGGGAAAAAATTTTTTTTTGCGTTTTTTTTCAAAAAAAATCGATTTTTCGCAAAAAAAAAGCGTTTTAACGCCGGGAAGGGCGTTTTTTTTGACGGAAGCTATTGCAAAAAAACGGAGGACGGGTTATTTTGAATCCGGGAGGGTCTTTCGGGATGATCAGACATCGGAAAAAGCGTGTTCCGACCGGGATCGTCCGGCGGCGCGGCGGCCGGGCGGAGCGCGGCGCATCCATGCTCGAGGGCATGATAGCCCTGTGCTTCATGTGCTTCGTCTTTTTTGCCCTGCTCCAGGTCTATCAATGGTGTGCCACGCAGATCTTCACCCGGTATGCGGCCTATTACGGCGCGAAGGGCCGTGCCCTCGGCTACAAGACGAACATCCTGCTGCGGGCGGTGCGGGTGGCGGCGATCCCCGTCTCCGGTCCCTCCGCCGGACGCGGCATGCGGCGGGAATTCGACGGGGCTTCCCAGTACATGCAGACCGGCGACGCAAGCGGCGTCTGGTACCGCTACTGGTATCCCCAGAACAGCTCCGAGCCCGAACTGAGGCTCCGGGGGCGTCACGAGGGCCGGAACATCCTCGTGACCGTGAGATTGGCCAACGCCCCCCTGATCTCGCAGGCGCTGGGCAAGGTGCTGTGCATCGCGGAGAATCCCGAACCCGCCGGGAGCAGCCGCTTCTATGACTACGCCGCAGCCTACCTCGAGGAGTGATCCCGCCATGAAAAGAGAATCCGGACAGGTCCTGCTCGCGGGCGTCATCATGGTGACGGTGCTGCTGCTGGCTGTTTTGTACATGTTCGACGTGCACAACGTCATCCGCGGCAAGCTCAAGATGGAGACGGGCCAGCAGGCGGCGGCGCTGACGGGGGCCGCCTGGCAGCGGAACTCCCTCAACCTGATCGGCGACATCAACATCTTCAAGGCCTGTTCGGCTCTGCTGGAGGGAGAGGAGAACTGGGAGAATCCCCTTCCCCCCGTCCCCGACGCGCAAAAGCTCAGTCAGGAGGAATATCTCCGGCAGCTGGCCCGGCGGCGCAAGGCGCTCCAGGGGCGGATCGATCTCCTGACCGAGATGCAGACCCGGGTGGCCTTCATCGGTCCCCTGATCGGCTTCGCCGCCGCCCAGCAGGCGGCCAAGGCCAACGGTCTGCCCGATGCGCCCCGCCGCGCGCTGGAGAATTATCTGGAACGGGTCATGGAGAGCTACCGCTACCGTTCGGATTTCGGCGGGGCCGCCGACGTCATCAACAATTACCGCTGGCGGGAACCCTACATCGCCCTCCTCCGGGAGCTGGCGGAGCAGGGGATCGCCGTCTATCCCAACGTCCGGACCGCCCGCGCGCCCATCACCACCCCGGCGGAACTGGCGATGGAGGCCTTTTACACCGATATCCTGCTCCACGCCGAGGAGATCGCCGCGGGGGATCCCCCGGAGCAGAGCAGCTGGCACGACACGCTCTACCGCTTCGCCAAGGAACATCAGGTGTGGGACGACGGCACGCTCTCCGGCAAGTGGTGGCACATCGACTTCTCCCTCAACCGCTTTCCCGACGAGAGCGAGATCTTCACCCTCGGCGTGCGCAACGGTTTTTCGCCGCACGGCGGTTTTTCCGGTTACGACGACAGGGAGCGTCTCATCGGGCGGGTCCTGTTTTCGGAAACATCGGGATATCCCGATGTGCAGAACAGTCTTTATCTCACGGCGGGGGATCTGCCTTCCGGGGTCGAGATGAAGTGGTTCTGCTACGACGAAAGCTGGTATCCCGAGTATTACCGCGCCGTTGCCGGCGATTACGACAGCGAACACTACGATTACTGGTTCGGCAATCAGGTCCTGCGGAAAAAGATCAAGCAGCAGTACCGCTACGAGGGGCCGGCGGCCTACGTGGAGGGGACCGACGTCACGCTCCGCCGGACGGTGCGCCAGACGGCCCGCCGCTCGGTGAAGTCGCCCTTCGGGAAACGCGGGGCCTCCTCCATCACCATCGGTCCCAAGCACAACACGGCGAGCGCCACCGAGACCTACGCCACGGACCACCGTCCGGGGGCCATCGCCAAGACCCTCGGCGAGCTGGAGAACGACACGCCGCCCACAGCTGTCCCGCTGGTGATGCCGGTCTTCGGCAAAGTGGTCCTGATGCCGACCTACATGCCGATCCCCTACAACTTCAGCGTGCTGCGGGACTACAATTCGACGCTGGATGCGTTTTTGAACTGGCTGGCGGCGGAGGAGACGCTCTCCGCACCGAAAAAGCCGCTCCCGGCGGGATGTGAAAAGTATTACGACGCGCTCCGGCAGCTCCTCGTGAGGAAGACCTTCCTCAATTACGGCTACAATCCGGGATGCACCGTGACGCTGACGCTGGAGATGCTCCGGCAGTGGTCCGATATCCGTCCTCGGTATCTTTACACCCAGAGCAATCAGGAGGGGCTGGGCTGGCTCCAGGAGCCGAAACTCTGCACGGACACCGTCGACGGGATCCCCGCCCGGGAGACCGAGGTCCGGGTGACCGATTACGTCAACGGCGGCGAGGCGCTGCGGATCTATACGAGTACGGGGGCTCTCACCTACTACGTCATCGACGCCAACGGCAAAGTCATCACCAATGACGACGTGGATCCCACGGTGCGCTACAACTACAGTCCGCCGGGAGGTTCCGGTCCCGGTTTCGGCCGGCCCGACGGCAGACCCGATCTTGAGAGAGGACCCGCGCGGCTGTGAGAAACGGAAGGAAACATCAGTCGGGCCAGGCTCTGACGGAGCTGATGATCCTGCTCATCGGATTCGTCGCCGTCTTTCTCGGTCTGCTTTTCGTCTGCGGGCTTTCGGACGGGGACATCAACATCTTTCTCCTCGCCCGGAACCAGGCGGAGCTGACTGCCGCCGGCGGGAGTCCCTCCGCCGCGGCGGGGGCCGAATTCGGGACGGCGGAGAACTACCGGCACGACATCTATTCCGTCCCGGAGCCTCTGGTCTTCTCGCCCCGGGACACCGTGGACCGCCGCGCTTCCAACAGCATCGACGGTTTTCCCGGAGCCTTCTCGGCGTCCGACGCCTCGGATCCCGAAGATCAGGACGGCGATTATCGGCTCCAGGCCAAGATGAACTCCTGGAAGAAGCTCTCCGACGCCGGAAACGGCGCGCTCTCGTCGGATTTCGTCACCGATCTCACCTTGCACAACGCCTTCTCCGCCGCCGATCTCGTTGCCGGCCGGGCCTCCGGCGTCGGGGAAAACACCCTTGTGAACAGTTCGGCGCAGAAGCCCGGGACGGCGGAGGCGCTGCGTCAGACGTTCTTCTCCTGGTTCGGCGTGAGATTTTCGGGCCGCGCCCTCATCGACGCCCCCGGCAATCAGGTCTACATGCCCGTCTTTTCCCGATGAGGGTCGGGGAAAAAATTCCCTCCCGACGTTGCTTTTTTGCGGATCGGCGGCTATGTTATAGGAACGCCGCCGGAGCGGCGCGTGTGAGGGAAAGGTTTTTATGGGTATCGTTCTTGCTTTCTGCTGTCTCGTCTGTTCCGCGCTCAACGATTTCATATTCAAGGTGTTTTCCGGCAAGAAGGGTTCCGTGGGGATCTTCGTCTCCATCGTCGGGGTCATCTGGCTGCTGGCGCTGTGCGTCATCCCCGTTGACCTCAAAACCAACCTCGGCGCCACGGTGCGGTGGAGCCTCATCGGCGGCTTTTTCTCCCTCACCGGAAATCTGCTGCTGATCGAGGCCATGAAGCGTCAGAGCGCCGGGGTGTGCTCGACCGTATACCGGCTGAATCTGGTCGCCGTGGTCATCGGCGCAAGTTTTCTGCTCCACGAGTCGCTGGATCTCCGACAGTGGACCGGCGTCGCGCTGGCGGCCGCCGCGGTGTGCTGTTTCTTCTCGCCCGACAAGTCCAAGGCCGGCCGCGGCGCGGGGCTGGGGCTCCTCATGGCCGTGGCCGCCTCCTTCCTCCGGGCCTGCATGGGATTGAGCTACAAGTACGGCATCATGCACGGCGCGGACGCCAACGGACTGAGCATCGGAACGAGCTTCCTGTGGATCTTCGGCGGGATCCTCTACTGTCTGATCCGGCGGGAACCGGTCAAGTCCTCCCTGGATCCCCGGGTTTTCCTGACGGGGGTCGTCTCGGGCCTCTTCGTCGCCGGGATCGTTTTCTTCATGGCCCTCTCCCTCAAGTACGGCGACGCCAGCGTGGTGCTGCCCATCGCCCAGATGAGCTTCATCGGGACCCTCGTCCTCAGCGTGATCTTCCTCAAGGAGAAACTCTCCGTCCGGAAGATCGCCGGCATGGTCTGCGGCGTGCTGGCCGTTCTGCTCCTCAGCCTGTGAGACGCCGCTGCTTTCGGCAGTGCCGTCTTTGTGATGCGGCGCGTCAGCTTCCCGGCGCGACGGGGAGATGGAACGTGTAGTTCACCCCCATGTAGCTGAATTCGAAAACTTTGACGTAGTCCGGGTGGAAGAAGGGCGTCGAGGCCAGGACCGCGGGCCGGACCCGGTCGATGAAGGAGAGCGCCTTCTGCGGATAGTCCCCGTAGACGTCGGCTTTCCAGTTGACGAACATGGGGTGATCGAACCCCTTGACGGGCGGCAGAACGACGGACCAGATGCCGTCGGCGGTGCAGTTGAAGACGCCCCGCTGTTTCAGAACGGGGGGAAGGTTGTTCCTGATGTCCGCGGCGATGCGGCAGATGTACTGCTCGCCCCGGCCGTGGCGGATGTACCGCAGTCCGGGCACGTCCGTCGTCGTGCGCACGAAGAACTCCGACAGCCGGAAGAGCCCGCCGTACATCCGCAGTCCCCCGGCCCAGAGAAGCGGCAGCGCCAGGAGAGAGAGGTACAGCACCTTTTTTCTGAGGTCGGCGCCCGAGGCGATCCTCTGCATCAGCAGCGCGTAGGCGCCGAACATCGGGACGGCGCCCCAGTAGAGGTGCCGGACGCAGGGCACGGGGTAGTACTGATGGTACGACGCCAGTCCGAAGAGAAGCATCGCGATCAGCGGCAGATCTTTTGCCATGGTCCGGGGCGCGGAAAAAATTTTGCGGCAGCTGAAGAAAAAAAGGCCCAGCGCCGCCAGGGGGATGAAGGCGAAGATGAAGTTCATGGTCTCGGTGTGGGGAAGGAAGGCCTCGACGAGGGGATAGATCGCGCCGCCGCCGCCCCGGCGGAAGGCGAAGCCGCCGACGAAGGAGACGGTCTGCCGGAAATAATCGCGCCACGCATGCCCCAGGGTGAGATAGCAGGCGAAGACCGCCGCCGTCGTTCCCGCCCCGGCCAGGAGAGCGGCGAGTTTTCTGCGGAAGAGGGCAGCGTCGTCCCGGCTCCGCCATGCGATCAGAAGCGCCAGGATCTGCGCCGCCAGCGTCACCGCGCCGCAGGGCTGCCGGAAACCGAAGACCAGCAGGGCGCAGACGCCCGAAAAATACATGAAGGAAAGATTTTTTTTCTCGTCGGCGAGGAGGAAAAACTCCGCCGCCAGCAGCATGAAAAACAGGGCGTAGACGCTGGACCAGATGTGGAACGGGACCAGCAGATACGGGGCGAGAGAGAAGAACATCAGCAGCTGGACGGCCCGGAAAAGCGGTGTGAGGAACCGCCTCCAGAGCAGATCGCACAGGACGGCGATCCCGGCGTAGAACGCGGCGGTCAGGAGTTTCAGGACGGCCAGCTCGGTGCCGAAGATTTTGAGGAACGCCCCCTGAAGCAGGGGCGACAGCAGGCCGTACTGGCAGAAGGTCCCGCTGAAGACCCACTTCCCCGCCGCGACGTCCGCCGCCGCCTTGAACATGACGCCGTCGTGATGCAGATCCATCCCCAGCAGGGAAAAGGCCCCGGTCCACACGAAAGTGAAGACGGCAAGACCGGTATAAAACGCGATTCCCCTTTTGGAAACGGACACTTTTTCACTCCTTGAGGAGGGGTTCTCCCGTGGCGAAACCGTTGATGGTGGCGTGGGCGACGAGTTTGCCGGAATCGTTGAAGACGTCCACGGAAAAGACGCCGGTGGAGCGGCCCCGGCTGAGCTGTTTCGCCACGGCGCGGAGCTTCGTTCCCGTGCCGGGCCGGATGAAGGAGATGCTGCCCTGCATGGCGATCATGCCGTTGTTTTCGGCATTGGCCGCGCCCGCGGCGGTGAGGTCGCACAGCGTGAAGATGGCGCCTCCCTGGACGAAACCCCGGGAGTTCATGCTGTCGGGCGTCACCTCGAGCTCGCCCTCGGCGTATCCCGGCTCCACCCGGACGAGCCGGATGTGATTGCTCCGGGAGAACTTGTCGTGTTCGTTGATGAAGTCCCGAACTTTGCCGCTGTCCATAGATCAGTCCTTGAAAATGAAGTAGACCGCGCCGAGCATGCACAGCGCCGCCCACAGGAAATTGAGTTTGACCGGCTCCTTCATGTACAGGAGCGAGAAGGGCACGAAGACCGAAAGGGCGATGACTTCCTGCATGATCTTGAGCTGGGCCAGACCGATGTTCCCGGCGTGGCCGATCCTGTTGGCGGGCACCTGGATCAGGTACTCGAAGAAGGCGACGCCCCAGCTGGCCAGCACTGCGACGAGCAGGGGCTTGCCGCTCAGGGTTTTGAGGTGCCCGTACCAGGCGTAGGTCATGAAGCAGTTGGAGAGGACGAGCAGAAAAACGGTTTTCCAGAAGGCGGGGCTGGTGAAGATGGCGCTCATTTGCTTTCCGATGCCTCCCAGATGCGGTGGAGCTCCCCCAGATCCCGGCAGGTGAGGTGAGGGCGCAGATTTTCGGGCGTGGCGCTGTAATCGCAGCCGGGGCTGATGTGACAGCTCCAGGCGCCGGCGTTGCGGCCCACGGCGACGTCGGTGGCCAGACGGTCGCCGATCATCAGCACCTGTTCCGGCGTCGCGCCGAAGCGCGCCGCGCCCAGACGGAGCATGCCGGGATCGGGCTTGCCCAGAACTTTCAGCGTTTTGCCCGTGGCCTTTTCGATGCATGCGGTCATGGCGCCGCAGTCCACGAGGACCGTGGGTTCGTTGGTGGGGCAGAACACGTCCGGATGGGTCGCGAAGGCGGGCAGGCCCTGTTTGACGAACCAGGCGGTCCGGCAGAGTTTCTCATAGGTGAGACTGCGGTCGAAGGCGACGATGACGGCCTGGGGATCGCTCTGCACGATCTTGAAGCCCGCCGCCTCGAACTCGGGGACGATGGAGTCCATGCCCATCAGGAAAAGCCGCTCGAATTCCGGATGGTTCCGGTGGAGATAGTCGATGCAGTAGAGCGTGGAGTCGTAGAAATTTTTTTCCGTCACCTCCACGCCCATGGCTTCGAGCCGGGAAACGTACTCGGCGATGCTGTAGCTGGAGTTGTTGGAGAGGAAGGCGTAACCGATGTTCCTCGCCCGCAGGAAGGCGAGAAAGGGTTTCGTGCAGTCGAACAGGTGCGACCCCTTGTAGATGGTGTCGTCCATGTCGAGAAAAACGTGTCTGATCCGGGAGAATTCGATCATTTGCGGTCCAATCTTTCTTCGGGAGCCGGCCGTCAGTAGAGCGGGGGACGGAACTCCGCGTCCTCGATGGGGACGTCCAGCTTGTAGTAGACCACCTTGGTCTTCTGTTCCGATCCGCCCTGCCGGACGACGGATTCGTCCGGGATCATGACTCCTTCGTACATGCTGTAGGCCAGCATCTGCGAGTCGTAGTCGATGATGCTCCCGTTGACGTCGAACTTCATGCGCATTCTCTTGTTGAGGTAGTCCTTGGCGCTGATGTAGATGCGGACGGGGTCGCCCTCCTCGCCGGAGCAGGTGAGGCGGTAGAAGACTTCACCGTCGACGACGCTTTTGTCCAGTTCCACTTTGGAGAACACGTCCTCGAACCGGGTGACGGGATCGGTGAGCCGCATCAGGGCCAGGACCCGGCGCAGGGCCCTGCCGTCGAGGGCAACGCTCTTTTTATGCTTGATATCGACCATCCACCCGGATTTGCCGTTGACGATGATGGCGGTCTCGGGATCGTTGTCGGTGTAGGTGGTGAGCTTGAACTGGTCCGGACGGCGGAATTTGATCTCCACCATCTGGACGAGCGGCGGATCCATCCAGCCCTGCTCGGTGGTGATCTGCTGGCGCATGACGTAGGTCCTGGCCCCGGCGAAGCGTCCGGTGGGATCCATGGCGTGCTGCATGCGGCTCTCCAGCTGGTCCAGCGTGATGTCGGATTTGGAGATCTCCTCCTGAAACTCCGTCGCGCATCCCGCGGCCAGCAGCAGCGTGCAGAGGAACGGCAAATAAACGAAGAGCTTCATGGTTCCGGTCCCTTTCTCGGTTTTTCCGGTCAGAGCGAGAAGGGGCCGAGGGCGACGGTCCGGGAGGGCGCGGCCCAGGGGACGCCGATCTCGCTGAGCATCGCGAACTTGTCACGGGCGGTCAGAAAGGATTTTTCCGCATCCCGAAGCACCAGGACACCGTCCTCTTCCCGCCGGGTGAAGAATTCGGGCGAGACCGCGCTGATGGAGAAATTCTTGTGCATCGAGTCGATGCAGAAGGTCTGGACGGCGGAGGCTTTCGCCGAGCAGATGAAGACCTTTTCCCCCGACGCCCGCGCGATGGCCGCCTTGAACATGAAACTGCGGTCGACGGCGGAACCGATCTCCTGACCGTCGATGACGCTGCCGTCGGCATCCTTCACGCTCCACGCCTTGCCGTCCTGCCAGTCGGCGGAACCCTTTTCGCACTCCACATGGATGGCCGGACTGAAATTTTCCGGGCAGGTGTGGCAGAAGAGCGCGAGGATCTCGACGCCCTCCGCGGAACCGACCTTCACCGCACAGCTGTCGAAGGTCTCGATGGTCTCCCGGCAGCGGTACATTTCGGCCCGCATGGAAACGGGGATCATCATCTCCTCGAAGGTCCCGCCCGCGAAGAAGAGCGAGATGTTGAGGTAGTGGGCGAAGGCGTTGTTGATGGGCGAATCGCAGACCGGGACGCCGTTGACGGCCAGCTTGCCGACCCAGGCGTTGCGGGCGTAGTAGACGTCGCCCCGGGGCCACAGTCCCGCGGCGGTGATGCGTTTGACGCGCCCCAGACGGCCCGAGACGAGATGCCTCTTTATCGCCTGGATCCCGGGCAGGTAGATGTGCTGATAGCCGACCATGACCGTTTTGCCGGTCCTTTTTTCCGCCGCGACGATGCTGCGGGCGGCCTCCATGCAGCCGCAGAGGGGCTTTTCGACCAGCACGCTGCAGCCGTTCTCCAGCGCCTCCACCGTGAGGGGTTCGTGAGAGGCGATCCCCGTGGGGATGCACATAAGATCGATGCCGGGGCACTCCCTGTAGAGCGTTGCGGTGTCCTTGAAGAGCCGGATCCCCCGCCGGGTGAAGTCCGCCGCGGTCTCCGGTTCCTTGGCCGGATTGCGGATGACCGCCGCGGCAAAGTCGATCTCCCCCTTGTCCTGCAGCTGGGTCAGTCCGTTGACGTAGGTCCTCGCGTACCCCGAAACTCCGCACAGTGCGACTTTTATGCCCATAAGAACGATCCCTTTCTGTCGTTGATGAACTTTACACGGTCATTAATATATACTTGCCGGAGGCAATTTGCAATTTTTTCACTCCCCGGGCACGACGCAGGGGACGCCGCCGATCCGCCGGAGCCGGACGCTTCCCGAAAACGCCAGTTTCTTCACCAGGAGATCCGTTTCGAAATCCGAGAGGTCCAGCTCCCGTCCGACGGCTTCCCGGGGCAGGGGGCCGCGCTTCAAAAGCTCCAGCAGGCGTTTTTCGGCGGTACTGGGGGGCGCGTCGGAGGCGCGGAAGCGCCGGATGAACTCGACGGGCGCGCTGCCGGAGAGAGCGGCAATGAAGCGCTGCGCGGCCTCTTCGGTGGAGACCGAGACGTCCTTCTCCGTTCCCGGCCGGTCGAGGCTGTTGAGCTGGATCCTGTCCAGCCGCATGGGGCGGACGAGTTCCGCGAAGCGCTTCAGGGAGGACTCGGTGTCGTTCACGCCGGGGATGATGAAGATCTCCAGCCAGACCTGACCCCGGAATTCGCGGGTGAACTCAACGAGGCCCCGTGTGAACTGCGCAAAAGTGATCCCGGCGGCGGGCCGGTTGATCCGTAAGAACTCCTCTTCGCAGGAGGCGTCCAGCGAGGGGATGATCAAATCCGCCCGCTCCACGTCGCGCCGGACTTGGGCGTCTCCCAGAAGCATGCCGTTGGTCAGCACGCAGACCCGGCAGCGGGGATAGCGGTCCTTGAGGAAGGAGATGATCTGCCCGATGTCCGTGCTGAGGGTCGGCTCGCCGGAGCCCGAGAAGGTGACGAAGTCCGGCTCCGGGTTCCGGCTGAGGACGGCGTCGAGCTGATCCATGACGTCGGCGGGGGGCACGTACCGGTCGCGCCGCAGGGTGAGGGTCTCGGTCTTTCCGGCCTCGCAGTAGACGCAGTCCTGACAGCATATCTTCTTCATGAGCAGATCCACGCCGAGGGAGCGCCCCAGCCGGCGGGAGGCGATGGGACCGAAAACGAGGTTCTTTGTCATATTTTCTTCTCCGGTGGAGCGTTACGATGTGGCCCCCTCCGTCCCGGGAGAGGCTTCTTCCGATTTCAGGACGACGGTCCCGGCGAACTCCGACAGCCGTTCGACGATCTCGGGGTACTCCGGGCGCAGATCCATCCTGAAGGACATCATGGCCGTCACCAGATCGGAGAGTTTCCGGGGGACCCGGGGGGCGGCGGAATAAAGTTCGGTGAACTTCATCTCCTGCCGCCGTCGGTAAAGCTCCTCGGGCTCCCCGCTGGCCCCGAAGGGCAGCCGGCCGGAAAAAAGTTCGTACAGCGTCACGCCCAGACTGAAGATGTCCCCGCGCTGATCCTCGCCGCCGCCGTAGATGCGTTCGGGGCTGAGGTAGCCGGGGCTGCCCATCTCCTCACAGGGGGTGTGGATGTCCCCCGGTCTGCGGATGTCCGCCAGATCGAAGTCGCCCAGTTTCACGCCGTCGGACGAGGAGAGGAGGATGTTCGAAGGTTTCACGTCGTGGTGGACGATGTTTTCCCGGGCGGCCGCGGCCAGGCCGGAGGCGATGAAGGCCATGGCCCCCGCGATCTCGGGCAGGGAGGGCAGCGTGTTCTGCCTGAGGTGTCTTTCCAGGTCGCCGAGGTCCATGTACTTCATCACGAGGAAGGGGCGGTCGCTGTAAACGCCGCAGTCCAGCACGGGGACCACCGCGGGGTGGCGGATCTTCGCCACGATCTTCGCGGAGTCGAAGAAACTTCTGCCCTGAGCATATTCGGGATCGAGGATCTTCACGGCGACCCGGCGGGCGAGTTTGGTATCCAGCGCCCGGTAGATTTTCGCCATGCCGCCCGTGCCGCAGACTTTTTCCAGCAGATACCGGTCGAAGCGCTCGGGGACGCGGATGATGACGCCGCACTCGGGACAGGGGAAGGTGCTGTAGGGTTCGAGATCGCTGATGTCCAGCCGGGCGTGGCAGTTCCGGCAGGAGACCTTGAGGGGTTCTTTCTCCATCAGAGGGTCCCTTCCAGCTTGAAGGGCCCCGCCGGATTGTCCTGCTCCGAGACGGAGAGGATCACGTCGTGCCGCCCCATCTCGTCCAGTTTGTTCCGGGCGAGGGTGCGCACCAGTTCGGGATCGTTGCACTCCCGGCTCACGTGGACCAGCATGAGAAGCCGGGTCCGTTCCGAAAGCAGGGAGGGCAGCGCCTCGCACAGGGCGCCGTTTTCCAGGTGGCCGTGACGGCCGGCGATGCGCCGTTTGAGCCGCAGGGGGCGGCCGCTGTCGCGCAGAAGATCCGGATCGTAATTGGCCTCCAGCACCAGGGCGTCGCAGTCGTGCAGGGACGAGACCGTCACGGCGTCGATCTCCCCCAGATCGGTGGCGATGCCGACGGAGAGGCCTTCCGAGGCGATGACGAAGCCCACGGGATCCATGGCGTCGTGAGGCACGGGGAAGGTGCTGATGTCGAACCCCGCCACGCCGAAACGGCTGCCGGGCTGAAATGCGCTGAACCGGGCCGGGAGCTGGTGACGGCTCCTGAGATACTCCGCCGTCCGGCAGGAGGCCGCCGCCGGGATCCCCAGCCGGTCGCAGAACACACGGCATCCCCTGACATGGTCGGAGTGGTCGTGGGTGAGCAGCGCCGCCGCGAGGGGGGCGGGGGCGGGCGTCAGCCGTGCCAGACGGGTCTGGAGCTCCCGGCAGGAGAAGCCCGCGTCCACGATCAGGGAGCGTTTCCCGTTGGAGACGACGATGGCATTGCCGTCGCTGCCGCTGCCCAGAATGGAAATGGAAAGAAAACCGCCCATGGCTTTTCCCCGGCCCTCACTCCTGCTGCTGGGCCCGGGGGTAGCTGCCGAGGACCTTGAGGAAAAGGCACATGCCCGAAAGCTTCTCCATGGCCCTCCGGATGGAAGAGTCGTTCTTGTGACCGGCGATGTCGACGAAGAAAATGTATTCCCAGTTGCGTTTTTTGAGGGGGCGGCTCTCGATCATGCTCATGGAGACGCCCTCGTCGGAGAAGCAGCGCAGACACTCCTGGAGACCGCCGACCTTGTCCCTGATGGAGAAGACGATGGAGGTTTTGTCGTTTCCGGTCGGGTCGGGCTCCTGCCGCCCCATGACGAGGAAGCGCGTCGCGTTGTCGGGATTGTCCTGGATGTCCCGTTCGATGACCGGCAGGGCGTACACCTCGGAGGCGAGGCTCCCCGCGATGGCGCCCGCGCCCGGCTCGGCCTGAGCCAGCTGGCAGGCCCGGGCGTTGCTCACCACGGGGACGCGCTCGACCCCGGGCAGGTGCAGATCCAGCCAGTTCCGGCA
Source organism: Lentisphaeria bacterium (assembly GCA_017450705.1). Lineage (GTDB taxonomy): Bacteria > Verrucomicrobiota > Lentisphaeria > Victivallales > Victivallaceae > UBA1784. The sequence continues at coordinate 31,406 of JAFSTC010000059.1, read as the reverse complement.
CTGTTCGAGGGACTGGGCGTGGCTGTAGATGACCCGGAGTTCCTCCGCCTTCCCCCGGCCCAGCAGACAGTGGCGGATGTCCATGTTGATCTCGGAAATGATGTGCACGGAGGAGTCGATGAGGATGTCCAGCGTGTAGTTGACCACGCCCTCGGTGGAGTTTTCCACCGGCACGACGCCGTAGTTGCACCGCCCCGTCTCCACGTCGTGGAAGACGTCCTTGATGCTGGCCCGCGGATCGTATTCGACGCCGTGGCCGAAGACGCTTTTCGCCGCCAGATGGGTGTAGGTGGCCTCGGGGCCCAGATAGGCGATGCGCAGGGGCAGTTCGATCTTCATGGAACCGGACATGATCTCGCGGTAGATCGCCCGCAATGTGTCGCTGCTCATGGGACCGGGGTTGAGGGACTCCAGTTTCTCCAGAAGCATCTTCTCCCGTTCCGGGACGTACACGGGCTGGCCGTGGGCGTGCTTCCATTCGCCCACCTTCTTGACCACGTTGTAGCGTTCGTTGAGCAGAACCAGTATCTGACGGTCAAGCCCGTCGATCTGACGCCGCAGTTCCTGCAGATCTTCCATGACTTCTCCTGACGGCTCCGAAAAAATATCCGTATCCCGGGGCGTCGATTTCCCCCATTCGGGAAATATACCTTGCAAAGAGCGATAAATCAAGACGAAAACGGCCGAAATGTCGGGAAAGATGCGGCCGTTTTGCGCTCCCGGCCTTGAAAAATCCGCCGACGGCATGTATATTCGCGGAGAAATCTTCAACGGAAAACACAAGGAAAAAGGGTATGAAACTCCCGCTCTGTCTCTTCGCGGCTCTGGCCGCGGGAAGCGTCTTCGCCGGTCTCTCCGACCTCAGCGCCGTCTACCGCAACGGACAGGTCTTCTTGACTTGGCGCGAAAAGGATCTTCCCGCCGACGCCCGTCTGGAGGTCCGGGGCAGCGGCAAGCCCATCACCCGGGAGGATTTCGAAAAAGCCTCCCTGCTGGCCGACATGCTCAACACGGGCAGCGCCGAGGACTGGTGGCTGGACGTCTCCAATTTCCTCGTGAAGCGCACCGCCGCCATGCGCGCCGACGAACCCTTTGCCGGGAACGCGGCCGAGGCCGGCAAGAAAAGGACTTCCCGCAAGGGCTTCGTCATCGAGGACGGCGGTTCCCCCATCTCTCCCGAGGGCGGGCTCCACGTGCATACCCCGCGGAAGGACGAGACGGGCAAACGCTTCTTCGCCGTCGTCGCCCGGTCCGGCGGCAATGTGTGCGGATTTGCCGGTCTCGCCGAACCCGTCGAAGTCGGCCCCGGTTTCTGCCGCCCGCTGGCCCTCTCGAAGGACGCCCTCAAAGAGGGCAGCTGCAAGGGCATGGCGCTGGTGGTCCGTCTCCACGGCCGCGGGGGCGGCGCGGGCGTCGACGGGAAGGGCCGGCCCGTGGGGACCCACATCATCTACGCCTCGCGGGATCTTGCGTGGCGCGAGGGGATCCCCTTCAAATTTCAGGTCTCCCGCGCCAAAAACGTGGTCGATCTCACCCTCAACGACCGGGTCTGGATCGGCCGGGTCATGGATAAGAGCGAGATCTCCGACGGCCGCGACCGGGTCAAGGCCATCTCCACCTTCTGGATGGGGTACAACCCCGACATCGCCCGCTCCCTGAAGGGACCGAAATTCGTCTGCGACAACTATACCGAACAGTACATCGTGCACCTGATCCGCTGGGCGCAGGAATATCTGGGGACCGATCCCGCGGCGACTTACGTTTTCGGCGGCTCCATGGGCGGCACGGGCGCCGTCCAGCTGGCGACCCACTTCCCCGACGTTTTTGCCGCCGCTGTCGCCCATGTGCCGGTGTACAGCTACACGTGGAAGATCAATCCCAAGGGCAAGAACGGCAAGCCTCAGGTGACGGGTTCGGTCAGCATGGGCCGGATCATCTGCAGCGCGGGCAAGTTCACGAAGAAAAATCCGGCGGTGATGCCCGACGGGAAGCTCCTCGAGGACTACCTCGACGGCGCGAAGAACATCAACCGCCCCGCGGTCGATATGCCCCCCATCATCGCCACCAACGGCCGGCAGGACGCCTCCATCCCCTGGGTCAACAATCCCGACTTCTACAAGGCCGCCGGCGCGGCCCGGCAGGCTTTCTTCGTCTTCTGGAACGACCGCAACCACGCCAGGGCCACCACCTATTGTCCCCCGGACATGAAGGCCCGGTGGAGCCTGAACAATCTGCTGCGTTTCCGGCTGGACAGGAGTTTTCCCGCCTTCAGCCGCTGCAGCGACGACAAAGACTGCGGGGACGGCGACCCCTCGAAGGGCGACATCACGGGCTGGATCAACCGGGGATTCGACTGGAAGGTCCTCGCCGACACGCCCGAACGCTACGCCATTTCCCTGAGCGTCTCCTACCCCGGCATCGTCTACCCCGTGACGGCGGACGTGACGCTCCGCCGCCGTCAGGAGTTCAAATTCCCCGCCGGGACCCGTCTCACGGCGACGGTCGGCGGCGAGAAGCGTGAAGTCGTCATCGACGGGAACGGCCTTTTGACCATCGAAAAAGTGACCTTCAAAGACGCTCAGCCTTTGGAATTGAGCATAACCAAATAGAGAAAAGGAAAGAAAAGAAAATGAAAAAACTCTCCGTCATCCTGTTCGCGGTTTGCGCCGCGGGGCTCCTTTCGGCCTACGAAACCAATGCCGAGGCGTACAAGGCCGGGACGGCCTTCCGTGCCAAGCGTGATTACAAAAAGGCCTTTGCCGCCTACGAGGAAGCCGCGAAACTGGCCGAGACCCCGGCGAGGAAATTTTCCGCAGAGTTCATGAAGGGCGTCGTCCTCTGCGAGGACAAGCAGTATGAAAACGGGATCGCCGCCCTGCGCGCGGCGCTCGCGACGGCCGCGGCCCCCTCTCAGAAAGTCTCCTGTCAGTTCCACATCGGCTACTATCTCGGCATCTCCAAGAAGTACGAGGAAGCCATTGCCGAGATGCGCAAGGTCCGGGAACTCGGCAAGGGGATCAAAAACGACTACATCGACCGCTCCGACGCCCTCATCGGGACCTATCTCGTGGCCCTCAAAAAGTACGACGAAGCCCTCGCCGCGGTCAAGGACGCCTGCGTCAACTCCAACAGGGACACGGCGTTCCCGGCGCTCACCGCGGCTTACAGCGCCAACAGGGGACTCAAAAACACCGAAGGCATGCAGAAGGCCGTCGAGGGCATGCTGGCCATCGAGGCGCCCCGGCCGTACATGTTCTTCACGGCGAGAAAGTGCGCTTTCGAACTGGCCCGCTCGCAGAAAAAACACGACGAGGCCCTGAAATACGCATCCGAGATCGCCGCCAACGAGAGTTTGGACAAAACGCTCCGCCTCACCGGGACCAGCTACGTGGCTCTCAGCTATGCCGCCAAGGGCGACAAGGAGAAGGAACTGGCCGCGTGGAAAGAGCTCGAAAACTGCGGCATCAAATACTTCGAGAGCATGGCCGCGCGCAACATCAAGCGCCTTTCGGGCGGAAAATAATCTCTCCCGTGCCGAAAAAAGGCAAAACCCCGGGTTCCGGAGGGGGACTTCCCTCCGGAACCATTCTTTTTTCCGCCGGGGAGGCCAAAAAAACGGCTTCCGCACTTGAAAAATCTCCCGCGGCGGGGTATACTATTTTCGCCGATGTCAAACAAAGGAGGATCTGACCATGGCCATCACCGCCGATATCGCCGAACTGCTGGACTGTCTCGAAGAGCACATGATGAAGACCGAGGAGGCGCTGGAGAAGAGTTTCGCCGCCATCCGGACGGGCAAAGCCTCGCCCGCCCTCGTGGAGAACATTTCCGTCGAGTATTACGGCACGCCGACCCGCCTCAAGGAGATCGCCGGCATCTCCGCGCCCGAGAGCCGTCTGCTGGTCATCCAGCCCTGGGACCGCTCCGCGCTCTCGACCATCGAGAAGGCGATCCTTGCCTCCAACGTCGGCATCACGCCCCTCAACGACGGCAAGACCCTGCGTCTGCCCATCCCCGAGCTCAGCCAGGAGCGCCGCGCGGCCCTCTCCAAACAGGCCAAAAGCGAGACCGAGGACGCCAAGGTCGCCCTGCGGAACATCCGCCGCGACGGAAACGAGTGCGCCAAGAAGGCCGAGAAGAACGGCGAGATCACCGAAGACGAGCTCAAGAAGATGCTCGACGACATCCAGAAGATGACCGACCGCTACATCGCCTCCTTGGACGCCGTCTGCGCCGCCAAGGAAAAAGAACTCATGACGATGTAAGATGGGCGGCACTGCCAAAACCCGCGCCGCGTCTTTTTGCGTCTCGCAAAAGTCCGGTCGGGGGGCATTTTCGGGTGTTGCCGCATCGTCCCGCCGGAGAAAGTTCCGGATCCTTCTCTTCCTGACCGCTCTCGGGGCGTTCGCGCTCCGGCTGGCCGTCGCCCGGGAGCTGGGGGGAATCAACGGCGGCGTCAACAGCGTTTTCACGCCTTCGAGCGCGACGGATCTTCACACCTACATGCGCCTCGCCGAGGCCGTCTTCGAGGGAAAGTACCAAGGGGTCTTCTATTACCAGCCCTTCTACTACGCGGTCTTCCTTCCCGGAGTTCGGCTGATCGCGGGCGCGGGGGTCTGGAAGGTCGTCTTCTGTCAGTGTCTCCTCGGCGGACTTACGGCTTATTTCGCGGGCCTTGCCGGAGCGCTTCTCTTCGGCCGCCGCGCCGGCCTCATCGCCGCGGCCTTCACGGCGGTCTCCGTGCCCCTGCTCCTTTATGCGCCGTTCCACCAGAACGAGACGCTCCAGACCTTCAACATCATTCTGTTCTTCTTTCTGGCCCTGCGGGCGGTGCGTTTCGGCCGTCTGCGGGATTTCTTTTTTTCGGGGCTCGTGTGCGGCATCGGGATCCTGACCCGGGGCAATTTCTGGTTTTTCGTCCCGGCCGTTCTGACGGCGATGCTCCTTGCCGGGCGGCGCGATCTGTGCCGGACCGCGGGGCAGATCTTTCTCTTTCTGGTCCCGATGCTGCTGGTCCAGCTGCCCTTTGCCTGGCACAACACCCGGCTTCTGGGGCGGTTCAGCGGCCCCAGCACGGCGGCGGACGCGGTGCTGGCTCTGGGCAACACCCGGGAGGCTCCGCCGGGGGGACGCAACCCCGGTCTGCCCGCCGGACCCATGGAGTATCCCGAGGCCTATCACCGGGCCATGGCGTTGAGCTCACGGGGCGTTTCCGTGCCCCGGCAGATGCTGATTTGGCTGCGGGAGGAGCCGGGGGCCTTTCTGGAGCTCCAGTTCCGCAAACTGCTGCTTTTCTGGGACGCCCGGGAGATCCCCAACAACGTGTCGCTTTACGGTGAAGGGCAGGCCAGTGTCATTTTGAGGAACACGTATTTGGGTTCCAGCGCCGTGCTTCTCGCCTGCGCTCTGGCGGGAATTTTTCTTTTTGCCGGAAAACTCTTCCGGGGCGGCAAGACGGGGCTTCTTCTCCTCTACGGCTTCGTGCTCCTTTACTGGGGGGCCGTGGCGGCGTTCTACATCCTCTCCCGTTTCCGCGCCCCCGTTCTGCCGCTGGCCGCGGTCTTCGCCGGAGCCTTTCTCTCCTGCGCCCTCCCGCGTCTGCGGGACCGGAAGCGGCTGCCGTTTCTCGTGCTCCTTCTTCTCGCGGCGGTCTGGATCACCTCGTTCTCCTTCGACTTCTACCGGAGCTTCTGCGAAGCGGCCGTGATGCGGCTGGTCCGTCCGCAGGGGACGGTCCTGCCGGCCCAGCCGGGGTATCCCGAGGTGCGGTTCGACCACGGTCCCTTCACTTTCGGCGGATGGACGACGGCGGAAGTCAAGCCGGGGACGCTCCTCGAAAAGCGGTTTCCCGCCCCGGGGGAGCGGGTCGTCTGGACGCTGTTCTCCCCCGTTCCCGGTGACCTCATCGGCCGCGTTCCCGGGGGTGAAGCCGCAGTGTTTCCCCTGAAGAAGGGGAGCAGCGAGATCGCCCTGCCTCTCGGGAGCGGCCGGGCCGTGCTGGAGGTCCTCGCCGCGCCGCCGGGGGTCTGCGCCGTCTTCGATATCCAGCGGGACTACGGCCGCAGCTCCCTCGACGGCCGCCCGATCCGCGGCGAATGGGTCGCCCGCGCCTCGCGCTGAAGTCCCGGTCCCCGATTTGACAAAAGCCGGATGCCGTGGTATCTTAGAAAAAAGTGTAACATAGTGTATCAAACAACGGGGGGATTTTCGGCTGTGGGCGTCCGGGCATTGCACAAGGACGAGGCGAAACCGCTTCCCAGACAGATCAGCAGCATCATCCGGCTGAAGATCGAGCAGGGGGAGTATCCGCCGGGGAAGAAGCTCAAAACCATCCGGCAGTACGCCAACGAGTTCTCGGTGAGCCCCGTGACGGTCATCCGGGCGCTGGACATCCTGGAGGAGGAGACCCTGATCGAGCGCGTGCCCGTGAAGGGGGTGTTCGTCTCCCGGGAGCCGGGGCGCAAGAGGACCCTCTCCGCCTGTTTCGCCTTTCCCGAAAAGGAGATCGTGCCCTCGCCCGGCGGACGGGAAAACTGGAGCCTCAACTTCGAACTCTTTCAGGGCCTTTTTTCCGGCGCAAGGCAGAACGGCATCGATCTGCGGTTCGCCTATTTCGAGGACGATCCGTCGGCGGAACTGCTGGAAAAGCAGATCTCCGCGCTCCGGAATTTCGATTTCGCGGTCTTCACGGGGGGACAGCTGGGCAAACTTCAGGCCGCGGCGACGGCGCACCTGCCGGTTTTCGGCATCGCCTCCCGGCGGGCTCCCGTCATCCCCGGGGTCGTCCGCGTCGACTACGACCGACCCGGAGCGGAGAAAATGCTCCTGGCCTACCTGCTGAGGATGGAGTGCCGCAGCGCCGCCGCCGTGACGGATCTCCGGGGAGGTCTCCGGGGGCGGCGGTTCATCGAGGCCGCCCGCGCTTCCGGCGTCTCCGTTCCCGGCGACGGCGTGTGGGAGATCGATCCCGATGATCCCGAACGGATCGGAAAACTCCGGACCCGGCTCCTCGGGGAGAAGCCCGAGTTCCTTTTCGCCGACAGCACCGAATCCGTGCCCGACATCTACGAGGCGGCCTTCGACGCCGGCCTCATGCCGGGAAAGGATCTCATCGTCACGGGGATCGCCAGCGGCCTCACGTTCGAGGGATTGTTCCCCCGGCTCTCCTATCTGAGGATCCCCCGGTTCGACATGGGGCGGGCGGTCATGGCCGCCGCGGCAAAATATTTTTCGGGCGGCAAAAAACGGGACATCGTCCTCCCGAAATTCGAAGTCCGGTTCATCGAAGGGAAAACTTCCCGCAGATAATTTCAACGATACTAAGGAGGAAAAACAATGGGCAAAACAACGGAAAGACCGATCCCCGCACGCAGGCGCTTCACCCTGATCGAGCTCCTGGTCGTCATCGCCATCATCGCCATCCTGGCGGCGATGCTGATGCCCGCGCTCCAGCAGGCCCGCGAGACGGCCAAGAGCTCCAACTGCCTCTCCAACCTCAAGCAGTACGGAAGCGCCTTCGCCTCCTACACCATGGAGTTCGACGGCTACATCATGCCCCGGGACGTGCGGCCCAAGGGCTCCAACGGCACCAACACGTGGATGATCTACAACGGCTACGTTTCGACATATCTCGGCGTTTCCAAGGAGGTCTGGGAGGGCGGACGGACCATCAACCGCTGTCCGTCGCGGGTCCCCACCGGCCGGAAGTGCATCAACTCCTCCACGTGGAGCGAACTTGCGTGCAGCTACACCCTGATCCGCGATCTTCACGGCTACGTCGGGGGAACGCCTCCCGTCAACATCATGTACAAACTCGGCACGCTGAAGAAACCCTCCTTCTATTTCTCGCTGTGGGACGGGGAGGCGCACAACACCTACCGCTCCACCTATTTCTGGTGCGTCGACATGGGCAAGGATTACGAATATTCCGACTTCCGCCACAGCGGGAACCAGACAATGAACATCCTTTGCGCCGACGGCCACGTGGAAACGAACAGGAATCTGAGCTCCTTCCGCGGGGCCAGCGAGACCGAGGTCAAGAACAAGGACATCGAAACATACCACCGTGTCTCGCCCAAATACAACGGCGAACCGGCATGGCAGGGAAAGTCGAATTAAGATCATGAAAAAAATCATCACCGCTTTGTGCGCCCTTGCGGCGCTGACCGCCGCCTTTGCCGCGGAGTCCGACGTCATTTTCGACGCGACCTACGACACCTACAATCTGGCCGCCGACACGGCGGCGGGGGACAAAAAGGCGTCCAAATTTCCGGAACCCGATCTTCAGCTGCGCATGTTTCCCGGCGTCAACGGCAAGGGCAACAGTCTGCTGATCGCCAACAACGAGCGGCTGACCTACAGGGCCAAAGGCAACTTCAACGCACCGCAGGGGACCGTTTCCCTGTGGGTCCAGACCGTCAATTACGATCTCGCCAACGGGAAGATCCAGACCTTTTTCTGCGTCAGCGGCAACGTGGGCAAATGGCCGAAAGGCTACTATTTCCGCCTCATCAAGAACGGGCGGGAATGGAAGGATTTTCTCATCGCCCAGATCTATTGCCGCAGCGGGGATATGCCCAAGGCCTTCAGCAAACAGGTGCAGTTCAAGACGGCGAACTGGAAGAAGGGCACATGGCACCACATCGCGCTCACGTGGAACCGCAACCACTTCGCCATGTACGTCGACGGCGTTCTGCATCCCCACTCCAATACCAGCGGTCCCCGGGTGAACGCCGAGGGCAAGGGGATCCCCTACGATCATCCCGACGTCAAATTCGACTTTTCCCTGCCCCCGATGCCCGACAACGCCACGATTTTCGTGGGCAACATGTTCTCCAAGGCCAATGCCGACGACAAGACCGCCTTCGACCGGGTCCGGATCTTCAACCGGCCTCTGAGTGCGGCGGAGGTGAAGAAGCTGTATGAGGAAGTCATCCCGCCGGCCAAAAAGGAGAAGACCCTCAATTTCGTCGGGATCCCCTTCACCGGGGACCCCGCCCGTGCGGCGCGCTGCTTCCTGCGGGAGCCCATGGCCAAGCCGGCGATCCGCTTCAACGCCTTTGCCGATCTGCGCCGGGACGAAAAGAATCTCCATGTCACCTTCGTTTCCGACCGGCCCTGCGGCAGGAAAAATCAGACGGAGCGGGACGGGAAACTCTGGGAGGACGACTCTTTCGAGCTCCATCTCAAGGCCCCGGATCAGAATTATTATCAATTCATCATCAACGGGAACAACGCCGTTTTCGACCGGAAGAACAGCAGCGTGAAATGGAATGCCGCGGGCCTGAAGCACAGGGTGTCCCATTCCGCCTCCGGCTGGAAAGCCGAGCTTGAGATCCCCCTGGCCGCGCTGTCGCCCCTGCCGGGCGCGTGGCTCATGGACGTCTGCGCCATGGCCGCCACGGGCCGGAAGAACAACTACTACCGCTGGAGCAATGTCACCTTCGACGGCTCCTTCACCGCCACGGGAGAGATGGCGTTCCTGCCCCGGAAACTGTGGTTCGCGGTCCGCGGCCTCGGAAATCTCGAAACGGGGGCGCTGGATCTCAAGGCGGAGGGCGCCGACAGAGTGAAGGCCCAGGTCTCCTACCTGCCCGTCAGCGGCCGCCGCGAAGTCTTCCCCGGCGACATCAAAAAAGCGCCGTGGCGCGTCACGCTGCCCGCGGGCGACCAGTCCCTCAACATCTCCGCCGCCGCGGGGAAACAAACCGTCTACCGCTATCAGACGGACTACTACGTCGATTTCCCCATGGAGATCGCCTTCAATACCCAAAGAAGCCGGAAACGCATCCATATCGCCGTCGACTTTTCCAACGCCGGGAGCGAACGGCTGAAGGCTCTGGCCTCCAAGGGGGTGACGGGCACGCTCCGACTCGCCGACGCCTCCGGCAAAGAACTCTCGCGGGGCACGTTCACGACGAAAAAGCCCCAGTGCGAAACCGACATCCCCCTGCCGGAGGGGCTGGCCGCGGGAACGTATTCCCTCAAGGCCGAGGCGGACGACATGGCCCGCAGCGTGGCCTACCGCGTGCCGAACATGGCGCCCTACACCGAAAAGGTGGGAGACGACGACACCGTTCCCGAGCCCTGGACGCCCGTGGTGTGCAAGTCGGACGACGTTTTTTCCGTCTGGAACCGGGACTACGTCTTTTCCGGCGCCTCGCCCTTCCCGTCCCAGGTCACGGCGGGCGGGGAAAAACTTCTCCTCGCCCCCGTCACCCTCTCCCTCGGCGGCAGGAGCGCCGTGTGGAAGACCCGCCGGATCGCCGACCGGCGGCGCGACCGGGTCGTCTTTGCCGGAACGGGCGAACTTTGCGGCATCCCCCTCGAGTACACCTCGGAGCTCTGGTTCGACGGCATGCTCAAGGTCAAGTGGCATCTCGCTCCGGAAAAGGAGACGCGCTTCGATGACATGAAGATCACCTGGCGCATGCCGGAGAAGTTTTCGAAATTCGTCTTCAACCCCGACTTCGTGCCGTGGCAGAACGACCGGGCGGAGGTCTCGCTCCTGCCGGAATCCGGCTCGCGCAAGAACAACGTCCTGTGGCTGAGCGGCCGCGACCGCGGGTTCTTCTTCTGGGTCGAGTCCAACGCCAACTGGGTCAACGCGCCGGGGAGGAAGCCCCTCGCCGCCGTCCGGAAAAAGGACGTTACCGAGGTGACGCTCACCCTCATCGGTCAGGCCGCCTCCACCGGAAAGAAGTTCGGTTACACCATGGTGTTTCAGGGCACGCCCGCCCGGCCGCTGCCGGAAAACTTCCGCGAAGTGAATTATCTGAGTCACGGCAAGTGTTCCGAGGCCAAGTACGAATTCGGCAACACCGGCTGCGGCTTCAACAAGCCCCGGCGGGACGACGCCTCGGTCTTCAACGGCTGCTACCCCCGGGACTTCAAGGCCTTTGCTGACCACTGGAAGGGCCGGAACGTCCGGATCCACATGTACACCACCCCCGGCCACCTGTCGGACTACGCCCCCGACTTCGACATGTGGGACAAGAACGACCTGAGCATGCCCGGCGTCATGGCCCAGGGCATGAAGCTGGGCGTGAAGCAGATGAGCTATCTTTTCTGCTCCAACGCCACGGATGCCCCCGCCGACCTGTGGAGCTGGTGGTGCCAGGACGCCATGAAGAAGCTCAAAAACTACAACGGGCTCTACTTCGACCTCTCCATGGTCCACTACTGCGAGAACGAAAAACACGGCTGCGGCGGAACGGACGCCTTCGGCCGGAAATTCATCAGCAGCGACGCTTTGGGTCTGCGCAACTTCTTCATGCGCTGCTACAAAACCTGTCACAAGAACGGCGGCGACATGATGATCCACTGCCATACGGCGTTCATGCCCATGACCCACTTCTGCGACTTTTTCGCGCCCGGGGAGAACACGTGCAACGTCTGCAAGAAGAACTTCTATTTCGGCTACTGCGAGGACATCCCCCTGCTGGCCTACCAGACGGACTACAACCAGTACCGCAGCGGCGTGAGCTACCAGTTCATCCTGCAGAACGGCCGGGCCGCGGGACTCACCCCCACCATGAAAAAGGAGCGGGGGCTCTCTCTCACCTCGCCCGAGGTCGCCATGCACGCCCTCGCGCCCATGGTGATCCACGACATCAGCACCTGGGGCCATTACGTCCACAAACCCACGGTCAACAAGCTGTGGAAGATCAAGGGCATGATCCATGCCAACAAGGCGGTTTTCCACGGCTACTGGGAAAACCTCGGCATCACGAGCAAAACGCCCCGCGTCTACGCCAGCTGGTATGCGTGGGCCGACGGCGCGGGTCCGTACAAGCGGGTCATCGCGGTCGGCAACCTCTCCCGCGAAACTCAAAAGGCGGCTCTTGAGATCGATTTCAAGGCGCTGGGCGTGGATCCCGCCGGGGCCAGATTCTTCGACCTCTGGAACGACCGGGAGCTCTCCCTCGACGAACTCAAAGGCCTGACTATCGGCGGCGGCAGTTTCGCCCTCGTCGGGATCAAGTAGGGAAGGGAGGAAAAGAATGAAAAAGCACATCCTCTGCGCGGCGCTCCTCTGCGCCGCCGGGGTCATCGGGGCCGCGGAGCAGCCGCTCCTGCGGGCCGGGATCATCACCGACACCCACGTCACGCCCGATATCCGGAGCTGCGCCAGTCTCGAAAAGGCCCTACGGATCTTCAAGGAAAACAAGGCCGATCTCGTCATCCACTGCGGCGACGTGGCCAACAGCCACAAGGAAAAGGCCTATCAAAATTACCGGGCAACGGTGAAGAAGGTCTATCCCGAAAACAAGCCCCCCGAACTTTTCGCCTTCGCCGGGCACGACAGGCTCGGGTTCGAAAGCTACGAAAAGGCTTGGCCGTTCTTCAAGAAACGGCTGGAGATCGAGCACGAACCCTACAGCAAACACAAATTCGCCGGGCACATCTTCCTCACGTCCCCGCAGAACGTCGACTGGAAGATCTACGAGAAGCAGATCGCCGACGCCTGCCGGGAGACGCCGGGCAGACCGGTCTTTCTCATCGACCACGTCCCCGCGCTCAACACCTGTTACAACAGCATGCTGTGGGGCAACGGATCGACTCGGCGGATCCTCTCCAAATATCCGCAGATCGTCCAGCTCTCCGGGCACGTCCACGGCTCGTTCAAGGTCGACCGGAACATCTGGCAGGGAGCTTTCACCGCCGTCAATGCCGGATGCACCAGCGAATACTGGAGCGGCGACCTCATCGGCAATGCGCCCGAGCAGAAGCGCGCCGACGAAGCGCTCCTGATGGAGCTGTACAAGGACAAAATCATTTTCCGCCGCTTCGATCTGGCCGCGGGCAAGGAGTACAAGCCCGAGTCCCCGTGGTGCATCCCCCTGCCGTTCGATCCGGCGACGGCGCCGTACACGGCCGAAAAGCGCAAACTCATCCCGCCGCCGCAGTTTGCTCCCGGGGCGAGCCTCGGTCTGGCACCTGACGCCGTTCCCTTTTCCTTCATGGAACTTGCCATCCCCGAGGTCGTCCCCGGAGACGGCGCCTTCCTCTACCGCATCACCATGAAGCGCAAAAATGCGGGGGGCGAGTGGGAGATGTTCGCCGTGCAGGAGATCTTCGGCGGCTACGATCTGCCGCCCGAAAAGCGCACGGTGCGGAAACACCGGCTGAGCGCCGGGTACTTCGACGCGGGCAAAGAATATCTCGTTTCGGTGGAGCCGGTCAACTTCTTCTATTCGGCGGGAAAGCCGCTGGAAAAAGTCTTCACCGCGCCGGAGAAGAAGATTTACCCCGTGGTCTGGGAGTCCCGGGAGCCCATGAAGGAATGCCGCTTCCTCGCGGGGCCCGACTGGAAGAAGGAGCATCCCGTCGAAAACGGCTTTTTCGTCGTCCGGAAGACCTGGTACTCCCGTCTGGTGTTCCCCGACGAGGAAAAAATCTGGGCCGGACCCGCGGGGAGCCGCTTCCGCTTCACCATCGACATGCGGACCATCGTGCCCGGCCCCGACTACCGCTGGGCTTTTTATCTGCGGAACACGAAGCAGGCGTTCTACGCCCACCGGCACATCACTGTGCCCGTGGGCGACTCCGGGATGCGGCGGTACGTCGTGGAGTTCGACAAAAAGAAACCCTTCCACGCCTACCACCTGAGCGTCTCCTACGGCTACTCGGGACAGCTTCAGGTCAATTACGTCAGGATCGAACGCCTCAAGTAGCCGCCCGGCGGCGTCGATTCATCCATGAGAACGCAGTCGGCGATGGATTCGCCCGAGACCATTTCGCTGTTGAAGTGCGACCGCAGAAACTTGTTCGCTCCGTATTCCTGAATGAAAAACGGTCGTTCCGGGTCGTCGCGGACTTCCAGCAGGAGCATCCGCAGTCCGTGGGTCATCTGCTCTTTGTTGAGACGCACCTGAATGTTTTTCAGACTGTCACGGTACACCGAAGCGTCGCGGACCAGATAATCCATTTTTTTGTCGTCCGGCAAATGTATCTGCGGGTCTCCGAGGTTGAAAAGGCCCTCGTAGATGTCGAGGCTGTATTTCGTTTCGCTGGGGAACAGGGCGCGGAAGAGAAATTCCCTGTACTTTTCCGGGTATCGCTCCTGCCATTTCGTCGGCGGCAGATACTTGCGGCGTTCCTTGACCGTCCGCTGTCCGGCGAGGCAGTCGTCCACGATCCCCCGCAGTTCCACGAGGTCCTTGTATCCGGGAAAGGCGTACTGCGAAACATCGTTGCTCATCTCAAGTTCGATAGGCGTCATAGGTGATCTCCCGTCGTTGTTCCGTGCTGTTCGCCTATTCCACGGTTGTCAACGGGGGATGAAAAGATGTCGCGCGCCTGCGCCGGAGCAAAAAAATCCCCATGCCCTTCCCCGTACCGGATATGCGGCACGGCGGGAGCATGAGGAAAAAGCATTAAAACGACACAAAAATCCCCGCCGGGAGGCTGGTGGGGTGGGATGGGAGAAGGGAGAAAAAAACTATGGGAGTTTTGTCGCTAACCGCATCAAATCCTCGTAAATGGATTTATCCGTTCCTAGAACCAATACGCGATTGCCCCTCAAACTTGAAGATTTCAAATAAAAAGCCTCACAGTGAAACTGCGGCTCATCCTTTCCTGAATCGGCAGATGCGTCATGCTTTGTTCTCAAAGCTCTACAAACAGCGCTATTACTGTCGGTCAGAAGACGGGTTTCATCATCCAGAAAATCCTTAAATCCGTTGTTGTAGGGGATATACTTTTGGATGAAGCAGTTCTTATCGGCATCAACGTAAAACAGATGAACTTTACCGTTGTTGTGGGCCATCAACATCTGTGCAGTAAGCTCCTCGAAGGCCATATGCTTCCGCGCCAGTTCCCTGACCTGCAAGGGATGCCGCCAAGAATCTTCGATGAACTCGTCATACGGGTGGAACAAAAAAACAGCCATCATCAAATCTGCTTCATGCTCAAAACCTTGACTGCTGCGCTGGAAAAGCGTGTCGTAGGCAACGCGGTAGAAGACTCCGAAATCAGACGGATCGGATGACATGCTCGAATGCCCCGCACAAGCCGGAGCATGCTCCAAAACGATATGCGCAAACTCGTGGAACATACTCTCCAAAAGGAGTTCGTCATTCGTAGCGGTTTTTTTGTCAGTCGTAATCAGATACTTGGGATTACCTGAGAAAGAAAACCCGCTCAATCGCTCATGCATGGAGAATACGTCATCAGGAAGTGTACCGGTATCATCCCAAGAGACATCGAAGCGCTTCAAAAGATCGAACAAGATATCAACGGGCTTTTGCAGCTGATACTCAGGATAAGTCGTAAAGAACCTATTCCTGAATGCCGACATCAAGGCCAAGTCTTGAGAAGACCAAATGTCGGCACTCGTCCTAATCATTTTGCGAAACGCTCCCGAAGCCGATCCACCGCTTCTTCGGAGGACATAACCCTCTTGTTACCGATAAAAGCATCAATATTGTCATTTATCAGTTTATCCGCATCTTCCTTAGACAGAGGAGTTGTCCTCGCAGAATAGGTGTGAAAGAATACGCCCTTCTTACGGACCTCGGCAATGCGTTTCTGTCTTTCCTCGTCAGTTAGCAGTCCATTCGTCATGACACCAATCCCCTTTGTTTTTCTATCTGCGGAATCAACGCGCCTAGCCTAATATAACCCATGCGCCAATCGTTTCCAAGTTTTTTTCTAAATTTTTCTAATTTTTTTTAAAAAAATTTAAAATTTTTGCTTAATTTCTCCATCACTCCCCGCTTTCGTCACCCGGTCGATCATTGAAGCCGGGGATGATCTTGCCCTTGTTTTCCGGTGCGGAAAGCCACAATTTCAACAAATTATCCACATCTTCCCTTGATTCTGCACTTCTTGCTGATGAAACAAATTTTTTGTAAGAACTCCATCCCTCAAATATAGCACCAGCGACGTATGACGCGCCCTCCATGCGTTGCATAGACAGCATTTGCTGTTCTCTGTCATTTTTCATAGACCGCGTACCCCTCAAGTTGCTTTGTCTTTTCGTTATAATATAAACTCTTGTAAGACAATTTTCCAGTCGCATTCACCAAAATTTCCTCTTCCGGATCTGGAGCCGTGCTTATCTTTGATACGTCAACGCAGTTTGTCCCGGCAGGGAGAAGTATTTTCGTCAGAACAGATTCACCTTGAACATGCCCGGCGTATCTTGATGCAACCTCTTGAGAAAGAGATGTGCTTTGGTAAAATCTTATCTGGACTTCACGTTCTCCACTCATCAGGTAGTCGTAAAGAGATTTTGATTTTATTCCCCGATAAACAAACTGATCTTTTGCAAGCGTGCTCACGCTCATAAAAGAATCAATGCCGTCGATGATCCATTCGATGTACTCGTTTCTTTCGGCAGCGGGACCGGCAAGCATGTAACTGTTTATTGTCCTGTACATCCCATCTTCTCCGCACGTATACCGCCGCAGACAGACAACGGCTTTCCGTGTCGCAGGAGACGTGATCGTCATGATTTTATGAGGATCAAAGTCAATTTTTGTTTTCGCCAGCGCTTCATTATCTCTCTTCCCGATCTCCTTGATGTTCGTTCTTTGCCCGACGTTGGGCGTCTCATAGCGCCGGAGCGTGTAGTCTCCTTTTTTCCACGCGGCGTATTTTGATTTGCCGAGCCGCGCTTTCTGCTCTTTCGGCGTGAGAGAGGCGATATATTCGGCAAAGGAAACAGGTTCGGCGTTTTTGTACTCTTCCGGAACGGGCCACAGACTGCACCGGCAGTTGGGATGCCGGGGGATAAACGGCAGTTCCGGGTCGTCGTGGGCGTAAACTTCACCGTCCAGGGAAGCGCAGTCTCCGCACACCCGGTCGTCGAGTACGGCGCAGTAGATGAGATAACTTTTGTTCTTTTCGGCAAACGCCATGTTCGCGTCGTTGGCGATCCCGTTGATGATCGTATCCGTTTCGGTTTTCACAAACCTGTCAGTCTTTTCAAGTTCTTTTTTGACAGCCTCGACTGCCTTTTCCACCGTGTCTCCGTGCTGGACGGCGTTCGAGATCGCGTCGAACAGCCTGTCCGTGTCACCTGCGGCCAGTTTGTCGAAGATTTGTTTCCGTGTGTTCCCGTTGCAGATGCCGCATTTGGAGATCGCGGCGAGGCGTCTCTTCGTGACGGCCACGGCTTCGGCTCCCGTCACGGCGAAGTAAAACAGGGCCCAAAATTCGCTCTGATGCGTTGCAACGTCGCGCGATACCTCTTCCCTGTCTGAGGAATTTTCCGCACATTTGCGCCGACTTTTCCGGAGTTTTTCTTGAAAAGCGGTGTAATCCTGCTATATTCTGTCATGGAATGAACGGTTTGACAACTGGGGTCGGCAATATGACGCAGATTTTTTTACTGAAACTCGAGAACGGCGCCGAATTCGAGGCGCGGGCGGATGACGCGCTTGCCGTCCGCAAGGGGGAGACGTGCGTCTTCTCCAAGGATTTCCACATCGATCTCGCGGAGGTGATCCGTCCTCTCGAGGCGCCCTCCGGCGGCGCGTCGCCGACATCGCTGCCCGAGATCCAGCGCATCGCCACCGTCAACGACCTGGCCAACGCCAACGCCAACGTGCCGAAGGAGCGGGAGGCCATGAAGAGCGCCGGCCGCTTCGTCGAGCAGCTGGCGTTGCCGATGAAGCTCATCAACGCCCATTACAGTCTGGACGGGAAACTGGTGACGATCCAGTTCTCGGCCGACGGCAGAGTGGACTTCAGGGAGCTGGTGAAGGAGCTCTCCCGGGCCCTGAGCACCCGGATCGAACTGCGTCAGATCGGTGTCAGGGACGAGACCGGCATCTACGGCGGCATCGCCGTCTGCGGCCGGGAACTCTGCTGCTGCCGGATCCTCAAGGATTTCAACTCGATCAACGTGCGCATGGCCAAGGAGCAGGATCTCTCGCTCACGCCCGCCACGATCTCCGGCGTCTGCGGCCGCCTCAAGTGCTGTCTCAAATACGAGCACGAGGGGTACGTGGAGCTCGAAAAGGGCATGCCCCGCAAGGGCGAATTCTGCGACACCCCCTCGGGCCGGGGCCGGATCACCGACCGCAATATCCTGCTGCACAAGGTGACGGTCACCTTCGAGGGCGGCAGCGTCAGCACGTTTTCGGCCGACGAGGTCAAGGTCGTTCCCCCGCCCGAGCGGAAGAACGGCGGCACCTCCCGCCGTCAGGGACAGGGGGGCGGCCGCAGCCGCCGCTCCGGCGAAACGCCTCCGGAGAAGGAGCCCGCCAAGGAGAGCGGAGAATAGGCGATGGCCTCAAGGATCGCCGAACTGGATGCCGCGGGATTCCTGCCGTCTCCCGGTGAGACCGAAGAGGATTTCGTCCGGCGGGCCGAGAGCATCCTCGAGCGTCACCGGGAGTTCGACCGGCTTCTGGAAGAGGAAGGGCGCATTTCCGTCTTCGGCGTCGAGGTTTCCCGCGAGGAGAAGATCGATCCCGCCGTCATCGCCTCCGCCGGGGAGGTCACTTGGGAGCTCTACCGCTTCAGGACCCTTCACGTGCCCGGATTTTTCCTCTCCCGCTCCGTGGGGCTCCTGTGGGGCGGTGTCCTCATCGGGGACCCGGACGAGCGCTTTTCGCTCTTCCTCGTCCGCGACTCCTTCCGCACCCGCGAGAGGTGGCTCTTTTACCGCCGGACGGAGCTTTTCGCCCACGAGCTCTGCCACTCCATGCGCATGGAGCTGAAGGAGACCACCCTCGAAGAGTATTTCGCCTACCAGACCAGTCCCAGCGCCCTGCGCCGGTATCTGGGCAACTGTTTCATCCGGGACATCGACGCGATCCTTTTCGTGGTCCCGGCGGTGCTTCTGCTGGCCGCGACGGTCGTCCGGGACTTTTTCCTCCCCGGTCTGCCGGTCTGGATCTTCTGGATCCTCGCGCTGGTCTACCCCGCCTTTCTGCTGACCCGCAACGCCTCTTCCCGCCGGGTCGTCCGGCGCGCCGCAGAGAAACTGGCCGACTTCGGCGTCCGGGAGATCTCCCCCGTGCTCTTCCGCTGCACCCGGGAGGAGCTCGTTTGCCTCGGCGGCCTTGCCGACGCAGCCGGCTTCGACCGCTTCCGCACCGACAAGGCTCAGAAGGAACTGCGCTGGAAGATCATCAACGAGCGTTTCATCGACGACAAAAAAATCGTCCAACAGGAGGAGCCCCCCAATGGAGTTTTATGACGTACTGGCCAGGCGCCGCAGCATCCGCGCCTACCGCAAGGACCCCGTTCCCGCCGAAGTTCTGGACCGGATCGCCCGGGCCGCGCTGGAAGCCCCCTCGGCGTGCAATCTCCAGCCCTACCGCTTTCTCGTGCTGACGGATCCCGGGCTGATCGCCCGGCTGAACGAGACCACCCGGCAGAAGTTCATCGGTCAGGCCCCCGTGGTGATCGCCGCGCTGGGGAACGACGACGCCTCCTGGCACCGGGACGGCCGTCCGATCATGGAGTTCGACCTCGGGATCGTCATGGAGCACATCGTCCTCGCCGCCGCCGCGGAGGGACTGGGCTCCTGTTACATCGGCGCCTTCGACACGGCGGCGGCGGACCGCCTGCTGCAAGTCCCCTCCGGCTGGCGCACCGTCATGCTGCTCCCTCTCGGGTATCCCGCCGAAGAGCCCCGGCCCTTCGTCCGCAGCCGGAGCGGTTCCGCCCTGTGGGAGATCGTGAAATGACCGACCGGCAGAAGAGCGTCCGGGGGCCCGGATTCGAATTTTCCCTGTTCGCCCGGGGGAAAAACGCCGCGCAGCTGCTGCTCAACGGCGCGCCCCGGCTCCTGATAGGCCGCGTGACGCTCGAGGAGAAATTCAGCGAAACGGGGGCGCTGGAGAAAAAACTCCGCCGTCACGAGGCCGCGGACCTGCTCTCCATCGGATTGGAGGGGATGAACGTGCTGCCCTTCGGATGCGAGTACGCCGTCTCCCGGGAGTTCGAGATCTCCGACGGTTTCGCCGATCTTTCCGGGGACGTCGCCGCGCTTCACTTCGGCCGCGTGGGCAGTCTCGACCTCGAACCGCTGACCTTTCCGGAAAATCCCTGCTCGGTGCGCTTCCTGACGGCCGGGGGAGAGGGTTTCCGTGAGGAAAAGCTGACAAAGGACAAAGAACTTTATACCGGGCCTCTGCCCCTGCTCGTCATCACCGTCTCCTGGCCCGGGGGCGAGAGCGTCGAATACGCCGTGGGGACCGACCTCTGGCGCCACTGCGCCGCCGGACGCATCCCCGACGCCTCTTCGGAGTTCACTCTTCTTTTCCGCGGCGGGGAGCTGATCTACGAGCGGAGAGTCCTGATCTACGGCAAGGAGGCCGTGCCCGAAAAGCGCCCGTGGCGGTTCAAAAACTTGATCGCGTGGCGTTCGGGCGACGCTCCGGAGGACGCCCCCGTGGAAGCGGAGACTTTTTCCGTGCCGGGGTGTCAGGTCAACCCCGCTGCCCGGCGGGAGGTCCGCCGCCGGGTGCGCTGCGCCTCGGGATCCCTCGTGATGACCGGCGCTTCCCCGTGCCTGTGCGACGACGCTTCCCATGTGGAGCGTCCCGGGAGAGACGGTTTCCGCCACTTCGACCTCGCGGAATACGTCTCCTTCCGGCTGTGGGCCAACCGGCATCTCATGAAGTCCGGCGGATCCCTGACGGTCCGCATCGACGAAAACAATCTGTTCCACGATACTGTCGCCGCGCGGAATCTCCGGCGGATCCCCCGGCGGCTCGAACCCGAAGAAGGAGAGGAAAATGTTTGAAAAAAAGACCGTCAACGGCATCGATGTCATCACGTTGAGCAACGCCTTCGGCAAGGCGGAGATCTCCCTTCTGGGCGCCCACGTCACAAGCTGGGTCCCCGCCGGCGAGGCCCCTGTCCTCTGGATGAGCAAAAAAAGTTTCTTCGAGCCCGGCAAGGCCATCCGCGGGGGCATCCCCGTCTGCTGGCCCTGGTTCGGCGGCGCGAAAAAGCCCAGCCACGGTTTCGCCCGCATCGAAATGTGGCAGTTTGCCGGCGTTTACGAGCTTCCCTGCGGCGCCACGCAGCTGGTCCTGACGCTGGATGAGGCCGCCCTGGCGGACTTTCCCTTCCACGCCCAGTACAGCGTGACCATGGGCCGGAGCCTCGAGGTCGTCCTGACCGTTGAAAACCGGGGGAGCGTTCCCGTGACGACCTCCGGCGCGCTGCACACCTATTTCGCCGCTTCGGACATCGCCGACGTTCGGATCTCCGGTCTCGACGGCGCCTCCTTCGAGGACCGGCGTGTCTCCGCAGAAAAAGTCACCGGCCACGTCCAGGACGGCGAGATCGCCGTGGATGCCGAAGTCGACCGGCTCTACACGGACACCACGGCCGATGTGATCTACTCCGATCTCGGGACCGGGCGGAGCATCCTCGTGGAGAAGCTGGGCTCCTGTACGACCGTGGTGTGGAACCCCTGGATCGCCAAGGCCGCGGCCATGCCCGATTTCGGCGACGAGGAGTACCATGAGATGATCTGCATCGAGGCCGCCAATGCCGGGCCCGACGAACGGGTCCTCGTCCCCGGCGTCAGCCACACTCTCGCCCAGAAGATCACGGTGCTGTGACGATGCCCCGCGCTCAGTTCCGTCCCTGCATCGACCTCCACGAAGGACGAGTCAAACAGATCGTCGGCGGGACCCTCTCCGACGGCGGGAAGGGTCTCGAAACCAATTTCGTCTCCGCTCATGCCCCGGACTATTACGCCGCCATGTACCGCCGCGACGGTCTGACAGGCGGCCACGTCATCAAACTGGGGCCGGGGAACGAGGAGGCCGCCCTGTGTGCGCTGCACGCCTGGCCCGGCGGTCTCCAGCTGGGCGGCGGCGTCACGCCCGACAACGCCGCGGGCTATCTGGAACAGGGGGCCGCCGCCGTCATCGTCACCAGCTGCGTTTTCTCCGGCGGACGGCTCGACGAAAAAAATCTCGATCTTCTGGTGAAGCGCTGCGGGCGGGAACACCTCGTCCTCGACCTCTCCTGCCGCCGCCGCGAGGGGAAATACTTCGTCGTCACCGACCGCTGGCAGAAATTCACCGAATTCGAGGTGGGCGGCGCAGCCTTTGCCCAGCTGGGGGATTCCTGTGCGGAATTCCTCATCCACGCCGTGGACGCCGAGGGCCGCCGCGGAGGCGTCGACCGCGATCTGCTGGCGATCCTCTCTTCGGGTTCCCCCGTGGACTGCGTCTATGCGGGGGGCATCCGGGATTTCGACGATATAGAGCTCATCGAAAAGGCGGGGCGGGGAAGAGTCCATTACACCATCGGCTCCGCGCTGGATATCTTCGGCGGGGCGCTCTCCTACGCTCAGGTCTGCGCCCGCTCCCGGTAAGGGTTCTTGAGAGCCGGGGGAAGGGGAAAACTTTTTTTCTCGTGAAAAAAAGTTTTCCCCTTCCCCCGGAACAACAGATCACCCGAGGAGATCGCGGAGTTTGTCGACGGTGACGGGTTTGAGGAGGATGCCGTCGAAGCCGATGTCGCGGAATTTGGCGGGCATTTCGGTGTCGGCGGTGACGACGTGGACGGGAAGGGCGGCAAATTTCGATTCGGCGCGGAGGGCGCGGACGAGGCCTTCGCCGTCCATGACGGGCATCCACATGTCGGTGAGGACGAGGTCGAAGGGGGTTTCGGCGGCGAGCAGAGTGTCGAGGGCCTCCTTGCCGTCCTTGGCCAGGGCGACGTCGGAGATGCCGAGTTTTTTGAGCATGGTTTTGAGCACGATGAGGTTCACTTTCTGGTCGTCGACGATGAGGACGCGCTTGGAAACAGCCGTTTCGGCGGGTTTCGGCTCCTCCTTCGTCTCGGCGGGGGCCGGCGGGGCGGGGGGCTCGTCCTCATCGAGTGCAACGGGCGGGGCGTCGGTGACTTTGACGTTCCGGAAAGTGACGGTGAAGACGGAGCCTTTGCCGAGAGTCGAAGAAATGGCGAGGGCTCCCCCCATGGCTTCGGCCAGTTTGAGGCAGATGGCAAGTCCGATGCCGGTGCCGCCGTGCCGGGCCTGCGCGGCATCCACCTGGGCGTAGGGAGTGGTGATCCGCTTGAGATCATCTTCGCTTATGCCGCACCCCGTGTCCTCGACCTCGATCCGCAGAGTCCCCGCATCGGCCCCCTCGGCCCGGTCGAAGGAGGCGCGGATCTCCACGAAGCCCTTCTCGGTGAACTTCACGGCGTTGTCCGTGAGATTGAAGAGGATCTGCCGGAGCCGCCGGGGATCGACGAGGAGCGTCGGCATCTGGCCGGGCTTGCAGCGGAAATCGATCCCCGGCATCTGCCTTGCGCGGCGGAAGGAATCGGAAAATCTCCGCAGCAGTTCGGGGCAGTCCACGGGCTTATGTTCGATCTCCAGGCGTCCGTCCTCGAGTTTGGCGAAATCGATGGCGTCGTCGATGAGACGCAGCAGCGTCCTGCCGCCGGAAACGATCGACGCGAGGGCCTGCTGGCGCTCCTCCGGCCGGTCGGAGCCCATCTGGAGCATCTGGGAGTAGCCGATGATCGCGTTCAGCGGCGTCCGGATGTCGTGGCTGATCGTCGAGAAGAAGTAACTCTTGGACCGGCTCGCGCTCTCCTCGGCCTCAAGCTTTTCGACGATGAGGTGCGTCTCGCGGCGGTGAAGGATCGTGAACAAATTGAGGATGATGGCAAGGGAGGCGGCGAGAATGAAGAGTTCGACGATGGACTTGACAAGCATGTCGCTGTTCACGAACGAGATGCTGCGGTGGGCCATCTCGACGGTGACCGTCTCGCCCACCAGATCGCCGAAGGCGTGTTCCGCGCAGTCGCACACGGCGAGGCGGAACCACATGAGGGACGAGAAGAAGATCACGATGAGCACGGTGATCCACACGACGGTGGAGTTGCCGAAGCGTTTTCCCGTGTCCGCCATGAAGACCCTCCGGTACAGCAGGAATCCGGCGAAGCACCAGGCGGCAAGGAGCAGATAGGACTCCGTCGAGAGGGAACTCCCGGAGAGGTAGTTCGGCACGAGCATGAGGAGACAGAAGACGACGGACATGACGAGCCCGAAGATCCCCGCGGCCTTTTCGGTCCAATGACCGGCTTCTCCGTTCCGTTTGAGAAGCGCCAGCACGGAAGCGGAGGTGTAGCCGTAGGCGACGGCGGCCCCCAGATTGGAGAGATCGACCGGCCAGCCGATCACCGTGCGGCCGAGGAAGGGGATCGGCAAAGAAATGCACATCACGGCGAGGACGGCGCGGACGGGGGTCCCCTCTTCGCTGCATTTTCCCAGCCAGCGGGGGATCATGCCGTCGTCGGCCATGGTGCGCATCAGGCGGCTGACGGCGATATACGAGGCGAAGAGGGCCGTGAGCTGGCCCGCCAGCATCGCGCCGCCGATCACGGCGATGCCCAGCGGACCCAGCGCGCTTTTCGCGGCCGAAAAGACGGGCATGGCGGCGATGCCCTTGAGGCGCGGCAGGGCGTCGATGTAGGACTCCCAGTCGTGATAGCCCTTCGGCAGGGCCAGAACGGGGAGGAACACGAGGAACATGTAGACCAGCGCGGAGACGATGATCGCCGCAAGCAGCAGAGAAAACGTGCGCCGGACCGGGAAGCGGAACTCGGACGAGGACTGGACCACGGCCTCGAATCCGACGAAGGCCCAGGGGACCATGGCCAGGACCCGGAGGATCTGTATCGCCGCGGGACTGTCGGGCGAGAACGCGGGGCCCATGGAGGAAAGTCCCCCCTGGTGCCGGCACAGCGCGGCAAAGAAGCAGACCGCGACGCCGCCCGCCAGCACGAAGCAGAAGAAGGTGTGGAGCCGGACGGCGGTCCGCTTGCCGAAAACGCAGACGGCGCCGCAAAGCACGATGGCGGCGAGACACGGCAGGACCTCTCCCAGATACACGTCGAACCCGACGAGCTTGTAGTGGAAACCGAACTGGAAGAGATCGCCGAAAAGGTACCGGATCAGCAAAACCATCGCCGTCGCGTTGGCCCACAGGATCGCCACGTATGTCAGGAGCAGGAACCAGCCCACGAGGAAACCGTGGTTGCCGCCGAACACTTCGGTGACGAAGCCGTAGGTGCCGCCCGAGGTCCGCACGCCGGTGACCATTTTATGGTAGTTGAAGGCCAGCACGACGACCGCCGCCGTGCCGATCAGAAATCCGATGAGGGTGCCCGCGGGCCCCGCGTTGGGCAGGAACATCGTGCCGGGAAGGACGAAAGACCCCCAGCCGACGGCGTAGCCGAAAGAGAGGGCCGCGACGGCGAGAGGCGAAAGATACGGAACCGGACGGAGGGTCTGTTCTCCGCCCGCGTCCCCGTCGGGATCGACATCGTTCATCGTTTTTTTTCCTTGATCCGTAATAATATAACGCCGGAACACGAAATGTCAACAGTCGATTTCGGTGATTTCGGCCCGGTGTGCGTTGTAAAGTTAAAAGCACGCCGATAAGAGAGGGAAGTGCATTTACTCTTACAAAGAGACACAAGTGCATTTAGTCTTACAAAAAGGAAAGAGTGCATTTAGTCTTACAAAACCGGATGACATGCGGCATAGTAAGAGGAGATGGCTCCCCCTCCCGGGAGGGCTTTTCAGCGGCTTTTCCGCCCGCAGAATTCGAGGAGCTGCCGCCAGTCGAAGGGGGCGATGCCGTGCCCCTGGCTCCGCCGGTAGTACCCGAGGTACGTTCCAACGGCGGAGGTGTCGAAATCTTCGGGGAACGGCACTCGGGGCAGGCCCGGCAGACCGAAAAACTCCCACGCGCAGGAGGCCGCTTTGCAGGCGAGGTACTCGCCCTCGGTGTCGAACCACGGCTCGTCGAACCCCGCGATCAGCAGTCTCCGGGGAGCGACCGCCGCCAGCAGCAGATGCTGGTCGAAGGTGAGCAGCCGGGCCGGGTTGCGCTCATATTTTTCGTAGGCCTTGCAGTACCAGTGACTGAAGGCCCGCATCTCCGTGGCGATGTTTTCGCCGTAATCGCGTTTGGCAAGCGTGGCGCCGCCTCCGCCGCACTGGTTGGCGACGCAGACGGCGAACCTTTCGTCCCGCGCGGCGGCCAGAAGAGCCGCCTTGCCCAGACGGGAACAGCCCGTGACGATGCACCGGGCGTGATCCAGCTCGGGGATCTTCTCCGCCAGATCGAGCCCCCGGGAGAGCGCCCACGCCCACGCGCCGAGGGCCGTGATGCCGTCGGTCCGCGCCGGATCCCGTTCTCCCCACAGCTCGAAGACGCCCGTGTAGGCGAAGGGATCCTGACGGTACCGGGGATCCGGTTCGGTCCGCAGGGGATCGGGGGAGACCTGGCAGTAACAGGCGGTCAGGACCGCATACCCCGCGGCGAGCAGCATCCCTATCGGCATGGACGAGGAAGAGTTGGGATCGCACATGACCCCCCGCTTGACCGCGATCCTGTGATCCGGCGTGCCGTGGGTCCACATCTCCGGCACGGGGATCTCCCCGTCGGGGATGAGTTCGTGGTTGCCCCGGTAGTTCAGCAGCAGGATCACCGGGACGGGCGCTTTCGCGTGGCGGGGCCGGAGCAGAAGCCACTGGATCTCGCCCCCCTTCCCGTCGGGGAAAAACCGCATCCGGTACTGGGAGCGGACGGCGAATCCGGCCAGGGCGTCCTCCTTTTCCTCGAATTTGTCGATGAGCAGCGTCTCCGGCGGGGGCGGTTCGGCGCCGTACATCTCGCGGGCAAAGATATCGAGGATCTCCCTTCTGCGCCGTTTCCATTCTTCGGGAGAAGTCACCCGGCGGCCGTCGGCAAAGGTCAGGGGATCCTCCAGCACGTACGGGGCGATCTTCGCTTTGTCGTAATTGGGTTCGGAATAATCGGGTCTGATGTCTTCGATCGCGCCGGCCATGTCATGTCCCCCCGCGCCCTTTTCCCGTCACCACTTGACGGAAGTTTTGCCGCAGAGCTCGAAGTAGGAAGCGGTCTTTTCGGCGTTTTCGGCGGCGGAGGCGCTGCCCGCGGCGCGCCAGTGCCGGGCGGCCTGCCGCTGAAGTCCGGCGGCCCGGGCGAACTGGCCCAGACGGGCGGCGAGGAGCGCCCCGGCGGCGCAGCGGCCCGCCGCGGAAGCGGGGCTCCGTCCGGCGTTCCCCTGCAGACGGCCCCCGGCTTCATAGAGCCGGACAGCCCCCTCCAGCGCGGCGGCGTCGAAGGCGAAGCGCTCCAGCAGCGTCCACACCAGAATGTCATACGCATCGGGCGACTTGACGTTTTGAGCGAAACGCCCGACCACGCCGGGCAGTTCTTTTCCCAGCGCGGCGTGGCGGGAGATCATGTCCAGCGCGGCGTAGTAGATGCGGGCCTTCCGCGGCGCGGCGGCCAGCTGGCCCGAGAGGATCTCCCAGGCCTCGGGGATCCGGCCGGAGCTTTCCAGCACGAAAAGCATCATGCGCAGGGCCGGAGCGTTCCCGGGGTCGA
This sequence comes from Lentisphaeria bacterium, assembly GCA_017450705.1. Taxonomy (GTDB): domain Bacteria; phylum Verrucomicrobiota; class Lentisphaeria; order Victivallales; family Victivallaceae; genus UBA1784. The sequence goes on along the minus strand of JAFSTC010000059.1, from coordinate 4,035 downwards.
GCCGGAAGATCTCGAAGGCGAGATGCCGCATGCGGCGCGGTTCGTTGCCCCGCATCAAAGTTTGGAGTTCGTCCAGTTTTTCGGAAATGCGGCGCTGGCGGGAGACGTCCGCGGGCTTCCCCCCCAAACTGTCGAGGAACTCGGGCAGATCCACGGTCTCGCCGTTCCAGACGATGAGCCCGTCCGGATCGACGACGAAAGCCATGGGGAAGAGGATGCTTCCGGCCATGTAGGTCCCGGTGGTGCGGCGCGACCGGTCCGCCCCGAAGGAGACGGCCGTTTTCGGGAGCCGCTCGAGAAAGGCCTCGGCATCGACTGCGGGATCGGGCGTGATGACCGCGATCCCGGACACGTCGTCCCGGGAAGCGAGGCCGTTCAGCATCATGACCGTTTCGGGCGAATTGGCGGCATGGGTCAGAAGAAAGGTGAAGATCCGGTACTTCGTCCGGCCCGCGGCATCCCGTTCGACGGGTTCGGGCAGGCTCCCCCGGAGCCATTTGACGTCCTCGGGGGGACGCATCTTGTCTCCGCTGCGCAGGGCGAAAAGGGGCAGGAGCGGCAGGAGCAGCAAAAACGCGGCAAGTCTCTTTTTCATAGGTCTCAGATCTCCATGGAAGGCTCCGGGGCCTCTTCCCCGGAAGCGCTGATTTCATCGATGAGCTCGACGGCGAGGGCAGCCGGGAATCCCCGTCCGACGAGAAAGCGGAAGGCCCGGGCCCGCTTTTTGCGGGGATCCTTCTCGCCGGAGAGCGTTCTCCACTTGGCGGCCAGCACCCGGCGGGCGCTTTCGGGCTCCCGCTCCCGGTTGGCTTCGAGGGCCTGTTCCACCACGTCCCTTTCCAGCCCCCGGCGCAGGAGTTTCTGCCGGAGTTTGCGGCAGCCCGCGCCCCGGTCGATGCCGGCGGCGGCGCAGTCCGAGGCCAGAAGCGTATCGTTGACATAGCCCCGGCGGCGGCACTCCTCGACCGCGGCGGCGGCTTCGAGGGGACTGTAGCCGCTCCGGATCAGCCGCTGCTCAAGTTCGCGTCCGCTCCGGGCGGAGACGCCGAGAAGCCGCATGGCCTTTTCCAGCGCCGAACAGCGGGGCCGCTCCATAGGTCACAGCTCCAGGAGCCGGCGGACCAACGCGTCGCCGTCAAGATGGCCCAGCGCGCCGGAGGGGGCGAGCCTTTCGCTGAAAGCGGTGACGCCGTCCCGGGCAAATCCCGGTCCCATGGCGGCCACGGGCACGGGAGTCGTGGTGTGCTTGCGCAGTCTGATCGGCACGGGATGGTCCGGCAGGATCGCGAAGTTGATGTCCTTCCGGTCCGCCAGCGCGGCCAGCACCGGGGAGACGATGAAGCGGTCGAACTCGGCGATGGCCCGGAGCTTCAGCTTGAGGTCCCCCATGTGGGAACACTCGTCGATGGCTTCGAGATGCAGATAGACCAAATCATATTTGTCGATGGCCGCGAGCGCCGCATCGGCCTTGCCCTTGTAATTGGTGTCGAGGAATCCCGTGGCCCCGGGGACGTCGATGACGGACATGCCGGAACAGCGGCCGATGCCCCGGATGACGTCCACGGCGCTGATGACCGCGCCGGTGCGCCCGGGATACTGGACGCCGAAGGCGGGGAGCCGGGGACGGCGGCCGGGGCTCCAGGGCCAGATGCGGTTGGCCGGAGAGGCCTTGCCCGCGTTCACCGGGTGGGCGGCCAGCAGAGAAGCGGCCCTTTCCTCCAGGTCACGCAGGAACGCCACCGTGTCCGCCGCCTCGGCCGAAGAATCCGCGGGAGAGAGGCGCAGTTCATCCAGCGGCATGTCCTGCGAGGAGTCGGGCTTGAAGTAATTGACCCGGGGCGAGAAGCGTTTGCCGTGGAGCACCAGCAGATTCCGGTAGCTGACGCCGGGGTAAAAGGTGACTTCGGGGCCGCCCAGCTCCTTCTGCAGCGCCGCCATGAGCGCGGAAGCGTCGGCCTCGGAGATGTGGCCCGCGGAGTAGTCGCGGAGCACGCCGTCGTTCGAAGCGTACACGAGATTGCAGCGCCACGCCACGTCGTCGGGACCCAGTTCGATGCCCTGGGCGACGGCTTCGATGGGTCCCCGGCCGGGATAATTCTTTTCGGGCCGGAAGCCCAGCACGGACATGTTGGCCACGTCGCTGGACGTGGGCAGTCCCTCGGGCAGCGTGAGGAACGTGCCCGAGGAGCCCTCCCGGGCGATGGTGTCCATGCCCGGAGTCTCCGCGTATTCGAGGGGGGTCCTGCCCCCCAGTTCGTCCAGCGGGTCGTCGGCCATGCCGTCCGCCAGAAAGATGATCGCCTTGTGATTCATTTCGAGATTTCCGCAAGTTTACGGGCCGTTTCGGTCCTGGACACGCCGGAGACGACAAACTGTTTGTCTCTTCCGGAAAGTCCGTTTTTGAGTTCGATTTGCGCCTGGGGGACGCCGAGCCACCGGGCGAGGAGCCTGCGCAGCGCGGCGTTGGCCTTGCCGTCCACGGGAGGCGCGGAAACGGCGACTTTGAGGCTCCGCTCGCCGTACAGACCGGACAAGCCGTCGCATTTGGCCCCCGGCTGGACGCGGAGCGTCAGCACGACGGCGCCGTCAGAGGTCTCCCGCAGCGCCGGAAGCAGTTCCCGCTCCGTCATTTCCCCCCTCCGTCTCCGCCGGGACCGCTTCGTCTCCGGCCGGGGCGGGATCCTCCGCCGGGACTTCGTCCGCGGCCGTCTCGGGCTCGGCGGGCTTCCGGCCCAGCAGAACGTCTATTTCGTCGATGGACAGGGTCTCCCGCTCCAGAAGCGCCTGCGCCAGTTTTTCCAGTTCGTCCCGGTGCTCGGTGAGACAGTTCCGGGCTTTCTCCAGCGCCGTGTTGACCAGACGGCGGATCTCCAGATCGATCTCGCGGGCGGTCTCGGGCGCCAGCTGGTCCGGCACGGGGCCGTCGATGCGCAGGTGGGGATGCACCGAGAAATCCCCCACCTTCGCCGGTCCGATGATGTCGGTCATGCCGAAAATGCACACCATGCGCTTGGCGATCTCGGTCAGATGCTGGATGTCCGCCGAAGCGCCCGTGGTGATGTCGCCCATCACCAGCTCCTCGGCGGCGCGGCCGCCCATGCTCATGGCCATCTCGGCCTCCAGCTCCAGCTTGCTCTTGGTGTAGACATCTTCCTTGGGCATGGTGAAAGTCGCGCCCAGATACGCCTGCCCCCGGGGGATGATCGTCACCTTGTGGACCGGCGTGCAGTGCTCGTCGTGGAGCGCCACCAGCGCGTGGCCGGCTTCGTGGTAGGCCGTGAGGCGGCGCTCCCGGTCGGTGATCTTGCGGCTGCGGCGCTCGCTGCCGTAGCTCACCTTGTCCCGGGCCTCCTCCAGCTCGGCCTGGCTGACGGACTCCTTGCCGCGGCGGGCGGCCAGAAGAGCGGCCTCGTTGCAGATGTTGGCCAGATCCGCGCCGCTGAATCCCGGCGTCGTGCGGGCGATGACGTCCAGATCGACGCCCTCCGCGACCTTGATCTTTTTGACGTGCACCTCGAGGATCTTCCGGCGTCCGGCGATATCCGGCAGATCCATCACCACCTGCCGGTCGAACCGGCCGGGACGGAGCAGGGCGGGGTCCAGCACGTCGGGACGGTTGGTCGCGGCCAGCACGATGACGCCGCTGCGGCTTTCCAGACCGTCCATCTCCACCAGCATGGCGTTGAGGGTCTGTTCCCGTTCGTCATGGCCGCCGCCCCAGCCGGAGAAGCGGGAGCGGCCGACGGCGTCGATCTCGTCGATGAAGATCAGGCAGGGCGTGTTTTTCCGGGCCTGCTCGAACATGTCCCGGACCCGGCTCGTGCCCACGCCCACGAACATTTCCACAAAATCCGAGCCGCTGATGGAGAAAAACGGCACTCCAGCCTCGCAGGCGACCGCTTTTGCCATCAGGGTTTTGCCGGTTCCGGGATCGCCCACGAGCAGACAGCCCTTGGGTATCCGTCCGCCCACAAGCTGGAAACGCAGCGGGTCGCGGAGAAACTCCACCAGTTCCTGAATTTCCTCCTTGGCCTC
>JAFSTC010000058.1 GCA_017450705.1 Lentisphaeria bacterium | reverse complement strand
TTCCTGGCCTCCCGCGGCTGGGCGGAACCCATCGGCAAGTGGCTGGAGATCGTCTCCGCGCCCTTCAACCCCTACGTGGTCTGGAAGATGGATCCCGTGAAGTTCCCGATCAACTCCTATGAGATCTACCTCGTCACCATGCTCATCACGCTTGCGGTCTACTGCAGCGTTTCGCTGCTGACGTGGGAGAGCCCCTTCAACTTGGACAGGATGCTCCACCGCGGCATCTACAGCGACAGCGGCGAAGAAAAGAAGCCCGTCCGCATGACGTTCAAAACGATCCTCGGCAGGATGGTTGGCATCACGTCCGAATACACCCGGGGCGACAGGGTGATCGCCTGGGGCGTGTTCTGGTACAGTTTCGTCTTCTACTTCCTGATCTGCTTCGTCACGGTGGTGATCTGGAACCTCGTGTCGCCGTGGCCGACGGAATGGTGGGGGATCTACTTCTTCATCAAGACCCTGCTGGTCCCCTGCGCGGTGGCCTTCGTTTCCACTTTCTGGTTCGGCATCGGCGGCGCCGTCGATCTGGTGAGACTGTTCCGCGATCTGGAACACCGCGAAGCCGACATCCTCGACAACGGTCAGGTCGAAGGCAGCGTCTCGCTGGCCGACCGCGCCCGTTTCGACAAACTCGAAGCCGGGCGGAAGCGCGGGGAGTGATCCACGCCTTCTTACCGCAAAATCCTGTTGCGGTTGCGGTAGCGCAGGGGGGATATGCCGAAACGGCGCTTGAAGGCGCAGAAGAAGTAGCTCACGCTCCGGAAGCCGCAGGCGTAGGCGATGTCGCAGATGTTTTCCGTCGAAGTGGCCAGCAGCATGGCGGCGTACTGCAGACGGGCTTCGTTGACGATGTCGGTGGGGGTCCTGCCGGTGTATTTTTTGAGTTCGCGGGCGACGTGCTCGGGGGAGTAGCCGCTCAGTTTGGCCATGACAGCCGGACCCTGCCGGAAGTTTTCCGGCTGGTCGATCTTGCGGCAGACGTCGATCAGCCACTCCGGACAGTTCCCGGGGAGGGGGAGACTCTCCTGTTTTTCCAGTTCGTAGATCAGGTTGACGAGAAAGAACTCCAGCGTCAGCCGGCTGCCGCGGCTGCGGAAGACGTCGCGCACTTTGGCGTTGAGCCACTGGCAGAGGGGCTGGGAGAGGTGAAAGTGCAGCGGGGAGGCGTCCGTCTGCGAGGCCCAGCGGCGGAGAATGGCTGAGTCGCAGCGGGCGTTGAAATCGTCGAGGATGTTTCTGCGGAACGCCAGATTGTTGAAGCAGTAGACGTCTTTCCCGGTGACGTAGACGTTGTGCAGATCGTGAGGACGGATGAACCACAGTTCCCTTTCTCCGGCCGGGGAAGTCCTGCCGTTGATCTCGTGGCGGCCGCGCCCTTCGATGCCCCAGAAAAGCTCGACGAAATCATGGTCGTGCAGCCGGGTGGACGCCCCGTTGGTGAGCCGGTGACAGGCGACGTGGCTGACGATGTCGGGCGTCTCCATTTCATCCATGCAGAACCGGAAAGACTTCATTGCCGTCATGAGAAACCCCGCAGATTCAGATCACCGCATTTTCCCTTTCGAACTGCCGTTTTCCGGAGACTTTTCCCAGACCGTGAAAGAGTCGTTCTCCTCGAAACGGCTTCCGGCGGAGGCGTAGTCGAAACGCTCATTTCCTCGGAAAAGAGGATTTTTCGGCGGTCTCGCGCAGCGGCAGAGCACCAGCGGTCCGGCGAGGGCTGCGAAAAAACCGCCGTCCCGGGAATACTCCCGGCGTTCGGCAAGATCGAAGGCCATTTCCACGGTATCGCCGGCCCGCCATCGCCGCAAGAGGGACAGATAATCCCCGCGGGGGACCGGTCTGCCGTCCACCCGGCAGCCGAAATCTCCGGGAATGCGCAGAAGCAGTTCGTATTCCCCGGCTTTCCTGACGGTGATCTTCACCCGGCCGGACGAGGGATATCCGCCCGTGATTTCGAGGATGCCGTCGGAGGAAAGGTCCTCGTAAAGGTTGACTGCGTATCCCCGACTCGTCCGCATGACGGCGACGCACGGCGCCAGAGCCAGTCCGAAGGGCCCCTGGGCCAGACAGCAGTCGTGGCCCGGGAAATCCGCCATCTGGTCTTTTGCGGGCTTTTTCCAGCCGCCGTTCAGAAAGGGATTCGCGTGGGTGAATGTGCTGCCGTCGGGAGAAACGGCTCCCAGCATGGCGTTGTAAAAGGCCCGTTCCATCGCGTCGGCGATGACGCTTTTTCCCTCTCCCGCCAGCATGTCGCGGCAGAATGACAGCCAGGTCACGGTGACGCAGGTCTCCCCCATGCTTCCCATATCGCTGCGGTGCTGATTCATTCTCCCGTCGTACCAGAACTCTCCGTGGCGGTCCTTCATGCCGCCCGCGCCGGTGACGGCGATCTCCCGCTCGCAGAGCAGCCGGCGGTAACATCCGGCGGCGTCCAGCAGTCCGGCGTCGGAGAGCAGACGACCGAGGGCGTAAGCCCCCTGAAAACAGCTGGTCATTTCATAGGCCTTGCCGTTGGAGATCGCCATGGGCGGCACCATCTGCCTTGCGGCGTGAAAGATATCGTGCAGATGACAGCATCCGCGGGCGGCCAGCTTCTTCGCCGCGTCGAGATACCTTTCCCTGCCGGAGATCTCGGCAAAATCGACCAGATGCCGCAGAATGGAACTGCCCGCCAGGCCGAAGTGTTCGCCGTAATCCTGAAATTCGCCGCCCCGGGTGTCGCGGAGCAGGGCGTCCAGCATCCTCTCCGCGGCGCCGATGATCTGCGGATCTTTTTTGTACTCGCGGAGATATGCGTTGAGCCCGGCAAGCAGATACTTGCGGCCCCAGACGTCCCAGCCCTTCGCCCGAAGCGCCTCCGGGTAGGAACTTATGACGCCGTCGGCGCTCTGGGTCGAAAGGAGATCGGCCACGGTGTCTTCGAGGAGCTCAGCAAGTTCCGCATCCCGGGTGGCCCGCCAGGCGTAGACTGTCGAGCGGACGACTTTGCCCCAGAACTCGCAGCGCCAGCGGAGATCCGTTTCGTTCCTGAACCGGAAGGGATCGACCAGCTGCCGGTAATCGATCTTCTTCAGCCGATTGCCGATCACGCGCCCGAGGGCGCGTCCCAGAGGGCCGCGCAGACGCACGGCGCCGGGGGGCAGCTCGGTAAAACTCATTTGAAAGCTCCTTTTACGGCTTCAGTTTGACGATCTCGGAAGCGATCTTCTCTCTGGCGGCGTGATAATCGGCGAAACTCCAGCCGTTGGGCAGATTGAAAGGACCGCCGCAGAAACGCCGGCCGTTTTCCTCCCAGTTCCTTTCGAAGGACGAGGTGAGAAACGGGGACTTTTTGCGGAATTTTTCGCCGAAGTCGAAACTTTTCCGGAGATCGGCCAGAAGCTTTTCCGCGGACGCGGTGGAGATGCCCTTTTTCTTCGCCTCGGCGATGCGGTTTTCGAGGGTGCAGATATAGCGCAGATCGTCCACGCCTTCGCGGGTCGCCTCGTAGTCGAGGGAGAATCCGCCTTTATGGACCCTGTTCGCCGGGTAGACATACATCCAGTCGGTGTGGTCGCAGTCGAGATCCGTGTAGGGATTGCCGTAGAAGTGGTGATACTCCCAGATGCACTGTCCCAGAGTCTTGTCCCCGACGGTGCGGAAGAACCAGCCGTAGGCAAAGCGCTTCATGGCCGTCTGGGCGAACTGCACGGCGTTGTCGGCGTTGTAGGACCACATCTCCTTGCCGCGCCGGGCGGCCTCGTCCTGCATTTCCTGCCAGGAGTCGACGTACCAGAGATTTCTGGTGTTGAAGCGGTTGCAGAAAACGTCCACATAGGGCGAAAGCGCATCGAGCTCCTTCTGGTACGGCCGCGCGGTCTTGTACCAGAGGTGGGTGTGAAAGAGCTTCGCGCCGCACTTTTTCAGCAGTTTCGCCTCCCAGAGCGCCTGTTTGTACCTGTCGGACATGTTGCTCAGGACTTCGTCCATGCCGTAGAAGTACACCTCGGGTCCCCGGTTGTCCTCGAGCATTTTCATCAGGGCGGTGACGACTTTGACGAAGTTTTCCTCGCCGTGCTTCTTGCCGTAGGTATCATCCACCAGCGGCCTCGTCGCAAGGTAGACGGACTTGATGCCGCACTCCTTCATGACGCGGACGAGTTCCAACGCCTTCGGGTCCCGGGGATCGACCTCGACTCTGCCCTGCGCATCGTACCGGCAGGGCATCAGGTCGTAGAGCTGTTCGACGATGACCAGCGCGTTGAGCCCGTGATCGGCCATTTCGCGGATCACGTCCTCGACGGCGAATCGGCCGTCGAAAATCGTGCGCATGCAGAAGAGCGCGGTGCGGTTCCGGCCGATGGAGTCCAGTTTGAAGGGCCGGACCTCCAGCTCGACGGGAACGGTCTCCGCGCCCTTTGCGGTCGTGAGGCAAAAAGCGTCCCGGTAGACCCCCGGTTCGATGTTTTCAGGAACCTTGAGGGTGATCCAGAACTGTTTGGTCCTTCCCTTTTTCAGTTCGGCGGTATCGGTGCGTTCCAGACACGAGGGGCCGATGACGAACTCCGAGGAGCGGATGTAGTTGGTCGTGCGCTTGGGGATGGAGAGGATCGCGGCGATGTCGACCTTTATGCCGGCCTTTTTCAGGGCCTCGCCGCCGGTCAGCCTGATCGTGCCGCAATCCTCCAGACCGTGGACGCCGAAAGTCACGGGTTCGAATTCGCCTTTCGCGGCTTTGACTTTCAGCGTGAACCGGCCGGGATCGGCGGCGGGGGCGATATGCTCGAAGCAGAGGTCCATCCAGTCCTGCGGAAAGAGGATATAGCCGCGTTTCTTCGAGGCGGCGGTGACGTTCTTCGTTTCGCCCGGGCCGACGAAAAAGCGCTCCTTGAGGTGCCCCGAAGCAACGGCCTGACGGATCTCTTCGTTGTTCCGGTCGCGGCAGGTGCCCCCGGTGCGCGTCACGGAAACGCATTTCCACCTGGGGTAGTCCACCTTGCGGGGATTGTCGGAGGGGATCAGTTTGACGTACCCGAGGAACATGAGACTGCCGGGAAAGAAAGAGATGCTGCCCTTTTCCATGGGTACGTTTCTGGCGATGAGGACTTCGGTGTTGGGGTGAAAATCATATCCGGCCCGGCCGATCTGAACCCGGTAGCGCGTCTTGCGGTCGGGAACGGCGACGATCATGTCGGTGGGGCGGCTGGCGATGCGCAGACCCAGATACACGTCGTAATTGCCCTTCAAGCCGGGCGCGTAAGAGAGGATGTCCACGTCGTCGGGATCCGTGGGGGCAAAGAGGGCGCCCTCGCTCTGAGGCTTGAAGAAGGGGCATTTGCGCCAGTTCCAGCCGTAGGCGGGCGCGAATTTGTCGATCACCCGCGGACGGGGGGAGAACCTGGTGAAATCCGCGATGAGCACGGTCCCTTCCGGATCCTCGATGTGGGGCTGGGGCTTGATCTCGTCCCCGGGGTAGAGCTGTTTCGCGGTGCCGCTCTTCTGCACCGAGAACAGGTCCCTGGGGCTGAACGGGGCGACCGAACAGGAATAGATGTTGCCGAAGAAAGTCCTTGCGCCGACGCTTCCCAGATAGAGCGTCGCGTTTTTATCCGGCTCTCTGACTTTGCCCTTCGATGCGTAGTCGGCGATCAGCTTGCCGTTGAGGATGACTTGCACGCGCCCCTGCCCGCGGACGACTTTGAGGTCATAATCGCGCCTGTCCTGAATGTCGGCGGGAAGGAGGTTGTACCAGTTGGTCGCGCCGGGAAAGGTCACCATCAGCTGACCGGTTTTGCGCACCCAGACGGAATACCCTTTGTCGTAGTTCTCCACCGTGAGCAGGGGCAGCCACTCGCTGGCGGCCTTTTTGATATTGGCCGAAAAGCGGATCCGGATCACCTGACCGTCGGGATAGTGGAGTTGCCTGTCCATGGGGCGCGAGACCGTGCCGCCGGAAAAGGAGAGGAAGAATCCCCGGTCGTCTTCGCGCGCCCAGTCCACTTTGTCCGGCGTGCGGATCGTGAAGTCGAACCCGCCGGGCTCCGCATCTTTCACGAGCGTGCTTCCCGTGCCGTCCTTGCATTGCCAGTCCGCAGCTTCGACTCCCGTCAGCAGCATCGCGGCCGCCGCGAGAAACAGTGATCCGACTCTGTGCATTTTTTACCCCTTTCCTTTTCATCCGGCGCTTAATGTGAATTTGCCGAATTGTTTTGTTCCAATACCACCTGTTTTGTTTTTTCAAGCCGGGATCGCACGGCATTCAGGCATTTTTCAGGCTTTTTTTTCTTTTTGGTGCCGCCGTTTTTTGTCCGACAATACCGACAGTCTTAAGATAGCATCGAATATTTCAATTTCAAGAGAAAGCCGCAAAAAACGGAAAACACCTTTCGGCGGCTTCGTCATCTGATTTCGGCGACCGTCGCGAAGATCCCGCCCGAACCGTCCCAGCCGGGGCGGTTGAGATAATAGACGATCATGTACCGGCCGTTTCCCAGAGCCGTGACCCACGGGTAGCCGCAGTCGGGGCGTCCGCCGTCGTCGCGGACGACGAATTCTTCGGCCTCCGCGATGTCAGTCAGTTCTGCATTGCAGATCCGTCCGCGGACGCCGTAAGGTTCGATGCGGTAGCCGTAGACCAGCAGGATCCGGCCGTCATCCATGACGCAGGCGGCCGCGGGCTCTCCATGGATGCCCAGATCGACAGGCTCGTTCCACGTGCGTCCGCCGTCGGAGGATTCGCATTTCCACAGCATGGCGCGTTTTGCGCCCTTTTCGTCGGGCAGACGGTACTCCCTGCCCTCCGGCGTCTTGTGGGTTCGGATGATGAGGACGAGTTTCCCGCTTTTCGTGAGGACGAGACAGGGTTCCTCGAAGACCGCCGTTCCCCCGTCGGGCGCGGGCGCGGCAAGATATCGCCACGTCGCCCCGTCGTCGGAACTTTCGAAAAGCACGATGCCGGAGCTGTACTGCGGCCGGTAGCGCAGCGCCTGCCCCGGATACAGAAGCCGGCCGTCGGGCATCCTGACGATGTTGGCCCGGTTGTGCATCAGCAGCGGCCTGCCGGGAAGGGCTTCGGGGTACCCCGGGATCGGATCGGGAAAAAAGGGTCCTTCCCAGTTCGCGCCCTTGTCCCTGCTGCGCAAAGCGAAGGAGCCGACGTGCGTCGCCACGTTGGAGCCGCCGTAGGCGGAATAGATGTATTCGTCCCGGCCGCTTTCGCGCAGAGCCTTGATGACCGCGTCGGGCAGATTGCCCCAGATGAAGCTGTTGACGAAGAGCGTGTCGCCGTCGAACATCACGCCGCCGTCCTGAGCGGCACCCGCGTCGGGGGCAAAGAGCGTCCGCGGCGCGCTCCACGTTCTCCCGTTGTCGAAAGAACGGACGCTTACGAGTTTTGAGTTGCGGTCAAGATGGACATACCAATCCTCCGGCAACCCCGGAAGACCGCGGTAGCGCGGCGCCCGGCGGAAGACTGCGAAGATTTCTCCGTTTCCCAGATTCGCGACGCCGGGAAAGGAACTGTAAAAATCCGGGTCTCGGTAGATCTGGGTTTCGTAAAGTTTTCTGAACATGCTGAAATCCTCCGGTCGGGGATGCGGCGCGGGGCCGGGATCACTGAAAGTAGGTGTTCCAGGTGCCGTCCCAGTTGGGGTTGCGGATGAACGCCGTGGGAAGATTCGTCGGGTCCTGCTGCGAAACGTGGCCGTCGATGAACATGAAGGACGATCTGCCGGAGTGACGCGGCGTACAGGCGTTCAGCGCATGGGCCAGATTCTGCTGCGTGGCGTCCACCCAGCCGTCGGTCGAATCGGTGAGCATGAAACGCGAGGAGGCGAATTTGATCTTGTGGATCGGCAGCTGCGCCGAGTTGGCCGCGACACTCGAAGCGCCGTGGATGAGGTAGAACACGTTGATCCCATAGGTCCAGCCGTAGGCGAGATCATAGCCGCGCCCGGCGGCGATGTGCGGCTTGTTGTTGGCCTGAGCGACGATCCCGTCCCAGCTGGAAAGGGTCTCGCAGTGACTGAGAAAACCGTTGACCTTGGGCTGTTTGGCCTGCTCGTAGGGAATGTTCATGTAGGCGCCCAGAGTTCTGTACCAGTGCTTCGTTCCGCCGTTTGCGGGATATTTGTTCTGCCCGCAGGGCTCCAGCAGAAAACCTTTGTTGTCGTCGGCGTAGCGGATCCACGCCGTGGCGACCTGTTTCAGCTTGTTGACGCAGCTTGCGGACTTGCCGCGTTCGCGGGCCTGCTGGAGCGCGGGCATCAGCATCGCCGCCAGAATGGCGATGATGGCGATCACGACCAGCAATTCGATGAGCGTGAAACGGCAGGCCGCTTCATGCGTGGCGTCCGGGGCGGAAGAGGGGGTGAGGTGTTTCGGCATGGTCTTTTTCCTTTCTGTGTTGGGGTCTTTGCGGCGAGTTGGATTTATTTCTTGATGCAAACCTGTTTTTTCATAACTGCGCGGGAGATGTCGTTTTCTTCGGCCATTTCCGTTAAATTACGCAAGTCCGGCTGTCCGCGGGCTATACCTCTTTTTTCAGGCTGCTGACCGTCATCAGACGGAAAGCGCCGGGGGTGACGAGTTCTCCGGAAGCAATGTCCTTTTCCGTGAAGCGCGAGAGGAGGATCTGACCGTGAACGAGCCGCTCGCGGTCGTGGACCTCATAGATGAAGCCGTCGCTCCCCTCGGCGATATCCGGGTAGGAGACGTTCTTCCGGGCGTCCAGCAGCAGACGGCCGTACCAGGATTTCCCGTCGTCGTCCGAGAGCCAGACCGAAAGTTTTTCGCGCACCTGATTTTCGGGGGGCGTTTCACCCGGCAGAAAATGGATCGACTGGTGATTGACGAGGCACAGCCGGCCGGATTTAAGCCGCCTCAGCGCGAACCGGGAGCCCGGACCGCCCAGACCGCTGTCCCGAGATGCGGACCAGGTTTTGCCGCCGTCGCGGCTGAAACTCTCTCCGATGCCGTATTTCGTCCGGGCCAGCACCCACAGGGAGCCGTCCTTTTTCTGCACGGCCGCGTGTTCGTCGAAGGATCTGCCGGGGATGTCCGGTCCGACGGTCAGGGTGAACGTTTTACCACGGTCTTTCGTGACCAGCAGATTGGACCGGGCCAAAGGCAGCTGCTCCGGAGCGAGTTTTTCGGGATAGTTGGACCACAGGGCGACCGGGAGGATCCACGAGCCGTCCTTCAGCACTTCGGGTTTGTTCATCATGACGCCGTCGGCGAGGCGGCGGGGGGCGGTCCAGCGCAGTTTCTCGGCGTCCGGATTTTTGCAGACCGACGCCCACACGCCCGCCCGGCCGTCGAAGCAGTCCCAGAGTTTTTCGCTGCGGCACTGGGCCCAGAACAGCCACAGCCGTCCCTCGGGATCGCGCCAGAGCACGGGGTCGTAGACGCGGCTGCCCGGATCCGGGGGCCGGACGTGCAGAATCTCCTCCCAGCTTTTTCCCCCGTCGCCGCTGGCGAGGAGAACGGCGTAGTTGCCCGGTCCTTCCCCCGCGATGTCGTTGGCGTAATGCGAAACGAACAGCCGGTCTCCCGCCGTTTCCACGCCGGGGATCCCCTGAAAAAGGCGTTTTTCCGCCGTCCCCCCCGCGGGGGGCTCCAGTGCGGCCGGGCGCATGGAAAACTTTTCCGGATCCATACGGTGATCTCCCCTGATGATCTTGAATTTTCACTGTAATTTACACCGTACGCGGATAAAATCTTCCTCCCTGTTTCGAAAAAAATCCTCTGTAATGATATTTTGAAAATTTTGAAGAGGGACTCCCGGAACAATGAAAATTTTCGGAAAAATTGAAATAAAGGGAATTTCTGCTATCTTATACGGAGGTGGTGTTCGATGCCGCACATACCGGATGGGATGACATCGACGCCTTTGGGTCCCGGCCTTCCCACGCTGCGGAGATCGGGCGGGAACGGGCCGCCGCGGGCGATGCCCTCTGCGGCCGGATGCAGACACGACAGGAGAAATGCCTTATGGCGGAGAAAATCGAGACGCCGATCTGCCGCGAAGCGGTGGAAAAAATCAGGGACAGCCGTTATTTCAACATCGTGGTGTTCGGGGCCTCCAACACCGAGCGGCATATTCCCGGCACGCACTGGAGCGATGTTCTTGAGCTGGGGATCCGGGCCGCATACGGCAGAAAGTTTCATCTGATAAATGCGGGTGAGAGCGGCAACAACACCCGGGAGGGACTGGCCCGTTTCGACCGCGACGTGGCGGCATTTTCTCCCGGCATCGTGATCGTCACGTTCGCGGGAAACGACTGCAATCCCGCCGCGCCGAAGCACGTTCCCGCCGCGGAGTTTTCCCGCAATCTCGACCTCATCGTCGAAAAGATCAGAGGCCTGGACGCCGTCCCCATTCTGCAGACCTACTACAAGCCGCATTTCAAGGGGATGGACCCCCGGCGCGGGGAACTCTTTTTCGAGTACATGCAGCTCATTCGCGAAGCGGCGGCGCGCAACGGCGTGTTTCTCGTCGACCAGTACAAGTATTTCGATGCCGTCCCGGCGGAGACGCATCTTTACGGACTTCTGCGCAACGCCATGCACGTCAACGAGTACGGAAATACGCTGATCGGTGTGATCCTGCTGCACCACCTGGGGATCGATCCGCGGCGCATCGCCTGTCACGAATCCCTGCTTCCGGCAATGGACCTCTACGACCGCATCGCCCGGTGAGCGCGCGGCCCTCGCGTCAATACGGATCGTCAACCTTGATCTTGCCGCTGTTGGCTTCAAGGTGAGCCAGCGCGGCCTTGGTGTCGGCGGAGATTTTGGAAATGAGTTTTTCCGCTTCGGCGGCATGCGTTTGCCATTCTCCCGCGTCGATGGCGGCATCGATGCGCCAGTAGGCATGGAAATCGTCGGCAATGGCATCGGCCAGTTTCTGCATGACCGGGTCGGCCGTGTTGTTCCAGCGCTTGTAGCGCGGCGCTTTTTTGCGCAGTTCCGGTGGGATCACCAGATCCTGATGACGCACGAATTCGAACGTCGTCTTCGACAGCTGCGCCCGGGCTTCATCCCATCTTTCGGAAAATTTTCCGAAGGGCGAACCGCGGAACGCCTCGAGACAGGCCTTTTCCGCCAGCCGGAGCTGTTTCACCGTTTTTTCGCCCTTGGTCAGACGGTAAAAATTCGAGAGATCGACGCCGTTTTTCGCGGCGCGTTCCGCGTCGATCCCCAGCACCAGAACTCCCCGCTCGAAGTAATTGCGCTCGATCTCGGGGATCACGGAATCGTCTTTCCCGAGATACCAGATGGCGCTGCCGCCGGGGGGCAGCGTCACTTTCCGTTCTGCGGGAACTTGCTTGCAGGTTTTCAGCGAAAACAACTTTTCCCCCGCGGGGATCGTGAAACGCACGACGGCGGAGGCGTTCTGCTCCACGTTCTGATTGACGGCGAAGATCACCCGGCCGCGGGAACCGCCGAGGACATAAGTCTTTACCTCGGGACCGACGTAAAAACCGTTGCCGCTGCGGTACTCCCGGCATTCGGCCGTCACGCCTTGAAAGCTGCCGTCCGGAGCCAGTTCCGTGAGGAGGGGACCGATCCCGCTCAGCCATTTGCCGCATTCGCCGATGACCTCCCAGCCGGGGTGGATGTCTCCGGCGTTGCCGTAGAAGGTGTAGGCGTAGCCGTAATTGGCCCGCCATTGCATCCCGCGGTTGACGGTCTCGTGGAAGCTGATCGCCTTGGCGCCGCAGGCGGCGGCCAAAGTTATCATCAGCCGGGCCTCGCCGGGCGTCGGCAGACCGTAGACGCCGCCCCGGCCCCCGAAGGCCTGGAGCGTGACGAAGAAGGGAACGCTCCCGCAGCGTTTCACGGCTTCGGAGGTGATCGTCTCCACCGACCAGGGCTTGCGGCCCGAGACCCGGCTGACGGGATACCAGTCGCCGTTGAAGACCGATACGTAGGGAATGAACACGAACTGGTGAACATTGACGACCGGAAAGAGCAGCAGGTCCGGAAGCAGTTTCGCAAGCTGCTCATGGGTGTAGAGCATGGCGGGGATGTTCTGGCCGCTGGGCTCATCCGCGGTGCAGACGTAGAGGAAGAGGTCCGCGTATTTTTTGATGAACGCGAGACTCTCGGGCGTGAATTTGCCTTCGATCCGCTTCCGGATGTCCGGGGCGGATCTTTCCACATCCACGTGATGTTTGTCGAAGGCCATGACGCCGACGGAGTAGTGCAGTTTGTACCGCCGTCCCAGCTCGCCGATGACGTTCCGCCCGTCGGGCAGATTCCCCGGGGCAAAGGCGCCGGGATAGCTCAGCCGCCCCAGCCGGATGTGATTGAGGTAATTTTTGGCCGCGTCGCGGAACGAGCGCCGCGCCGCCGCAACGAAATCCCGGTCTTTGGAGGTGCCGGAACACTCTTTCCACGTCAGGGCCGGGTCGCTGCCGGCGTACATGAAAAACCCCTTCAGCCGCTTCGGCATGCCTGAGACCGGCGGAGGCGGCGGCAGTTTGATCCCGCGGATGAACCGCGCCTTGTAATTGCGGCCGAAAGCCACCCCGGGCGGCACGTCGAAGCCTTCTTTGCCGATCTCGCGCCTGCGGAAGGTTTTTCCGTCGTAGACGGAACCCTTGGCGGGCGTATCGAGATCATCGACCTGACGGATCCCGCTTTCGTCAGCGGCGACGACGGGAGAGCCCTCGGGGACGGCGGTCAGCGTATAAGTGAAGCTCTTCGTCTCCCCCGGGGCCAGACGGAACGGGTTGAAATACCACTCCACGGTGTCGATCTTTTCGGACATATAGTGATAGCCTCTGTCCGCTTTTCCCTGGGGCAAGATCGCCGTGAACGCCGCCTGGGGCGTACTTTTGGCGAGCCAGCTGCCCATGAGATTGTCGACCCGGATGCTCGTCATCGTCTTGACGGACTCGCCGTCGCGGCGGACGCTCTGGAGCCAGTCTTTGGTCGGCGCGGTGTAAAAACCGTCGCGGGCGGGGAGCACGTTCTGGACGCGCCATGTCGTTTGGCACGGCCCGGCGCCGCGGTTCGTGAGCGCGCACGCCACCGTGATGCGGGGGGCCGCGGGATCCAGCGTAAAGGTTTTCGCCAAACGGAGAGTTCCGTTTTCGCCGGTGACGCGGATCTTGCGGTTCCTTTCCAGCACCTCGAGTTCGAAACGCCTGTTGGCGAAGAGCCCCGGCAGTTTTCCCGCGGGGATCACGTCCACGGCGAGCCCGCCCGAGGAATTGAGCGTGCGGGGAATGGTCAGTTCCTCGTTCCCGGAGGGCGTTTTCACGACGAACCGGTCGATCACGCCGCCCGTCAGCGGATTGATCTCCGCACGGACAAGGTCATTTTTCAGTACGGGACCCGCGCTTTCGTTGAGCTCGACCTTGTCGATGAAAAGCGATGAACCCGCCGTGCCGCCGAGCAGTTCCACGGCAAGGGACAGCCGTTTCACGTCGGGAGGAACGCGGAAACGGTATTCGAATCTTTTCCACTCCCGTGTCGCAGGCGTTCCCCCGTGCAGGTATTTTTTTCGGCGCTTGCCGTCGGGACCGATGAAGCGGATCCGGAAATAGCCCTTCGCGCCGGAGGGACTTTTGATGTACATGGAGGCGGCAAGTTCGCTGTCGGGCGTGCAGTCCGTCTCCTGACTGACGGAGGCGAAAACCTTCGCCTGGAGCGCGGTGAGCTTCATCGACTTCTTTCCGTCGAAGGCGTCGTCGCTCCATTCGGCATTCACCTTGCGCCGCCCGGAGTTGAGGCTGATTTTCCAGTCGGCGACGATTCGCGGATTCCAGGTCTTGCCGCCGCGGGGGGAGGGATGCGGCGTTTCGAAGGATCCGTTTTTCAGAAGGTCCGCTCCCGGCAGCGCGCCCCCCGCCAGCAGGACAAGGGCGAGCAGAAAAGACTTCACGACAATCCCCCTGTCTTTACAGCTGATACTTTTGGCCGATATTCGCCGCGGGGACGTTCCACAGGTCGGAGCCGTTGGAAGAGGTGTTGTAGTAGAAGAAATTGCGCGCTTCGACGTGGCCGTCGAGGTGGAGCTGGTTCATACGGTCCTTGTGCGCGCCGAACTTGCCCACGCAGGCGCGGTTGCTGCTGTGCAGATATTCGACGGAGCTGGCGCCGCTGCCGAACTGGCTTTCATTGCCGGGAAAGCGGAAATAGGACCAGGCGTCCCCGGCAACGATGACCTTGTTGATGTTGGGAAGCCCCGGCTTGACTTTGCGCAGCCATTTGATCGAGAAGGGGATGCCTGTGACGCCCAGACCGACGTTGTAGCCGTAGGAGAGGGAGATCGGGATCGAGGACTACCGTTCCCTCCTCATGCCGTCGCCGGGGCACCAGAAGTTGTTGCAGGCGCGTCCGGCCGCGACGAAACCGCTTCTGGTCGAGGCGTTCCTGACGTAGGTGACGAACATGTATTCATACCACTGGAGATACCCGCCGTTGTTCCACACCGGCTGCAGACGGCCCGCCATCAGTTCTCCTCTGTTGTCGTCGGTGTAAAGCTGCCACCAGTTGCCCAGGGTCTTCAAATTCGCGACGCAGTTGGAATTGCGGCCCGCCTCGCGGGCCTGCTGCAGGGCGGGCATCAGCATCGCCGCCAGAATGGCGATGATGGCGATGACGACCAGGAGCTCGATCAGGGTGAAGGCGGCGGACTTTCGTTCGGTATCTTTTCTTTCCATCATAACTGTCTCCATTTTTATTCAATCTCTGTAGGGATCGTCGACTTCGATCTTATGGGCATTGGCTTTCAGATACGCCGTCGCGGCGGCGGCGCAGGCGTGGGCCCGGGCGATGAATTTTTCGGCGCGGGAACGGTCTTCGAGTTTTCCGGACACGATCAGGTGTTCGATCTGCCAGTATTCTATCCAGCAGGCGGCCACGTCGTCGACCAGCTTCTGCATTTTGGGATCGGCGGTGTTCCGGTATTGCTCATAACGTTTGGTCGCCTTGCGTATTTCGGGCGGGACGACCAGATCGAAGTGGGTCAGGAACATGAAACAGACGTCGGAGAGCGCATGACGGGCCTTGTCCCAGCGGGCGTCGAACTGACCGAACGAACTCGAGGCGACCGTCTTTTTCAGGATTTCTCCGGCCTCCTTTGAACATTTCAACGCTTCGAGCCCCCGGCCTTGTCCGACGGCCTGAGCGGATCTCTTTGCGGACGCGGCGGCGGCAGCGATGTCGACACCGTTGCCGGCGGCGCGCTCAGCCGCAATCGAAAAGGAGACATTCAGGCGCTTTGCCCGTTCCAGCGCGACCATGTTGACGGCTCTTTCGACCGCGGCCTCACTCCCGATGACGAAGTATTCGGCGCTTCCGGGGGCAAGATCCATGGTGTAGTTTTTTTCTGCCGGCGCCATCTTCGTCAGCGACCAGACCCGCGTCCCGGCGGGGTTGCGGAAGACGACTTGCTGCCTGATGTTCTTCTCGACAGCGTGATTGACCGCGACGGCGAAGAGGGTCCCGTCCTTCCTTTCGAGCGTGAAGAATTTGACCTGCGGCCCCGTGTAAAACCCGTTTTTACTGCGGTAGTCGGGCGTATTGATGTTTTCGAGGTACGCAGGGTTTTTGCCGGGGAAGGTCCCGGTGAACTGGGTGCCGATGGCGGTGAATTCCCGGGCGCAGCGCCCGATCTCGAACCAGAGGGGCGTGTATTCTCCTGCGTTCCCCCGCGCGGCGTAGTGGTAGCCGTATTTGTAACGCCAGGAGAGCCCGCGGTTGTTGACTTCGTGGATCTCGAAGCCCTTCGCGCCGTTGGCGGCGGCCAGGTGGCCCATCAGGCGGAACTCCTCGACCGTCGGGAAACCGTAGACCTCCTTGAAGTAGCCGAAAGACTGCAGGATCACGTGGACGGGGGTGTCTTTGGCGAGTTGGACGGTCTCGGCGGTGACTCTTCCGATGCTCCATGGATTTCGTCCCGAGGCATTCTTGCGGCTGATGGGGTACCAGTCGCCGCAGAAGATCGGCACGTAGGGAATATAGACCCGGGCATGGATGTTCAAATAGGGATAAAGCGGCACGTCATGGGGCAGCGCTTTCGCCAGAGTTTCGTGGGCTTCGAGCATACAGGGGATGTTCTGGGCCGTCGTTTCGTCGGCGGTAAGGACGGCCTTGACGGCCTTGTCGTATTTTTTCATCAGCTCGATGGTGTCCTTGTGCCAGAAAAGATCCATCCGTTTGGCAAGGACGGGGCGGAATTTATCCACATCCACATCGTCTCTGTAAAGCATCAGGGTGTTGGGGAAGAGGGAAATCTTGTATTTGAGGCAGAGTTCGCCCAGCAGATTGCGTCCGTCGGGCAGCTTGGCGGCGGGGAGAACGCTCTTCTGGAGCGTGCGGGACTGCATGCTGGCATTGATGCCGATCGCGGCGCCTTCGCGCAGATTGGCTTCGAGATTGCGGAGGAAACGGTTGGCGTAGCCGTCCACGCCGTTGGATTCCTTCCAGGTCAGCGCGACATCGCCGTTGACGATGACGGGGAAATAGTTGTCGAAACGGGAGATGTTCGAACTCTTCGCCGGAGGCGGCAGTTTGATCCCCTTGATGAACATGGCCTTGTAACTTGCGTTATATTTGTCGCCCTGCTTGCCGCAAGCGACCGTGAACTCCTTGCCCGGAACCTCCGCCTTTTCGCCCGGAAGAAGACTGACGGCCCTGCTCTCGCCGTTGATATCGACTTGCGCATCGATTTTTTTCAGAGCGGATACGATCAGTTTTCGGGGAGCCTTCAGGGAATCCACGCCAAGGACCAGATCGCCGTTGACGGCGAAAACGGGTGCGTTGGCGCCGGAAACACCGAGAAAATAGACGATGGTGTATTTTTCCTTCGGCGCAAGCCTGATGTCGGAGTACGACAGCTCCATGGTGTCGATGCCGCTTCCCACCCAGCAGTAACCGCCTTTTGCCTGCCCGGGATCGAACCCCAGGATGAGGGCGGCATCCGGCGTGGTTTTGGCGAGGAATCCGCGCTGAAGATTGTTGGAGTGGACCGCATTGGTCGTTTTGATGCTTTCGGCGTTTTTCTCGAAGGTCTGAAGCCAGTCTTTGGTCGGCGAGGTGAGGAAGCCGTCGCGGGGGAGCAGACAGTTCTGGATCCGGCAGCTGGTGCCGATGACTTTTTTGCCGGTATTGAGCAACTCGAGCGTCACCTTTATCCTGGCGGAATCCGGTTCCAGCGCAAAGGTCTTTTTTACCCGCAAGCCGTCATGATCGCCGCCGTTTTCGGTACGGGTGACGACGATCGTCTGCATGGGAACGGGCGAGGACAACTCGTATTTCTTTTTGGAAAAGAGGCCGGGATTTCGTTTCCCGGGGATGATCTCCACGGCCATCCCGCCTTCTTTCGTCAGGGTGCGCGGCATCGTGAACTGGCGGGTCTTGCCGTCCGCGGTCAGCTCGAGACTTTTGATGCAGCCGCCGAAAAGGGGATCGATCTCGGCGCGCAGATACTTGTTTTTCAGGACCGCCGAGGCGCCCGAGGTCAATTTGACGTCGTCGATGAAGATCTCCGCATCGGGGAAATTGTTGCCCAGAGTTTCGATGCCGACCGTCATCTTGACCGCATCGGGGGGAACTTTGAACTTGTATTTGCGCTCGATCCATTTATCCTTTTCGTTTTCGCGGATGACCCAGCCGGGCATCAGATATTTTTTCTTGTCGGTTTTTCCGGCGGCGTCGAAGAACCGGATGCGGAAATAGACTCTCGTGTTGGCCGTTCCCTTGACGAACATGGACAGTTCGAGAGAACTGTCGGGCGTACATTCGACGGTCTGGTAAGCGCCGCCGAAACTGTTGGGGACGATGGCCTTGATCCGCATGGAATACTTGCCGCTGTGGGCCTGTTCGCTCAGGGAGGCTTCGAGTTTCGATGAGCCCGACTGCAGGAGCGTTTCCCAGTTTTCGGCAAGTTTCAGGCGGAAGGACCGCCCCGTGGGCTTGGGCAGAGCTTTTTCGAACCCTCCGTTGAGCAGTTCCCCCGCGCCGGTCCGGCAGAGGCTCAGGACCGTAAGCGAAAGCAGAAATATCTTTTTGACCATCCTCATCCTCCTGTTCCCTGTTTCGGGGACCTTGTGTAAAATTTTGCGGATTTGCAATCCGGCCCGGCACGACTATATTATAATATAGTCAGTTCCTCCTGTGAAAAAATGCAACGGGCGGTCGAAAATATGTCAAATCTTGTCGGAAATGCAAAACGCTGGCAGAATCTGTATTCGGCAAACGGCCGGCTGACGGAGATCGTTTTGCTCAACGCTGGGTACATTCCGAAACTTTCCTCCTGGAACACGCTCAACTGCATGCAGAATTTCTGGGTGATGTGGTACTGTTTCGAACCGGGGTGTTCGTGCCTGTCGGGGGACCGCTGCTGCGAACTCACGCCGGAGAAGATCGTCCTCATCCCGCCGAACACGGTTTACACGGGGCGGCTCCACAGGCCGACGCCTCATTTTTACGCGTGGTTCGAGACGAAAGCGCCTTTCGATTCGCCCGAGCGGAAAATTCTGGAGATCCCCGCCGGGCTCTTCCTGCCGCAGCTGCGCCGGGCCGTCGTCTCGGACGAGCGGAAAAAGGTCTGTCTCTTCAACCTGATTTCCAGCGTTCTCCTGAGCATTCCGGAGACGTTCTTTCAAAAGCGGTTCAAGGTCCGGTCGAAGGTCATCGAGCAGGCCTTGAGCTTCATCGCGGAGCACCGGGGAAAGGTCTCCAACGGCCGGATCGCCGAAGAACTGCACCTGTCGCCCACGCGGTTCTCCCATCTTTTCAAGGAGGAGGTCGGCGTTTCT
This sequence comes from Lentisphaeria bacterium, assembly GCA_017450705.1. GTDB lineage: Bacteria > Verrucomicrobiota > Lentisphaeria > Victivallales > Victivallaceae > UBA1784. Next base: position 67,057 of record JAFSTC010000058.1, on the reverse strand, counting down.
CCCCGGCAGTACTGTCTGCAGATGAGGCTGGCCAATTCGGAGCAGTTTCTGCTTCTGGGCTGGAGCATGGAAAACGTGGCGGAGTCCTGCGGTTTCGCCGACCGTTATCACTTCTCCAAGGCGTTCAAAAAGTACCGCGGGATCTCTCCCGCCCGGTGGCAGAGGCAGTTTTCCAAGCGTTCCGTTCCCCCGGAACGCGAAAACCCCTCCTGACCGCGGCGGGTGACTTCCCGACCGAAAACGGTCAAGGCAGCAGGGAATGGGGGAGCGATCCCCTCAACGCGGCGTGGATCTCTTCCGCGGCCAGAGCGCATTTGGCGGCATCTGCGGCAGAACAGGGACAGCTGCCGTATTCGAGGGAATAAAAGAGATCGAAGATCAGGCGAAGGTTTCGCTCCGTCTTTTGAGCTTTTTCGGCGCACAGCGACGGATCGGCGGTCTGTTTTTTCCGCAGGAGCTCGGCATAGTTTCTGCGTACTTCCGATGCGTATGAGAGCAGTTCCATGTTCTTTTTGCGCTCCATCCCGGCGAGGATCAGCATCAGCCGCACCGCCCGGTAGAGACAGCGGACGCTTTGCGCGGGATCGAGTTCCCGGATGCGCCGGGCGCGGGCCAGCAGTCTTTTCGCCCGTTCGCGGTAAAAGAGATGTTTCAGCAGCTTGATCGTCCGGCGGAAAAAGAGAAGGACCGCGACGACGGCGATAGAAGAGATGAGGAGGGCATTTCCCGCTTCCGGCACGGCCAGCAATCGGCGGATCTCTTCGCTGATCCTTTCTTTGCATCTTTCCACGAACTCCCGGATACGCTCTTTCGTTCCGGAGGGTTTGACCCGCCGGGGCCTGACGGCGGATTTTTTCAAGTCCTTCCGCGGGACCGGTTTCTTTTGCGCGTCGAGTTGGGCTTCTTTCTGCCGTCTGTACTCTTCGCGCCTGAGGCGCTCGGCCTCTCTCCGGTCGGCCTCGGCCTCGAATTTTTTCTGAACATACTGCAGCGTGTGTTCTGTCAACTCCGGGGGCATGACGCGCCATTGCTCGCCGAAGGGATCGCGGAAGCGTCCGATCCCGGCGGGGGTCGTTTCGGAAACGATCTCCCCCGGCGGGACGGCGTCGAAGGTCAGCCAGCCGGTGTTGGCGATGAAAATTTGAGTCCAGGCGTGGGCGTGGTATTCGTAAACTTCGATCTCCCGGGTCAGGGCATTGTAATTGCCGGGGGAGAATCCCGTCGCCACCCGGGCGGGCAGACCGGCGCAGCGGGCCAGCACCGTCAGGGCCGCGGCAAAATATTCGCAATGTCCCTCTTTGAGCTCGAAGAGAAAATACTCCACGCTCTCCTTGCCGGCGGGGACCGGCGAAGCGTACAGCTTGTACTTGTAATTGCTGCGCAGAAAATCCCGCAGGGCGACGGCTTTTTCGTAAGGCGTATGCACGTTCTTCGTGATGTTCTTCGCCAGTTCCGCTATGCGCGGAGAAAGGCTTTCCGGCAGCTGGAGAAAGTGCGAGGTCGGCAGGGAGAGATTCCAGACGGGATCCGTGACGGTCCGCGGCGGCTTGACCGGCTTGCGGAGGACCGCTTTTTTGACCTCGGGCTTCTTCACCGGCGGCTTGACGACCGCGGGTTTCTTTACCGCGGGCTTGAGGACGGGTTGTTTCTTGCCGCTCTTGACATTTTTCCTTTTGGCCGCGGCGCGCAGGATGGCCGCCCGTTTTTCTGCGGCCCGTTTTGCCGCGGCGCGTTTCTCCTCGGCGGCCTTTCTTGCCGCAGCGCGTTTCTCCTCGGCGGCCTTTTTTGCCGCGGCGCGTTTTTCGGCGGCGATCCTTTCCTTTTCGCGCCGGAGATTTTCCTTTTCGGTGATCCGGGCAAAATATTCCTCTGCCGAGGCGTAGAGGCGGGGTGCGGTTATCCGGGAGGCGGGGGGCTTCGGCCCGGGGGGCGAAGGGATCACGGGGACGCGCAGACGGCTGCGGACCGTATAGCGGTAGGGCAGTTCGGGATAGTCTTTTTCCGGTACCAGGATCCCGCTGAAGGAGTTTGTCAGGATCCTGTGCTTTGCGCGGGCCTGTATCTTTTCCGGCGTGATGTTTTCATCCAGCTGTCTTATGAAGTCGACGGGCCGGTAGGGCCCGTACAGATTGGGCGATATCCACTTTTTGATGGCGTATCTGCTTTCGATGACGAAAGGACGGTTCGAGCCGCTCCAGCGGCGGGAAACGATCCTGCTTTGGGCGAATTCCTGCGATGTCATCCATTTTTTTCCGTCGTAGATGTCGTAAAGTGTGCCCAGGTGATAGAGTTTGACCGGCATGACGGCGGTGAAGATCAGTTCTTTTCCCGGCGGAGCACCTCCGCCGCTTCCTTCCTCCCAGCCGGGCAGATTCGAGGACATCTTCTTTTTCCCCTGATCGCCGGGGACATCCGGATCGTCTCCCGAAAACAGGAACTTCGCGTGCTTTCCGGGAATGAATCTTCTGTCCTGAAGGAGCCATTTTTTCAGATCCGGCGGCATGATGGAGGACCGGGAGGTCGCGAAGGAGACTTCCAGCAATCCCTCCTGACCGGTCTCCTGCAGGGGGATCTGGCTGAAAACAAGGAGAAACAGGGGGATGCACAGCAGTATCTGCAGCAGATAGAAGTGCCAGGTGCGCGCGAAACGCCGCAGGGGGGAACGGCTCCCTGCCGACACCATCTTCCGCGAGCCGGAAAAAGCCCTCGCGCGTCCGGCGGCAAAGGAAAAAAGAAGACAGCCCAGCGCGCCCGGGATCAGGTAAAGCAGCAGGGTGCGGGGAACGAGGCCGGCGTAAATGATGAGCAGCAGGCTGATCAGGAATATGTAGGCGTAATCCCTGGCAGTGCAGTTGATGAAAAACGAAAAGCCGCACAGGATCAGTCCCTCGATGAAAACGATATCCGGAACGACCCCTTTGCCCAGACGGTACACCATCCAGAAACAGCTGCCGAAGAAGATCAGCCCCGCGATCATCCGCCGCAGCAGGATATCCGTGATCCGGTAGGGGATGTATACGAAAAAGGCCGAGACCGCCAGCAGAAGAAGCGCGCCCAGCGTGAACAGGGGCGAACCGTGCTGCCACAGCGCGGACGCGACGGCCAGACCGAAAAGCAGCACGAAAAGGAAGTGACAGGAGTTCCCCTGCGCTTTTTTCAGCATGTGCGAGGTGTCCGAGATCCGGTCGTGTTTTTCTTTCTCCCCGGACGCGGAAAAAAACTGTCCGATTTTTTCCGGAAGGCGGAGGAGATCTTTCCGGTCAGAGTTTTTCATGACGACTCCCGCTTTCCAGAATTTCCGGCCCCGTGGTGAAATCGGCGATATCGGGCATGCAGTGCCCGGGCAGGGCGGCTCTTGCCTTTTTTCTGTCGACGATCCGGGGTTTGTCCGGTTCGGTGACGGGGAAGTTCTCCGGCGGCGCATAGATCCAGAAACAGGTGCAGTCCTGTTCCTCGAGGATGCCGATGAAGTCCGGCACCGCCTTTGCGGACATGCTCAGAAAGTAGACGATGCTGCGGGGCGGGACGGTCTCCGCAACGGCCTCCAGGACGAGAGCGTAATCCAGTTCCGATGTCTGCAGATTCAGCAGGACCTGCCCGATCTTCTTTTTCACGGACGAAGCGTCTCCCGTCAGGTGGTGCAGATCGCCGTTCCCGTCCGCGGCGGCAAACCGAAGGTGGCAGTATCTTTTGGCCAGATGTTCCGTTATGGAGGAGGCGCAGGAGATGAGAAATTCGAAATTGTTGCTGCCGGGCTCGGCACTTGCGAACCTTTTGTCCGTATCCAGCAGGATCACGACCTGATCCACCGCCGAGGCTTCGAACTCCTTGACCATCAGCCGCCCCTTGGCGGCGGTGGCCTTCCAGTGGATGTGCCGCACTTCGTCGCCGATGCGGTAGGGGCGGACGCCGAAAAACTCCGCTCCGCTGCCGGCGCGGCCCTGTTTCCTGCCTTCGGCGTCGGCGAGTCCGCCGCTTTTGTCGGCGGCGGCAAGGGAGGCAAGCGGCATGATCCGGGGATGGATCTCCACCTGCGCCGGCAGACGGAAACGCTTTTTTTTGCGGAAGAGCCCCAGGGGATCCCCCGAGGCGAGCCAGATCTTTTCGAGGCAGAACACGCCCCTTTTCTCGGCCTTGACATGACACGTTGCGGAAAAGGTCTCCCCGGGCGCCAGGGGCGGGATGACGAAGGCGCTCTGCTCCGACAGGCAGAATGGATAGTTTTCGAGCAGAACGCAGCTTTGCCGGAAGAGCGGCAGCGTGTTCCGGACGGCGATATTGACGTACAGCGGCTCCCCGCAGCTCCCGTCCCCGGCGAAGGAGCGCTCGGGACGCAGTCCGGCAAAGGAGAAGAGCTGCGCCATGAGGAAGCCCGACAGGACCACGGCGCAGAGCAGAGCCGCCGTCATGGCGGTGATCAGCCCCGAGTTAACCCAGGCCACTGCCGTCGCCGCGGCGGCCGTGAGGAGAAGAAGCAGTCCCCGACGCGTGGGGAGCGCGATGACTCCCATCAGAGCCTGTCCTCGTTTTTGAGTTTGATGGATCCTGCGATCTTTCCCAGAAGTTTTTCCACGCTCTGCATCTGGGCCCGGGCTTTCAGTCTCAGGCTGAGACGGTGACCGAACACGGGGCCGAGCATGCTGTGCACATCCTGCGGGGTGACGTAATTTCGGCCGCTGTAGGCGGCAAGGCTCTGACAGGCGCGCATCAGGGCCAGCGTCGCCCGGGGACTGATCCCGTTGACCAGCGCCTCGTGGCGCCGCGTGGCGTCGGCGATGGCGATGATGTACTCCTTGATGGCGTCGGAGACCGTCACCTGGCGCACCAGCGCCTGACAGCGCAGTACGTCGTTGCTGCGGACCACGTAGGAAATACGGCTCAGCACGCTCCCCGTCATCTGGCTGTCGAGGATCTCCTTTTCGGTTTCGGGGGAGGGATAGCCGATGCTCAGACGCATGAGAAAGCGGTCGAGCTGGGGTTCCGGCAGGGGATAAGTGCCCTGATAGTCCCCCGGATTCTGCGTGGCGATGACGAAGAAGGGTTTGGGAAGAACGTGCCGCCTGCCGTCGATGGTGACGGCGGATTCGGACATGCATTCCAGCAGACTGGATTGGGTCCGGGGCGTGGTGCGGTTGATCTCGTCCGCAAGGATGACGTTGCCGAAGATGGGGCCGGGTAGAAAACGGAAGTCCTTTTTGACGTCGTCGTAGATGTTCATGCCGGTGATGTCCGACGGCAGCATGTCGGGGGTGAACTGGATCCGCTTGTACCGTCCCTGGACGCTTTTGGCCAGCGTCTGCGCCAGAAGGCTTTTTCCCACGCCGGGGACGTCTTCGAGGAGCAGATGGCCGTCCGCCATCAGACAGACGATCAGGTTGCGGACGATCTCGGGTTTCCCCTTGAAGACTTTTGAAATGTTCTCCTCCAACCGGCGGATGATCCGCTGCAGGGATTCGAAATCGAAGCCGGCGTTCCCCGGCGTCTCCTCGTCATTCCACGCTTTGGCCTCTCCCGGGCGATGGGGGGCGCTGATGATGAGGACGGCGCTTCCCAGCTGGATGACGTCCATGTGTTTCAGGGCGAGGGTCGATACGGGCGTGCCGTTGACGAAGGTGCCGTCGGTGCTGTCGAGATCGGTTATGATCCAGGCGGAACCGTCGAATTCGAGTTTCGCGTGGTGCCGCGAGACGTTGTCGTCGGCGAGCAGGATCCCGCAATCGCTTCCCCGTCCGAGGACATAATGCGTTTCGTCCAGCTGTTTTTCCCGGGCCGTGCCCGCCTCCTGGATCGTCAGCGTCGCAAGATCCGTTTTGTAACCGGGGGAATTTTCTTTTTCCGTTATCATTTCAGCGCTCCTCCGTTTTTTCCGTTCACCGCTTCTCGGGCAGCACCTCCAGCCAGTAGCCGTCGGGGTCGGTCACGAAGTAGATGCCCATAGCCTTGTTTTCGCAGCAGATGCACCCCATCTGCTCGTGACGGGCGTGGGCCCCTGCGAAATCGTCCACGCGGAAGGCCAGGTGGAACTCGTTGTCGCCCAGATCGTAGGGGCGGTCCATGTCGCGCATCCAGGTGAGCTCCAGCTGGTGAGCGCTGTTCCCGTCCTCCAGATAGACGATGATGAAGCTCCCGTCTTTGGCGTCGATCCGGCGGACCTCCTTCATGTCGAAGGCGTCGGCGTAGAACTTGAGGCTTTTTTCCAGATCGCGCACGTTGAAATTGTTGTGGACCATCCTGAATTTCATTTTTTCTCTCCTCATAACCGGTTGATTCGTGTCTCCTCCGCCAGACGGGCGGCGGATGCGGGGTCGAAACTGCCGCACAGACTCGTGAGACAGTTGGCGCTGGCCGCGCCCAGGGCGCGCCGGAAGGCCGTGAAAACATCCTCCCCCGCCAGCATTTCGGAACACCACACGGCGCTGGCCGTGTCGCCGCAGCCGATGGGGTTGACCACTTGCTCGAGTTTCGGCAAATCGTAACAGGCGACGCGCTTCCCGTCGGAGGCGTAGGCCCGTCCGGGACCGTCGGTGATCGCCGCCTTGCGGATCCCCCAGCGCTCCGCTATGAACTTGAGGCCCGCTTCGACGCCCGGTTTCTGCGTCAGCGCGGCCAGCTCCTCGCGGTTGATCTTGAGCATGATCTCGGCCCCCGAGGAAAAGATGTCGTCCACGTCGCGCCAGGCGTCCACCAGCAGGGGCACGCCCGCCGCCGCCGCGAGACGGGCGAGTTTCGCGTAGAGGGTTTTATCCGTCCCCGTGGGGAGCGTACCGCACAGCGCCGCGGCGGAGGCCTGTTTCAGCGTTTCCGAAAAGGCTTCGACGAATTTTGCCGTCTCCTCCGCGTCGGCGGGATGGGAGGGCTCGATCAATTCCGTGGTACTGCCGTCGGCAAGGTCGATGCATGTGTCGCAGCAGCGGGTGGGGGCTTGGGTCCGCACGGAGATGAAGTCCATGCCCTCCTTCCTGAGACCGGCTTCGACGAAATCCCCGTTGACGCCGCCGCAGAACTGGATGAGGCGTGTTTTCGCCCGTCCCGAACACGCCGCCGCCCGGCAGAAGTTGATGCCCTTGCCGGAAGCGAATTCCTCCATGGAGACGGCCCGGTTGACGCCCCCCCTCGTGATGCTTTTGAAGGCGATGACCTTCTGTCTTGCCGGATTGAATCCGGCCGCAGCGATGATTTTCATGACAGTTTCTCCAGCAAGGCTGCGACTTCCCCGTCGGACATGTCCCGGGGATTGCTCTTCATGCTGCCCGAACGGCAGTTGGCGATGATGAAGTCGAAGTGCTTCTCTTCCAGTCCGTACTTGCGGAAATTTTCCGGCAGGCCCAGTCTCTCCCGCAGACAGGCGATCCTGTCGATGAGACCGCAGGCGTCCTTTTCTCCCAGAGCCGAAGCCAGTTCGTCCAGGTCTTCCCGGACGGTCCCGCAGTTGAACTTCAGCACCTCCACCAGCAGCACGGCGCAGCAGACCCCGTGGGGGACTTTGAGCAGACTGCCCGCGGGGTGTCCGATGCCGTGCACCGCGCCGAGGCCCGATTTCGACAGGGCGATCCCGGCGTTGAGACTGCCCAGCGTCACGGCGTCCACCGCGGCGGGATCGCGGGCGCAGGCCGCCTCCAGATGGAAGAAGACATTCCGCGCCGCCGAACGGGCCAGCGCGCGGGTGAGCGCCGTGGCCTTGCGGGAGATGAAGCCCTCGATGGACTGGGTCAGCGCGTCGAAGCCGCTGGCGGCCATGACGGAGGCGGGACACTCCTCCACCAGTTCCGGATCGGCCAATGCCGCGTCTGCGGCCATGCCGGGGGTGCGCAAGGACTGCTTGACTCCCGTGGCGGGGTCCGTCAGGACCGCGTTGGCCGTCACTTCCGCGCCCGTTCCGGCGGTGGTGGGCACTTCGGCGAGGAAGACTTTTTTTTGTTCCGCCGTGCGGCGGCCGTAAAAATGATCCGCGACGGAACCGGTCTCATGCAGAAGCGCCGCCACGGCCTTGGCGCCGTCCATGGCGCTGCCGCCGCCCCAGCCGACGACGGAGGAGATTTTTTTCTCGCGGGAAAAGGTCAGCAGCTCGTCGACTTCGCCCAGGGTCGGTTCCCCGCTGAAGGCGGGCGCGATGAAAACCTTTCTTTCCCGGGCGAGTTCGGCGGTCTCCTCTTCGATGCGCCGCGCGGCGTGTCTGCCGCACACGAAGAGCACCGGTCCCGCGGGCAGCAGACCGCCGAGGCGGCGCCGGACGCCCCGGCCGAAGGCGATGTCTGCGGGAAGATCCATTTCGAATTTCATAACATCTTCACCCCCGATTTTTCAAGGTGTTCGTAAAGACTTCTTGCGGCTTCGCCCTCGGCGGTCTTGCGGTTTTTGCCGCTGCCGTAGGCGGCCCACTGCCGGAGCGTCACTTCGACGGCGTACTCCGGATCGTGCTGAGGACCCGTTTTGAAGAGCACCCGGTAGGAGGGGGTCCGGTTCCAGTAATGCTGCGAAAGCTCCTGCAATTTGCCTTTGGGATTGAGTTCGATCAGGAGTTTTTGAGGACAGGGGAATTCCCCGGTGAAGAGCTCCAGAAGAAGCTCCCGGCAGACGTCGAACCCCGCACCGAGAAAGAGCGCGCCGATGACAGCCTCGAAGAGATCCGCCAGCGTGGACTCCCGGAACGCGCCGCCGATCTCCGCTTCGCCGTTGCCGATGCGAAGATGAGGTCCCAGTTCCAGACGCCGGGCCAGCCGGGCCAGCGCCGATTCGCAGACCAGAGCGGAACGCATCTGCGTGAGAGCCCCTTCGGGGGACTCCGGATAAAGGGTGAAAAGGTGTTCGCTCAGGATCGTCTCGATGACCGCGTCTCCGAGGAACTCCAGACGCTGGTTGTCGTAGGCCAGGGCGTGCTCCACGGCGTAACTGCGGTGGGTGAAAGCCTCCTGAAGCAGGCCGGGGCCTTTCCCCTCCCGGAGAAGGTCTTCTATTTTTTTGAGATCGAACATATTGCTTACCTCTTTCGTTCGGCAAGGTGGGAAAAGCGCCTCCGGTAGACGCGGGGATCGGCTTCGATCCCGGTGAGCCGGGCGTAGCGTTCGGCGAAGAATCCCGCGATGTCCGGCGGGGGATCCTCCATCCCGCGTTCGGCGGCGAGTTTTGCAAAGGAGCTGGCCAGCCGGGCCAGTTCCCGGATGCGGCGTCTCCGGGGGAGGGGGGCTGGACCGACCCGGCAGGCATCCAGATCGATCACGCCGAATGTTCCCGTTTCGTCGCGGTAGAAGTTCCTCAAACTCGCATCTCCGTGCTCGATCCCCGCGCCGTGCAGTCTGGCCAGAAGCGCAGTCAATTTTTCCGCCAGCGCTTCCGTGAGGGGAAGCTTGTCGGCGAAGACGGCGGAAGCGGGGAGAGCTTCCGTGACGAGATAGTCGTACTGCGGCAGACCGTGCCGGGACCGGCGCAGCGCCGCCAGCACCTGGGGCGTCGGGATGCCGAGCTCCGCCAGGCGTTTCGCCGCCCGCAGGGCGATCATGGGCCGCGGAGGCTCGAAAAGGTGACGGAAGGCCTTGCAGATGTTTCGGTGGCGGATGCGCTTGACGAACCGGGGGCCTGCGATCCACGCCTGAACGGTGTTGCCGCACTTGCGCACGGCGGAGCCGTCGTCCGGCATCTCAAGCAGAGGAACGGGATCAAACGCCCCGTCCGATCCCGTTCCCGCAACGACGCCCGACAGACCGGGCGCTTCGAATTTTGTGTAAGTTCCGTCCATTCGGATCAGAGATTTTCGACGACGAGATCGCCGACCTCCCGGGTCGAGTACCCCATTTTTCCGGCGGCCATGGACTTCATCTTGTTGCCGGTGACGAAGGCCATGCTGCGGTCGATGGCGGAAGCGGCCTCCTTTTCGCCGAGGAAGTCAAGCATCATTCCGGCGGCGCCGATGGCGGCCAGAGGATTGATGACGCCCTGTCCCGTGTACTTGGGCGCGGAGCCGCCGATGGGTTCGAACATGCTCACTCCCTGGGGATTGATGTTGCCGCCCGAGGCGATGCCCATGCCGCCCTGGGTCATGGCGCCCAGATCTGTGATGATATCGCCGAAGATGTTGCATGTCACGATGACGTCGAACCACTCGGGATTCTTGACCATCCACATGGTGATGGCATCCACGTGGCTGTAGGCGGTCTTCACTTCGGGATACTCGGGGGCCAGCTCCTTGAAGACGCGCTCCCACAGACCGAAGACGTGGGTCAGCACGTTGGTCTTGCCGCACAGCGTGAGCTGGGCCGTCTTGCCCGCGGCGATGTCCTCGGCGGAGAGACCGCTCCAGGGGTTCCCCTTGCCGTGGCGTTTGCGGGCGGTCTCGAAGGCGAAGCGCAGGCAGCGCTCCACCTGCTTGTAGGTGTAGACCATGGACTGGGTCGCCACTTCGTCCTTCGTTCCGGTCTGGGCGGAGCCGCCGATGCCGGTGTAGATGCCGCCGGTGTTCTCGCGAACGACCACGTAATTGATGTCCGCGGGGCCCTTGTTGGCCAGAGGCGTTTCGACGCCGGGATAGAGTTTGACGGGCCGCAGGTTGATGTACTGGTCGAGCTCGAATCTCAGGCGCAGAAGGATGCCCTTCTCAAGAAGTCCGGGCTTGACCCGGGGATCGCCGATGGCACCCAGCAGGACGGCGTCGAACTTGCGGAGCTGATCCGCCGCGTCGGCGGGAAGGATCTCGCCCGTGGCCAGATAATGCTGTGCGCTCCAGTCGAAAAAGGTCTTTTCCGCGGAGAACCCGTACTTTTTCCCCGCGGCGTCGAGGACTTTTACCGCTTCCGCAACGACTTCCGGTCCGGTACCGTCGCCCGGTATGACCGCGATCCTGTAATTCCTGCTCATAAATGATCCCTTCCGTTGAGGACCGGCGTCCGCCGGCCGTAAATGCCTTTACCTATAAAATAACACGATTTCGCAAATAAATCCACTTTTTTTTCGGAGGAAAGGCGATATTGCTTTTGATTTTTTGCCGATCGCGGGGTATATTTTCCCGGCTTTGGGAAAGATAACCGAAAACAGGAGTTTTTTATGCCCATCTTCCGGTATACGTGCAAAAAATGCGCCGCGAACTTCGAATTGCTTCTGCCCCGCTGGGACGCGGAGGCCAAATGCCCCGTGTGCGGGTCGAAGGAGCTTGAAAAAGCTCTCAATCACTTTGCCGCCGTGACGAAGTCCGCTCACGGGTGTCCCGCCCAGGCCGACTGTCCCTCCGCGGGCGGATGCGGATGCCCCGGCTGCTGCGGACATCATCATCACTGAGTTTTTTCCGAAATTTCTCCGCGCCGCGCTTTTTTCTCTGGACAAAACGCTCTCGGCGTGGTATATTCTCCGTCAAAACCATCAGCTGCAGGAAAAGGAGACCGATTGCTATGGAACACCTGAATGTGCCGCCGGAAAACCATGTGAAAGTCCTCAATGGTCAGGGCTGGGTCGGACTGATCGACCACCTCGGTACCGAGACGACCATCGTCAACGCCGCCCGGGTGTCTTTCGGCAAGATCAAAAAGGAGATGGACCAGCGCGACATCGGTCTTCTCGAATACCTGATCGACAACCGGCACACCAGTCCGCTGGAGCATCTCGTGTTCACCTTCAGCATCCACTGCCCGCTTTTCATCCGCGGTCAGTGGCACCGGCACCGCACCTGGAGCTACAACGAGATCTCCCGGCGCTACACCGAGATCGACATGGAGTTCTACACGCCGGCCGAACTGCGCCGCCAGTCCGAGAACAACCGGCAGGCCTCATTCGCGGACCCCGACTTCAATCCGGCTGAACTGCGCGAAGCCATTGCCGAACACAACAAAAGATCCTTCGAACTTTACGAGAAGCTGCTGGCCTCCGGCGTCTGCCGCGAACAGGCCCGGGGCGTCCTGCCCCAGAATATGATGGTCACCTTCTGGGGGACCGTCGATCTCTCCAATCTTCTCCACTTCCTCGAACTGCGCGACAGCGATCATGCCCAGGCAGAGATCCAGGAGTACGCCCGGGCGATCAAAAAGCTGATCAAGCCCATCATCCCCCACGTCGCCGCCTACTTCGAGAAAAAGGGCCAGGTCTGGTAAGCCCCCTCGTTGCTTCTTGCGCCCGCGGGCCCGTCGGCCCGCGGGCTTTTTTTATCGACGCGGCCCTGCACCGAGCCCTTTGTCTGCGGGGTCGTCCGACATGTCCGACATGTCCGACTGGTCCGACATGTCCGACTGGTCCGACATGTCCGACAGGTCCGACGGGGCAGACCCGTCATACGCCCGTCCCGGCCTGCTCCCCCCGGAAAAAAGACAAAAAAAACGCAGAGCTTTGGAGCTCTGCGTTTTGGAGTAATTCTCGGTTGAGAATTAGAGCTTGACGCCAGTGGCCTTGCGGAGCTGGTTGGGGGTGACCCAATTGGCCGCATCAGCACTCTTGGCCATCGGATAGCCGGCGTTGTCGACGCTGAACCAGCCGTTGCCGGTGAAACCGGTGACATGGCCGCCCTGGAACAGGATGTTGCCGTAGCCGGTGTGGTTCGGGTTGTCGTTGTTGCTGCCGATGCCGGCGGCGCCGGTCAGGTCGGCGGAGATGCAGGAATCAGCACGGCCGTAGATGTTGCTGTCGCCCTCGATCATGCCGCCGACGAAAGCATAGCTGGCGTTGGCAGCGGCCGGGGTGGAGGAATCGCCGTAGGTCAGCGGGGTGGTGCCGGTGCCGGCACTGGTGGTGCTGGAGGGGCAGATGAAGACCGCGTAGTCGGTCAGGAAGTCATTGGAACGGAGGATCTCAAGACCTTTCCAGCCGTTGGCGTCGGTCAGTTTGGAGGTAGCGGTGTTCTGCTGTCCGCCCTGGAGAGCGGGGCCGCCGGGGAGCTTGTCGTTGAAGCTGCTGGAGTAGAGCTTCAGGGCGGTGCCGACCTGCTTCAGGTTGCTGGCGCAGTTGATGCGGCGAGCGCGCTCACGAGCCTGCTGCAGAGCGGGCAGAAGCATTCCGGCCAGGATCGCGATGATCGCGATGACGACGAGGAGCTCGATAAGAGTGAATCCACGACTTTTCTTCATTTTTTTTCCTTTCGAATTGTTGTTGATGAAAACTTACACGGACGTCGTTTCCGCATAGCAGTCTCATCATTGACTGTGGATATTATATCCAAATGCCCCCCCGCCTGCAAGAGCATTCCCGAAAAAATTTTGAAAATGTTTTGGAAATTTCAAAATACGAAATTTTGTTGGCCGCCGGCCCGCCGGTACCCCCTCAGGCCGCATAGGGATCGAGGGCGTCGCGGAGGGCGTCGCCGAGAAGGTTGAGGGCGAGGACGAGGAAAAACATGGCGCCCGAGGCGCCGGCCAGCTCCCACCAGACGCCGCGCCAGAGCCGCTCCTGACCGTCGGAGATCATGACTCCCCAGCTGGGGGCGCTCTGGACGCCGAACCCCAGATAGCTCACGATGACCTCCAGCATGACCGCTCCGGCGAAGCTGAGCGTGAAGTAGATGATGGCCAAATGGAGGACGTTGGGCAGGATGTGCCGGAAGATGATGACGGTGTCGGGGACGCCGGCCACTTTTGCGGCTTCGACGAAGGCCCGGCGCTTGAGCTTCATGGTCTCTCCGCGGACGACGCGGCAGAGGGTGACCCAGCCGGTGAGGCCGACGGCCACGTACACCGCCAGCATGCCCGGTTCGACGTTGACGATCTTCGCCGCCGCGCCGACGATCCCCATGAGGGCGGGGGAGAGGAAGCCCCGGGCGACGAGGAGCGAGAAAGCGAGGATGAAAAGGAGCGTCGGCATGGAGGCGATGGTGCTGTAGAGCCACACCACGGCGTCGTCGGTCCGGCCGCCCCGGAATCCCGCGGCGCAGCCCAGGGCGACGCCGATGACGACCGAGATGAGCCCGGAGATCGTGCCGACCTTGACGGCCGTGGCGCTGGCCGCAAGACTGCGGAGCAGAACGTCCCGCCCCTGATAATCGGTCCCGAGAAGGTGCCGGGCGGAGGGCGGCGCGTAGTGTTCGTGCGAGGTCCGGGCGTACACGGGCGTCCTGCCGTCGGCGCGGCACAGCAGACCGTGGATCTCGAAGCCCGCCGCGGCGAAGAGATAAAGCAGGATCACAGCCAGCGAAACCATGGCGGCGGTGCTGCTCTTGAGTTTCTTCCATGCGGAATGGGAAATGTTCATAGACCTTCTCCCCGTTTGATCGCGACCTGGAGCAGGGCGACGTCGACGGGGGTGACGCCGTCGATCCGTCCGGCCTGTCCCAGGGTCGCCGGGCGCAGTTTCAGAAGTTTCTGACGGGCCTCGCTGCAGAGGCCGGAGATTTTCGCATAGTCGAAATCCGCGGGGATGGAGGTGTTCTCCAGATCTTCCCGCCGCAGGATCTCCCTTTCCTCCCGCTGGAGATAGCCGTCGTAGACGCTCTCGACGAGGACCTGCCGGGCGGAACGGTCACCGGGATCCCACTCGGGGAGAAGCTCCGCGGGGAAGGGGAGCGCCGCGCGGGGATCCCCCGCCATCTGCTTCATCAAAGTCAGCAGGGGCTGCCCCCTGAAACGGCGCTCACGGCAGGCGGCGAGCAAGGCGTCGAAACGGGCTTTGCGGGCGAGGAACTCGCGGTACTTGTCCCCGGGAAGGAGGCCGTTTTCGCGGGCGAAGGGGCAGAGGCGGAGATCGGCATTGTCCTGCCGCAGAAAGAGACGGTATTCCGCGCGGCTGGTGAAGAGCCGGTAGGGTTCGACGATCTCCTTGGTGGTGAGATCGTCCAGCATGACGCCGATGTAGGAGGTGTCTCTCCCGGGAGAGACGGGCTCCAGCCCGGCGGCGCAGCGGGCGGCGTTGAGCCCCGCGACGAGGCCCTGGGCGGCGGCCTCCTCGTAGCCGCTGGTGCCGTTGATCTGCCCGGCGGTGAAGAGGTTTTCATGGCGTTTGTTCCGCAAAGTCCGCTCCATCTGGGCGGGGGGCAGGTAGTCGTATTCGATGGCGTAGGCGTAGCGGCTGATGACAGCGTGCTCCAGTCCGGGGAGCGAGCGCACCATCTCGCGCTGGACTTCCACGGGGAGACTGGAGGAGAAACCGTTGAGGTAATACTCCTCGTTTTCCGCGCCCTCGGGTTCGAGGAAGAGCAGGTGCCGGGGGTGCTGGGGAAAACGCACGACCTTGTCCTCGAAACTGGGGCAGTAGCGCGTCCCGATGCCCCGGATGACGCCGCTGTACATGGGGGACTTGTCGAGATTTGCGCGGACGATCTCCGCCGTTTCGTCCGTGGTGTAGAGCATGTGGCAGGGCAGATCCCGCCGCGCGGCCCGGGGAAGGGCGGGGCGGCAGTCTGCGCTCCAGAAGCTGAACTCCTCCTCCGTTTTCTCCGACGGCTGTTCGGCGAGGGAGGCAAAATCGATGGATTTTCCGAGGATCCGCGGCGGGGTCCCCGTTTTGAGGCGGCCCGTCTCAAGACCCAGCTGGTCCCGGAGCGCGGAAGAAAGGTGCGCTGCGGGAAAGTCCCCCGCGCGCCCCCCGGGGAAGTTGAGGAGCCCGTAGTGGAGTTTGCCGCAGAGGAACGTTCCCGTGGTCAGCACGACGCTCCGGCCGGGGATCTTTTCGCCGAACTGGTTGACGACGCCCGCGATCCTGCCGCCGTCGAGGAGAAAGCCCGTAACTTCGCACTGGAGCACGTCGATGTTTTCGTTCCGTTCCAGCAGGAGCTTCATGGCGCGGCGGTACACCGATTTGTCGCACTGGGCCCGGGGAGACCAGACCGCGGGGCCCTTGGTCCTGTTGAGCATGCGGAACTGGATCGCCGCCGCTTCGGCAACGATGCCCTGAAAGCCGCCCAGGGCGTCGATCTCGCGGACCACCTGGCCCTTGGCGATGCCGCCCACGGCCGGATTGCAGCTCATCTGGGCGATGTGGTCCGAGTTGAGGGTCAGCACGGCGGTCTTCGCCCCGAGCCGGGCCGCCGCCAGGGCCGCTTCGCATCCGGCGTGTCCGGCGCCGACCACGATGACGTCGTACATCTCCAAGGCGAGGGCCCCTCTCAGTCTTTCTTCTGCTTGAGATAGGCTTCTATGAAGGCGTCGATCCGGCCGTCGAGGACACCGCCGGTGTCGCTGGTCTCGAGGCCCGTGCGCAGATCCTTGACCATCTGGTAGGGCTGGAGGACGTAACTGCGGATCTGACTTCCCCAGCCGTTGTCAAGCTGTTCGCCCCGGGCGGCATCGGCGGCGTCTTTGCGCTTGGCCATCTCCCGTTCGTACAGGCGGGCTTTGAGCATTTTCATGGCCGTGGCCCGGTTCTTGTGCTGGGAACGTTCGTTCTGACAGCAGACCACGATGCCGGTGGGCAAATGGGTGATGCGCACGGCGCTGTCGGTGGTGTTGACGTGCTGGCCGCCCGCGCCGCTGGAACGGTAGGTGTCGATGCGCAGATCGGCTTCGGAGATCTCGATGTCGATGTCGTCGTCCAGTTCGGGGAAGACCTCCACGGAGCAGAAGCTGGTGTGGCGCCGGGCGTTGCTGTCGAAGGGGGAGATGCGCACCAGACGGTGGACGCCGCTCTCGCCTTTGAAGTAGCCGTAGCTGAAATCCCCCGTGACGTGGAGCGTGGCGCTCTTGATCCCGGCTTCCTCGCCGGGCTGGAGATCGACGACCTCGTCCTTCCAGCCCCGGCGCTCGAAGAACATCCGGTACATGCGCAGCAGCATGTTCGCCCAGTCGCAGGACTCCGTTCCGCCCGCGCCCGCATGGATCGAAAAATAGAAGTTGTTGCGGTCAAGACGGCCCGAGAGGAAGCTCACGATCTCGAGTTTGTCCATCTCCTTCCGGAGCTCGGAGGCGGCCTTGTCGGCCTCGGCGAGGAAATCCTCGTCCTCGGCGGCCAGCTCCAGCATGGCGCTGTAGTCTTCGAGGGCTTTTTCCTGCTTTTTGAAGGGCTCTATGATATTGCGGCAGGAGGTCAGCTTGCCGATGGTGGCCTGGGCGGATTCCTTGTCGTTCCAGAAGTCCGGCGCGGCCATTTTTTCTTCGAGGCCGGTCAGCTCCCTGGTCTTCTCGTCGATCTTGAGAAAGTCCCGCAGATGCGTCAGGCGCTGGGACAGGTCCTTCCCCGCGTTCTGGAGTTCGTCGACAGTCATCATTTCTGAGCCGCCCTCATCTTCCACATGTCGTCGAGGATGCGCTGGATGTCGCCGAGACACGCGCCGCAGGCCCCGCCGGCCTTGCAGTAGTTGGTGACCTCCTCGGCTTTGTGGAGATCGTTTTCCCGGGCCACCTTGAGGATTTTGACGTCGGTGACGCCGAAGCAGCGGCAGATGAGTTTTCCCTCGTGCTCCTTGTCGCGGGCGAAAGGACTCTCCTCGCCGCGGTACTGCGCGATGGCGGCCTGAAGGGCCTCCATGCCCATGACGGAACAGTGTTTTTTCGCTTCGGGCAGATCGCCGAGCCGGTCGACGATATCTTTGTTCGTGACCTTTTCGGCCTCCTCCAGGGTCATGCCCTTGACGATCTCCGTCAGGACGGAACTGGAGGCGATGGCGCTGGCGCAGCCGAAGGTGAGGAACTTGACGTCGGCGATGCGGCCGTCGGGTCCCAGTTTGAAGGTGAGTTTCAGGGCGTCGCCGCAGGCGGCATTGCCCACTTCACCCACGCCGTCGGGATTTTCCACTTCGCCCACGTTGCGGGGGTGCATGAAGTGGTCCATGACTTGATCGGTGTATTTCCACATGATATCCTCGCTGGATCAGATGTTGTACTTTGCCAGTCCGGTTTTGACGGCGTCCGCGACGGTCTGCGCGGCGGTTCCGACGGCGAGGAGCTCCGCGTCGCGGCTGCCGCGGCGGCGGAACTCGACCTGCCCGGCCTCGAGGGTCTTGGGGGAGACGACGATCCGCAGGGGAACGCCCAGGAGATCGGCGTCGCTGAACATGGAGCCGGCTTTTTCCCCCCGGTCGTCCAGCAGCACTTCCACGCCCTTCGACTCCAGCTCGCGGGCGATGGTTTCCGACGTCTCGCTCACCCCGGGCTTGTTGGGGTTGAGGGCGCAGATCTCCACCTGCCACGGGGCGATGGAGAGCGGCCAGATGGGCCCGTACTCGTCGCGGGAATACTCCGCCACGGAGGCCATGGCCCGGCCGACGCCGATGCCGTAACAGCCCATGACCATGGGCGCGCTCTTGCCGTCCCGGTCGAGATAGCAGCAGTTCATGGAAGCCGAGTACTTCGTCCCCAGCTGGAAGATGTTGCCGACTTCGATGCCCCGCAGCATTTCCAGCGGTTTGCCGGTTTTGGGGCAGGGGTCGCCGGGGCGCACGGTGGCGATGTCCGCCACGGTATAGCCGCTTTCGGCCATGTCCCGTTCGGCGTTGAAGTTCTTGAAATGGAACCCCTCCTCGTTGGCGCCGACGACGAGATTGGAGCTCTCCGCCGCGGAGCGGTCGAGGACGATCCTGACCTTTTTGCCGTCCACACCCAGAGGGCTGGCGTAACCGGGAACGGCTCCCGCCGCGAGGATGGAGGCGTCGTCGGCGAACTTGAGTTCGTTCACCTTGAGCAGATTGGCAAGTTTGCTCTCGTTGACCTCGAAATCGCCCCGGATGAGGGCGAAGATCAGCTCGCCCGTGGCCGCGTCGCAATAGAAGACCGCCTTGCCGGTGTTTTCGGGCTTGACGCCGAGGAAGCCGGCCACTTCCTCGATGGTCTTGCACCCCGGCGTCGCCACCTTTTCGAGAGGCAGGGGGGCGGATTTTTCGAAGGTCCACGCGGCGGTGGCGATCTCGCGGTTGGCCCGGTAGCTGCGGTCGGGGGAGACGAAGATCGTGTCCTCGCCGCAGTCGCAGATGGCCATGAATTCGTGGGAGACCTTTCCGCCCATCATGCCGGAGTTGGATTCGATGCTCAGCACGTTGTCGAGGCCGATGCGTTTGAAGATGCGTTCGTAGGCCTCGTGAGCGCGGGCATAGTATTTTTCCAGATCCGCCTGATCGGTGTGGAAGCTGTAGGCGTCCTTCATGGTGAACTCCCGCGTCCGGATGAGCCCCGCCCGGGGACGGGCCTCGTCCCGGTACTTGGTCTGGATCTGGTAGAGCATCACCGGCAGCTGCTTGTAGCTGTTGACCTCGGTGCGGACCAGCGCCGTGACACACTCCTCGTGGGTCATGGCCAGCAGCATGGGCTTGCCGTTGCGGTCGGTGAAGCGCAGCAGCTCGGCGCCCACGGCGTCGTAGCGTCCGGACTCCTGCCAGAGATCGGCGGGCAGGACGACGGGCATGAGGATCTCCTGACCGTCGATGCGGTCCATCTCCTCGCGGATGATGCGCTCGATCTTGGCCACGATGCGCTTGCCCGCGGGCAGCAGATCGTAGATCCCCGCGGAGACCGGGCGGATGTAGCCGCCCCGGATCAGAAACTTGTGACTTTCGGTTTTCGCATCCTTCGGGACTTCCTTCAGGCGGCGTCCGACCAGTTGGCTCATTTTCATCATAGTGACGATCACTTTCTTCGTTGTGGAAATTCTCAAAAAACGCGGCGGTCAGGCGTCGGCCCTTTCCACGAACTCCCGATGCAGGGCGATCTGTGCGTTGGAAAAGTGTTTGCGTTCGATGACGAACTGCATGTTGACCTGACGCATGCACTGATCCAGCGCCAGGACGTTGATGCCCGACTTGGCCAGGGCTCCCGCCGCCCGGGAGAGGAATCCCGGCAGTTTCATGTTGGAGCCCAGCACCGACACGATGGCCACTTCGCTGGTGCCGACCTTGGCGGAGGGGAAGTTCTCGCGGATCTCGCGGATGCAGTCCTCGAGGCCCTCCTGACGCACCGAGACGTAGTGGGTGATGGTGTTGGCGTTGGTGTTTTTGGCGATGTAGCTCACCTTGTGGGCGGCGAAACTTTTCATGAGATTGTAGTCGTAGCCGCTGACGCCCACCATCTCCGGATCGAAGACCTCGATGGCGACGAGGTCCTGCCGTCCGCAGATCATGTCCACCCGGGGCTCGGGGGAGACGTAGTCTCTGCTGATGAGCGTGCCGGGGTTCTCGGGATCGAAGGCGTTCTTGACGCGGATAGGGATGTTGTG
Organism: Lentisphaeria bacterium; assembly: GCA_017450705.1. Classification (GTDB taxonomy): domain Bacteria; phylum Verrucomicrobiota; class Lentisphaeria; order Victivallales; family Victivallaceae; genus UBA1784. Next base: position 47,020 of record JAFSTC010000058.1, on the reverse strand, counting down.
TAGCTCCATGGCCTTGGACGCCTTGGGATGGATGGCCTCCATGGCCATGTCCGACAGCTGGTCGGCGATGTCGAAGTTGGTGTGCCCGATGATGCGGACTTTGTCCGCGCCGATGAGTTTCGGGTCGCCGGTGGAGAGGTGGTACTCCTTGTGGATGACGCCCTCCCGCGCGCCCGTCACCACGGCGAGTTTGCTGAAGGTGATCTCGCTGTAGCCCCGGTCGAAACGGGCCATGACGCCCTCGGCACACTTGGCGTAGCCGGTGACGATGGGCATGCACTGGGAGAAGTCCAGACCGGCCATGTGTTTTTCGATGTTCTCCTCCATGGTGCCGGTGTCGTGGTCCCGCCAGCCGGAGAGGTCGACGAAGACGGCTTTGACGCCGTGCTTGTGGAGGATGTTCACCGAGTTGAAGGCGCTGTGGGCCTCGCCGATGGAGGAGAGCATCTCCCGGGCGGCGGGCAGGTAGTTTTCCTTCTGGAAATGGCCGAAACTGCCCAGCTGCGCCAGGTGGACGAGACAGGATCTTGCCCCGTCCATGCGCTCGTTGACGAAACTGTCGGCCTTGTCCGTATCCAGTCCCAGAGCGGCGAAGTTCCGGTTGATGGCGAGCATCTCCTCGCGGGTCTCCTCGAGTTTTTTCAGACCGGAGGCATAGTCGCCCGCGGCGAAACTGCCGTAGATGCCGGGCGCGCCGGTCTTTTTGTTCTCCAGCAGCAGATTGGTGATGCCGCCGTAGGCGGAGACCACGAAGATGCGGTTGTAGAGTTCGGACGCCTTGCGTTTCCCGATGATGACGTTGTCCATCAGCTCGCCGAAGCGGCTCATGCTGGTGCCGCCGATCTTTTCAACGGTATGTTCACCCATTTGCGGATCCTCCCGGACTTCAAAGGTCCTCTATGCGCAGCAGTTTGACCGGAGACTGGTTGATGGAGAGCACCCCGATCTCGGCCAGAGCGGCGTTCATTTCGTTCTCCGGAGCGGGGTGGGTCAGGATGACCAGCGAGACGGCGCCCGCCTCCGGCTTCGTTTCGTGCTGGATCAGACTGGAGATGCTGATGGAGCGGTCCGCGAGGATCTGGGTGATGGAGGCGATGACGCCGGGGCAGTCCTTGACCTCGAGACGCAAATAATATCTCGACGTGATGTCCTTCATGGGCAGGACGCTGTCGAACTGCGCGCCGGGACGGAAGGCCGGGATCCGGCCCTTGCAGCCGTGCTTGAGATTGAGCGCCGCGTCGATGATGTCGGCGGTGACGGCGCTGGCCGTGGCGCTGCGTCCCGCGCCCCGGCCGTAGAAGAGGGTCTGTCCCACGCGGTCGCCTTCGACCATGACGCCGTTGAAGACGTCGGAGATGTTCGCAAGGAGCGAATCCTTGGGGATCAGCGTGGGATGCACACGCATCTGGACTTTGCCGTCGTCGTTTTTGATGACGCCGAGAAGTTTGATGCGGTAGCCCATTTCGTTGGCGTAGGCGATGTCTCGGCTGTCGAGGTCCCGGATGCCCTCCACGTGGACGGGGTCGAGGCCGAACCAGCGGCCGAAGGCCAGCGCGCTCAAAATGGCGGTCTTGTGGGCGGTGTCGAAGCCGTCGATGTCAAGGGAGGGATTGGCCTCGGCGTAGCCCAGCTTCTGGGCGTCGGCGAGGACTGTGGAAAAATCGGCGTTCTCCCGTTCCATGCGGGTGATGATGTAGTTGCAGGTCCCGTTCATGATGCCGTAGATGCGGCGGATCCTGTTGGCGGCCAGTCCCTCGCGCAGGGCCTTGATGATGGGGATCCCCCCGGCGACGCTGGCTTCGTAGCAGAGGTCCGCATCGGCCTTCTCGGCCGCGCTGAAGAGTTCCTCGCCGTGGAGGGCCAGCAGGGCTTTGTTGGCGGTGACGACGGACTTGCCCGCCGCGAGGGCGTCGAGGATGAACTTTTTGGCGATGGTGGTCCCGCCGACCAGCTCGACGACGATGTCGGAATCGGCGATGGCTCCCGCCGTGTCGGTGGTGAGGATGCCCTTGGGGACTTTGACGCCCCGGTCGGACTTGATGTCCAGATCGGCGATGTGTTTCAGCTTGAGCACAACGCCGCTGCGGCGCGTGATGACCTCGCTGTTGTTGAGCAGTATATCCGCGACGCCCGCGCCGACGGTTCCGAACCCGATGATCGTGACATTGTATTCCCTGGACATGACAGCCTCCTGAAATTTCTCTGACGGACGAATTTTACAATAATCCTATCCGTATAATATAGCATCATCTTCCCGAAAATAAAAGGCTTTGCACGAAAAACCGGGAAAAAGCGGCAAAAAAAGCCCTTCCATGCGCGGGGCAGGGAAGGGACCGGTTCAGAACGCCGTGGGATCGACACCCTCTCCGATGTTCCGCCACAGGCGGAAAGTCAGGAGATTCCAGTTGAGGAATCCGGGCTTGAGCACCGGCTGACCGGTGTCGCCGTGGTAGTACTCGTGGAGCGTGCCGTTCTGTTCGATGTCGGAGGCAAACGTGTTGAGGATGCGCCGGGCGACCTCTTCCGCTTCGTCGCGGTATCCGTAACGGACGAGTCCGTAGACGTTGAGCACCGTCGAGAGACCCCACACGGGCCCCTGCCAGTTGGAGGGACCGCCCATGGGTTCATTGTTGTAGATCCGGGAATCGGCCCTGCTGTGGGAACGGACTCCGGCGACGGAGAGGAACTGCTTTTCGTCCATGATCATATCCCGCAGGCAGGCCGCCTGTTCCGGTGCGGCGGTCCCGGCCCAGAGGGGGTAGAGATTGCTGCTGCTGTCGAAGCGCATCCGGGTATCCCAGCTGACCTGCTGATGCCCGGGGACCTTCCGGTCGATATTGCGGTCTATGGCGTAGAAGCGGCGGTCCCGCTCGTCGAAATAGCGGGTTTGGATCAACTTTTTCTGGAATTCCGCTTTTTCGGCGTAAATGTCTTCCGCACCGAGCGTGGGGGCGAGGAGCGACATGGCCCGGTACTCCCGGTACATGAAGCAGGCGAGATCGGTCCCGGCGATGGTCCCGGGCTGCCGGCCGTAGACCGAGGGATCGTTGTCGATGCCGGAGTAGGTCTGCCAGAGGAAGAAGCCTTCGTCGTCCCGGCATTTTTCCTCGTACCAGCGCAGAGATCTTTCGAGGACCTCCCGGCGTGAGGCGAGCCAGTCGGAGGAGAGCGCGCCGCGTTTGAGCATGACGGCGGCGAACTGCGCCCGCAGGGGGTAGGGGTGGAGGAAGTACTCGTAGTTCCCGTCAACCGAGGCCTTTTTCGAAGGCCTTCCCTCCCTGAGCGGAGCGTCGATGAGATTTTTGCAGCTGCCCGCGGCATAGGGCAGCCCCCCGGGGGGGATGATGCAAGCCGTGAAGAAGGCGTCCCAGTCCCAGAGGTCCTGATAGACGGCCCCCGGGACGAGGTAGGGGTACTTGAGTTCGCCCACGGGCTCCCGGGCGATGGCGCGCCAGTTCTTTTCGATGAAGGCGTCGACGATTTTCTGCGCCTCCTCGGGAGGGCGGCTTGCGATGACGATCGGCCCCGCCGGAGCCACGCCGGGGCGGCTCAGGTAATCGGGCAAGTCGTAACGGACGATCCCGGCCATGATGCTACTGTTTTGCGACCTTCGCGTTTTCGCGGGTCAGGACCACCAGATCCACCCAGACGGCGTTCTCCTTTTTGGAGCCCGGCGCGTAGGCGGGCCCGGTGAACTTGGCGGAGAACCAGCACTCCCAGCGGTTGTTGTCGGCCACGCCGTCGCCGAGGACGTAGAAGGAGCTCAGTCTGAACTGGATCCCCCAGCACATGGCCCAGAACCAGGTCGTTTCGGCGATGTCGAGCGCGCCCGGCAGCTTGTACCAGTGGTACTTTTCGTCGCGGGGAATGTCGCTGTCCTTGAAGATCATGGAGATGCTTTTCTTGTCGACGCCGCTTGTGGCGCTCAGGCAGAATTTGCGCGGCGACATTTTGAGGCCGTTCTGCAGCGTGACCTCTCCCTCATGGTGATATTCCTCCGTGGGGCCGAAGCACCGCATGGCCTTGCCGGCCACGGATTCCGGATCGTCGACGACGGCTGCCTTCATGATGCCTGCGGGACTGGCGAACTCGGCCCCCGCGATGCGGATGTCCTCCTCGGGAACGTCTTTGAATTTTGCCGGACGGGGACGGTCAAGTTCGATCGTTTCCCACCTGTGCTGATACGAGGCAAGGGTCTTCCGCGGCCTTTTTGCGCCCCAGCGGTAGATGAATCTCTCGACGAAGCGCTTGCACTCGGCGGTCAGCGCCTTCTGGTCGATGCCCGCGCGCTTGAACTCGGGAGCGAACTCCCGGCGGTGGAGCAGCGAAAGCCAGATGAGGGAGATCATGTTTTCCTCGATCCGCTCGCGGTAAGGACTGCCTTCGGGATACATGGCCGCGGCCTCCTTGAGTTTGAGGTAATTGCGGACGGCGAATTTGCCGGTCCAGTAGCGCCAGCGGCGGACGCTCAGCGTGGTCTGCCGGTTGGGCTGCTTCCGGACGCCCTCGCGGATCTCATCCAGAAATGCGCGCATGATCGGGGCCGCTTTTTCGCCGTAATAGTACTTCAGGAAGATGTCGATCAGCTTTTCCACGTCCCGGTCCAGATCCATCAGGAGATGGGTCCCCAGGAACACCTGCAGATCGTAGAAGGGCTGGGGCGTGACGAACTCCCGTTCGTTCTCGATGAAAACGGCCATGATCCCGTTTTTCTTGAAGAAGTCGAAATCGGGCTTGATGGCGTCCAGCATGACTTCGACCCGCGGCGGGACGAAATATTTCATGCCGATGTTCCAGTAATCGCTCATCATGAAGCGGGGACTGATCTTCTTCCAGGACTCGAACTCGCGGAGCTGATCGGCGTTGATGGGGTGCGTCAGCGGGCGGAAGGGGTCGGACTTGGTGAAGTTGTCGGGGAAACTCACGAGGACGTTTTTCGCGGGACGGGCGAGCTTGGGCGCCTTGCGGGCCGCCGAGTAGGCGGAGATCTTGATCAGGACATCCGGATATTCCCTGGCGATGGCCTCGGCGACGGTGTTGATGTACCGCAGGTAGAGACCCGCTTCGGATTCCTCCTCGCGGCTGATCGCGGTGCAGTTCGGGCACTTGCAGATGTACTTCATGTTGTCCAGCGTCGTGATGGGGTAGATGTACGCCCAGTCCTCCGGCTTTTTCTCCGCACGGTCCTTTTTGATCATCGCGCGAAGAGACTCCAGCGTGACCTTTGCCACTTCCGGATTGGACATGCAGACGCTGCCCGCTTTGAGATACGGGGGCGGCGGACTGAAGCGCTGCCCCTTTTCGTTCATCGCGAAATATTCCGGGTGAGTTTTGAAGAGTTTGGCCGGTTCGACGAATTTGCAGAGCGAATGCGACCCAAGCGGCGCAAGCCGCGCGGCCAGTTTGTAAAATCTGCCGATGTAGTACGGCACGATCCGCCGGGTCTCCTGCTGATTGATGCCCACGCGCAGATTGAAGAGCCTGAGCTTTTCCTTCATCGACTCCGGGACCCGGTCCCGCGACTGGATGGTCTGGTCGTACATGAAGATCATGCGCCCTACGAATTCCGGCGTCCGCCGCACGTCGAGGGGACCGATCTTGCAGTCGGGGAGTTTCGGCACGGCGTTCTGCTCCGCCGTCAGCACGTAGATGCCCAGTTTGTTGAGCAGGGCCCAGACGCCGTAAAAGGTCCCGACGGGAACGCCGCCCGTGACGATGAGGTCATTCCCGACGGTTTTGAGAACCCACTCCTCGTCCTTGAGAGACGATTGCCGAAATCCGTTCTTTTCGGCGAACTTCGTGGCTCCCAGATAGATGGTGTTCGTTGCGGACCTTTCCGCCGCGTCTTCGGAGACGACTTCGAATTTGGCTCCCGTGGCTTCCTCTAGAAATTTTTTCAGGTCGTCCGCGGCCATTTTTTCCAGCTGTCCGGCCCGGGGATTCACGACGATCCGGGCACAAGCCCTTCCGCCGCGGGCAAAGGTGAAGCCCGCCGCGTCATGCGAACCGCCCGCGGACAGGACAGCGGCGCACAAAGAGAGCAGCGCCGCAAAAATGCTTTTTTTCATGATCGCCGTGTTCCTTTCAGTAGTTCGACCAGTAGTTTCTCACGTATTTGGGGATCACCTTGTAGTTCAGAAACTCCACATGACCGTCCGCGAAGAGGTGGTTCGCCCCCGTCTGGTGGTTGCCGTTGACATCCTTGTTGCCGCACTCCTTGTAGCCGGAGTCGCCGGCCTTGCACGGTTCGGTCCTGCACGAGTAATTTTCCGTGGCGTTGTCACAGTACGAACTCGTATGATACCAGTCAGTGACGAGGAGCGTTTTGGACATGGGTCTCACACTGCGGATCAGCATGCCCATCAGAGGACGCGTCGCCGCGCCGCTGTACTTCCACGTCCCGTCCGCCTTGAGGAGCCCCATGCTCTGCCGGACGGCCCAGTAGTTGCGTTCGGCTCTGTTGTTGGCGAGGTTGGGCTTGGCGCCGGGACAGCGCATGATCGTCCAGTCGGTGCGGCGGGAACTCCACAGATTGCTGCCGCCGTCCATATTTTTCTTCCGGAACAGATAGTGATACCAGCCCCAGTTCTGAAAAGTATCTTCACTGTTCCTGTTCCAGGTCGAGGGCGGAAGACGGCCGTTCTGGCCTTCGTACATGCCGAACATCGTCCCCATGGTCTTTTCGTTGCTCTGGCACGAGGCCTTCGCCGCCGACATGCGCGCCTGCTGCAGCGCGGGCATGAGCATGGCGGCCAATATGGCGATGATGGCGATCACCACCAGTAACTCGATCAACGTGAAGAGCCGCACCGGGACGGAATGCCCCTGCGGCAGACTTCCAACGGCGTTTCCGGCTGTCCCACCCGACGGTTTTTCGGTAAAACTCATACGCACCTCCATTCAATAATTCGACCAGTAGTTTCTCACGTATTTGGGGATCACCTTGTTGTTCAGCAGCTCCACATGGCCGTCGGCAAAGAGGTGGTTCGCCCCCGTCACATGGTTGGCGTTGATATCCTTGTCGCCGCAATCCTTGAAGTTGGATTCGCCGGACTTCCACGGTTCGGTCCTGCACGAGAAATTTTCCACGGCATTGTCGGCGAACGTGCTCTTATAGTAAAAGTCCGTGACGAGGAGCGTCTTGGACATGGGCCTCACGCTGCGGATCAGCATGCCCATCAGGGGGCGGGTCGCCGCGCCGCTGTACTTCCATGTTCCGTCCGCCTTGAGGAGCCCCAGGCTCTGGCGGACGGCCCAGTAGTTGGCTTCCGGTCTTGCGGGGTTGAGGTTGGGCTTTGCGCCGGGACAGTGCATGGCCGTCCAGTCGCTGCGGCGGGAACTCCACAGATTGCTGCCGCCGTCCATATTTTTCTTTCTGTACAGAAAGTGATACCAGCCCCAGTTCTTGGTCGTCTCCGTGGTGTCCAAGTTCCACTGCGAAGGCGGAAGACGGCCGTTCTGGCTCTCGTATATGCTGAACATCGCCCCCATGGATTTCTCGTTGCTCTGACAGGACGCCCTGGCCGCCGTCTGCCGTGCCTGCTGCAGCGCGGGCATCAGCATCGCGGCGAGAATGGCGATGATCGCGATGACGACGAGGAGCTCTATCAGCGTGAAGGGGGCGGGACGCCCCTGCGGCAGACTTTCGACGGTGTTTCCGGCGGCCGCTTCCGGCAGTTTTTCGGGAAAGCTCATACGCACCTCCATTAAATATGTTTTGTTTTCGAAGCGTTCGGCTTTTGCCTGCAACTTGTTTTTTTCGCTTTTCCCCTGATGCACGCCTCACCCGGGAGGGGATTTCCGGGGCCTGTCCCGGCTTTTCCGCTTTCGGGGCCGTCCCCGGCGGGAGGCTCTTTCAAAAGATCGTACCGCGCGGGATGAAAGGCAAGCTTCTGCACCAGACGACCGGGGGAGGGGGCATCGACGAGATGCAGCGCATACTCGCAGAGCTTCTCCGCGGTTTGATCCACGTCGCTGCAGATGAGGTTGATGCCCGGCTCCGGCGGTTCGAGGAGCCGCCCGCGGACGCCGTGGGCGACGACGGTGAAATCCCGTCCCGGCGTCCGGCCCGCGCGCCGCAGTTCGTCGTAGAGGAAGACGGCGGAGTCGCCTCCGCACCAGAATGAGGAAAACCTGTTCAGCCGGCCGGCGTTCTCCCGCACGGTCCGGGCCGCGCGCCGCTGGACCTCGACGGGCGTGAGGCTCCCCCCCGCGGCGAAGAACAGACTTTCCAGCGCTTCGGGATCTCCCCCGTTCCGGGCAATAACTGCGCGGAGCCTCTTGATCTTGCATTCCGAAGCGAAATTCCTGCGCCCGAAATAGAGCATTCTGCACCGGTGTTCCGGGGGAATGGCGGCGAAGGCCTCCTCACATGCGTCGGAGCTGTCGACCGAAAAATAAGAGAGCCAGCGATGGTCCGGGTAGGGGATCTGATCCATGTCCTCGCCGAGGGTGACGATGAGCCGGGAACTGGTTTCCCTTAGCAGATCGAGAGACTGGCAGTTGAGCAGAATTCCGGGCACGATGTAGACATCTGCCTGCCAGGAACTCAGAATACGGCGCATGACCGAGACCTGCCGGCCTGACCGCCAGTCCAGCCGGATGAGATCCAGGGTGTAGCCGTTGTTTTGAAAAATGTCGCACATCCGCTGGATCCGCATGCTCCGCCCGATGTCGCAGAGGTCCCGGGCCATGTTCCCCAGAATGAGGGCGATGCGGCCCGTCCGTCCCCGCCGCCGGGCGGCCCGGGAGGGCATGATGCCGTATTTCCGGCACAGGGCGCGGATCTCCTCACGCTTCTCCGGACTGACCTGCCAGGCCATCTCCGGATTGAGCGCACGGGACACCGTCGACTGGTGCACGTTGGCGAAACGTGCGATATCGGTCGATGTTATCTTCTTGCCCACTGCTCGAAACCCTCCGTTTTGCGGCCCCCTGCCGCCCCTCACCGGGAATAAGATACACTGAGGGAAGAATAATTGCAAAATACATGCGTAATTTTTTTCGACGAAGCATGCAACGGGTTGCATGAAAATATATTGCAAATATTCGTTTTTCGCATGTTTTTCGTTTTTCTGCGGGCGGGGCCTTCCGGACCCGCCTGCCTCCGCAAAATTCCCGCACGCCTTGAGGAGGCTCCGCCGTCAGTTTTTGTAAGGCGTGTATTTTTTGTAAATGCTTTTTTTGACTTCGAAGGGCCGCCCCCTGCGGATGACGATCTCGTCCATGACCGTGCCGTCCTCTCCCATGCAGAGCAGTTCCAGCCGGTCGGGCCGGACCGCCACGCGGGTCACGCTGAAATTCTGGCCCGCGCCGTAGGGGCCGTCATTGACGTAGACGGGGAAATGGATGTTCTTTTCGTCGTTTTCCGTCAGGCGGCAGGGATGTTTCTCCGTGGGAACACGCTTTGCTCCGGCAAGCTCCCGCGTCACCGGGTCGAAACGGAAGGGCGAATGGACGTCTCCGCAGAGCCAGAGGTCGATGGCGCACCTGGGCTTTTTCCCGAAAAAGACCGAGGCGAAGTACCGGATGTTGCCGTAATAGTAATCCGACTGCCATTCGAAAGGCGTGGCGTGGGCCAGCACGATGCGCTTTTTCGCCGTCTTGCACATGTCGCTTTCGACCAGTTTTTCGAGCCACGCTTTCTGCTCCCGGAAATACTGTGCGGTATCGGTGAGAAGCGTGTAATGGTCCTCTTCGGGGACCGTGTCCTTGTCCTCGCCGGTGTCAAGCACGATGTAGAGCACGTCCCCGTAACGGAAGGCGTAGTAGGGGCGCCCGAAAAAGGCCGCGTATTTATCCGTTTCCCGTCCCTGGTACTCGTGATTGCCCCGCACGGGGTAAAAAGGCGCCGTGACCCCGGCCTGCCGGAAGGGGAGGAGAAAAGTTTCGAAATAGACCTGGTTGAAATCATGGAACTTGCTGCTCACGTCTCCCAGCGAGACCAGAAGATCGGTGTCGGAAAACACGCCCCTGCGCGCGAAATCGCGGATCACTCTTTTCCTGTCGAAAGCCAGTGTCTGCGTGTCGCTTATGGCGGTCAGAACGTGGGAACAGCCCGCGGCGGGCAGGGTGGAAAAATGTCCCGACGCGACGGGCCCCGAAAATTTTTCCCGGTCGAAGATCTTGAATTCATACTTCCGGCCGGGCAAAAGGCCATCGAGTTCGAACCGGTAAATTTTTTTCTGGGGGATCCTGCCGTAAACGGGAGGGAGGTCGAGGATCTTTTCCGCTTCCGCCGATCCGGCTTCCCTGTAATGCAGCGCCGCGGCGATGCCCCGCGAATACTCGAAGCTGACGACGGCCCTGTCGGTGGAGACGCAACTTACGAAAGGTCCCAGCATGGCGTCTTTTTGCGGGAAGGCGTTTCGGAAAAGCGTGAGCCGGTCGGCGGGATCCCGGGGCCAGTTGTCGAGATCGGGCAGCAGGCCGCAGGAAAAGATCCAGGTCGCCCGGCCGGGGCGGGTGTGGACGAAAAACCGGTTGTCGCCTTTTTTGAGCCGGACTTTCGCCCCCTTGTTGAGATAAGTCGGCGTTCCCGGCGCTATTCCTTTGGGTTCCGTGGTGGAAATGATTCTGCCGTCGAAACAGCACGTGTACCAGTTGTCCGCACCGACGCCCAGGCGGCAGAAGCCGTCGGAAGAGGCGGTGACGACGAAGGAAACGACCGCCGCCCCCTTGACGGGAATGAACTCTTTGCACAGGTACTTCAGGTCGATGGTCTGCTCTTCCGGCAGGCGGAAGGCGATCTTTTGGCCCTCCAGCCGTCCCGAGGCCGAGGCCTTGCGCGCGTCCTCCGGGGTGAGGTTTCTGTCGAAGACCACCCAAAAGGAATCCTTCTTCAGAACGAATCCGGGCGCGGCCGCTCCGCCGGACTTCGCCGCGCAGCCCGCTCCCGCCAGGATCAGGAGCAGCAGAAACAGCTGAAACAGAACTTTTCGCATGATTTTTCCCTCCGGTACCTCTTTTCAGCAGCCGGACGCCTGACGCCGCCGCTTTTTCCCGGAATTAAAATACACCTGACAGCGCAAAATAGCAAAGGAAATGCGGCGCTTTTTTCTCCGGGAGGATAATCGGTTGCGTGCGAACGTCTTGTCGGCTCCGCCGTTTCGCATGTTTTTCCTTTCGGCCCCGTTTCTCCGCGCGGGGACGGTTCCGATCGGGATCGGGAAAGGATTTTCCCCGGTCTGTCATTTCCCTTTCCCGTACCTGAAAACGGCGCATTCCCCGTATTTCAGATCGACGTCGACGAAGCCGCTCCCGCGCTTCAAGATCTTCTGCCCCGTGAGACACGTCAGGTTTTCGACTCCCGCGGGGAAGAACACCCGGCGGACGCCGTTTCCCGCAGAAGCGCCGAGGACGATCAGGCCGCCGCCGCGGATCATGAGGTCCTCCCCCTCCGTGACGGGATGGATGCCCGCGGCCTTTGCGATGTTCCGCAGCAGGCGCGACGTGACGGCACCCTGCTGACCGATGAAGATCTCGGTCCCCGCTTTCGTTTTGCGCATGACCATGCCGGGATGGCGCGTGCCTTGAAAATACCCCAGCACCTCGACGCCCGGCCCCGCCGCCGCGGCGGCGTTGGCGAAGGGAAGCACCTCCCCGTGAAGCGGCGGCGCAAAGAGGAAGCCCGAAACGCCCGCAAGGAGGGGATTTTTCCCCTCCGGGCTGACGAAGACGCTTTTGTCCGCTATTTCGGGGGGCCGCGAAAGGTCGAAACCGACCGCCCGGGAGATGTCGGCAAGCGGCGCGCCCGAAAGACTCCCCGGCATGCCGGACCAGATGAGGGTCCTTCCCTCGCGCAGGAAACGCTTCCGGATCCGGGAGATCGTTTCGGGCGGAAGCGTCATGGCATTGCCCAAAAGAAGGATCCGCGGAGCTTTGAAATCGGGGTGGAAGAGGTCTTTCGGCAGATAGGCGTCGAAGCGCACCTGACTTGACCACAGCGCCGCGCAGATGTTGCGGTTCCAGCCGCCGGCAAGATAGTGCCCCTCGGGAGAGATCGGGAAAAAGTCGCAGTACCGGTCGTCGTTGACCCAGGCGATGGAGTCGCTTCCCGGCGTTTCCCCCGGCGCGGCGGCGGCCACGGCCAGCGCCTTGCGCCAGGCGTCAACGGCTTCCGGCGTGCTGTACCAGACTTTTCCGCCGAGAGGGTAGACGTGGAACATGCCGCCCCAGGCCGCGGCGTAGCCCGCGTTGAGGTTCAGGAACTGCCGGAAGGTCCAGCTGTTGTGGACGGCCTGCCAGTTGCGGCTCCGATTCCACCACACCAGCGGGGGCTGGGCGGGGTTGCGGATATCCATTTCGCTTACGATCAGTTTCTTATGGAGCCGCATGGAGCCGGTGTAGGCCTTGAGGCCCATGGGGATCGTACATTCGTCCCGCTGGCGTCCATAGGGCGGCAGGGAGATGAGAAAGTCGCAGGCGGGGTCGGATATGATCTTTTCCATGGCCATGCGGCCGCCGCCGAACAGCGTCGAACCGGCGAGGCTCATGGCGTTGTCGTAGCCCCCCGTCAGCAACCGGGGCGCGCCCCGCTTCACCCCGGCGCGGATAGCGGTTTTGAGTTCGGCGCACTCCGAGGAGACGAATTCAAGGTAGTCGCTTTCAAGACAGGGGCCGACGCCCGAAAAACAAGCCTTCCCCGGCGCGGTCAACCGTTCCTTCGAGGGGATGACGACATCGTCCCACGAGAACTTTTCTTTGCGCCACGCTTTGGCGATAGCGGCACTGCTTCCGTACTTTTCCAGCAGGAAGGCGCGGAACGCGGGCCGGGCCGCGGGCGAAAAGTCCGGTTCCCGGGGCGCCCGGAACTGGATGTCGTCGCCCCCCGTGATGTAGACGCCGACCACGGCGTTGGCGGCGGGCGTCTTTTCGAACTCGCGCATGAGCTTTTCCAGCACTTCGGCGATGTCCTTCCGGTATTTCCGGGAGTGGAAGGAGGGGCTCCAGCTCTCTCCGACGGCCGTGGGGAACTCCCGGGAGCCCGCCGCAAGATAGTGCCACCCCCGGATGAGGCCCGGCGTCCCGTCGGGCAGGGTCCGCAGTTCGGAGCGGTTCTCCTTGAGCCACAGGGCGTTGGGGATCACCAGCAGATTGAGGACGACATGTGCATCGGGGGCCTCGCGGATGACCCGCAGCACGGCCTCCTCCATGGCTTTGAGGTCGAAAGACCCGTCCTCCCGCCACGTCTGGGTGTAGGGGCGGCGGTAGACCGAGCGGCCCAGAATGACCGCCGAGGTGAAGAGCCGGTACCCCGCCGGATAAAATTCCGACGCCAGAAGATGGGTGTCGCTCGTGGTGTTGTGGAAGATCGCGGGCGGGACTTTTTTGCCGTCGATGCACCACTCCACGCGGTCCTTGTTCCGGACGAGGGAAGAAACGGCTTTTTTCCGCGCCTTCAAAATCTCCCGCGCCCGGGCGTCGGAGACGGCGGGGGAGCGGTCGAAGGCCAGCTGTTCCCCCTTTTCAGGCTGGCTGAACCACGGCTCGAAGGCGGGGTCCGTTTCGAAGAGACGCAGACTTTTGATCTCCGCTTCGCAGGGATTGCCGGAGAACTCGGCGGCGAGGCGCAGTCCCGTGCATCCCGCCGGGACGCGGAAGTAGTTGAAGTAGTCCAGATCGAGGCCGATCCCGATGGGAGAAGCCAGTTCCTCGAAGTCCATGGGGCGGTAGGCGTCGTCGACGTTGCTCCTGTCGATGACGAGCCGCTCGCATGTCCGGCCCGATTTGTCGGTGAATTCGACGAAAATCTGCATTTTCGATCCGAAGGACCAGCGGTGCTTGAAAAGTTTGAGGTCCAGCCGGACGAATGTCCCGGGCTCGACGGCGGCCGGTTTGGCAAGGACGGCCGTCACAGGTCTCTCCCGGCCCCCGCCATAGGTGAACACGATGCCCTTGTCCCGCGGCGCGGCTTCGAGGGGACCCTCTTTTACGGTCCAGTCGCGGAGAAGTTTTGCGTCAAGTGCGATCTCAGGATCAGCCGACCTTGCATCCGTCACGGCGGGGAGCCCTGATGCGATCCTGATGCTGCGGATCACGCCCTGGAGACTCAAGTCGGGACCGTGCCCGCCCAGTTCGAGAGAGGTGAAGCGCCCCAGTTCGCCGGGGGCGGCCGCCGCCTGAGCGAGTTTCCCGTCCACATAGAGTTTTTGCTCGTTCTTCCCCCAGACGACGGTTATTTTTTTGCTTCGGCCCTTTTTCCAGAAACGGACGGGGTAGTTCAGCACCGCCCGGCCGCCGCCGGAAAAGATGAAGCGCGCCGAGAGTTTGCCGTTGGCGATGTACAGGGCGAGGGAGGATTTTTCCGGACCGTTCAGCGAGAAAATGCCGTAATGGATGAACTTTTCGTTACCTTTTTTGGGTTTTCTGTAGGCGCAGGTTTGATTGAAGAAGGGGGTGACTTCCAGCTCGCAGAACCCGGTTTCGGGAAAATCCTTCAAGTTCCGGTAGACGACGGCGGGGAGGGGGGCGTCGGGGGATTTTCCCGTGATCTTCCTGAAATCCTCCAGTTTTTCCATGGCGAAGAGCGCGCCGCGTCCGCCCGTTGCGGCGGCGTGGGAAGCGGGAGCGCCGTAACAATACGGCGTCACGCTCCGGGAGCCGTTCCGGGCCGTCATCTCCGCGAAACCGCAGCTGAAAAAGTCGGCCGCGGGAGCCGCAAGACCGGAAAGGATCGCCATCGCGAAAAGGATCGTCACGAGCCGCATTACCGTTTTCTCCCTCTTTTTTTATTCGATCCCTCCGGTTCCCGGACGGGTCAGGACGATCATGTCCACGTAAACGGCGTTCTTTTTTTTCGAGCCGGGCACGTAGGCGGGACCGGTGAATTTTGCCGAGAACCAGCAGTTCCAGACATTGTTGTCCGCCACGCCGTCGGAGAGGACGTAGAAGGAACTCATTTTGAACTGGATCGCCCAGCACTGTCCCCAGAACCAGACCTTTTCGCTGAGGTCGAGTTTGCCGGGCAGCCGGTACCAGTGGTACTTTTCATCTTTGGCGATGTCTTCGTCCTTCAGCGTCAGCGAGATGGAATCCTTTTTCCCTGCGCTGTTGCCCAGACAGTACTTGCGGGGCGAGAGCCGGAACCCGGGCTTGAGCCGGATCTTGTCGATGCGGTGGTACTCCTCCGACGGCCCGAAGGAGCGCATCGCCTTGCCGGTGATGGAGTCGGGATCGTCCACGACCGCGGCTCCCATGTGCGTGTAGGGGCTGGCGAACATGGTCCCCGCGATGCGGATGTTCTCCTCCGGCACATTCTTGAATTTTGCCGGCCTGGGCAGATTGCTTTCGATCATGCCGAAGCGGTCGCGGAAATTCTTCAGCGCCCGGACCGGTTTTTTCGCGCCCCAGCGATGGATGTAGGCGTCGACGAAGCGCTTGCATTCCGGGATCAGGCTGTCGATGTCGATGCCGGCTTTTTTGAATTCGGCGCGGAACTCGCGGCGGCTGAGAAGAGAGCACCAGATGAGCGAGATCATGTTTTCCTCGATCCTGCGGCGGAAGGGACTGCCTTCGGGATACAGAGAAGCCGCTTTCTTGAGTTTGAGGTAATTCCTGAGCGCGAATTTCGCGTTGTAGAAGTGCCAGCGTCCGGGGGAGAGGACGGTCTGGCGGCCGGGATGTGTTTTGACCCCCCGGCGGAGTTCGTCCAGATATTCCCGCAGGGCGGGCGCCGCCTCCTTCCCGTAATAGCCTTCCAGAAAAATATCGACGAGTTTCTCCACGTCGCGGTCGAGATCCATCATGAGCTGCGTCCCGACGAAAACGTGCAGATCGTAGAAGGGCTGAGGCACGACGATGTCCCGTTCGTACTCGATGAAAAGTCCCATGCCCCCCAGCTTTTTGAAGAGTTCGAGATCGGGCTTGACGGCGTCCAGCACCACTTCCGTCCGGGGCGGATTGAAGTATCTGCGGCCCATGTTCCAGTAGTCGCCGACGGCAATATGCGCGCTGACGGCGGCCCAGTCCGTCAGGGCCTTGAGACGGTGGCTGTTTATGGGGTGCGTCAGCGGGCGGAAGGCGTCGGACTGGGGAAATTCATCCGAAACGGAGACGATGATGTTTTTCGCCGGACGGGTGATCTTCGGCACCTTGCGGACAGCCGAGTAGGCTGAGATCTTAATCAGGACATCCGGATATTCCTTCGCAATGGCGTCGGCGACGAAGTTGACGTAGCGCAGGAAAAGGCCGCATTCGGACTCCTCCTCCCGGCTGATTTTCGTGCACTCCGGGCATTTGCAGACATAGGGCATATTGTCCAAAATGGAGAGGTCGTAGCGGATGGGCCAGTCGCCCTCCTTTTTCCCCGCGCGGTCCTCGCGGATCATCTCCCGCAGGGAGTCCAGCGTGATCTGCGCCACGGCGGGGTTGGACATACAGAGGGACCCCTCCCTGATGTAGGGGAACGGTGGGCAGAAACGCTCGCCCTTTTCGTTCATGGCAAAGTATTCCGGATGGTCCTTGAAATATTTTTTCGGGTCGACGTACTTGCAGAGCGTGTGGCAGAGCAGTCTGGAAAGGCGCTTCGGCGACCGGTAGTAGCGGCCGATGTAGAGCGGGGTCAGCCGGTGGGTCTCCCAGTGGTTGACGCCGGTCCTGAGGGTGAACAAATTGAAAATGTCCTTCACCTCCTCCGAAATGCCGGCCATGGTCTGCTCGACCGGGACGTCGGTGAAGAGCATCCTCCCCATGAAGGCCGGTTGCCGGCGGACGTCCAGAGTCCCGATGGAGACGTCCTTTTTCTTCGGGACGACGTTGGCCTCCGGAGCCAGGACGTAGACGCCCAGTCTGTTGAGCAGATCCCAGACGCCGTAGAAGGTCCCGACGGGCGGGGCCCCCGTAACGATGAGGTCATTCCCGACGGTTTTGAGGACCCACTCCTCATCTTTCAGCGAGGATCGGGGGAAACCGTTTTCCGCGGCGAACTTCGTTCCTCCGAGATAGATGGCGCGGGGGCCGGACTTGTCGGCCCGGTCCTCGGGGATGATTTCGAACTTGGCCCCCGTCATCTCTTCGAGAAAAATTTTCAGGTCCGCGGCGGCCATCTTTTCGAGACGCTCCGCGCCGGGATCGACCACGATGCGGACACAGGCTTTCCCTCCGGAAGCGAGGTCCAGTCCCCAGAGCAGGGAGATCCCTCCGAACAGCAACGCCGAGACGAGAATTTTCTTCATCGTGGCACCGTCAGTATTTGCCTTTGTAGTCGGGGTGATTGGACCAGTATTTCACCCGGTAATTGGAGGTCGACTTGTAGTCCAGGAACTGGACGTGACCGTCCGCGAAAAGGTGATTGGCGCCGGTCCTGTGGTTCGTGTTGATGTCCTTGTCCAGACCGTGGATGAAGCCGCTGTTGGTCGCCGTGTATTCGCTGTTGGAATCGCAGTAGGTGGCCGTGGGGTTGTCGCACCTGGCGTTCTTGTCGTATGCGCCGTCGGTGACGAGGAGCGTGCCCGAGGGCGGACGGCAGCTGCGGGCGAGGACGCCCTGGATCGTATTCTGCTGCTTGTTGCCGTTGCCCAGGTCCTGCCAGGTGCCGTCGGCTTTCAGGCGGCCCATGGTCGTCCGGCAGCCCCAGTAGCTTTGAAGACACCAGGTCACGAATCCCCGGGGATCGCCGGGACAGACCATGATGGGCCAGTCCTTGCGCAGATTGCTCCATTTTTCCGGAACGCCCGCTCTGCGAACGCCGAAGAGGAAGGAGTACCACGCCCAGTTGTAGGCGTTGTCCGAGGTGTTGATCTGCCAGTGGGACATGGGCAGACGGCCGTAATGGCCCTCGTACATCGAAAAATGCATCCCCATGGATTTCTCGTTGCTCTGGCACGATGCCCGGGCCGCCGTCAGACGAGCCTGCTGGAGCGCGGGCATGAGCATGGCGGCCAAAATCGCGATGATGGCGATCACGACCAGGAGCTCGATCAGCGTGAACTTTTCGTTTGCGTGTGTTTTTTTCATACTTTGTCCTTTCTTTTTTTCATTACGTGTGAACGGTCAGGTGCCGATCGTCTGTTTCCATTTCTGCCACGCGGCGTTCTTCTTCTCGAAAAGCGCTTCGTCGTAAGGCTTCCCCGGCGCTTTGCTGATGATCCGGGCAAGGTATGACGAGTAATCGACGAGCTTTCCCGCCATGATGTCTTCTTCGGTGATCCGCGCCATGCGGATCTCCTTGAAGGTCCTGCGCCCGGAATCGTAGATCACGAGGATTTCGCCGTCGGGCGTCTCCACGGCGTCGGGGTAGGAGACCGAACGGAAGGGAGGATCCCCCGCATCCAGAAGAAGGCTGTATTTCCACGTCTCCCCGTCGTCCTCCGAAAGTTCGGCCACGAGATTCGTTCGCGCGGCGGCGGCGTCGTTGCGGATGAGCAGGACCCTTCCCGAACGGAGCCGCCGCAGGAAAAACCGCGAACAGCCGCTCAGAAGGGAGGTGTATGACGCCTTTTCCCAGTTCTTGCCCTCGAGACCGCCGCACGTCGTCCGGACAAGAAGGGGCACCTTGTCCCGGGCGAACATGAGAAGCGAGCAGTCCCGTCTTTCGAGGATCATGGTTTCGTCGAAGGTGTCGGAGAGGCGTTCCGCCGCCCGGCATTGCTTCCACGTCTCCCCCCCGTCGCGGCTCCGGGCATAGCAGAGGTATTGGGAACTGCGGTCGTAGGCGCACATCACCCAGTCGCCGTTGGAAAGCACCGCGGGCTGTGTCCGCAGAAATCCCGTCACGAGGAAGCGGGGGCGGCTCCATGTGAGTTTTTCCGCGTCGGGATCGGCGCACACCATGGCCCAGGTGGTCCAGTGATCGGGGTCGGTGGGCTGTGCTCCCGGCGCGCAGGAGATCTTGGCGAAAAACAGCCACATGCGGCCCCGGGGATCCAGCCACAGCTGGATGTCGATGGCGATGTAGTTTTCTTCGGGCCTGCCGGAGATCACCAGTTCGGGCGAACGCCACGTCATGCCGCCGTCTTCGCTGCGCACGAGAAGATTGTAATTTTCCGGATCCGGCTCGCCCACGCCGCCGGAATACCACCCGGCGAAAAGCCGCCCGCCGGGCGTCCGCAAAATCGTGGGACACCCCTGCCAGAAGCGGAAGCGCTCAAAATACGCTTCGCCCGGGGCCGTATCGATGATGAACGGTTCTTGGGTCGGCATGTTCCTTCAGCTCCAATTTGACACCGTGGAAAGTATACCCCGAAATTTGTTGAAAAACAATATCAATAAACAGTCAATTTATATCAAATTTCGACGATTTCCAAAAAAACGGCCCTTTTTTTGCCGGGAAGACTTGCTTTCCGCCGCCGGGGCGTGTATCTTTTAGCGGGAGACAGCCATGGGAACGATTTACGGAAACGAGTACAAGGACGACCTGAAGGACCTGTTTCCGGAGAAAACACTGAACGATTTTCTCCGCATCCAGCAGGAGATCCGCATGACGCTGCTCAATTTCTCGATGTGGCGCATGGAGAGGCCATGGGAGGTCGCCCCCCGCCGGATCGACGACACGCTTCTCTGGATCGTGCGGGAGGGGGCGTTCCGCTGCACCGCGGGCGATGCGTCCCGTGTTTTGCGCGGAGGCGAGGGCTTCGCCGCGCCCGAAAACACCCGGCATGCCATGTCTTTTGCGCCCGACTGCGAACGGGGGGCGGTCTGCGTCATCCACCTGAAACTGCGGACCTATCCCGGGGCGTCTCCCTTCACGGCGCTCCGGACGCCTTTTTTCCGCATCGGAGGCCCCGAAGGATTTTTCCGCGCCTTCGAACGGTCCGTCGCGCTGAAAAGCGTCAGCCGCGAGGCCGCGGGCAAGTCGGTCACGGCTCAGGTCTTCGATCTCATGATGGACTGGGCCGCTCAAGATCTGCTGGTCCGGGATCGGAGCCGGCCCTGCGACGCCCGGGTCCGGGCGGCGATGGAATTCATCCACCGCAATCTTGCGGGCGACATCGGCGTTTCGGACATCGCCGCGGCGGCGGGGCTTCACGAGGTCCGGTTTCGCGAACTCTTTTTCCGGCAGACCGGCATGACCCCCTCCGCCTGTCTCAAGCGGGCAAGGCTGGACCGGGTCAGCGAACTTTTGATCGAGACCCTCATGCCCCTTTCGCAGATCGCCCTGCTCACGGGCTTCAACACACCCAGTTACCTTTGCAGCGTTTTCCGCGCCGACTGCGGCAAGTCGCCTCAGGCCTACCGCAAACTCTATCAGCAGCGCTATCAGGAGTAAAATTTCACCCCGCCGCACCTGCGGCGAAAAACACAACGCAGGAGAAATAAGGAAAAATGAGATCGTGGCAGAGAATGATGATCGGCCTGCTGGCCCTTGCCGCCCTGGTCCTTCCGGTCGCCGGATGCGCCGTTTCGCAGCCGCAGACAGCGGATCGGGAAAGCGTGCCGCAGGCCCCCGGGCGCAGGATCCGGGCCGCCCTCTACGTGGATAACGGCAGCCGCAGCAGCGGCGTGCTCTTCTGGACGCAGCTCCTGGCCTATTCCCCGCAGCTGGAGTTTGCTCCCATCGACGCCAAAGACATCAAGGGCGGCGCATTGAGCCGCTTCGATCTGTTGGTCATTCCCGGCGGCAGCAGCCGTCTGCAGTGCGAGACCATGACCCCGGAGGGCATGGAAAAGGTGCGCGAATTCGTCGCCGCGGGCGGTGCTTACGTGGGGGCCTGCGCCGGATTCCACTGCACCCTCAACAAACCCGACCGGCTTCGGCTGCTGCCCTTCGTGTACCGTCTCGGCGCCGGCGGCGATTCGGCGATGCTTCAGGCGGAGATCTCCGAAAAGGGCGCGAAACTCATGGGTATCCGTCCCGGGCGTTATCAGGTGCGTTACTCCCACGGGCCCATCTCCAAGCCCGGTCCGCAGTCGGGGGAGGGTTGGGGAGAAGTGCTGGGCGTCTACAAGAGCACGATCCGCCGGGCCAACAATCAGGGCGGCGATTTCTACGACGCCCCCGCCGTCATCCGCGGGCAGTTCGGCAAGGGCAAAGTCATCGCCACCAGCTTCCACCCGGAGTCCTGCGAGTCGACCCATGCCATCGCCCTGGGGTGCGTCTACGCCGTGACCGGCGTCAAGCCGACGCCCGTCTATCCCAAAAAGAATTTCCGTCCCCTCCGGGTCGGCTACTTCTCCCCCGGGATCGTCGGCAAGTACTGCATCGAGGCCATGCTGGCGCTGGACAAAAGGCCCGATCTGGATGTGCGCTTCATCGACCGCATGGCCCTCAAAACCGAGGCGCTGCGGCATCTCGACGTGCTGATTTTCCCCCATGGGAACGAAATGGTCTACAAAAATCTTTTCGGCCGGGATTTCACGGCTGCCCGCCTGACGCGCTTTCTGGACGAGGGGGGGATCGTCCTCGCCTCCGGCAACGGCGCCCTCAGTCTGCCGGATCACCCCCGCGTCAGGAAACTGCCCGCCGACGCGGACTTTTTTCCGATCGTAAAGGCCTTCCTCTGAAAGAAGACGTATTCCCTGCGCCGCCGTGACGGGCGGCGCTTTTTCATTTCCTGAATTTCGGGAGGGCGAAATCGGCCTCGGTGAAGCCGTATTCGGTCAGCACCTTTTCGGTCCGGCGGAGTTTTTCCTCGGAGTAGGGCGCCCGGTGCAGATCGCTGCCGAAGGTGAACTTGACCCCCTTTTCGCGCCAGCCGGCGAGGGAACTCATGTGCAGATGAAAGATCTCTTCGGGCATCTTGAAACTGAGATTGATCTCGGCCAGTTTGCCGTTTTCCGTGAGGAGTTTCGCCATTTCGTCCCAGTATTCCCGGGGGATCATGGAAAAGGCGTCGTAGCGCACGTCCTTGGGGTCTTTGGTGACGATGGACCACCCGGCCCAGAAGGCCAGCATCTCCCACGGATGGGCCAGAATGTCGATGGATCTGTGCCGGATGAGAAAACAGGACTGGTTGAAAAAGTCGTCGATCATGTCCTTGGGGTTCTGATCGGTGTAGTTGGGTTTGTGGACGCCGCCGATGAGGTATTCGATGCCCAGACGCCGGATCTCCTCTTCGGTGATGTCCACCTGCAGGGGGCCGCCCGCGGGACCGCCGTACATCACGCCGTCGATGGGTGTCATGGTCTGGAACTTCTTCCCGTGGACTTCGCAGGTGAAGCACGAAGCGTAATCGCGCTTTGCGATCTTTTCGCACTCCCACGCCGTGGCGCAGGTGATCTCGATGCCGAAGTGGAATCCCTCGACGGGACCGTAGGCGAGGAATTCCTGCCGGGCGATCTCGATGTCGGGCAGGTTGAACCGGGTGTGCAGATGGTCCGAAATGCCGAAATGTTTGTATCCGAGCTTCTTCGCCGCTTCGACGATATGGGGGATCCGGGCGTCCGCCGAATCGCAGGAGCAGTGCGTGTGGATGTGAAAATCCTGATCGAGTTTCATGAAAAGGCCTCAACTTTCCCTGTTTTTCTCCCCGGGGAGAAGAAGTCTCCCCGCGGATTGGGAAAGATACCACGGTTCCCGTGTTTTGTCAAGAAAAAAAGGCGATATCCCGGAAATCTTTGCGCAAAAGCGCGATCCTGTCTTGAAAATCGGCCGTTTCGGACTTAAATTATTTTCAGACTGCACACCGTCAAAACAAATGGAGTCGAAAATGTGTCCCGATGATTTCAAAATAACCCGTCTCGGCAAGGCCGTCCTGCCGTCCCCCCTCAAAAATCACGTCTTCGTTCCCGACGACGCTACCGTCTGCTACGAGACCGACGCCGAAGTCATCGCCCGGTACGTCCGGGAGGGCAAGGCCATTCCCGCCTTCGAGAAGGCCGGAGCCCGGGAAAAGATCTTTCACGATCCGGCGTGGAGCAAGGCCGCCGTCCTCACCGCGGGCGGGCTCTGTCCCGGGCTGAACGAGGTCATCAAGTTTCTCACGCTGGCCCTCATCAACCGCTACGGCGTCCCCGTGGTCTACGGGATCCGCTACGGATACAAGGGGCTGAATCCCGCCCACGGGCTCTCGCCCGTTCTGCTGACGCCGGAACTGGTGGACGACATCCACGAGGAGGGGGGGACCATCCTCGGTTCCTCCCGGGGGCAGGAGGATACCGGCGTCATCGTCGATACGCTCTCGCGGATGAACATCAATCTGCTCTTCTGTATCGGCGGCGACGGGACCAGCCGCGGGGCCCACGCCATCGCGCAGGAGATCCTGCGCCGGAAACTTGCCATCAGCGTCATCGCCATTCCCAAGACCATCGACAACGACATCAGCTACATCGACAAATCCTTCGGTTTCGCCACCGCCGTCCGGGCAGCCGGCCCCGTCGTGACCTGTGCGCACACCGAGGCCAAGGGGGCGTACAACGGCGTCGGGCTCATCAAGGTCATGGGCCGGGATTCCGGATTCATCGCCGCGTACACCACGCTGGCCAATCCCTTCGTCAACTACTGCCTCGTTCCCGAGCGCCCCTTCACGCTGGAAGGCGATGAAGAGAACGCGCTTCTTCCCCATCTGGTCAAACGCCTCGAAGCCAAGCACCACGCGGTGATCCTCGCGGCCGAGGGCGCCGGGCAGGACCTTTTCGGCAAGGAGTCCGACCGCCGCGACGCCTCCGGCAACAAGCTCCACAACGACATCGGGCTTCTGCTCAAGGAAAAAATCACGGCCTACTGCGCCGAGCACAATGTGCCCGTCACGCTGAAATACTTCGATCCCGGGTACACCATCCGGAGCGTCAAGGCCGAGGGCGAGGAATCCGTGTTCTGCGCCATGCTGGCCAACGGCGCCGCCCACGCGGCCTTCTCCGGCCGCACCGACATGATGATCGGCGACTGGAACGGCGAACTCACCCACGTGCCCATCGCCCTGGCCACCAGCGCGCGCAAGAAACTGGATCTCACGAGCCAGCTGTGGAGCACGATCCGGGATATGACCATCTTTTAAGACGGCTCTTTCAACGGCTGCCGCTTTGGGCGGCGCCGTTTTCTAACGGCTCTCGGGGGGCTCCGGCACGTTTTCGATCAGGAAGAGGAAGGGGGGCAAAAAGGTCGCCGCCTTGGCCGGACCGATGCCTTTGATCTTCTCCATCGCCTCCTCCGGCGACTTCGGACGCACCTGGACCAGCTGTTCCAGCACGTCGTTGCTGAAAATGACGTACTGCGGCACGTGCCGCTCTTCGGCGATCCTGCGGCGCAGTTCGTACATCATGCCGCGCAGATCCTTCGGCGCGGCGGGCGCGGGGGAGGGGGCTTTCCCTCCTTTGCGTGCCCGGCTCTTTCCCGCCGTTCCGGGCGTCGGGAGGACCGTGTCGACGAGGAGAGACGCCGTTCTCCGGAGCACCGCCTTGCCCGCTCCCGAGAGGGCCAGACAGGGATAGCCGTTCCGGTCGATGCGGTCGAGATAGCCGTCCCGCTCCAGCATCTGGATGCGGTCGAGGATCTCCCGCTCCTTCAGGTCCCGCAGCTGACCGGTCACGGGGGAATTCCTGAAGCGGTCGATGCTTTCGTCCCGGGAGCCCGCGAGGATCTTCGCCAGTTTCGAGGCCCCGAGTCTTCCGTCGAAGCAGTCGGCGCCCCGCAGGACGGGCAGCAGGTATTCCAGCTCTTCCGCAGCGGCCTCATGGAGATCGGCCGTACGCTTCTTCTCCCGCAGGCAGACGTCGCATTTGCCGCAGCTCCAGCGGGAGACGTCCTCGCCGAAATAAGCGACGAGGGTCCTCTGCCGGCATGTCTTCCCCGAGGCGTAATTGATGACTTCCTCCAGACGGGACATTTCGTACTCCAGCTTCTCCGCCAGGGCCTCTTCGTCGATATCGACCGTTTTTTCCTCCGGCTTCAAAAGTTCGATGGCCCGGCCGGAAAACTCGGGGGTCCACGAGAGGACGTTCCCGTTCAGCGCGGCGAGGACGCGCCTCACCTGCTCGATGGTGAGACCGCACACGGCTGAGAGTTCGTCCAGCGCGTAGACCTCCTCCCGCTTCAGGGCCTCGCCGTAGCGCGCGGCGCAGCGGCTGATGAAGAGCGAACGCTGGGTGTTTTCCAGCTGGTGCACCAGGCGCAGTTCCCCGGGGGACTGCAGAAAACGCAGGCGCCCCGAACTGCGGCGCGAGGAGCGCCGGACGAGACCGTTCCTCTCCAGAACGCTCAGCGCCGCCGAGATCTGCCCGGACTTCGCCGAGAGACCGGCTTCGAGGGAGGTCAGAGTCGTTTCGATCTCCCGCGAGTCGCGTTCTTCGGCCATGCGGCGCAGCCGGGCGTAGAGGCCCCGGATCAGTTCCGGCGGCGGATTGCCAAGTTCGATGAGGAACTTCTGGATGTATCTGTCCGCATAGCTGAAGAGCAAAATGCACTGGGCGTCCTTCCCGTCGCGTCCGGCGCGTCCGGCCTCCTGATAGTAGGCTTCGAGGGAGCCGGGCAGCTGATAATGGATCACTTTCCGCACGTCGGGCCGGTCGATGCCCATGCCGAAGGCGTTGGTGGCGGCCAGCACGGGCGCCGGTTCGACCATGAAGCGCTCCTGCGCCCGGCTGCGTTCGGCGTCGCTCATGCCCGCGTGGTAGGGGATGACGTCCAGTTCGTTCGAAATGTCCTCCACCGCCTGACGCGTGGCGGCATAGATGATCGTGGGCTCCCGCTTTTCCAGATAGCGGCCGAGGGCCTCGATCTTTTCCGCGTCGGTATGGCACTCCTCCACGCGGAAACTCAGGTTGCTCCGGCGGAAACCCTTGATCAGCATCTTCATCTCCGGGCGGTGGAGCTGTTTCCTGATATCCTCCCGGACCACCGCGGTGGCCGTCGCCGTGAAGGCACAGACCTGACGGATCCTGAATTCGTCTGCCGCCGCGCCGATTTTGCGGTAGGCGGGACGGAAATCGTGCCCCCACTGACTGATGCAGTGGGCTTCGTCCACGACCAGCATTTCCGGCGGACATTCGGTGAGGAAGCGGCGGAAGAAATCGGTCTGGAACCGCTCGGGGGCCACGTAGAGCAGCTTGATCTCCCCGGCCTGTGTCGCGCGGATGATCTCGAGCTGATCCGGGAAGCTCACCGTGCTGTTGACGAAGGCCGCGGGGATCCCCCTTTCGGTCAGGGCGTCCACCTGGTCCTTCATGAGGGCGATGAGCGGCGAGGCCACGATGGTGTAGCCCGCTTTGATCAGGGCCGGCAGCTGATAGCAGAGGGATTTGCCCGCGCCGGTGGGCATGATGACGCCCACGTCGCTCCCGGAGAGGATCAGATCGATGATCTCCTCCTGAAAATCCAGAAAACGGTCGAAGCCGAAGTACCGGCGGAGCGCTTCCTGCGGCGTCATCATCTCTTCCCCGAAATGCGGCCGGCGCTCCGTGAGACGGGGCTCCGGAAGCGTTTGTCTTGCGGCGGAAGGGTCATCTGTCGACCCGGGCGCCGCCGCCCTTCATGAGCTTGAAGATCTCTTCCTTCACGGCCATGGAGGTGTCTCCCGGCGTGGTCATGGCCAGCGCGCCGTGGGCAGCGCCGCAGTTGACGGCAAAGTCGATGTCCTCCCCGGCCAGCAGCCCGTAGATGAGGCCCGAGGCGAAACTGTCGCCGCCGCCCACCCGGTCGAAGATCTCGAGAGCCGGCCGGTGGACCGCTTCGGCGAATCTGCCGTCGCAGTACGCCACGGCGCCCCAGTCGTTGACCGAGGCGGACTTGACCGCCCGGAGCGTGGTGGCCACGACCTGGAAATTGGGATAGGCGCTCACAGCCTCTTTGATCATCGCCTTGAAACTTGCGGTGTCCAGTTTGCTCAAGTTGGCGTCGACGCCGGAGACTTCGAAGCCGAGGCAGGCGGTGAAGTCCTCTTCGTTGCCGATCATGACGTCCACGTATTTGACGATCTCTCTATTGACCTCCCGGGCGCGCTCCACGCCGCCGATGCTCTTCCAGAGGCTCGGACGGTAATTGAGGTCGTAGCTCGTGACCGTGCCGTACTGCTTGGCCTTTTTGAGCGCCTCGACGGCCACGGCGCTGGTGGTGTCGGACAGCGCGGCAAAGATGCCGCCGGTGTGGAAATGCCGGACCTTGTACTTGCCGAAGATCTCATCCCAGTCGATATCGCCGACCTTGAGCTGCGAAACGGCGGTGTTCCCCCGGTCGCTGCAGCTTTTGGCTCCGCGGCAGCCGAAGCCCCGTTCCACGAAGTTGAGCCCGTTGCGCACCGTGCGGCCGATGCCGTCGAAGGGGACCCATCTGATGAAGCGCGTATCCACGCCGCCCTGCAGGATGAAGTCCTCGACGAGGCGGCCCACCGGGTTGTCGGCGAAGGCTGTGACCACGGCGGCGCGCAGACCGAAGCAGCGGCGCAGTCCCCGGGCGACGTTGTACTCGCCGCCCCCCTCCCAGACGTCGAAGCGGCGGGTCGTGTGGATCCTGCCGTTCCCGGGATCCAGCCTGAGCATGATCTCGCCGAGGCTGAGGATGTCATAGGCGCACGCTTTTGCGTCAAGATACTCGAGCATGATCCTCCCCCCCCCGTCAGAATTTGCTTTTGAGGACGACGGCGTCGGAAACGGTCTTGCGGATGCCCTGCCAGTCGCCGGAAGCGATGGCGTCGGCTTTTCCCAGCCAGGTGCCGCCGACGGCGACGACCTCTTTCAATGCAAGATAGCTCTCCACATTGGCCGTGGAGACGCCGCCCGTGGGCATGAAGCGGACGCCCAGGTGCTTGTAGGGGGCGATCAGCGATTTGAGCATGGGGACGCCGCCCGCGGCCTCCGCCGGGAAGTATTTGAGGAAGGAGCATCCCAGTTCATAGGCCTGTTCGATCTCCGACGGCGTGCAGATGCCGGGGGCGAAGGCGAAACCGTTCTCCACGGCGCAGCGGACGACCGTGGGATTGAAGCCGGGGGCGACGGCGAATTTCGCTCCGGCGGAAAAGGCCCGTTTGAGGTCGTTCACGTTGAGGATGGTCCCCGCGCCGAGATAGAGCTCGGGAAAACGCTTCGCCGCCGCCGCGATGACGGACTCCGCCGCCTGGGTGCGGAAGGTGATCTCCGCGGCGGGCAGGCCGCACTCGGCCAGCAGTTCGCACATTTTGAGTCCGGAATCCACGTCGTTGAGGACGAGGACGGGGACGATTTTGATCTGCGCAAGTTTTGCCGTCACATCGCGGCAGGCACTCTGAAAATCCATGATCGGTCTCCTGTGAAAAAATATATGCCGTTGGAAAAAAACATCCGCCCGCGCGTCCGCGGGGCGGAAGATTTACGCTACGCGTTGGGGAGATTTCTCAAAAAGTATCTCTTGAAAAACCGCTCGGGATCGAGGGAGCGCTTGGCGTGGCGGAGATTCTCCTCGTTCATGTCCTGTTCTCTATTCATGAACTTCGCCTTGCCCCGCAGGGCGATGGCCAGCTGCCACGTGAGCGTCTGGGACGCGCCCTTGACGGAGTGGTCCGCTTTCTCGAAATGGATGTCCACCGTGTCGGAGGGCAGAAAACTGAAGACGGAGATGCCCGCGGGATATCCCGGTTCGGCGAAGAGGATGATCCCCCCCAGAGAGAGGGCGTCGAAGTTCTCCCACGCCCGGGCCAAAGCCTGCGCCTCCTCGTCGAGGAACTGGCACTGGACCATGCGGGAGTTGAGCTCCGTCGCCAGCTTTGCCGCCACGGGGATGTCCTCCTTTGTGACGGCGCGGACCTCGGCATAGGGCCAGTTGGCCTGGAACTGCTTGACGAGATTGTGCTTCTTGCGCAGTTTCGGTCCGGTGAACGTGGCGATCTTGTCGATGGAGAAAAGGTAGTCGATGGCGCCCTCATCGTACTCGATCTCGAAGAACTTGTCGCAGTCGGCGTGGCGGTCGAGGAATTCCTCGGGCACATCGTAGATCCCGCCGTCGGTCAGACCGGCCTCGACGAAGGCGTCGCTGATCTTCCGGAGCGTGGCCGGATCGGTCCATTCGCCGATGGGGTAGTGGATCGTCCGCGAGACCCGTTCGTACACCACCAGCCGTTTGGCGATCTCGACGAATTCGATGCCGTAGGGCTCCTGATACATGAAAATGTTGGGGAAACTGCACTCGCAGCTCTGGCTTGCCATGACGGCAAGCCGGCTGTCGAAAAGGCTCCGGTCCGCGAGTTCCACCGGACGGAGTTTGGAAAGATTGATCTTCATATCGTCCTTACAGAAGCCAGATGTTATCGCCTTCGAGCATGACGCCCGTTCCGTTCACCACCGCATCCAGGGGATTTTCGGCGATGAAGACGGGGAGCTCGGTCTCTTCGGAGAGGAGCTTGTCCAGTCCCGCCAGCATGGCGCCGCCGCCCGCGAGCATGATGCCGCGGTCGATGAGGTCGGCGGCCAGATCCGGCGGACACTGGTCGAGGGTGGCCTTGACGGCCTCCACGATCTTCCACACCGGCTCCTGGAGGGCCAGCCGGATCTCGGACGCCGAGATGCGGACCGTTTTGGGGATCTTGTTCGTGATGTCCAGCCCCTTCACGTCCATGGTCTCGTCGTCCTTGACGGGGTAGGCGCTGCCGATCTTGATCTTGATCTGCTCCGCGGAGAGTTCGCCGATGAGCAGCCCGTGGATCTTGCGCAGATGCTGCATGATGGCGTTGTCGAAGTCGTCGCCGCCCGTGCGTTCGCTCTTGGAGCCGACGATCCCGGCCAGGGAGATGACCGCAACTTCGGTGGTCCCGCCGCCGATGTCGACGATCATGTTGCCGGAGGGCTCAGAGACGGGCAGTCCAACGCCGATGGCGGCGGCCATGGGCTCGTCCACGAGGACCACTTCACCCGCGCCGGAGCGCTTGGCGCTGTCCTCCACCGCCCGGTGCTCTACCTCGGTGATGCCTGTCGGGACTGCGATCAGCACCTTGGGGTGCAGCAGCTGACGGTACCACGGGACCGTCTGGATGGCCTTCTTGATGAAGTAGCGCAGCATGGCTTCCGAGATCTCGAAATTGGCGATGACGCCGTCCTTCATGGGACGGATGGCCTTGATGTTCCCCGGCGTCCTGCCGAGCATGTCCTTCGCCTCGCCGCCGACCGCAATGATCTTCTGCGTACTGGTTTTCACGGCGACGACGGAGGGCTCGGCGAGCACGACGCCCCGGTCCTTCACGTAGACCAGCGTGTTCGCCGTTCCGAGGTCGATGCCGATGTAGGTCGAAAACAGTTTGGAAAGATCGATGAATCCCATTTTTTTGCCCGATCGACTTTTTTATGTTGAAACTTTGTATACAACCGTTCATACAATAACATGAAAACGGTGTTTTTGCAAGTCTCCGGGACTTTTTTTTGCAAAATTTGCCCGGCCGGGCGGCGGTGACCTCAGGAGCAGATTTCGTCGAGCCGGGCGCAGAAGACGGCGCGGGTCCCGTTGAACATGCCGTTGAAGATCATGTACCTGAAGTCGTCGGCCCACACGGGGTGGGGATCGAGCCGGAAGTCGATGTAGCTGTCGCCGGGCGTCTTGACGTCCATGCGGACCAGAAGCCGTTCGGTCATGTTTTTCAGATCGAAGAGCCGCAGCGGCACGGTCCGGCCGTCGTCGAAGGCCAGGGGTTCGAAGCGGTAGCTGTCGGTGATGCCCCAGCGGCCTCCCGGACGGAAGGAGGGGTGTCCGCTGCCGGTGAAGTCGCCGACGGCGGCCAGGCCGGACCCGTCGTATCCGCATTGACAGATGCGCATGTTTTTGCCGTCCAGCCGCAGGTTCATGGTGAACCCGCTGCCGTCGGGCTTCCACGTGGTGTGGTGTCCTCCCTTGTCCCACTGCTCCGCCGGGATGGCCAGGTGCAAATCGCTCCCGTCGGGTTTGATGGAGAAGACATCGTACCGCAGTTTCGCGCCGTAATGGTACATGGCATAGAACCTCTTTCCTCCCTCGTCGGGGAAGAAGCGCAAGGAGAACATGATCCGCGACCCGTCGGGGCTCCATTTTGTATGGAAGCCGTAGACCTCTTTGGCGTTGTATTCGGCCAGCCGCTCGGAGGAGAGGGTGCGTTCCGCCGCCTCGCGGATGGAGATCAGAAGGCGTTTTTCCCCCGTGGCGACCTCGGTGAGCCATACGCCGTCCTCGGCAGACGGCCCCTTGTGATAAGGCACTTTTTCATCGGGCAGGATGACGCCGTAACCGCCCTGGGTCCGGCGCATGGCGCGCAGATCGGCCGACACGATGGATTTGCCGTCGGGCGACGCGTGGTACACGGTCCCTTCGAGTTTCCGCCACGTGCCCGTGAGGGGATCCAGCACTACCGCATGGGGTTCCCAGCGGGAGGTGTCCACGTCGTTGAAGATCAGCTGATGATCGGACTCTCCCCAGTTGACGTTGGCGCCCAGCTGGTACTCCCATCCCGCGGTCTCCCAGACTTTTTCCGTTTCGCCCGTCAGCAGATCGACGATGAAGATGCCGCACCGGTCGCCGGGCCGGGGCATTTCGTCCTTTTCCGGCAGCTGGAAGACGGCCAGATACCGCCCCGAGGGGCTCAGGGGCGTGGTGTCGAAGAAGCGGTGGATCGCATTC
The DNA here is from genome assembly GCA_017450705.1 of Lentisphaeria bacterium. Taxonomy (GTDB): domain Bacteria; phylum Verrucomicrobiota; class Lentisphaeria; order Victivallales; family Victivallaceae; genus UBA1784. Next base: position 15,603 of record JAFSTC010000058.1, on the reverse strand, counting down.
TTCACGCCGGGCGTGAGGCACCAGACGGGGACCGCCGGGGAAAAGTCCGTGTAACGGGGAAATCTGCCGTCGAGATCGTCCATGATTTTTGCTCCGATGGGTTTCAGGCGTCCCGCCTTTCGGTGTCGCCGTATTTTGCCAGATAGTCCCGCAGGATGTTTTCCGCGTCGAGGCCCATGCCCATGACGGCGTTGGTGCAGACGATGACGCCCCTGATCCGGCCTTCGCACCACAGCCGGCGGTAGAGTTCCAGCTGCGAGAGCATTTCTTCGTCCGAAAGGGGACACGCGTCGCCGAAGTTGTAGAGATAGCATCCGGCGTAATGCGTTTTGCCCGGCGTCATGGCGATGATGCGGTCGAGATTTTCTTCGGCGTGGGCGAGGTCTTCCCCGGTCCACTGCCAGAAGGTGATGACGTCGGCGGCATCGAGATGGGCGGAACAGTCGAAACCGAAGAGGGCGGGATAACAGACGATCCACAGCTTCATGGGTTTCTTTGCTGCGTGGAGTTTCGCCGCCATTTCGTGCATCCGTTCGGGCGTCACCCGGGCGCTTTTCGTTTCGGCGCAGAAGAGATCGTCGAGGATCCCCCCCGTGACGTTGGGGAATTTTTCCGCCTGCCGCAGAACTTCGTCCAAGTCGTCCGCGCCGCCGTTGTTGCACAGGCTGGACGTGTCGCCGATGACCGACCACACCACCTGACGGAAACCGGCAAGTTCCGCCGACGCTTCGTCGAAGGGCGGCCGCGGCTTGCCGTCGAACACCACGCGGCAGCAGTTGGGAATGCCCAGCGATTTAGCGCCCTCCCACGGCGGCACGGCACTTTTCGCATGCAGATTCCAGAGTTTCCGGATCTTCTCCGAATCATAAGCGCCCGCGTCGTGTCCCCAGATCCAGAAATCGTCGCGAAAACAAGCCATTTTTCAAACTCCCCTCTCAAATTTTTTGTCAGGTCCCGGTCATTTCCCCGGAACGGATCACTCGAAAAAGTCCCTGCTGCCGCTGATGAATTTGACGTTGTTGAACTTCAGCCGTGCGTCGAATTCGGCGTAGAAGACCAGCGAGCAGACCCGGCGGTGATTTTTGCGGGGCAGCCGCACCATGAACTTGCGTGCAGGTGTTTTGCGCAGGGAAAGTTCCGGCTGCCAGGTGCTTCCCGCCCTGATGAGTTTGCCGTTTTCGTCGAAGAGCCAGTAGCCGAACGCGCCGCAGTGGGTCCCGTAGTAGCTGAAGGAGACGTTCGTCTCCGCCGGGACTTCGAAGTACACCCGGTTCAGTCCGCAGCGGGTCAGTTTGAAGGGGACTTGCCCCACGACCCCCGCGGAGACGTGAGCGGGCGACGGGACGATGCACCAGCCGCCGTTGTTGTTGTCCCTCACGGAGATGATGAAGGTGTCGCCTTTTTTGCCCGAGAGCTTGAATTCCTTCGTGAAACCGCCCTTGCTGCTGTCGAAAGAGAAAGTCCCGATGACTTCCCCGCCGTGAGATGCGATGTTTCCCTGCGCGTCGCGCTGAGGGACTCCCCGGGAAAAGGTGACGCCGGCGTCGGGCTTCTTTATGCGGAGCGGACTTGGCCACAGCCAGCGGTTCATCGTCACGGCAACATCGCCGTCCCTGCGCAGCCGCAGAAGATAGACCCCTGGATCGGGCGCGCGCCGGTTCCACACCTGTTCCCCGCGCACCGTCAGCCGGAGCATGGAGAGATCCTTGAAATCCAGCTTGTATTTCGCGGGGAACTTTCTGTGGGCGGCGAGGAAATCGGTGAGGAACGTCTGGTACTCGCCGAGGAACTTGCCCGTGAAGCCCGGGGCGCGGAGCAGTCCCGCCGCGGCGCCCCGCCGGGCGATGTCGTAGAGTTTCGGGTCGTCGAGGATCACCGCCGCCTCCGCCAGCGCGGGGGCGATGGTGAGGTTCATGTACACCACGGGGTAGTTCAGTCTCCTGCCGTCCTGGCGGAGATCGTAGGTGAAGCCGCACCCCTCCCACGGCTCGAAGGCCAAGGCGATTCGGTCTGCGATGCGCCGGATCGCGGGCTTCAGAGCGTCGTCCCGGGAAACCTGATAATACTCGCACAGTCCCTTGAGGCCCACGGCGGTGATGAAGATCGTGTTCCCCAGGGACTTTTCTCCGCGTTCATTGACGAGGCGGGGATTTCGGAAACTCCACACGCCGCCGGGGGACTCCTCCGCCCGTTTGACGTTTTTGAAAGCCAGTTCCTTCATGGCGGCAAGGTAGACCGGGTCGAGGGTCGCCTCGTACATCTTGCCCACGGCCTTGATCGCCCAGGAGCACTCCCGGGGGGCCTGGGGATTGGGACCCATTTTGAAGTTGGGCGTCATGGCCAGCGCGATATGGTCGCCCGAGAGCAGGGCGGCGTCCATGACGACGGCGTCTCCCGCGAGGTTCCACGCGTTGACCATGCCCCATGTCCAGGTGTGACCGTTGGCGGCGCTCTGGTAGTAGCCGTAGCGGAAACTCCAGACCTTGTAGCGGCCGGTGTGGCCCGCGCCGTGGTTCAGGTTGCCGCCGACGTAATAGGGGTCGGGGTAGGCGTGGCAGATGTCCACGTCGGCCTGATGCCGGGCCGCCGCCAGCGCGTGGCGGAAAAGCCTGCGGTCCCCCGTGCGGAGGAACGTCATGAAGAGGCCGTGGGCCAGGTCGTATTCGTTGTTGGTCCAGTTTTCCCCCTTTTCGCCGAAACTGTCGCCCCAGTTGAAGAAACCGTATTCCCGCTGGGACTTCATCTGTTCCAGCCGCATGCCGAAACTGCCGATGATCTTTTTGTCGATGGCGTCGAATCCCGGCTCGACCAGTCCGGGGAAGACGCCCGACGCGTCGTACCATTTCGCGGGCAGCACGGCGACCACGGGCATGTTGAGTTCGGCCTCGAGGGTGGCCGCATCGGAAAAGTCCAGACGGATCCTTTCGGTGAAGCTCATGCCCCACTTCATGCGGTACATGCCGTCGCAGAAGGGATAGACGAGGTAGTAGGGCAGATCGCGGTTGAAATCTTTGTGGGGCTGCCGGGGCAGAAGTTCGAAGACGAGACTTCCCTCCCTGAGCGAAAACGCCTTGGGATAGCGTTTCCACGCGTCGGCGATCCCGGCGGAGAAGGGCGTTTCCCCGCCGCACAGGGCGACGCCTCCGAAGCGGCCCGAAATCCGCCCGTTCCCGTCCACGGAGTAATACTCATCGGTCTCCTGAAAGATGCGTTTTGCCGGGAGCTCCTTTTTGCCTCCCTCCACGGGAACGGCCAGGCGCGTGACGGGCGAGGCGGGCGTGAAAACGATGTCGAGGCAGCTTACGTCGGTGAACTCCCTTTCCAGCGCCGTGTCGATGTGGGTGAATTCGATGTCGGCCGTCGCGCTCCCTGCGAGGAAGGTGAGGCGCGCCACGTAATCCATGAGGGTCTTGTTCCCGTTCCGGTACTTGCCCGCCACCCGCAGGGTGAGGCGCAGAGGTCCCGCTTCGCTTACGGCGAAACTTTCGGGCGGTCCGGCGGAAATGGTGAAATCCCGCCCCGTCACCGGGTCGCCGAGGCGGACTCCCTCGGGCGAGAACCCGCCGAGCCGTTTCCCGTTCCGGAAAACCGACTCGATGAGATTGAACTTCTTTTTGCTGATGACCGCAGTGATTTTTCCGGTATCGACGGTGAACCTTTCCGCGTCCTCATGCCACGCGAGCCCTTGGACGGGCGCGGCAACGACGTTTTCGCCGAACTCCGCGAAGTATTCCGCTTCTCCGCGGGCCTCCATGGGTGCGGAGAACTGGACGAGGACCCATTTGAGGGAGCCGTCGGGCCAGAAACCCGTCACGGCCTTCTGCGCGGGGATCTCCTTACCCCGGGCGTCGGTGATCCGGAGATTTCGCGTTTGGAAGACCGCGCCCCGGGGCAGGGGCAGCCCCGTGCGGATCCAGGCGTTCCGCGCGACGCCCGCCTCCTCCTTGAGACAAAGGGGGATCCGGCGTGTTTCCTTTTGTCCCGGGCGGTCCGTTTTCCCGTCCGGCAGGAATGCCGCCACGGGGGCCTTGCGGGGATGGGGAATTTTGAACGCAGCGACTTTCATGACCGCGGCGGCGCCGTATCCCCGGTCGTTCCTGTGGGGAAGCGTCAAATGCGGCCCCTTGTGCCAGAACTGCCGTTTGTCCGTTTCCTTCGTCTCCGCGCAGAGCGGGGCGAGGAGACAGGAAAAGAGAAGACACAGGGAAATTTTGCGTCGGGCGGTCATGAGGACGTCTCCTCTTCAGCGGCCGCAGAGCATGGCCAGCGGATTGGCGCGCATGATCTTTTCCATGAGCAGCTTCTCCGGCACGCCCAGCTCCATCAGCAGGGGCAGGACCGTCTCGAAGATGTGGGCATATCCTTTTCCGCCGCAGGATTTTAGCATGCACTTGAGGCAGATGTCGTTGGTGAGGAGCAGCTGATCTTCGTATCCCGAACCGATGATCCACGCGGCCAGTTCGGCCCGTTCCCGGTCGGTGATGAACCGGCCCGCGGCGAAACCGCCCGGCTCCGGGGTGAACTCCTTGCCGAAGTTGTCCAGCTGGACATAGACGCCCCGGCGGAGGAGCTCCGCGATGTATGCCCGGTCGGGGGTCACGTCCGAGTGGCAGATCACGATCCGGTCCGGCCGGACGCCGTAATGAAAGAGGATGTCCGTCGCCTCCAGACCGTTGGCGCACCACGGGTAGACGTGGACCTGGACGGCGAGATCCGTTTCCCTCTGGGCCAGCGCGGCGGCGGAGAGCGCCTTGCGTTCCCCGGGGAGGAGCTCCCGGCTTGTGCCGATCTCGCCGATGATCCCCGGCCGGATGCCCGTCCCGTCGACGCCCTCCCGGATCTCCGCAAGCAGCCGTTCGGCCAGTTCCTCCTCCGTCAGGGCGGCGACTTCGGCGGGATGGGTGTCGCCGGTGTACCAGCCGCAGCCCATGACGATGTTGACGCCGCTCTCCTCCGACAGGCGTTTCAGCCGCAGCGGATCCCGTCCGATCTCCCTGAGCGTGCAGTCGGCCACGGTATCGCAGCCGAGCTTCGCGAGGGTCCGCAGTTCCTCCAGCGCCCAGTCGTACCGGTCCACGCGGAGATCGTCCTCCATGCAGTAGGGATCGCGCATGAGGGCGGGCCGGTCGGCGGCCGTGACGGGGCCCTTGCGGCACCCCGGCGCTGCCTGATTGGCAAGGTCGATGAACATGTGCTCGTGAGAGAGCACCATGCCGCAGGAACCGGCGTCAACCGGTCCGCGGACGGTCATGAACTGCGCCATATTTCGCGTCTCTTCCGCGTCAGAGACCCTTGGTGACCAGTTCGCGGATGAAGGGCGTGATGGTCTCGGCGCCTTTCTCCGTGATGACGAAGCCCTCCTCGATGCGGTTGGAGCCCGCCGGGTGTCCCCAGATGCTGATGTCGCTGTTGACGCACATGCCGCTTTCGAAGCGGTAGCCCGTGTTCTCGTCGGGGTAGGGGGACTCCGCCTCCGCCAGACCGATGCCGTGCATGGGCGGGTAGAGGTCGAACTCCGTCATGTTGTGCTTGGCGAACACGCTCTTTACTGCCCGCACCATTTCGCCCGAGACGGTCCCGGCCTTGAGGTAGTCCTGCTGCACGTTGGCGGCCTCGAAGAGGACGTTGAGGAACTTTTTCTGCGCGTCGGAGGCCTTGCCGATCACGAAGGGGTACTCCACCGTGGAGACGTAGCCCTGATACTGCACGGCCATGGCGGCCATGAGCATTTCGCCGTTCCGCATGATTTTGTTCGTGGCTCTTCCGATGACGGTCTCTGTCCGGATCCCGGAGCCGAAGACGGTGAAGTTGATGCCCTCCGCGCCGGCCATCCGCGCCGCCCCCTCGGCGGCTCCGGCGGCCATGGTCTCGGGATTGCCGTCCACGGCGTATTCCAGCAGTTTCTTGTAGCCTTCGCAGGCCTGACGCCCGGCCTCCTTGAGACAGGCGATCTCATTTGGGGACTTCACCAACCGCAGGGCGTTGAGGATATGCCCGGCGTCGACGATCTCCACGCCCTCCACGGCCTTTCTGATCCGGTCCATGATGTGGGCGGGGATGTCGAAACAGCCCACGAGCCCGAGGCGTTTCCCGCCTTTGAGCGCGGCCCCGAAAAGTTCCTTGAACGTGGTGAACTTGGCCAGCGGGTAGTCGATCTCCTCGGGGACCGACACGCAGGCGAACTCCTTGACGTTGAAGTAATCCTTCCAGACGGACATCTCCAGCGCGTACTTTTCTCCTTCGGGCGCACCCGCCAGCAGGGGATCTCCGGTCCGGGGAATGATGCACACGGCCCGCTCGAAGATCGGCCAGAAGTTGCAGACGTAGCGCAGATTTTCCTTGCGGTACTCGTCGCCGTAGACGGCCACCGCGTCCAGTTTCGCTTTTTCCATCTCCGCCTGGATGCGGACGATCCTTGCCCGAAATTCGCTTGCCGGTATGCCGATCATTTTTTCCTCCCGCCGCCTCTTGCGGCTTTTGTTGTTTCCGGGAAATAATGTAGCCTCTCTTTGGCGGAAAAACAACGTGTTTTCTGTCCTTTTGTCCGCGTTTCATGTTTTTTTCGGGATTTGCCTTGAAAAAATGTCGGGGGCCGTCTATCTTTTGACCGGAGACGGATCACCGGTCACCGGAAGGAGGCGGCATGGCCAGTATTCACCGGCACAACACCATCACGGCTCAGGCCTTTTCTCGGCTGGGAAGCGAGAAACAGCTTCAGGAGTATTCCCGGATCATCTTCCAGCTGCTGGGGCTGGTGATCGACTTCATTTCCGCCGATGGCGAAACGCTGCGCATCTCCCGCGGGGCCAACTTCAACCCCTGCTGCGCCGCCCTGCGCGGGACCCCCGAGGGCCGCGCCGCCTGCGGCCGGTGCGACATGGAGCACGCCGAAGAGGCCGCAAAACGGCGGACGCCCATGTGCTACGCCTGCTGGGCTGGCCTGTACGAGATCCTCGTGCCTCTCTTCGACAGCCGCGGCGAATACATCGGCGCCATGACCTCCGGCCAGTTCCATCTGGACGGCAAGCCCCTCTTCTCCCGGAAGAAAGTGACTTCTCTCGCCCGGCAGTACGGCCTCGACCCGGAGACGCTCTGGCGCTTCTACCGGGACTCCATCACGCTTACCCGGCTTCAGGCCGAGGGCGTGACGGGATACCTCGAGATCATCGGCCGCCACCTGACCGGCATCCGGGAAAACCTCATCCTCATGGAGAAGATCGACGCGCCCGACCGCATCGAGGAGATCAGGAAATACGTGGAAGCCAACTGCACGTCCCCCCTGACCATCGAGGAGACCGCCCGGAGATTTTACCTGAGCCCCGACTACCTGGCCCACCTCTTCAGCCGCGAAGTCCACGTGCCCTTTCACCGCTACCTCACGATGTGCCGCATCATCCGCGCCCGGAACATGCTGGCCGAAACGACCCTCCCCGTCGCCGAGATCGCCTGCGCCGCGGGCTTCGGCTCCATCTCCCAGTTCAACCGCGCCTTCAAAGCCGAAACCGGCCGCTCCCCCCGCACCTGCCGCGCCAAGCCGTGAGTTTTTTGCAAGGGGAAGATAGTTCCGGGAGAGGGGAAAACTTCTTTTCCGCGTGAAAAGAAGTTTTCCCCTCTCCCGGGCCCTCTCCCTTTTCAAGAAAAGCGGGATATTTGGGGGAGACATGCGGAAGTTAGAAGCCCTGACCGGTCCGGATCCCGTTCTTTTTCAGCCACCGGTCGAAGGTCTTTGCCGCGTCCCCGGCCGACTGCCGCTTGCGCGTCAGGCCCGCGCGTTTTATCAGCTTCCGCTGGGCCGACATCGGCGCGTAGTCCCAGTCGTAGACCGGCATCTGATTGCCGAAGAGCCCGACATAGGGGTAATGCTTTTCCAATGCGGCGAGGAACTCCTCGGTCAGATCCATGACGGCGCGGTCGTCCGGGGCGGAAATGACGATCCGCCCGTCTTCGAAGGAGATGCCGGTACGGGACGACTTTTTCAGTTCGACCAGGCCGTCTTTCGCGGGACTTGCGGCCGTCTGCAGATCGAATTTCCGCTCAGGGGTCTGATTGACGCCCCAGAAACGGAAGAACTCGACGATCCTCTTCCCGCAGTTCTCAAGTTCCGGCGGAGCGATGATCCTGCCGCTCAGAAAAGATATTTTCCCGAGTTTTTCCACGGGCATCAGCCAGCGGGAGTCCGCCGTCGCGATCTCCAGTCTGTCCCCCGCCGCGAGTGCGGGCGTTTCGACCAGAATGTCTTTTCCCTCCCGGCGTACCGGCAGTTCTTTCCCGTTGAGCGTGACGGAAATGAAGCGCTCGTGGGCCCGCAGACCAATGACGAGCCGCAACGCTCCCGCGTCTTTTTTGAAGTCGAAAGTCATTTTTCTGCCCGCGCGGCATTTCGTCATGCGGGCGTCGTAACTCAGATCCTCCGCCGTCTGCGCCGCGGCCGCCATCTCGACGATCCGCCACGAGAGGGGCGCGACGGGAATGTCGTTCACGGCGGACTCCCGGACTTCCAGAGTCCTCTCTTCCGCGCACAGGAGGGGGACGCTTCCCAGATATGCCGTGTCGGGCCGGATCGCCGAAGAGCGGTTTTCAGGAGAAAAGTTGATCAGCACCAGAGCCCCCGACCGGGGGGAGCCGTAGCGGACACGCGCCAGAGACCTGTTCCCGGAAAATCCCGGCGTCTGCCTGTGGCCGAGCGCGTGGACGTACAGCAGCTGATCGATCATGGGGATGCTCTCCGCGACGCCGAGGATCGACCAGTTCTGGTTGATGTTGAACAGCATCCCGAAGAGGAGCTGACTGTGCTGTTCGAAGATCATGGCGTAGCGGACGAGTTCGATGTCGTCCGTTTCTGCTGAGATATAGTTTCCCAAGTGCGACGGCATGTTGAAGAAGGTCGTCGGTTTTTCGCCCATCATCCTTGCGTGGGCGGCAAGATTGCCCCAGTCCTGAAGCGTCCAGGTGAGGGGCCGCTCATGGATGTTGTTGTCGGCCCGGAAAAAGGTGTTGAAACTGCCCGTCTGCGCGTGGCCGTTGCTGACGAGCGCCGTTTTGAAGGGGCTGGCCGATCTCATTTTTTTGAGATCGTCGACGAACTTGCCCATGGCCGGCAGATTGTGGGTGTAAACGCCCCGTTCGTCGAAAGCCCGCATCCCGCCGAGAGTCGTTTCCTTGCGGAAATAATGATCCCCGCCGAAAAGATCGTGGGAAAAACTGCACGTGCCCGGGTACTGCCGGAGCATGCGGCCTGCCTGACGCCGCAGAAAGGCGCCGTAACGGACGCCGCTCGGGAACATGATGAAGTCGGTGACGCCCTGTGTCCAGTAGTTTTTCCACGAGGCGACGCCGTTGGGGGTCTCCTCCGGTTCGACCAGGGAATCCCGGTAGGCCGGGACCAGACGCTTCTCGGCCCAGCTCGAAATGTAAAGTGACGGCGTGACGCCCATGTCCTGAAGATTGCGGAGTTCCCGCCGGAGATTTTTCCGGAAGGCTTCGTGATAGAACGCGTCTCCCACCCGCGGTTCGTTGAGCGGGGGGAACTCTTTCAGAAGTTCCGGGTCGACGCTCCAGTTCCCCGTGGCGGCTCCCGTCCAGTAGTACCAGCACCATCTCCCCCGGATGCGGCGGTTGATCTCGGAAAGGGAAAAGGTCCTGCTCCGCTTGCGGAAAACAGCCGAATTCCAGACGTTGGTCTGCGCCGCGTTGGCGCAGATGCGCGGATCGACGCCCGAAAAGGCGAAATATTCCGGATGGTTTGCGTGATAGCGGTCGATCAGGGCGGTGATCCCGTACCGGGCGGCAAAGGGAAAGACTTCGAAATCCCATGTCACCGTGTCACCCGCGTCCAGCACGGTCCGCAGTTTCAGCGTCAGGGAATCTGGGGACTCCATGCCCCGCGAAAGCCGCGAGACGAGATTGCCCGGCGTCAGGGCCAGCGCGACGCCCGTGTGATCGTTCCACGCGCCGACGAGGGGAAGAGCCGTCTGCAGATCGTCGTATGAGAAGCCCCGGAAAGGTTTCAGCAGGGGGCGGGATGTGAAGCCGTCGCAGGCGGTGTGCCACGCCCGGGAGAGATTGCGGAGCGTGATCTCCTGCTCCAGCCAGACCCGCTCCGGCGCGTCCCCCTTGTTCAGCGTGACGGTGATCCGCATCTTCCCGGGATCTCTCCGGACGCGGCAGTCCATTCGAACGTCGCGGGTTTGGAACTTCATCTTCCGGCGGTCGGAGGCGCGTTCGACCGCAGTGGGCGTCAGGACGGGGCACCCGGGAGTGCTCTCCGCGAGCACGGTATTGGCCGCGCCGCGCGAGGAATAGATCAGCGGAGCCCCGTCCCGCAATTTTATTTCGAGCCGGTATTTTCCGTCGCCGTCGCCCCAGTCGAAAGCGGCGGCGTCCGTTCCCTCCGGAACGGCGCTTTTCCCCTCTCGCGGAAACCGCTCGAAGCGGGGCGGTTCGACCCGGGGCGAAAAGGCTCCCCTGTACCGGACGTTTTTATAGATTTTGAGTTCATCGAAATCGCCGGAGGCCGTGAATGGCTGGTTCAGTGCCGCGCATCCCAGGTACAGCGAGGGATCCGGCGCGGAGACGCAGGGATCCTTTTTCGCTTCCACCGTCATGACGGGCTGACCGTCGAGAAACACGCGGCGGCGCTCCGGCGCCCAGGTAAAGGCCAGATGGTGCCAGCGGCCGATGAAGCCCTTTTTGTCGGCGATGATGTGACTGCTTTTCTTCTCTGCGCAGGGGCTTCCCGCCGTCTTGACCGGCGCGCCATCGGGCCACCGCCGCAGGCGGACGTGCTCCCTGTACTCGAAACGCAGTTTGCCGCCGCTTTTGGCAAGACACAGGGAAAAGTCTTCGCTGTCGGGCCACATCCACGTGCGGGTCCCGATCGAAAAAAGCGGGAAAGGCTCCCATCTCTTTTTCGTCAGCATCTCCGGCAGCGGACGGAACCAGAACTCCAGCGTTCCGCTCTCCCTCGTGAGCGCCCGGCCGGGGTGGCTGTACTGCAGTCCCATGGGCAGACGGAGTATCCCAAGCGGCGTCATGCGCCGTTTCCCGTCGATGCGGAAGGCTTCTCCCGCGACCCCCGGAACAGCCGGTCCGGGTTCGGCGGTCCCGAAAACGCCGGTCGGCCCCCTCGAAAACAGCGCCTCCGCCGAGCCTCCGTCGAAGGGAACGTAAAAGACCATCTCCGCGGCGGGATCGACGGGCGTGACCGGGGAGAGCTCAGGTTTGCCGAATTCGATGTCTCCGTAAACGGCGATGTTGAGCTTGAGAGAGTCGGTTTTCGGATCCTTGAGGGACAGGGGCTTTGTCCGCAGGAACTGCGGGGTTTCCGTGACGAGATAGCGGAATTTCCGGGAGGCGGCCTTTTTGCCGCCGCGGTATTCCTCCAGTTCCAGCGAGAGAGTCCCGCTGCCCTTCGCCCAGATGCCGAGGGTATGTTCCTTCTGCCGCAGAGCCTGTGCGGGGATGGCGGCGTCGAGGGCGAGGAAGGCGCTGCCCCACAGATTTCCCTTTTGGACCATGCTGCAGAACTTTTCGCCGCAGGCAAGGGAGCCCGCCGTGTTTTTCGGATTCCCGGAGAGGCGGAGCTTCCAGTGTTTCAGCTTCCGTCCCTCGGAAAGGGCGAAGCCGAAGCGGGCATATTTTGCCAGTTCTTCTTTGCTTGCTTTTTCCGTTTCGAAACCGGCGACGGCGAGCAGATCTTCACGCGGGTGGAAGATCTGCCCCGGCTCGGGCAGACCTTCTGCGGCGGCAAGCGCCCCCGGGACGATGAAAAAAAGGAGGAATAAAAACTTTCTCATGACTTTCCGTCAGTTGGGGTAACGGGCGATGAGCCGTCTGCGGGAACGGACGAAATGATAACGCGTTTTCCTGAAGTAATTGGAGGAGTTGTTCCGCAGCGTCTGAGCGGGGTTGTAGGCCGTCCCGACTCTGCCGTCCGCCCAGAGGATCACGCCCCAGCCGTTGTGGACGGGGATCAATGTTTCCGTGCTGCCGTGATAACACGGGGCCGAGGCGGAAAATTTGCCCTCCGCGGCGGCGACCATCTCCGAAGGCTCCTGAAGTTCCGATTTCCGCGCCGGTTTTTTGTACTGGGTCCCCATGCCGTTGGCGGAGTAGGAGCCGCCGGTGTCGTATCCGCCCAGCGCCGCATTGTAGCCGTAACTGATCGCCTGAGCGTAAGGCGTCGGGTCCGAAGGGTTGGTTATGACGCCGTTGACCGCCCAGCTGGACCAGCGCCGTCCCGAGGCTTCGAGCGCTTCTTCGCAGAAAAGCAGCCGGGGATTGGGGATGTATTTGCGTTTCCAGACCAGCTGCCACGCCCAGAGATCCTCCTGCCACTTGGTGAACGCCGCATAGTTGCCGTCGGCTTTCATCTGGGCATTGGAGCACAGCGGATACATGTCGTCGAAGTCCCCGCAGTACAGTTCCAGCGCCGTTCCGACCTGTTTGAGATTATTCCGGCAGCTGCTCTCCCGGGCTTTGCTCCGGGCCTGACTCAGCGCCGGCATCAGCATGGCGGCGAGGATCGCGATGATGGCGATCACGACCAGCAGCTCGATCAAAGTGAAGCGGGCGGCGTTTCCCTTTCCGGTGCGGCACTCGGTTTTTTGTTCCCGGATCGTTTCGTTCATGACATGTCCTTTCCTGTTGCTATCGGTCCAAGACCCGTTTGACGGCATCCAAAAACGCGTATTTCCGGAGCGTGTCCGGCTCAAGATAACTGCCCTCCGACCATTCGTTCCACGCATTGATGAAAAGGATCTTCTCCCGATGCGCGGGCGTGTGTCCGGAAACGAGATCCCGCAGTTTTGCGAGGGCTTTTTCGAAGGTTTCGGGATCGGGCTCCATGACGGCGAACCACGGATACGCCCCCGGAAGGTACGTGTCGGACTGGATCGTCCTCGGCGTCGAGTCCCAGCCGACCGTCATGACGGGATAATAGGGGGCGGGCAGTTTTCGGATGGCCCGCTCGGCGATCTCGAAGTACTGGCTGCAGGTCTCCGCGTAGTCGATGCGCGGGAATGTTTCCTTTGTCCGCTTCCACGTTTCCGTGGCTCCCGTACTATTGTAACTCGTGTAACTGTCGATGCCGAGGCGGGAGACCCATTCCTCCTGAGGACATTCGAGAAGTTCGGCGTCTTTTTCCAGCATGTCGAACCAGATGCCGTTGATGTGGAGTTCCCCCAAACCCGCCCGGGCGGTTTTCTCCCGGAAGAGGTCGAGCACCTTGCGGGCTTTTTCCGGTCCGCCGAGCTGAAGGATGAAACGGTTCACCGAGTAGATGGCGAAATAGAGTTTCCCCTCCACGCGCCAGTATTGCGGATGGGACATGTAGTGTTCGAGGATATGATCCCACACGGCTGCCGCGCCCTTTTCAGTCACCAGACTTTGAAAGAGCACGGGGTAGTCCGCGTCCCGGCCGCCGGGGTGGAAGTTCCGCCAGTTGTGGTTGGCCCACATCAGCGCGAACTTCATCTTTCCGCGGTTGGGCGCGCGGAGAAATCCCCGGTCCAGCGCCCCCTGCAGATAGGGACCGTCGTACCAGTACCAGTCGAATACGAAGGCGTCGATGCCGTGAGCGGAAGCCTCGTCTATCTTGACGGCCATTTCCCCGGGATCGGACTCGTCGCCCCAGCCGTGGAGCGGTATTTTGGGCTGATCGTGTCCGGCAAAGCGCGGCCGGGCGCATTTCATGAGTTCCCATTCCGTCCAGCCGGGACCGTGGACGGAGTCGTTGCGCCGCTCCGGATGGAAGCCGGGAAAGTAGTACGCGGCACATTGGATGTCGTATGGCATTTATCCCTCCCGCGCGGTTTTCGCGCCTGCTTTGTCTTACGCTCCATATTATAGCCGATTTCGGGGCCCCCTGCCTTGATAAAACGGCAAAAAAACTTGATATTCCGGCTTTTTTTCAAGAAGAAGCCCGAAAAATTATTGGAATTTTCGGTTTTTCGGGATAATGTATGTCCCGTACCGGAAGGAAACTGGATATGCCGCAGATACAGAAGATCTACTCGCTGAAAAAACTGTCGAAATACAAAAATTACGGCATCACGCTCTTCAGCAAGGAGCAGGGGCGGCTGTGCGAAAAACACTGCCACGACTTCATCGAGATCGTTCTTGTCCGCGGTGGCAGCACCAATCACATGATCTTCGACGGCGAGACGGACGAGGCGATGTCCTACGGTCTCATCCGGGGCGATTTTTTCGTCATCATGCCGGGGGAGGTCCACAGTTTCAGCGACAACCGCAATCTTCAGCTTTTCAATCTCGCGCTGGATCCGGCCTTCATCGACGAGGACCGGGCGCTGCTGGAGACGCTTCCTTCATGGAACAAGATCTTCGGGCAGAGTTCCCCGCTCAGAAGGGAAAAGCTTCATCTGCTGCCCGAAGAGTACAATCAGGTGGAGAAACTGCTGCTGCAGCTGATGACGTCTCTCGACAAGATGACCGGGAACGATTACCATGAACTGGAGGCGAAAAGCCTTTTCTGCCAATATCTGATCCGCATCGGGACCCATACGCCGGACAAATGGCACAGGATGCGCGGAACGCCCGACGAGTGCATCACCCGGTGCATCGGTCAGATGGAGTCCCGTCCGGAACAGCCCTTTTCCGTGCCGGAGACCGCCCGGCGCGCCGGGATGAGCACCTCGCTTTTCAGCCGGAAATTCAGGGCCGCGGTCGGTCTGTCGCCGCTCAAGTACGTCCTCCGGCTGAGGCTGGAAAAGGTCAAGGCCTTTCTGTGCTCCACCGACCTTCCCGTCTCGGAGATCGCCGAGAAATCCGGTTTTTCCGACAGCAACTACATGATCAAATATTTTCATCAGTACTGCGGGACCACGCCGATGCAGTACCGGAAGATGAACTCGATCCGCAAGTAACGCATTTTTCCTCTCCACAATGGTAGGTGGGAGAAGAATGTCTCAACGGTACACTTTGCCCACGGGACGCGAGCGGGGCGCCCGCGAGCGCGCAGACCGAATGTGAATGGACCGGCAACCGGAGGGCAGCCGGATGCGCTCAAGTATTTGAGCGCAGATGAACGTAGGTCGAGCATTAAGCCGCGAGCTCAGCCGGGCATAGCCCGGCTGAGCGCAGGCGCGCAACTTCAGAAGGGAATTACCCCGCGGCCCGCGCTCGCCCCGGGAAGGAATAAAAGGAGGGGGCCGGGGAGGGAAAACCGCGAAGCGGTTGTCTCTTCCCCGGCTGGGCGGTTCGCGTTCAAACAGCGGCTTGCGTTACATCTTTCCCGGTTACATAAAAAAAGGGGAGGGCGCTCGAAAGCGCCTTCCCCTGATTTTTCCTGTCAGGCGGAGTTATTTGGTCATGGCCTGGGCGACGGCGACGGCCACGTCGACGGAGGCGCCGACCATCGGGTTGTTGCCCATGCCGATCAGGCCCATCATCTCCACGTGGGCGGGGACGGAGGAGGATCCGGCGAACTGGGCGTCGGAGTGCATCCTGCCCATGGTGTCGGTCATGCCGTAGCTGGCGGGACCGGCGGCCATGTTGTCCGGGTGCAGCGTGCGGCCCGTGCCGCCGCCGGAGGCCACGGAGAAGAACTTCTTGCCCGCTTCCAGACGCTCTTTTTTGTAGGTGCCC
>JAFSTC010000057.1 GCA_017450705.1 Lentisphaeria bacterium | reverse complement strand
TCTTGCGGAGATGGATCAGCACGGCCGCCTCGATCTCGCCGCCCCCGATCCGGTTCACCGGACAAAGCGACTCGCCCCGTTTGCTGTTCTTGGTACAGAGGTAGTAGGTGTACATCACATCGTCTTTTTTGGCGTAAGTCGGCCCCATGCGGCATCCGCAGTGACCGCAGTAAAGCAGTCCCTTCAGCGGGGCCAGAGTCTCCATTTTGCCCTTGTAATCCTTGACCGGGGAATCGGACTGCAGGATCTCCTGCGCCCGCTGCCACACTTCGTCGGTAATGATCCGCTCCTGCTTGCCGTCGAACACGTCGCCCTTGTAGGCGATTTTGCCGATGTAGGTATAGTTGTTGAGCATCCGGTAAATGTGCCCGGTCGTCCATTGGTTTCCCTGATTGGTCAGGATGCCGTCGCTGTTCAGTTCGTAGGCGATCTGTTTCGGCGACTGGATCTCGATGAAGCGCGAGAAAACGCGCCGGACCAGTTCGGCCCGTTCCGGGTCCACGATGAGCTTCTTGTTTTCCACCTTGTATCCGGTGGGGACCGAGCCGCCGACCCAATCGCCTTTTCGCCTCGTAGCGGCCATCTTGTCACGGATGCGTTCAGCAATGAGTTCACGCTCATACTGCGCGAAAGCGACCAGGATGTTAAGCATCATCCGCCCCGAACTCGTCGAGGTGTTGATGTCCTGCGTCACCGACACAAAGGAAACTCCGTTTTTTTCGAACTCCATCTGCAGTTCGCCGAAGTCGATGATGGCACGGCTCAGGCGGTCGATCTTGTAGACGACCACGATATCGATCTGTCCGGCGCGGATGTCCGCCATCATCCGCTGGAGCGCGGGGCGGTTGGTGTCGCCGCCGGAGTAGCCTCCGTCGTCGTAGCGGTCGGGCAGAATTTGCCACTTTTTCGACACCTGACTGCGGATATAGTTCTCGCAGGCCTCGCGCTGAGCATCCAGCGTGGTGAACTCGGCATCCAGATTTTCATCCGTGCTCTTGCGCGTGTAGATCGCGCAGCGGACCGGTTTGACTTCATTCTCCATCGTTCTTCCTCCTTGGTATGTTGAAAAATGCGTAGCCGCTGATGTGTGTGCCGGTGATGTAATCGGCCACCGCCGTCAGCGACCGGAAATATCTGCCCTTGTATTCGGCGCGGCCGTCCTCCAGCAGGATGACCTCGTGGCGGACGCCGTCCCATTCCCGGACGTAGCGCTTCCCGAGCACGGGCGTCCGCGGTTTTTTGCCGGTGCGGCAGAGATTGGCCATCGGGTCTTTGTCGGCCAGCTCTTTCATTTTCTGCCGGGTTTGCTCCGAGATCCCCCCGTAATAGAGTTCCTGGATGCGGAACGCCAGATGGGCCCGGAGCGCCGGGAGGTTTCTGGTCTGCCTCGGTTCATACCCGAAGAGTTCCACGTGCTTGCGGATGGCACTCGCCTTGGACAAAGTCCGGAGCTGTGCCAACTGGCGGATGATACTGGATTCTTCCATGATCGCTTCTCCTTTCGTTGTGGTTCGTATATAAGCACTTGTGACCGGATATATCCAGTCGTTTTTCAGAAATTCTTTCAAGAACTGCGGTCATCAGCGATACCAGCTGCCGAATATTCTCGGGGATCGCATCGTTGGCCGGTTTCCGGGCGTCCGGCAGGATGATTCCGCTGTTGAGTGTGATTTGAGTTGACATGGTGTCCTTTCTGTGTTTTTTGAGGCAAAAAGCATCCCCTCCGCATGTGGGATGCGGTTTTTGCATCGTTGATTGTTTGGTGAAATGAAAGCCGAAACTCGGCCGTCCTGCGATGGCGGCCGAAGCCTCACGGAGGTCTTGAAATAATTCCCTCATGTGAGGGAATTTTTGGACTGAGGCCTTTCAATTAGTGCCGCCGGCACTAATTATTTTCAGGTTCAGGATCGTTGTCTGTCGTCGGCAAGCAAGTCTGTTTGGGGTCCGGAGTCCTTCCGCGCGCCCACTGAAAATTTCCCCGCAGGGGGGAACCGTCGAGTTCGAGGTCATTCCTGCCCTCGTCGCCTCATTTTCGATCCTTCGCGTCTATGACATGGCTTCCGTTGCCACAAAAGTGTTTTATTTTCCTAACACATTTAGATATTTCATCAAAAAGTGTTTTATTTTCTTGACACTTTCAGGGTTTGGTGCTATATTATGCGCAAAAACAGACCAAGCGAAGGAGACCTCCATGTATCTGCGGGAACAATATCTTCGACAAATCAGACCGTTCTACCGTAACGAGCAGATCAAAATGCTCACCGGCGTGCGCCGGGCGGGCAAGACGGAACTGCTGAAGATGATCCAGCGTGAACTGCTGTCCGAGACCGACAGGAAGCACATCCTGTATCTGAGTTTCGAGCTGCTCGAAAACCGGAAATACCGGGACGCCGTCACGCTCTATGAGTATTTGCAGACTCGCATCGTTGACGAGGCGATGTTCTACATCTTCCTCGACGAGATCCAATTCGTCAAGGACTGGCCGGAGGTCGTCAATTCCCTGAAGACCAAATACCGCAACGTCAGCATCTTCATCACCGGGTCGAACAGCGATCTGCTCGCCGATGACAAGGAGCGGGTGCTCGGCGGCCGGACGCTCAGTTTCCGG
>JAFSTC010000004.1 GCA_017450705.1 Lentisphaeria bacterium | reverse complement strand
GGAAGAAAAAAACTTCTTTTCGCGTGAAAAGAAGTTTTTTTCTTCCCCCCGGGCCCCCCGTCTTTTTTCAAGAAAAGCGGCGTATTTTGGGGAGAGCGACGCCCGCGCAGGCAATTCAGCGGACGGCACTGCCGAAAGCAGCGCCGTCTCAGTGCTTCATGGTGAGGATCACGCCGAGAGCGCGGTCGGGATGCTCCACCAGAAGATCCCCCGCCTCGGCGATGTTTTCCAGCGGCATGCGGTGGGTCGTGAGGGGATCGACCGCAAGACGCTTCTCCGAAATGAGCCGGATCAATTCCTGCGCGTTGCGCTGGGTGGTGAACTGGACGAAGGCCGCGGGATAGTCCCGGCCGTACTCCCACGCGTGATCGTGATAGCCCGCCCCCGTGCGGGAGGAGGCCCGGATATCCAGATTGCCCGAGGCCGCCCCGCCGTCCACCGGGACCCGGCACCCGCCCACCAGCACCACCCGCCCCATGGCGTGGCCGTCGGCGGAGATCTTCATGCACTTCTTGATATTGAGGAAAGCCTTTTCCGCATCCCCGCCGAAGGCGAAGAGGGCGAAGTCCAGCCCCCAGGGCGCGGCGAAAGTTTTCGTGGGCTCCACCGGGTCGGATTTCAGGAAATCGACGGTCCCGACGCCGCACTTCTTGGCGAGCCGCGCGCGGAGTTTCAAGGTCTCCCACCCCAGCACCCGGGCGCCGGAAAGACGGTAAAGCTGCGCCGCAAGATTCCCCACGATGCCCATGCCCAGCACGGAACCGTACTCGCCGAGCCGCACGTCCGTGCGCCGCACCGCCTGGAGCGCCGTCGCCGCAAGCGACAGATAGGCGGCCTGCTCGAAGGTCACGCCGTCGGGGATCGGGACCACCAGATTCACCGGGACCGCGGCGTAATTTGCGTGGAGCGCCGCCCCCGCCCCCATGCAGGCGACCCGCATGCCGGGCACGAGCCCCCGGGCGTCCCCCTTTGTTTTGATCACGATCCCGGCGTTGGAATAGCCGAACTTGATCGGCGCCGAGATCGCCGGATCGGGCTTGCGCCGCAGATTCCGCGCCGAAGACATCTCCGTGCCGGGACTGATGAGCGAGGCATGCACCTCCACCAGCACCTCGTTCTCCGCCAGTTTCGGCATGGTCTCCTCTTCGATGCCGAGCCTGCCGTCATGGTAAAGACATCCGACGATCCGTTTCATGATATCCGCCTCCCGGGTTGTTTCGGAATCTTATTGCTGCGGCATACTATAGCCGCCGCCCCCGGCTTTTGCAAGGCGTTTCCCGTCAAAACCAGCGCATTTTCGGCTTATTTGCGGACGGCGTCAGCGGCTCAGTTCCCGGGCCAGGATCCCGCGGATCTTCTGCAATCCGCGGTTGGTCCTGACGGGGAATTGGATGTGGCCGCCCGCGACGAGTTCTGGGAACGCCGCCTTGACCTCGGCGGGCAGTTTGTCCGCGCCGAAACGCTCTTCGAAAAGCCGCAGATAGTCGTAGTCGTCCATGCCGTCGGCCGTGAGCACCATGCGCAGGGAGGCAAAGGGCGTGCCGGGCTTTTCGTCGGGATACAGCCAGTTGTAGTTGACCCAGGTGTTGTAGACCGCGCCCGGCTTTTTCCCCTGATGTCTCGGCTGGTAGCCGTTGATCTCGCTGTACTCGTAGCACTCCACGCGGTAGCGCTTCGCCAGCCAGTAGTAGAGCCGGGGGACGGAGGCGGGTTCGCGGAAACTCTCCATGCCGATTTTGTTGTAGCACCAGACGCGCTGGTCGCGGGTCGCGGGATTGTTCCGCAGATTGTAGAGCGTGAGGAAATTCGTCGCCCACACGGAGACGGCTTCTTTGAGGGGCGGCGCGGCGTGGTCGATGGCGACGGCCCACTTCACGTCGGGCGCGGCTTTTCGGGCGATCCCGCAGCAGCGCCGGATGTCCGGGTAGACGCTCTCGTAGGGCTCGTCCCAGATGAAGAAGACGCACCGGTCGAAGATGCCAAGCGCTTTGTAGTGGTCATGGACCTGTTTCACCAGCTGGGAAAAGAATTTTTCGAACTTGGGATCGGAGGTTTTTATGTCCTCGCCCAGCAGTTTCCGTATCCGCGGATAGAGCGGTCCGCCGTGGGAGCCGATCTGGAAAAGGGAATCCTGAAAGACCGTGAATTTATATTCGTTGAAGTATTGGTCGATCACCTTGTCGAAACGGCTCCAGTCGATGAGGAGTTTCTCGTCCCTCGTCCAGGTGAGTTTCGGCAGACACTGGGGCAGACGGGGACTGAAGCGGAACTCCCGCGCGATACGGCGCTGCGCCTCGAATTCCCGGGCCCGTTCCGCGGGCGTCGCCTCGGGGAAATGGTTGCGGACGAAGGCGGGTTTCAGACAGTAGGCCGTCTTGAAACTGCGCGTTTCCGGCAAGGTGAAGGGGTAGATCTCCAGCTCCAGCGGCAGGGGCTCCCTCTTCTTCCCGTCGGCGATGAGCTGCGCCTCGCCCCGGTAGATGCCGGGAACGGCGTCCCGGGAGACGGTGACGCCGATCAGCGCGAAGTGGTGGGGGGACTTTTGAGACTTGTACGCCCGGTAGAGGATGTCCGTATAACTCTCCTCGCGGATGGTGGTGGCGAACCCCACGTAGCGCACGGCGAGGGCCGAGCCGGGGATCACGGCGTTCCCGGGGCCCTTGAGATCGCCGGGGACGATCTCGAGCGTTTGAAAGGGTTTCGGGGCCGTGACGGCGAAGTGGACCGCCTCGCGCTCCCCGCGGGCCGCGCTGAAGCGCAGGGCGGGCTCTTTGCCGACCACGGGGGGCATGGGCTCGTCGTCGCGGAAGCGCTCTCCGAATGTGTTCCACACTTTGAGTCCGTCGTTCCGGGGGATCAGGACCGCTTCCGGCGTCTTGATCAGCGCCGAGCGCTCCGCGCCGAACCGGGTGAAGGGCAGCGCGGGCAGCATCATGCCGTAGACGCGTTTTGCGTCGATCTGCCGGTTGAATTCCTGCCGCGGGCTCACCTCCGAGTTCACCAGCAGACGGAGCATCATTTTGTCGTTGAACTTGACGGCGTCCTTCAGCGGTTCGCCCCGCAGGATGATGTACAGGATATCCCCCCGGCTTTCGACGAGATAATCGTCGTCATAGAGGGGGATCCGCTGGAAACGGCTCTTGCGCCAGTCGATGGCGCTCAAGGTCCGGGGACCGACCTGGATGTTCATCTGGAAATCGCAGCCGTCCTTCCCCGGCGTGCGTCCGGTGTTCATGTCGCAGTCGGTGTTCATGTAGAGGCTGATGAGGAAACGGTCGGTCTTGAGGAGTTTCTCAAGATTGTTGATCCGAATCGCCCACACCGCCCGGTCGGCGTTCGCGGAAAATCCGGCTTCGGTGATCCGGTATTCGGGCAGATCGCTTCCGCTCTTCCACAGGGACGGGACCATGATCTCCCCTTTCCGGGGGACCGGAAGGGTTTCCTGCCTTTGGACCACCGGTTTCGGCCGGAAGGGGGTGAAAGAAAACGCGGGTGTCATTTCACCGTATGTGCGCGTGCGGTCGATCCTCTGGTCGAAGACCAGCCGCGGGACCGTCGCCGTGCTCATCTGCAGCCGGAGCGTCATCCTGTCGTTGAACTTGACGGCGTCCTTCAAGGATTCCCCCCGCAGGACGATGTACAGGATATCGCCCCGGCTTTCGATGAAATAATCCTCCTTGTCGAGGGGGATCCGCCGCTGGGTGTTCTTCCGCCAGTCGATGGCGGTCAAAGTCCGGGGGCCGACCTGGATGTTCATCTGGAAATCGCAGCCGTCTTTCCCCGGCGTGCGCCCCGTGTTCACGTCGGAATCGGTGTTCATGTAGAGACTGATCAGGAAATGGTCGGTCTTGAGGAGTTTCTCAAGATTGTTGATCCGAATCGCCCACACCGCCCGATCGGCGTTTGCGGAAAATCCGGCTTCGGTGATCCGGTATTCGGGCAGCTGCGATTTGCTCTTCCACAAAGACGGGACGGCGATCTCCGCCGCGCCGCAGGCAAGGAAACACCCAAGCGCGCACAGCAGTACTCTTCTGGTCATCGTTCTTTTCATCATTCCTCCTGTGATTTTTTTAACTTCAGTAATTTTTGAGCAGGAACACCGCGCCCGGATCGAAGTACCCCAGTTTGAGTCTGAGCCGGGGGACGTAGTCGGGGTGGATCGACGGGGGACTGGACTCGCAGGGGCGGTTGTCCTCGATGGCATCCTCGACGCGGAAAACGCCGAAAGCCGGCTCGTCTCCCGGCAGGAACCCGGCCGCGCCCGGCGGGATCAGCAGGGAGAAACCGCCCCGGCCGTCGAAAGCAAACTCCCTCACCCCCAGAAGATCGGAAAAAATGCCGCCGCGGTCGACACGGGTGGATCTCACGGAACGGATGAGCATCCTGTCCGCAAACGCCAGACTGAAACTGGGATTGCGGGAGGGGCGCAGATTTTCCAGCCAAAAGCGGAAGCCGTTTTGCTCCTTTTTCAAGCGCCAGCGGAAAGTCGCCGACGTTTCCCACGCCCCCGCGGCGCAGTCGTACTCCGGCAGCGGGATGCGGATCTTTTCCGGATGCTTTTCCAGTTCCGGGAAATCTTTTTTCAGCAGTCCCTCGAGAGAAGCCGCCGCCCGGCGGATGGAGACGGGATCGTATTTGAAGGCACAGGCCTCGGACTGGAACCCCAGACCGGGATTCTTTCTTATGCACGCCAGGAGTTCCCGGCGGAGGGCGATCTCCCTGATGACGATGCGTTTCATCTCCCGCACCGCTTCCGGCGTCCCGACGCTCCGCAGTTTGTAGAAGCGCAGGACGTCGATGCAGATCCCGATCTGGGCAGCCATGGCGCGGATGTTCACCAACTGCATCTCCTGGACGGGCGTGGGGTTCCCGGCGGCTTTTTCCAGACACTTCATGCCGCGCCGCCACAGTTTGTCGCACTTTTCCATCAGGGAAACCGCTTCCTCGATGGTGTGATTTTCCAGACACTCGCCGATGGCGTCTCCGCTCAGGGGGAAGTCGACCTTCCACACCGGCGTCAGGGGGATGTAGGCCATTTTGGGGTAGAGGGGCCAGGAGGCGGCGTCATCCAGCGGGCCGTAATACTGGAACATGTTGCAGAAGGGGAAGTTGCGGTAGGCCCGGGAGAAATACGCCCAGGCCCGGGCGACGACGGCGGCCTTTTCCCCCCACTCCGGCGCGGCCAGACGCAGCAGGAAATCCCGGCGGCTCCCGGAAAAATCCTCCGAGGACAGCAGTCCGGCGGCCCGGGTCATCAGACCGGGCTTGGAGCCGAAAATCCAGCTCTGCATGACGGAGGACACGCCGCATCGGTTCATGGCCCTGTACTTGTCGTAGAGGATCCCGGGAACGGGCACGCAATCCAGCGTCTCCGCCTCGATGGAAGCCGAGACCTGTACCTTGGCCGACAGGGAGACCCCCGCCCGGGCCGCGCTCCGGGCGATGCGCCGGAAGGTCGCCGCGGGACCGGTGTAACTCAAATGATAATCCCCGGCGATCCGCGTCTTCCCCAGCTGCACCAGCTGACCGCCGGACTCGAAATTGTACTGCAGGACCGTCCTCTCCGGCATGCGCGAGGGGATGTCGTACACCCAGGCCGCCCGGCGGGGCGCCGGGGAAGGCATGTAGAGCCAGGCGATCAACCCCGCGTCGAATGCCCCGGCCTCGTCCATGCCCCGGCGCATGGCGGCAAGGGCATTGCACAGGATCTGCGCCTTGGGCAGACGGCCGCAGCGGGGACAGTCGACGGGGGAATCGCTCAGACACGAAATGGAGCTCAGACAGGTCGTCCCGCGCTCGCCGTGGGAGATGTTGAGCATCCCGCCCAGCCCGGGGACGGCGGAAAAAATGGAGCGGACCGCGTTGCGGATGAAGGTCTGCCCCTCCTCTCCCGAAGGACAGAAGGCGTAGCGGTGGAAATAGGGCGCGCCGCGGAGCTCCGGGTGACGCTCCGGCAGCGGATCGTCCGGGGTGAAATTGAAGGGTTCGATGCAGAACAGCCAGACTTTGATGCCGAACTTCCCGCACTTCTCCACCGTTCTCCGGAGTTTCGCGAGGCGGCGGGAACGCAGGGGATCGACCGGTTCGAATCCCGTGTCGGCCAATTCGCGCCATGTGCCGGTGATCCACAGACCGTTCACCCCCTCCCAGGCCAGCTGACGCAGAAAGTCCTCGGGGTAGTAGTCGATTTTGTCGACGAGTTCATCCTTCCAGTCCGTGGCCCGGTGGGTGGGGCCCCAGGGACAGCGGGCCAGACGGTATTTCAGCCACAGTTTCCCGCGCCTTTCGCCGGGGACAAGGGCTTTCCGCCCGGCCGACCGCAGCAGATCGCACCACTGGAACACGGCCCGCCACAACTCGTCTTCGCAGGAGCCCGAGATCAGGCACCCCCGCCCTTCCACGGCGATGCGGCGACCCTCCGTTTCGGGAGATATCTCGAGACGGACCGGATAACCGCCGGAGAGGGGGATCCCGGAGACCTCGCAGAAACGGGCCAGTTCCCGCTGCTGATTTTCCGTTCCCGCCGCGCCGGAAAGGCGGATGCCGCCGGAAAGGTCGATCTCCCCGGGGCGCGCCGCCGCGCCGGGGGTACAAAAAAGCCGGTAATCCGCAAAGCGGATCTTTTTCCTGAATTTGTCCACGTGCGTCATTTTGCGTCCTTTGCCGCTTCGGCGGCGCCGAGGTCAGAACTCCGACCCGCGGAACCACATCCTGAACTCCGGCACATCCTTGTAGACGCATGTCCCGGGGAAGCGCTGCCACGGGAAAATGATGTAGGTCTTCGTGGATCTCGCGCTGCCGTCGACGAAAGCCATGTTGATGACGCTGTCGCCGTTGTGACGGTACCGGACGCCCGACGGTCTGGTGGCGGTCTCATACCAGCAGAGATCGATGAAACGGTAGCAGTCGGTCATGACCAGAATGTTGAATTTGAACTGAGAGTCCTTGTATCCCTGCACATTGGCATTCATGCCGTAACTCAAGTACTGCGGGTTCTCCGCGACGGGGACCTTGGGACACTCCGCGGCCTTGATCTTCCATTTGTATTTTTGCGCGGTCGGCTGGGCGTGGGCATAGAGCAGATAAGTCCAGTCCGTGCGGCCCGTCATGCCGGTGGGGTGGAAATAGTACCCCTTGTAGTCTTCGGCGTACAGTTTCGCCATTTGCATCATCTGCTTGATGTTGGAGAGACACTGGGTCGAAAGACTGGTCTCCCGGGCCTGCTGCAAGGCGGGCATGAGCATCGCCGCCAGAATGGCGATGATGGCGATCACAACGAGGAGCTCGATCAAGGTGAAGCAAGACGCCCCTCCCCGCCGCCGCCCGAAACGAACAATCATTTTTTTCATCTGCACGTCCTTTCCCGAAAAGTTGTTGGTATCTGCCGATTTCCCGATGGAAAAAAGTTCGAGATTTTTCACGCCTCCCCCTTGAGGCGCAGTTTCACGAGGGCCAGACCGTCGAAGGCCGGGACCGTCACGCGGCCCTGCGTCACATCCGCCAGGGGAACGCTCCCGCCGAGGGAGAGACATGCCGCCTCCCAGACTCCGGCGAGATTCCACGAAAACGCAAGTTCCCGGGAGCCGCCGTCCGGCAGAAGCGCGTCCTGCGAGGCCAGCGTCACCAGCATGGTCTCGCCGTCGGACGCGTGAAAGACGTTGCCGAAGACCCCGTCCGGAAACTCGGCGGGCCGGGGCAGGAAACACCACTTCCTCCCCCGGAGGGGCTCCAAAAGGCTTCTCCCCCTTCGGAATATCTCCGCGGGCTCCGGCGCGAGGACGGCGTCCGATGAGTGGGAGTTGCCGCCGACGGAGATGAGAGTCGTCCCGGCGCGCAATGCGTAGGAGAGGATCATTGCCGCCTGTTCCGCCGTTTCCGGGTACTGGTGCACCAGCAGGGGCTTGTCGAGACAGAAGTACCGCAGGACTTCGGAGCCGCCGTGGAGCCCCTCGGCCATGATCCCGTCGGCGAAACGCTGGACCTTGAGGTCGAAGGAGCCGTTGACCCACAGGATCTTGCCCCGGGCGTGGAGCATCCGCGCCGCCTTTTCGATCACGGGGTAGTAGGACTCCCGCACGTTGGCGATGCGGCGGTTGGCGTACCCCGTCTTCCCGTCGTCGTGGCCCGTATCCTCCACGGGGTAGCAGACCTGATCCATGAAGATGCCGTCGATATCGGGATGCCGGAGGAAAAGTTCTTCCAGCATGCCGTCGATGTGTTTGGCGTAGCGGCTGCCGGGGAGACCGTTCATCATCCAGCACTCCCGCCACGCGGGGATCCGGGTCCCGTCCAACTCCAGCGCGATGTCCTCGGGGAAATTCTTTTCGGCGAAGGGCCGGTAACAGTCGCCGGTCGCCTGAAAATAGAAGAGGACCTTGATATTCCGGGCGTGGAGCCGGGAAATGAAGCCGTTGATCTTTTCGGGCGTGATCTCGTCCCGGGGGAAAGGCAAGTCGGGGTAGTCGTGAAGGACCACGCTCTTCCAGCTCTTTTCCTGCGGCACGAAGTTCCCGTAGGCGGGGTAGTGGTTGTGCAGTTCGGTGAAGCACACGCCGTTTTTTTCCGCGTCGGCGAGGGTTTTCTCCGACGACAGGGGATTGGTGATGCAGAAGGTGCCCGCAAGGGCCCGCACCCGGTCGTCGACCGGCCGGAAATACTCCGGATAATGGTCGTGGAACCAGCCCAGCGGGGGCCGCCAGTCGGCGCAGTTTTCGAACAGCAGCATCCGGGAGACGACGGGGGAACCGTGATCGATGTACCGGCAGCTGTCCGCCATGACGAATCCGTCGTCCTGACAGCTGAACCACATGATCCCGTTGGGATTTTCGGGCTCCAGAGCGGCGTACCAGCCGCAGCTCTTCCCGGGAATGAACTCCGCCGCGTGGACAAGACCGGCCCAGCGGTAGAAATTCTCTCCTTCCCAGACCCGGAGCCGGTTGCCCCTGAGGTGCGCCTCGTGGAATTTTTTCCGGAACTCCGGCGACAGCATCTCATCGAGGGTGTGCTCTCCCTCCTTGAACGTGCTGTTCCAGCACCGGACGCCGGAGCCCGGAACGTGAGCGATCCGGTAATAGACCCGCAAAGACCGGGGCGGCTCCCCCGGCTTCAGGGTCAGCGTGACGCGCTTTACCGCGGCCCCGTCGAGAGGCAGGGACTCCTCCTTCAGGATGAAAGCCCCGGGCTCTTCCGGCGTGCAGACCGTGTTCGTCAAGTCGTCGAACCAGGTGATTTTCATAAGCTCTTCCCTCCCGATGAATCCCGCACGACCAATTCCGGCACGAGGAGCGCGGGCGTTCCGGCCGGTCCGCCGTGGATGCGGCGCAAGAGTTCGGCCGCGCCGGAGAGGCCCAGCTCCCGGGTCGGGATCCTGAGCGACGTCAGCGGGATCGGGCTGTTCCGGGAGGCGTCGGTGTCGTTGCATCCCGTAACGGTCAGCTCCTCCGGGACCCGGATGCCGAGGGCCTCGGCGCACGTCAGGACCTGCCGCGCGAAGGAATCGGCGAAACAAACCATGCCCCGGGGCCGTTCGGGCGACGCCAGAACGCGCATGATCTTTTCGCGGATCTCCTCCTGATCACACCCGTCCGTGCAGACGGCGTCGGCCGCGCGCAGCCGCACGCCGTTCTCCAGACAAGCCGAACGGATGCCTTCGAGAAAATCCTGCGTGATGCCCAGCCGCGCGCCGGAGTAAACGACCCCCAGCTCGCGGACGCCGCCGGAAATCAGATGTTCCGCGGCCATCCGGCCCGCGGCGGCAAAATCGATCTTCCAGACCCGGTCCCGGTAGTCCCGCCGGTGGTTTTTGAGGAAAATGCAGGGGATGGGACACGCGAGGAATTTCTGCAGAAGCGCCTCGTCCATCTCGGCCGCCCCCACGAGGATCCCCGCATAGGTGTGGAGCAGAGAGGAAAATTTCTCGCCGGGAAGATCCCGGTCGCCGGCGAGGATGTCCAGCGTATAGTTCTCCCGTGAGAGCGCTTCTCCGATCCCCCGGATCAGGTCGGCCGTGACGGGGTGCAGCATGAGGGAGATGCTGTACAGCACCAGCGCCACCTTGCGGGAGCCCGCGGGCCCCGGCCCCACGTCGGAGACGATCGTCCCCTTGCCCCGGCGGCGGGAGACGAGCCCGTCCCGTTCCAGCTCCGCCAGCGCCTGACGCACCGTGTTGCGCGACAGGTGAAAACGCCTCTGCAGGACCGCTTCGGACTCCAGCAAGTCCCCCCGCCGGTAATGCCCCGTCCGGATGTTGCGGACCAGTTCCTGCTTCAATTCCAAATACTTGTAATCCGGCATCCCGTCATGTCCCAATATTTCGCATTAAATGTACCAACAAGTCGACGAGGACCTAATATACCGCGCCTCCGCCGCTTTGTCAAGCCGGCGTCATCACCTTCGCTCCGAACGGTGTTTTTCGTCCGAACGGTGCGGAAAAAACGAAAACAAGCGTAAAATGCGCAATTTTTGACAGGAAACGCCTTGCAAAAACCGGGCCGAATGGCTATAATATGGGCGGAATGGCAACGATTCCCAAATTTCGGAGGTATGATATGAGCAAGCCGAACACTTCGTTTTCCGCGGCGTCCCGTTTCACGTTGATCGAGCTGCTGGTGGTGATCGCCATCATCGCGATACTGGCGGCCATGCTGATGCCCGCATTGCAGCAGGCCCGGGAGCGGGGCAAGACGGCCAGCTGCCAGAGCAACATGAAGACTTTGGGGATCGCGATCTCCCTCTACGCCGATTCCTTCGACGGCTTCGGCCTCACCCAGCAGACGGTCACCTCCGGCGTCAAGCAGCCGTGGGTCACAACGGGGCAGTGGCTCCACAAGAACGTCGGCGCGTGCTCCGACGCCGCGTGGACCGAAGGCAAGTCCTTCAACGGCTGTCCCGCGCGGACGCCCGACAAATACAACTCCAGCGCCGTGGGCGACGTGGGCAAAACGCCCCACAAGCGCGGCTTGAGCTACGCCCACGGCACCTATGTGCTGGGAACCCAGGGCTCCGTCGACCGGGCGGCCCGGCCCCGCAAGGTCTCGGCCTTCAAAACCCCCTCCCGCTACTGGGCGTTCATCGACAGCGACTGGTACAACGTCAATTACGGCAACGTCGCCACGACGCGGGCCTCGGACGGGCGGGATTATCTGGCCTTCCGCCACGCCGAATCCATGAACATCTGCCATCTGGACGGTCACGGCAGCAATCTCAAATACAACGCCCAGTACCGTCAGACCCAGTCCATGGACCCGAACAACCCGGTCCTGCCGCTGCTTTACCCGGAATACAGCAAGAATCCGGTGAAGGAGATCTACTGAGGTCTCCCCGCCCCGCAGAACGGCACTGCCGGAAGTTCCGGCGGTGCCGTTTCTTCATACGACGGTCTTGCGGCGGTGCCACGGGATGAAGAGGAAATAGAAGAGGCTGGGCAGCGCCGTGCTGTAAGTCGCCAGCGCGTATCCGAGGATCATGCCGTAAAGTCCCATCTGCAGGCGGATGCCGAAAAGCCAGCTGAACGTGACCCGGAAGACCAGGCCGTCCAGCACGGCGATCATGAGTCCGAACAGGGCGTTGCCGATCCCCTGCACGAAGCCGTTGGTCCCCTTCATGATGAGCAATGCCGGGTAGTGGATGATCAGCGCGGAGATGATGACGGGAGCCAGTTTCAGCACCGCTTCGTCGTCGGTGAAGATGCTGTACAGCGCCCGGGGAAACAGGACCTGCGCCAGCCCGAAAACGAGGAAGAATCCGCCGCAGATGCCCCATGCGTAATAAACGCCGCGGCGGATGCGCCCGATGTGCCCCGCCCCGATGTTCTGCCCCACGATGGTCGAGACGGCCATCATCACCCCCTGAGAGATCTTGTTGGCGAATTCGTCCAGCCGCAGGGCGATGCCGAAGGCGGCCGACGTAGCCGTTCCGAGGGAGTTGACCAGCGAAGTCACGAACAGCATGGAGATGTTGATCGCCGCGAAGCGCACCGCGAAGGGGATCCCCAGCTTCACCAGCGCCCCGAACATCACTGGGTCCACCCGGAAGGAGGCCATCTTGAAATCGAAGCCGAAGGACTCCCGGTTGCGGTAAAGATAGCGGAAGGCCAGCAGAAAGGCCGCCGCCTGACTTGCCACCGTGGCGACGCCCGCCCCCGCCACGCCGAGGCCGAAGACGCCGACGAAGAGCAGATCCAGCGCGATGTTCATCAGGGCCGAAACGACGATGAACTGAAAGGGCCGCACCGAGTCGCCCACGCCCCGCAGGATGGCGGCGATCATGTTGTACCCGAAGATGAAAAGCAGTCCGCCGCCGCAGACGAGGAGATATCGGTACGCCCCCGCAAAAGCCTCGGGGGGCGTCTCCAGCAGCCGGAGCAGGGGTCCGGCAAAGAGGATCGACATCACCGAAAAGAAGATCCCGGCAGAGAAGATGATCGAAAACTGCGTTCCGATGGCCTTTTTGAGCCGTTCCGTCTCGCGCCGTCCGACGAGCTGGGAGATCAGGACCTGACCGCCGGTGGCGAATCCCATGCCCACCATGGTGAGGAAGAAGACGCTCTGGCTGGCCGTCATGACGGCCGAGATGCCGCCGCTGCCCACGAACTTGCCGACGATGAGCATGTCGGCCATGGCGTACAGCACCTGCAGTCCGTTGGAGAGCATGAAGGGGATGGAAAAGCGGAGCATGGGTCCGAAAAGGGGCCCCTCCGTGAAATCGTGGATCACTTTCTTCGACATGCTGAAATCTCCCCCGGAAGTCATGAAATATATCCGTTCCCCCGGGGATTTTCAATATCGATCCGACCGAATGAGCCGGAAAAAAGCGAAATCCCCCGAAAACATCGGCCGCAGCCCCGCACGGGGACACGGTCCGGAGGCACATTCTCCAGAACCGTCGGGCGGGCACGGACATCCCCGGCTCAGCCGTCACAGACCGGCCAGAATGCCTTTGCTCTTTTCCTCGAAGACCTTTTCGCCGGTCACATCCGCGAAGGCGCCGAGGGCCGAGAGCGTTGCGAACTCTTCGGATCCGTCGTCGCCGAACTTGAGCGTCACATTATCTGCCGTCACGCCCTTGACGGTCACGGAATTTTCCCCGTCGGTGTAGGTCAAGGACACCGCGTCCCAGTTCGCCGAACTGCCGGAGGCGAACCACAGCGTGACTGTACCATCGGGGAGCTGTTCGACGGTGTCGACGCCCCAGTTGTCGCAGAAGGCGAAGATGTCGTTCCCGCCGCCGCCGTGCATCAAGTCGCTGCCGACGCCGCCGGCCAGGACGTCGTTTCCGGACGCTCCGACGAGACGGTCGTTGCCCGCGTCGCCGAAGAGGAAGTTGTCGCCCTTGTTCGCCCAGATGGTGTCGTTGCCGTCGCCGCCGCGAACCGTCAGGCCGTCTCCGATGTACTCGAAGCGCTGACTCGTCAGATCGACCACGTCGTTTCCAGCTCCGGCACGGATCTCGTCGATCCGCGCGATGCGTGACTGCTGTTCCGCGACCGTTCCCGGCAGCGCGGTATAAATATCGTCCACGAACAGCGCGTCGCCGTTGGCGTCGTCGGTCATAAGGAGAACATTCGCGTCCGTCGAGCCTTCGAAGATATCGGCGAGTTTGTTTTTGCCGCTCAGCGAAACGGACTCGTTTGTCCCTGCCCAGTCGCCGATGGAGCCGACATGCTTCGCGGCATAGTTTGCTCCCCATGTCCCGGCGGCGTTGGCGAAGAAGACATCGGCGTTGCCGTCGGCATCGGAGCTGACCAGCTGCGGCGTGACCGCAACAGTGTCGGCGGCGATGTTTTCGCCTGTCACCCACTCGTCGCTTTCGGAGGCGCGAACCCGCCACTGATACGTTCCCTGCGGCAGGCAGAAGGAGCTGACGCCGTTGCTTTCGGTATGGAGCCGCACCAGATGCTCGAAGTTGTCGGTGGAGTATTCCACCACATACCCCGTCGCGCCGGTCACGGCGTCCCAAGCGAGGCCGGACTGTGTGCCGGTCAGGTTTTCCGGCGCGACTCCGGATATCCTCACGGACTTGACTTCGCTCCAGCCGGAGAGGTTGCCGACATTGTCCACCGCCTGCGCCTTGAAATAGTAGGTGGTTCCGGGAGTACCGTTGATGGCGAGTTCCGCGTAGGTGGAGTAGCCGTAGGTCATGAAATTTTCGCCGTTGGTGGAGTACATGATGTTGTACCCGGCGATGCCGCTGTCAGCGTCTTCGCCCGCGAGCGTCAGGGTAATCGTCGAATTTGCCGCCGCAACGGTGAAACCCGTGACCGCGGGATCGACACTATCGATGGTGTTGAGGGTAGTCGGCGTGTCGATGGGATCGTTGAAGTCGAAGTAGATCTTCGCCGTGTTGGTAAGTTCCGTGCCGTGCGCCAGATCTTGTTTGGCGTTGACGGTATAATTGATGTACCCTTCACCCGCGCCGATGGCATCGTTGACGGGGAGCATACCGTTGACGAGATCCTGCAGCATAAAGCCCGTTTCGGGATCGATGGCCATGAATTCGGCGACCAGCTGGGTGGTGCCCGTCTCCTCATCGGTCACGAGGTTGATCGCCACGGTGGCGGTAACGGTGTAGTCGTAGATGTGGAGCGTCACCGTGTCGTTGAAACAGTCGCGCCCGTCGCCGACGGTGAAGAAGTTGCCGGCGATGCAGAAATCCCGCAGCTCGAAGGTGTCGAGATCGAACTTCGACCCGTCGAGGGTGTCGAAGACGCGCACCCACTGCGCCGGAGCGGTGGCGAACTCGGGATCGTTCTCGAACTCGACCTTGTAGGAGAGCTTCGACCCGGCGGCAATGTATCCAGCCTCGCCGACGCCCTCCGTGACCGTCTTGTCGTTCGGGTCGGCCGAACCGGATATGGGCGTTTTACCGCCGATAGGTTTACCGTATTGGTTTTCCCCGCCGCCGTTCCCTCCGTCATCGTTGCCGGAGACCGTTATCCGTTTTTCCGACCGGATGTCCTTGGAGTTCCAGCCTTCCACGACTAATGTGATCGACTGACCGAGCCGGAGCATGTCTTGGTATTTCTGCGGAAGTTTGATGCTGCCGGAGAGCTTGTGTTCATTCACCTTCGGGTACAGCCCGGTGAGCTTTTCATACGGCGATGCGATATAAATGCTGCCCTGTTCCCAATAGTCGTCCCCGTCCAGCAGAGAGTAGGTTATGGTCTTGCCGTCGCAACTCAACGTCAGTTCGGACGGGATGTCCACAGGCAACGGAACACTTACTGTCGTCGTAATCAAAAAGGCTCCTTGCCCATTGCCTATCTGCACCCATGACCCGGTTTGACTGTAATCGCCGTCGTTGTCCAATACTCTCAGTCCATACGTGACAGTGGTTCCTTCCTTTTGCCACACATCGTCGAAGACCTCTCCGGTACTTTCGCCAATGGCGCTCCAGGTATTGTCTTCATTTTGACGATACCAAAAATACTTGGTGATCGACCCGACAATATCCTGTATTCCGCCGTTGTCTTGGGAACCTTCGGCGCTCAAAACCACCTTGCCATATTTTCCGCCACTCTTCGTGATAGTGGTTTCCGATTTCAATGGTTGCGAAGATATCGTGTTGGAAATGTTTGCCGTTGGAGCTTGGTTGACGGTAAATTTGTATCTATCGAAATTTCCGTCTGTAGACTTCCTGTATCCTACATTAGTCCATGTGTGCGTGGCATAATTGCCTTTTGTGTAAAAATATTTTTCCTTTTGTTGTTTAATGAACGAATCCCCGGACAGTCCCAATAAATATTCCTTTAGACGCTCTGGATTTGAAAAATTGTTAACTTTATATACAGAATCGTAGTTGAGAACATAAGAAACCCATCCAGCACAATCACGCCCTTCTGTCCCCGGAGTAATTGTCCACAAATCCCAGTCATAGTTTGGCAAATTTAACGAACGACCATAATGATAAATCATTATTGCCCGTTTGAAAGAAAGTTCTAATTCATCTGTGGCATATATAGATATAACGCTTGCTCCGTATTGTTTATTATATTTTTCAAGTTGACTCACGGTTTTTTGATCATTTTTATAATCCGGATGGGAACTTAAAACAGAACCGTTTGAATTAATTGCCGCATGAGACCAATGTCCTCGTGAAATCCAAATGTCTGTAGCATTCCCTGAAATATCGACAACACACGGTGAATTATTTCCGCAATACGCATACAGATTTTCTCCGCCGTCGATTCCGATGGGGTCGGGGGAGAGCCATCGGCCAGTTTCGGAATCGTAATTCCGGGCACGGACGAAGTACGTTCCGGAGTCGTTCTTCATCAGACCGTAGCCGCCAACGAAGGTGAAGTCGTTGGCGATGCCTTCGGTGCTGTTGAGAACATTCCCCCACGGGTCGTAACTGTAGGTGCTGACGGCTGTACCAGCCGCGCCGCTCACTGAGACGGTCGTGCCGAGCGCGTCGCCGTTGTAATAATAGGTGTTGCCGTCCGCGTCCTTGAATCCGGCGAGGAGGTCGCACTGATAGTAGGTGCGGTTCCATACGCCGTTCACATACTCGGCGAGGACATTACCGTATTGATCCACCGTCCACGTGGTGGTGACGCCGTTGGTGGTGGA
Source organism: Lentisphaeria bacterium (assembly GCA_017450705.1). Classification (GTDB taxonomy): domain Bacteria; phylum Verrucomicrobiota; class Lentisphaeria; order Victivallales; family Victivallaceae; genus UBA1784. The sequence goes on along the minus strand of JAFSTC010000004.1, from coordinate 26,331 downwards.
GCTCACGCGGTTGCCCATCGCGTCGTAGCCGTACTCCCAAGTCTGCCCGGTGGATTTGAGCGTCTCGCTGGCGACGCGGTTGTCCGCGGTCCAGGTGTACGTGCGCTTTTCGTCCTCCAAGAGATTGCCGTTGGCGTCGTAGACATACGTGAAGCCGTCGGCGCTGACGATCTGGTTCAGGCTGTTGTAGACGTAAGTGGTCGTGACGCCGTTTTCGGTGGAACTCAAGCGGTTGCCCATCGCGTCGTAGGTGTAGGCCAATTCCTGCGTGACGGTTTCCGTCTTGTCGGTGAATACCGCGCCGACAAGCTGATCCCTAACATCGTAGGTGTAGGTCCAAGTTCCCTCCCGCGTCGCCATCGCGGTGCGCAGACCTGCGCGGTCGTAGGTGTAGCGGTTGAACGACTCCAGCACTCCGGCGGCGGTGTAATTCTCGATCGCCGTGACCTCGCCGTACTCGTCATACGCGTAGGTCGTGTAAGCGCCGTTGCCCTTGGCCGCCTTGACGAGATTCCCCGCTTCGTCGTAATCGTAGTCGATGACGAGATTTCCGGCTTCGTCGGTCAGCCGGTCGTAAAGGTCGTCGTCGGTATAGGTGTAGTTCAAGGCGTGACCGAGTTCGTCGGCGTATCCGGCGAGCAAGCCGTCTACGGTATAGGTATAGTTCACCGCTCTCCCGTCGGCGAAGGTCATGGAGGTCAGATTTTCGCCGGCGTCGTAGGTGAAGGCGATGTCATTCATCTGTGAGACATAGCCGTCGGCGTTGTAAGTATAGGAGATGGTCTTGCCGTCGGAATAGGTCACGCTTGTCAGGTATCCCTCGGCGTTGACGGTGTACTCCGCGGTCTGCCCGGCGCGGCCCTGCCAGCGGGTGAGATTGCCGTCGGCATCGTAGGTGTAACTTTCGCTCGTCCCGTCGGCGTAAAGGGTCGTCACCAACGCGGAATCGTCGTTGTAGGTGTAGACGATACTGTTGCCGTTGGCGTCCGTGAATTTCGTCAACGCGCCGTTTTCGTCGTACTCGTAGAGACTCGTCCCGCCCGCGGGGTCGGTGATCGAGGCGTAATTGCCGTTGGCGTCGTAGGTATAGCTTGTCGTCTTGCCGTTGACCGTGACACTGCTCTGCCGCCCCGCCTCGTCGTAGGTGTAGGCGTAGACATTGCCGCGTTCGTCGGTATAGCCGAGCAGCTGTTCGCCGTCCTCGCTGTAGGTGTAAGAGGCGGTTTTTCCGCCCGAGGTAATGCTCGCCACATTGCCGTGGGCGTCGTAGGTGTAACTCGTGACGCTCCCGTCGGCGGCGGTGACGCTCGTCATGTTGCCGTCGGCGTCGTAGACATACTTGGAACCGTCGGGCGCGGTTTCGGTCGCCTTGTTGCCCGCCGCGTCGTAGGTGTAACTGGTCGTGCCGTCGGCGTCGGTCAGGGAAAGCAGTCGACCGTCGGCGTCGTAGAGATAACTCGTGGTCTCGCCGTTTTGCGTGGAGGCGTAGAAGACGCGGTTGCCCGCCGCGTCGTAGCCGACGGTGTAACTGTCGGTCGTCGTGTCGAATTGCGGCAGCACGTTGCCTTCCATGTCCTTCTTGAAATACTTGACGCCGTCTATCACGAAATATTCGCTCGGATCGTCCACGTCGATCAGATAGCCGCCGTCATCGGTCACCGTGTAGGTGGTGGTGACGCCGTCCTTGAGGTACTTGTAACTCACGAGGCTGCCCTCGGCGTCATAGGCGCTCAGGTAGTATTCGGAGACTTCCTCGTCTTTGTCGAGCGCGTTGCCCTCGGCGTCGCGCTTGTAGTAGGTGATGCCGTCGATCACATAGTGATCGGGAACGGTTTTATATGTTGCATTGAAAGTAAGAGCGCCGAAATCGGTATTCCCCGAACCTCGCACGCCGAATCGCTCACCGAAGAAGGTCAATGTGTCGCCGGTCGTACCGCCGTCGGAAGTGGTCCCGGATACGAAACCGCCGTTCGCGTTGTAACGGTAAGAGTAAACGATGCCGGAAACGTTGTCGACCGCCCTGGCGACATTGCCGTCCGCACCGAAGAAGAGCGTCATGGAGTCGCCGTTGGAGGAGGTGAGCGTCACTTCGCCGCCGTCGCCGTAGGCAAGTTCGATGGAGCCGGAGCTTTTGGTCAGTTTCGTCACCCGGCCGCTGGCGTCGTAGGCGAAGGAGCGCGTCGAACCGTCGGCGGAGACGGCCTTGGTCAGCGCGTGCTCATGTGTATCGTAGTATTCGTAACTCGCAATCACGCCGGAAAGCGAATCCGTGACCTCGACCAAGTCGCCATCCTCATAGGTATAGCTGACGGTACGCCCCGATTTGTCGGTGATCGACGTGACGAATCCGGTCGCCGAATCGCGCGAGAAGGCCAGATATTCCCCGCTGGAGGTGTTGGTGAGCCGAACGATCCGGCCGTCGGCGTCGTAAGAACAGGAGACTCGCTCGTTGTCGAGCGCGGTCACACTGAGCAGTTTTCCTGCTTTGTCGAACTGTTTCACCGTGCCGCTTGCCAGCGTGAGCCGGTAGCCGATGGAGTTTTTGACCAGCTTGGAGCCGTCTTCCACGGCGTTTTGGAACCCGTTGGAATAGTTCGGCTGGTAGAGCGCTTTGCTGCCGCCTTCGATGTAAGTGACATCACCGTTGGCGGAGATCTCCAGCTTGACATCCCAGTCGCAGCACCAGCCGTATCCGAACGATCCGGCGGTGTCGCGCGACGCGATGTCACCGGAATAGGAGCGGCGGATCGCCATATCCAGCGAGTTGCCTTCCTTGAGAATGTCCCGAGTGGAAACCAACTCTCCAAAGGGCTGAAGCGCACCCGTTTTCTGCATTACTTCGAAACACAGCAGATCGGATGTGTTTTGAACGCTGACATCTCCGATGGAATTCAGGTACTTAAGGTTGGAGATCACCATGTCGTAGTATCCGCCCCAAGTGTTGCCGAAATCCTCGGAAAACGCGACGCCGAGCGCTTGGGCAGCCGAAGCGGAAAGTCCGCTTTTGCCGAACACATTCGCCCAGTTGAGCCGAGTCGTGTCGTCGGAAGAAAGCGTGGCGACATTCCAGTTGATATGCGAGTTGCCGAAATCCCAGTCGTCGGAGCGCCAGCCGAGATAGGTGATGGGCACGGTCACGCTCTCGCCCGGCAGCAGCTCTCCGACATTCTCGCCGCTCACGAAAAACGACAGCGAATCGGAGTAGCCGTTGGGCGTCGTGGAGACCCAGAACGCCGTGCTGACACTGGAAGAATCGAGCGTCAATTCCGCCCCCAGCGTTTCCGGCTTGTCTTCGTGCCACTGCGTGGGCGTGAAGAAGATCAATGGGGAATCGATGGCAGCCGTGCCGGTGTTGGCGATGTTCAAATACAACGTCGATACCGCCGCGCGTCCGACGGTCGCGGGTGGGTTGAATGTGTATTCCAGTTCGCCGGTTCCGGTTCCGGCAATCGTCACCGTTGCTGATGCGAACACCGTGTCGGTATCGGAAAGCTTCAACCGATATTCCCCTTCCGACAGCGTTCCGGCGACAATCGTGGCGGAGAGTCTGGTGCCGCTGTCGCGCGTCACCGAGAGAGAGTATTCCCGTCCCGTCCCGTCGACCAGAGCCGCCGCGGTGTTTTCCGTAAAGCGGACTCCGGTGATCGTCAGCGTTATATCTTGCGTATTGTCTTGAGTGCTCTGCGTGAATTTCTCGATCTCCAGCGGCGCGACATCGGCAGTCACTGTGTAATCCAGCGCTCCAGGCACGGATTTGGCATAGACCATGACATAAATATCGCGCGCGACCGCCGTATCGGAAAGTGTGAGGCTCCCATCGGTGACGCGCTGCAGTTTGGCGTCGTATTTTTCGCGGGTCGGAGAAAATCCGTAACCGATGTAGAGTTCCATATTGGCGGCGTCCGCCAGCGTATCGAGCGCGACGGTCATGGATTCTCCGGCGGCCTGAGTGAATTTGTATACGGCGAAATCACCGGAGGCGTTCACATGTCCGTCCGCGGCGATCCCCGCACTCAAGGTCGGAATCGCAACCGAAACCGCGACCGCCTTGAGATTCTGTGCCGCCGCCGCTCCGACGATGCCGGAGTCCTCGTCGTTGTTGATGTCAGAGCGCACAAGAAGGTAATAATTGCCTTCTTTGACGCCGGAAACCGCGAATTGCGCCTGCGCGGAAAGCGTTTCCCCGGCAAGCAGTCCGTCGGCGTAGGTGTACGTCGCCAGCAGTTTGTCGCTGACATCCCACTTCCTGTCCGTGGAAAGATACACCCCGTCCGTCCAGCTGCCCAGGAGCGCCGTGCCGCTTTCATTGGCGGTATTCCAGGCTATCAGGGTCTTCGCTCCGGGAGTCAGCGTCGGCGACACTTCGACATCGCCGATAGTCAAATCTATTTCCGTCAGGTTGACGAAGCCCGTGTAGGAGTCTCCCGATTCGCCGTTGACATCATTCCCGTTCTGGTTGAGTTTGTTGCCGGAATAGTCGGTTATGTTTTCGGAGATCCTGACCGAATAATTGCCGGTCGCCGTCTGTGCCGTCACCGAAAATTCGGCGATGGAGTCGGTCACCATTCGTACTGAAGCGGGGGCGATCCCGGTCCCGTCGGGAGCGATCAGACGGACATTCTCAAGCAGCGACGAGGGATCGACGGATTTGTTGAAATAGACTTGAAACGCGGTGAGCGTTCCGGCGACATCCCCCGCCGGGACGGTTTTCAACACCATCGGTCCGGAAACCGAGGCGTTGAAACGGATCTGGTCGCCGACCGCGGCGTCAAGTTCGCTGAAACGCAGCGAGGAAAGTTTGTTCCCGTCGGAGTCGGTGATGGAGGAAGAAAACACCAGCGTGTAAATACCTTCCGCCGTCAGATCGTTCAGCGTTACGACGATTCGATTGCCGTTGACCTGGACGTCTTTGACCGCGTGGAGTTTCCCCGCGTTGTCGCGCAGCATCACGGAATCCGCCGAAACGGTGGCGGCATTGACGATGCCGGTGAACGTCGCTTCTATGGTTTTGCCGCCGCTGCGCAAGTGATTTTTCACCAGATCGGTGGATTCGATGGCGAAAACGACCGTGGACGGATTGACCGTCAGAACATCGCCGATGATGACTTTATCCTTGTCCGCGCCAAGCATGGCGCGGATGGCGTCAATATCAGCCGTTCCCCAGTAGTTTCCCGAAAGATCGACATCGACGGCATCGCCGAATACGAATTTCGCGTGCGAGAAATCGTTGCCGCTTATGCCGCAATTCCGCGACCAGCGCGACAGATCCAGCGTGAAGTCGCCGGAGAGTCCGGATATCGTCGCGGCAGAACCGACGACAATGGTCCCGGCGATCACGGCGTCTTTCACCTCGCCGTAGACGACGCCGTTGACGACTTTTTCCAAGGTGAGCGCCCCGTCGTCCGCGTTGACGATCCCGGCGAAAACCGCGCCGCGCTCAATTACGACGTTACGAAGTTCCGTTGTCGCAGCGGCCTCAAGATAACCTCCGGACGCAATGCGGATATCACTCGCGGAAGCGCCGTCGGCGACGTACAGATATCCTCCCGAAGCAAGCGTCGCCCCGGACAGCAGCGCGCCGGAATTGATGCGCAGTTCTCCGCCAAAGCCGATGTTCGCATCATAATAGGAGAACCCTGCGTTCGCGGCCACGGCGTCGCCTTCATTGAAACTGCGGTTGTGGATCTCCACCTCCGCGCCGATCATGGCCGAGATGGTGCCGCTTCCATATTGAGTTACGACCGCCTTGCCGCCGGAATTGACCGTCAGCAGGCTTCCGCTGTTGAGCGTGATGTTTTTGACCTCCGCCCTATTGGCGACCGCTGCCGAACCGCCGTAGTTCAACAGCAGTCCGTCGACCGACGCGTCGGAGTTGACATTCAAGGAACCGGAGTTTATCGTCATTCCGACGATCCTTCCGGAACTGCCGACATAAACGATTCCGCCGTTCAATACGATATTCTCCGCAACTCCGGAGGAGAACACATACATGGAACCGTTGGTGATGTTTACGCCGCTCAGGTGATTGTTTTGCTCAAGCATCCTGCCGCCGGAGGCGAGGTAGCACCCGGCGTATTGGTCGGCATAAAAGACCACTGCGGCAGAGTGGGCGGATACGATTCCTTCGCCCGGGGTCCAATGCACATCGATGGCGCTGGCTCCGCTGCTGACATACAGATATCCGCCGGAGGATACGGTTACGCCGTCAATGCATCCGCCTTGGGCGACAGTCATGGAACCGCCGTTGTGAACCACCGCGTTCAGGGAAGATTGACCGCTGCCGACAGATTGATAATACCCGGAAAAGATGTTGAATCCGTATATGCGGTTCCCCGCGGATGATACAAACGCGCTGCCGCCCATTCTGCCCGATACCACCGCGCCCAGATCCAGCATCAGACTTACGCCATCTTCGAAATCGACAGCGTTCACGGTCGCGTTTTTTCCCACGACCACCGCGCCGCCGGAATGAACGATTCCTCCGCTCATTCTGGCGGATGTTCCGGAAAGCAGTATTCTGCCGCCCGAGAAAACTTCACTGTCGTCCAAACGCGCGGAATATCCCGCTGTCAGCAGTCCTCCGTCCTTGATTACGGTATGCACCGCCGAATCATAACTGTCGACATACAAATTGCCGCCGGAGTACAGGACAAAGTTTGTCGCGGTTCCGCCGTTGATGGAAAAATCGCCGAATTCGTTGCGGCCGCTCGCGATGGTGACGGAACTGACATCCATCCCCATCCACGGATCGTAAGAGTATTGGCAGTAATCCACCGTGGTTGCCGATATGACGCCCCCGACCTCCTGTCGGATGTCAAACGCCGAACCGCCCGACCGGAGATCCATTACCGCCCCGGCTGAAAGCACCACTCCGGAGACATATTGCAACGGTGTGACGATCATCAGACCGCCCGATTCGACGGCGACATCAATTGCCGAACCGAGATTGCCTTCAATGTAATCGTAATAATCAGCCCTGCCGCTCATCACCCCGCCGGAATGAATACGCACCGATGACGCGAGACCGCGACTTATTTGAAGTGATCCGCCGAACAATTCCGCATTGACAAGAGACGCGCTGTTGCCGAGAGTCAACGCGCCCCCGTGTATCTGCGCTTTTTCGATTCGTATCCCGCTGGTGTCCCATGTGCCTGCATAGGTATAACCGCCGGAAACGACCAGATTTGAAACCGTTCCGAGATAAATGCTCAACCCGCCGGAAAGAACCGTTGCGGAATCAAATTTGGCGCAGTTGCTGACAATACACGATCCGCCGGAAATCACTGTTCCTGTAGCCGAGCCTCCGGCATACACCGATTGGACACCGCCGGAAGCAATAATCGTTCTTTCCGCATTGTACCCGGACGAAACGATTTGGATGTATCCGGACGGAACCGCAAAATCGCGGGTCGTCGTCCCGGTGCGGCTGCTGTAGTATTCTCCGGCGCTTGTCCCGGTTACCTGTCCATTGAAATCTATTTGTATCTTCGCCCCGCCCTCGATTACAGCATCGGCGACCATGGCGTTGGCGACAATCATCTCCGCTCCGGATTTCAGAGAAACATGTTGCGCGTCGCCTCCGGATGAAACATAAATATGCCCGCCGGATCGAACCGCGGTCCGGCAGACGGTTCCTCCGTCTTTTACGGTTTGAATAGCTCCGTTGTCAACAGTCGTATCACAGGCGGACGCGCCACTATAGACAGTCTGAGTTCCGCCCTGATAGAAGATGAAGTTGTATGCGATATTGCCTGACTGATGGAAATCGCCGAGAGCATTCTTTCCGCTGACAATCGTGGAATTGCCGGAACCGGAAAGAACCGTCATGATATTGCCGCCGACATCCTGTTGTATGGATCGCACGGATGCGCCGACCGCCACTTGGACGTTTCCTCGCGAGGCGACATTGATCTGCTCAAGAATCGCTCCGCTGCTTGCGTACAGCGTCCCAGAAACAGTGACCTGTGTCGCTTTTGCCCCGTGATATACAGTCAGATATGCGGAATCGGCGATATATACGTTGTCCGCCGAGCCGCGTCCGTTGACAAAAGCACTTGCCGTATCAAGAGTGACATAGGAAACCCGTCCCCCCGCGCTGACATAAAGTCTCGACCACTTGTTGAGGCGGAGATTTGTCGCAGAGCCGCCCGAATACACTTCTATGTATGAATAACGGTCGGCACTGACATCGTTCAGCATGCCGGAATCGTGTACTTTCATCCCATATCCGCTCTGCATGATTATTCCGGACATCTGTAGGGACGACGACACAAGACGACCATATGTTCCAGAGCCGTAGTAAACGCCCGTGGGAGTGTTTTTCCATTGAACGTCATCGGGAGATTCGAAGTAAACACTACCGGTAAACGGAGTATAATCCACATCGCGCGCAGTGGCTCCGGAAGACACATATAAGTATCCCCCTGATTGAACCGCAATTTCTTCGGCATAACCGCCGGAAGACACATACATGCTGCCTCCCTGTATGGAGACTTTTACAGATGAACCACCGGCATTTACATAAGCGTTCCCATCGACAATCGCCGTATTACTGGCGAATCCATTATCCCCAATAGTTTGATTCGCGAACAATGATGAGATAATCGTATCCACTGCCGAGCCGCCGGACCCGATACTTTGAAAAGTGGAATTATAATCGTAATAATAATAGTCCCAGTATCCGGTAAGTATTGTGGAAGATACTACGCCATGGACAATTTGTGACCCGGCGCTGATAATCGTTCCATTTGCCATGCCGCCATTATATACGGTTTGTGTCCCGCCATTTATGACAGCATCGTTTGCCACACCACCGCTATATATGTATGTATTGCCATAATCAGTGACGACGGAGTTTGCCACACCGCCATTAAAAACATACATTGATCCGTAATATAGATGTCCCGTACCACCGGACAGGGTCATCGCGGATGAGAGCAACTTATTATTTGACCCGTAATAAACTCCCTCGTAGTTGCTGGCGAAGGTAACTGTCGCTCCTCCATCCAAATACACACTTCCAACACATGGTGTCCAATTAATGTTCGACGCGGAGGCTCCGGAAGATATGTAAAGAACCCCAGCGCTGTTTACCGTCAGACCTGTCGCCGAGGCTCCGCTGAAGACATATAAAGTGTTGCCGCTTTCGATAGAAAAGTTCGATAACGTTGCATCTTTGATTTCAAAAGATGATCCGGCGTATTTCCCCTGAATGTAAGTATCCGGTGCAACAGTTAAAGAAAGCAATGCGCCTGCGGATGCCGAGATGCCGACTGCGGTGCCGCCGCTGGAAACACAAAGACGCCCCTGATTGTTTACGCTGACACCACTTAACACCCCTCCGTTGGAAACGTACATGGAGCCATAAGTTTTGATGGTGGCATTACTCGCGACGCCACCACTATGTACGGCCATGTATCCATAACGTTCCAACGAGATATTTTTTGCCAACCCTCCACTGGAAATATACAGAGCACCGTAAGAATCAATGGTATATCCAGAAATAATTGCATTGCTCGCCTTGAATGCCGTACCGGCGTATGTTCCTTGAATATAGGTGTCGGGCGCGATGTCAAAACGCAGTCTCGCTCCGCTGGATGCGATGATGTTTGTCGCCGTGCCGCCCGAGGAGACGTAAAGATAGCCGTTGCCGCCTACAGTAGTCGATTTCGCCGTGCCCCCGGAATAGACGTACAAGTAACTCCAACTATTGACGACGGTTGCGCTTGCTATGCCCCCGGAGGAAACGTACATGCTGTCGTTGGTAAGCGTGACGCCACTGGAAACTTGTCCGGATGATACGTTCATGATGCCGATCCAATCTTTTTATATTAGTAACTTTCCGTTTTAGTTCAAAAAACAAAACTGGCGAAAATCCGACAGCCTGATCTCGCGGCCGCATGCGGACTTTGCCGTGGCGGCTGTTCTCACGCCGACAGTTTGAGTCACCGCATTATCGGGAAAGGAGATACAGCGGCAGAAGGTTCCGGCGTCGACATGGGAAATCCGCCCCGGTCCGAAATCATGGCGGAGGAGGAGCAATACCCGCGTTCGAATGCCCGAACGATCCTGATCGGTGCGGGCCGCCACGGCACTCTCTCCTTCCATCTCTCCGGATCGACGACAAACGGTGTCGAAAACCTGAACTTCATGCCATCGAGAAACTTCGGAACATCCTTAACGTAACATCCTTTCGGCCGCTTTTCAAGTCTCTCCCGGAAAAATTCCGCAAAAACATTTCTGCTGCGCCTTGTAAAAGTAAACGCAACACTCCGAGATGAGGGTGTTGCGTTTAATTAGTCCAAACCTCACCGTAGCGTTTAATCTGACAAAAGAGGGGGATGCGTTTACTCTGTCCAAAAGGCGAAAGAAATGGTATGCTATGAGTCGGGGAAGCCCCCCTCCCACCGGTGGGAGGGGGACGTAGCGTTTAATTTGACAAATCCGTTCCTCGGCGGAGAAGAAGGAGGCGTGAAAGCATGGCTCATCTCACACATGCCCAGCGAACCCTGATCGAAAATGCGCTCAAGGACAGAGAATCGTTCAGAACAATCAGCGGGAAATCCGGGCAGTCCTATCGGGCGACACGCGGGGAAAGGAACTGTGCGCCGACGGATATTCAAACAAAGTCATGAATCGGTCATGAATCAAGCGGATTTTGACTGTCTCCTGCTTGCTTTTTTTCAAAGCGCTGCTATTTTAATTTTAGTATAAAAGGGGGTTGCGTTTTCTTTGTCCGAAAAACAATAAGATGCGCCATCCCCTCAATGATCGTTGTCTTTTTTTGGGGCTTTGTCAGATTAAATGCAACCCCGACACTCCTCCGCGAGTCTTTTCGTGAGAAATTTGTCTGATTAAACGCTACTTTGTCAAATTAAACGCTACTGAAATGAGGTCGCTTGCGTTTAATCTGACAAACTTGCGTTTACTTTGTCAAGTGACCAAAACATTTCTGCGTTCCCAAAGGTACGGGAAACGGAAGACAACGGCAGTCTTTTCGGGAAAAATCAATTTGCGGCGAGAATTTTCCGGTACTCGCAGGCCAGAGGATAACGGATCGGCTCGTCTTCCTCGACCGGAACGAACCGGATCGCGCCGTCCACGAAACAGTTGTCTGTCCGGTCGTCGTTGACCATGGAGACCTCGCCGATCATACAGGGTCCCGACCCGGTCTCGCCGTAGAAACTGTGGCAGTGGATATGCTCCATGGTACAGCTTTCGCCGGGAGACAGAATCAGCTTGTCACCGGAATCGAGTTTTTTGCGGATCCCGTTGACGCTGATGGTAAAACTCCCGCCGCAGATCCTGTTTTCCGCAGGGTCGGCGCGAAAGAGTTCGACGACGAGATTTCCCCCGCCGCGGTTGATGATGTCTTCGCTTTTGTACCAATGGAAATGGCGGGGCGTGACCTGGCCCTCCCGGACCATCATGATCTTTTCCGCATAGGGTTTGGGATATTCGTCGGAACCGGCCCGCCCGTTGCGGAGCGTGAAAAGCAGCAAGCCGCATTTCAGGAAATCGGACGAACCGAAGCTGGTGACATCCCACCCCAGCTGAAGATCGAAGATCTCCCGGCAGACGGCCGCGTTCCGCCGCCAGTCGCCGACCGAAAATCCGGCCCAGGGCGGAAGCCTGAACCCGAGGCCTTCCCAGAATGCCGCGGCCTCGTCGATACGGCGGTTGATCTCGGATCTTTTCATAAAGTCCCCTCCCCTGTTTCACGCTCCGACGCCTCTCCGTTCGGATCCGGCGGCGCATAGTCTCCGTCGCCGCCGTACTTCAGGAAGCAGAAGTAGACCCGCAAAAGCAGAAGGACGGCAAGTCCGGTGGCGATCATGCCGAAAAGGAAAGTGTACCGGTAGTTCCGGCCCAGCACATCCAGCAGACGTCCGAGAAGCGGTCCCATGATCACGTTGGTGATCGCCGCGATCATGGAGAGTGCCGAATTGAACTGGGCAAAGAGTTTTCTCGGGAAAAGCCGGGCGGCGAGAGAGGCCGACAACGTGAAGTAACAGCCCGAAAGGACTACGTGGACGATCAGAGCCGCGCCGAAGGTCCTCGCATCGCACACGACCAGCCAGCCGAGGAGCATCGCACCGAAATAGATGACGAGCGATCCCAGCGTCGCCCGCAGGGGATGGAACCTGTCCGCAACGGCTCCGAGAAAATAACTCAGCACGAAGGAGACCGCGTAGGAACAGGCGATCAGCCGCCCGTAGAGCGTCATGTCCATGTGAATGCTCTTGGCGTAGAAGATGGAGAACATGTTGAAGGGCGACGCCGTGAAACCGGCCAGCACCAGCGCGGCGATCACCCAGCGGTAATAGCCGACGGAGAAACTCTGCCGGAAGTAAGTGATGACGGGACCGTAAATGCGCCGGGCGTCGGCGGACGTTCGTTCTTCGACCGGGGGGTACTCTCCTTCTTTCACCTTGGCGCACATCATGGACAGTCCCAGACCGTAGAGAAGTCCCACACCGACGAAGATGTAAAGCGAGTGCGTTTCCACTTTTCCGATGAGAAAGTAGTTGAAGATCATGCCCGCCAACAGACTGACGGCCCGGAACATCCCGAAGAAGCGTCCCAGCAGGCGGGAGGGAACGACGTCATTGACCAGCGCCGTGCTGAGCGCCCCGGCGAGGGTCGTCCCGAAATCAAGGAGCACCCAGAAGATCCCGAAGGCGATCAGCTTGCCTGTCCGCGAAGCGAGGGAAAATGTCTCGCCGATCCACGTTCCAAGCATAGGAGTGAACCCCAGGCCGATCAGACCGGCGACGATGAAGGGCGTCGTGAAGATCAGAAAGGGGATGCGCCGCCCCAGCCGGCCCCGGTGACGGTCCGAGATGTAGCTTATGACCGGACACAGGATGATGTTGGTGGAACTCGGGAAAGCGACGCAGATCAGCGCGTAGACGAAATCGGAGTAACCGAAACTTTTGAAAAGCAGCGTGGCGGAGGGACCGATGGCGCGGTCCTTCATGGCCCAGGTGAAGTCTCCCCACAGCAGCCAGCAAAAGAGGGCGACCAGTCCGGCGGTGGTGTAGGTCAAGGTCCCCTGACGCCAAATCCCCGCCGATTCCCCGTTGTTTCCCGAAGCGTTCTTCAAAATCAAATCTCCTTCAGCGGATCAGGACAAGTTCGATCCCGGCGATCCGGGAAAAATCTTCCATGTATTCCGTGCCGACGGCGGCGGAGCACACGCTGTGATGGGCTCCGCCCGCGGCGATCCAGCGCTCCGCGCTCGCCGCCATGTCCGGCCTGGGAATCCAGACGGCGGAGGCCGTCGGGAGAGAGGCCAGAGGCGCGTCCGGCGGAACGATCTCGATCTCGTTGACGACGAGACGGAACTTGCTCCCGAACTCGACGAGCGTCGCATTGATGGCAGGCCCCGGAGAAGCGGAAAAAATCAGCCGCGCCGGATCGGCCTTGCCGCCGATGCCCAGCGGATGGACCTCCAGGCGCGGACAGGATGCCGCAAGCGTGGGACAGACCTCCAGCATGTGGGCGCCGAGGATCCGTTCCCGGCCCGGCTCCAGGTGATAGGTATAATCCTCCATGAAGCTTACACCGCCGGGAAGGCCGTTTGCCATTTTTTTTATGGCCCAGAGCAGCGCGGCAGTCTTCCAGTCGCCCTCGGCGCCGAAACCGAATCCGTCGGCCATCAGCCGCTGGGAGGCCAGTCCGGGAAGCTGTTCGAGGCCGTTCAGATCCTCGAAATTCGTGGTGAAGGCCCCGCAATCCCGCTCTTGCAGAAACGCCCGGAGCCCCAGCTCCTGACGAGCCGCGGAACGGATGGAATCCATGGTCCGGTCGGAAACATCCGGAAGCTGGTAACTCGCCCGGTAGCGGTCGACCAGCTCATCGACCTCGCGTCCGGCGACCTCCCGGATATGGGCGACGACATCACCGACGCCGTAACCGCTGACCGAAAACCCGAACTGAATCTGCGCATCGACTTTGTTCCCCTCGGTGACGGCAACGTCCCGCATGTTGTCTCCGATCCGTGCGACACGAAGGCGCTGCAGACCGTGCCAGGCGGCGGCGACGCGGAGCCAAACCCGGAGCGCCTGCAGTACGCGGGGGCTCCGGTAATGCCCGCAGACGATTTTGCGGCGGATCCCCAGCCGGGAACAGATGTAGCCGAATTCGCGGTCGCCGTGCGCGGACTGGTTGAGATTCATGAAATCCATATCGATCGTCTTCCACGGCAGATCGCTGTTGACCTGAGTGTTCAGATGCAGCATCGGCTTGCGGAGGGCCTTCAGCCCGTTGATCCACATTTTCGCGGGACTGAACGTGTGCATCCAGCAGATGACTCCGGCGCAGTCCGGGGCACACTCCGCTTCGGGAAACAGGGCCGTTATCTCGTCCTGCGTCTTGACGACGGGTTTCCAGACGACGGGATAAGGCAGTCCGCCGTGCCGGTTCAGATATTCCACGATCATCCGGGAATCTTCATCCACCTGCCGAAGGGTCCCGGGCCCGTACAGATGCTGACTTCCGGTCACGAACCAGAATTCCGTTCCGTCAGCTGTTTTTCCGACCACAGCAAATCTCCTTTCCGCATTTTTCCCAGCCGTTCCGGGAAGTCGTTTTCTCATGCATGACGCAGGGTCTCCTTCTCCACGGCCGAGCACCAGTCGAGATACCGCCGGTATTTCGTCCGGTAAAGCCGGGCCGTTTCGGGATCGGGCGTACAGACATATTCCGTCCCCGCATTCATCGCCTCCATGGCGGTCCGAATATCGGGATGCACTCCGGCGGCCACCGCCGCAAACATCGCGCCGCCCAGCGCGCAGGCCTGATCGGCTGCGGAAACCTGAACGGGAAGTCCGAAAACATCCGCGCAAAGCTGCATCAGGAAAGGCGACTTCCGGCTGATCCCCCCGATCGCGGTGACCTTATGCACATCAATGCCGTTCGACGTCAAGTGGTCGATGATCCTTTTGGCGCCGAAAACGGTGCTTTCCGTCAGGGCCCGATAGATCTCAGGTGCGGAGGTCCCCAGATCCAGCCCGAGAAGGGCGCCGGAAAGACGGGCGTTGGCGTAAGGGGTCCGTCTTCCGTTGAACCAGTCGATGGCGAAAACGCCTCTCCCTGCGGGAGAAAGCCGGGCCGCATCGTCCTCCAGCTGCCGGAGCGACGTCTTCCCCGCGTAATCGAGCATGCGGACGAACCACGCGTAGACGTCCCCGAAAGCGGACTGCCCGGCCTCAATGCCGGTCAAGCCGGGGATGACCGATCCATCCACCTGCCCGCAGATCCCTTCGATGCACCGGCCCGGATCTGGGACCGCAAGGATGTCGCAGGTCGAAGTTCCGATCACCTTGACGAGTTCGCCGGGCCGGATAGCTGAACCGACCGCGCCGAAGTGACAGTCGAATCCGCTTCCGCCGATCGTCACATCGGGCGACAGTCCCCATTTTGCCGCCCACTTCGGGGAGATCTTCCCGACGGGAACATCCGCCGTTTGGGTCTTTTCGTACAACCGGCTCCGAAATCCGGCCAGACGGGGATCGATCCCCCGCAGGAAGGCCTCGGGCGGCAGACCGCCCCAGTCCGGGTGCCACATGGCCTTGTGACCGGCGGCACACCGGCTGCGGCGCATCGTCTCGGGACGGACATTCCCGGCCAGTTCTCCGACGATCCAGTCGCAGTGTTCCGTAAAACTCCAGGCGGCGTCCGCGACGCGCGGATCGCTTCTCAGCACGTGAAGGATCTTGCTCCAGAACCATTCGCAGGAGTAGACGCTTCCTTCATATTTCCGGTAATCCATCTCTCCGCGGCCTGCGGCCGCATCGATCAGTTCGGCCTCCTCCATCGCGGAGTGATCTTTCCACAGCAGGAACATCGCATCCGGATTTTCGGAAAACGCCGGCAGCAGCGCCAGCGGCGTCCCCTCGCGGTCGACGGCGCAGACGGTCGATCCCGTCGTATCGGCCGCGATCCCGGAGACGGAGGCGGGATTCCCGCTTCTCAAAACCTCCCTCACCACATCATCCATGCTCTCGAGATAATCTTTCGGATGCTGGCGGAACCGGTGCGCCGAAGCGTCGCAGTATTTTCCTTCCGCCCAGCGGGGATAACCCCGGACGCTCTCGGCCAGAAGCACCCCGTCTTCCCGCACCAGAACGGCCCGGACGCTGTCGGAGCCGAAATCGAGGCCGATCAAAGTTCTTCCGTCCGTCATTTCTTTCCGTCCTTCTTCCGCATTTTTTCGCACTGATAAAGATAAATGGAAGGTATTTCCGGCACGGGCGCCCGGTACTCGGTTCCCGCGGGCAGATGAAGATTGCCCCGAATCTTCCCCGGCGCAAGAAGGCCGTCCCAGAACGCACCGCTGCCGCCAATCATCACGTTGTTCGCGATCTCCACGCCGGTACAATCGGGGGAAGCAATCATCACCATGGGACTTTCGGGATTTTTCAAGCGGAACACATTGCCGCGGATGATCGTGTCGAAGGCCATGCTCTTCAGAAAGACCCCGGGACCGCGATCCAGATCGAAGACGTTGCCGACGATGATCCAGTTTTCGTTCATCCCGCCGCAGCGGACGCCGCCCGCCTCTCCGCGGATCGTATTGTTGCGGACGACGTTGCGCGGACCATTCGGGCCGTGGGAACCGTCTTCGGGCGACGTCGCGTACATCGCGTCCCCGTAACCCGAATCGCGGATCGGGTAACCCACGGCATCGATCAGACACTGTTCCACGAGATTTTCGTTCGTCCATCCGGCGTGCCAGTGCATATCGGCGCCGTAAAAACGGGACCGGCGGATCACATTTCCCGATGCGGCCCACTGGAAAAGCGGCGCGTGACGCATCTTCCGGACCTCCGTTTCGTCCATCAGGGAATCCCACGTCTGGTCGAAACCGGCGTATCCGGAACCGCCGACGCCGAGATCCCGCGCGCCGTCGAAGAGACATTTCGAGATGGTGAGGAATTTGCCGTTTTTACTGTAAACGGGAAATCTCCCGCACTGCACGACCCGGACATTCACGGCAAAACAGTTGGCCGCGTTGCGGAAGAGAACAGCGGCCAGCCAGAGCGGACTTTTGACGTCCACGGTCAGATCCGCGATCCCGCAGCGTTCGACGGCGGAAAATCTCCGCACCGAAACCTTGTCTCTTTGGGGGAACTCCAGACGGAGGGGCTGGTCCAAAAGGATCTTTTTCCCTTCCGTTCCGGCGACGCCGACAAGATAGGTCCGGAACTCTCCCCAATTGCAGGTATTGAGGTTCTCCCGCCGCCGTTCCGGCGTCTCCTGCGCGCGGATGACAATCCAGTCTTTCGGGGCAACGGGGATACGGCTCTTGAGTACGAGACTTTCCGCGCCGCGGAGCAGCGTTTCGGCGATCCACCCGGTCTTTCCGGTCTCACCGGGACCGCAGAATTCGATCAGGCCGCCCGGCATCCGGTTTTCCTCGAGAATACGGCTCCCGGCGCTGAAGCGGACTTTTTTCGTCAGCATCCGACGGCCTTTTTTGTAATCGCATTCCGCGCGGAGTTCGTACTCTCCGGGAGCGAGGGAGGCCGCCTTGCCGCAGTCGGTTTCAAGCCAGAACCGGCCGCCGGAATGCATGGAGCGGCTCCAGCGTTTCAGCCGGATCCCGCCCAGCGTCAGCGTGATGGACTTCAGTCCTTCCGGTTCGGCCAGAACGACGATCCGGCTGTTTTTCCCCAACACCGTGTTTTCCGAGATCCCCGGGAGCGCGATCCCGGCGTCTCCGACGCGATAATCGGCGATCAAAGTCGTCTTCTCCCGCCCGGCTCCCTGCAGAATAACGCCGTTCGAGGCGATCTTCAGCAGGGACCCGAGCCGGTAACGCCCCGCCTCCAGCCGGATCACGCCGCCCCGGGGCCCGAGCCGGCGGATCGCCTCCTCGATGGCCGGGACGACATCCGTTTTCCCGTCAGGAACGCCGCCCGTCTCGCGGATATCCAGAGAGAGCAGAGCGTCCAGCCGGGGGATGCCCCCCTGAACGCCGGCACGGTAAAAATTCGGGTAGGCAATCCCGTCCGGTCCCATGAAATCGGCGGGATTTCCGGGCGCGGGATCTTTGTACTGCGCCCTCCAGTTCGGCGGAACGGGAACAACATCCAACTGCTCGACAGTCAGGTCATCCAGCTGAAATTCGTTGATCACATGACGGAGGGAAACGATCCGCAGATCGAAAGACACCGCCTCGCGCCACGGAACGGGAGCGTCGAATCGGAAAGAGTTCCACTCTCCCAGTTTCTTCGGCGCACTGCTGAAGGCAAGACAGGGATTGCCCAATTTCCGCCCCGTCCGGTCGAAGACGTCCAGCAGGATCAGCGGTCCGAATCCCTTCGTGATACGGATGCGCCCGGAGATCCGGTACATCCCCCGCCGGAGAGGCCGGCGCAAGGTCGTCGCCGAGACCTCGTGCGACATGGAACCGTCCCGGACCGTCAGGACGCCGCCGACCGTTTCGGCACATCCGGCGGGAGAAAACCGCCAGCACGCCTGCAGAGCGGGAAAATCCTCCCGCAGGAGAGGTTCTCCCGCGACGAGCCGGAGCCCGAGCAGAAACAGCGTGATCAGTCTTGCCTTGTTCATCGTCAGTAGGTGAAATCGTGGCGCATGGGGAGGTATTTGTTGTTTTCGCTCCTCCTGAGCTGACAGGCTTCGGAATAGGAGAAGTTCTTCGTCGCCCCGTCGGGAAACAGGACATTGACGGACTCCCCGTGAGCCATGTACAGGACTCCGGCGCCGACGCGCCAGGTGTCGTCGTTGGCGGAGTTGATCCCAACGCCGCCGCCCGGATTCGGCAGGGGTTTGCCGTCGGTCCCCCAGCCGGAGATGGAGTCGCCCAGGTAAGGCGATTTGGTGTACAGACGGCTGTATTTCGGCAGTTTGTTCCAGGCGATCTCGCCTTTGAAATACCGGTTGCTGTTGCTGGTGTCGCAATTCCGGATCCCGTATACCGTCGCCGTGGAGAAAATGCCCGCCTTCACCGTCACCTGCCCGAGACCGGTGTCGACTTTGTAATCGCCTTTGGGCGCGAGGATGGAGGGACAGGCAAAGGTGCTTGTCTGCCGGAGTTCCCCGAAAACGTCCCGGCCGCCCGTGTTGCGGATCCGCGTCCGGCAGTCCGCGGCGTACTTTCCGGCGATCAGGATATCCGGCCAGAAGGGCATGGCCAGTTGCAGGGTGGAGTCGTAGTTCTTGCCCCTCGGAACGTAATCCTGATTGTCGCCGGCATAGGAAGCCAGCTGCAGGCCGCACTGTTTCTGATTCGAAAGGCACTGCGCCTTTTTCGCACTCTCCCGGGCCTGCTGCAGGGCCGGCATCAGCATCGCGGCCAGGATTGCGATGATCGCGATCACGACGAGCAGCTCGATAAGCGTGAATTTCAGTCTTCTCATGTCCTCATTTCCTCCCTGTTTTCCCTGTATCTTTCTTTCGAATATCGAAAAGGAACTCTACCCTCTGCATCCCACGCTGACTTCACGGTCGGGATCGTAGTCCAGTTTCCGCCCCGAGGCCTGGCGGCTTGCCGCCTCCCGCCGACGGGACGCCTCGATCTCCGCGACGGATTTGACGTCTCTGCGCAGCCCGGGACTCCGGAGCGCGCGGGAGACAATTCTCTTCTTCAAACGCCCGCGGACGGCACCCATCACGTCAGCGTACTGCGGGAGCCATTTTCTCTGGGCCAACAGCATTTCATCAGCCATCTGCCAAATCTCCGGCGGATTCAGGACTGCTCCCGTCAGGGGATCGTGCAGCATCGCCTGTTTCAGGAGAAGGACGTCTCCGCGGACGGCAGCCTCCATGCCCATCTCCTGAACGCGGACGCTGGCGGAACACGTCGCGGCGCAGGCCAGCGGGAGCCGGCCGACCGTCTCGGGACGAATCCCCTTCCGGTCCGCCACGGCAGGCAGTTCCACGACACAGCCTTCCGGAAGATTCGTGATGTAATTCCTGTTGATGACGTTGAAGCATCCGCGATAAGCCCGGCCGGTCTCCAGCCCCTCGATGATGTAGGAGCAGTGTTCGATGGAGCGCGGC
Source organism: Lentisphaeria bacterium (assembly GCA_017450705.1). GTDB lineage: Bacteria > Verrucomicrobiota > Lentisphaeria > Victivallales > Victivallaceae > UBA1784. The sequence goes on along the minus strand of JAFSTC010000004.1, from coordinate 6,300 downwards.
GTCGAGAAATCGTGAGGCGGTTCACTCAGGATCCGCGGATATTCGTATTCGAAATAGTCCCGGTTCTCGCGGCAGACGCGCAGATAGCCGGCAGTCTCCCCGTGGATCCAGCTGTCCATGGAGATCCACTCGGCGATCTCTCCGGGGCGTTTCCGGTACCATGGGACATACTCGGAACTGTGCCCGTTGGACTCCGTCGTGAAATATCCGAAACGCTCGAGCATATCCAGACGGATCTTTTCGTGTTCGGCGATCTCCGGATCGGCTCTCATCGCCGCGAGAAGTTCTTCCGAAGTGATTTCCCGGCCGTCGACGCGCAGACGGATGTACCAGGTCTGATGGTTGATCCCGGCGCAGACATAATCCAGTTTTTCGACGGGGACCCCCAGGGCCTTCGCGATCAGTTTCGCCCCGTTCTGCACGCCGTGACACAGTCCGACCGTCGGCACGCCGCCGTAGAGATTGCACGCCCAGGTGTTCATCGCGTTGGGATTGGCGTAATTTAGCAAAAGCGCCCCCGGCGAAGCGACTTCCCGGATGTCCCGGCAGATTTCCAGAAGAACGGGAATCGTTCTCTGGGCGTACATCAGTCCGCCGGGGCCGAGGGTGTCGCCGACACACTGGTCGACGCCGTAAGAGAGCGGGATCTCGACATCCTGTTCGAAAGCCTCCAGACCGCCGACGCGGGCGCAGCAGACTATGTAGTTCGCACGAGTCAGCGAAAGACGCCGATCCGGGTCGGCAGTCAGTTTCACGGCAAATCCGGCCGCGTCGATATCGCGTTTCAGGACACGGAAGATCATATCCAGATTCCGCTCGTCGATGTCGTGCAGCGAGACCTCCGCGCTCCGGAACTCCGGGACGGCGAGCAGATCGTACACCAGACGTCGGGTGAACCCGAGACTTCCCGCTCCGATGATTGACAGTTTCATTTTCCCACCCCTTGTTGTGACGATCACCTTCGACGCTTCTATTATACCCTGCGGAAAACCTTTTTGCAAGAACCGGCTTGTGCTATATATATACATTTTGTGCTTTTCGAAGTTGCCGTGTTTTTTCCGAACATCGGGCACAAAAAGACACCGCAACCATTTGTCGTTTCCGGGGAAGACGTCCCGAAAAACGCTTTCTTTTCACCGGCGCATTTCACAAAAATTTTATTCAGTTTGTCTTTTCTGCCGTTTCCCTCTTCCGTTCCGTTCGCCTATTTTTTCCCTTTCCCGCAAAACCCGCTTGATTTTTCCCCGGGAACTGTTATATTTCGTCCGTGGGGTTTTAAGGATACACGTTCCATGGGGATAGAACATCTGCATTTTCCCGATGAACTTCTGGCTCCGGCGAGCGGAATGATGTTCTGCGGCAGGGAGAAGGCCGCCGACACCTACCGCTGGCCCGGGCTCGGGCGGGGCAACACCGAATTCATTTTGTGGCAGCACACGCTGCGCGGCTGCGGCGCGCTGCGGTACGAGGGGAAAGATTACGAGGTCCCGGAGGGTTCCTCCATGCTCATCCACGTACCGCACAATCACGTGTACTACAAACCGGCGGACCGCGAATGGGAATTCGCCTTCGTGGGACTGCGCGGGACGGAACCCTTCCGCATCGCCCGTTCGCTGGAACGGGAATTCGGTCCAGTCCACCAGTTGAAAAAAGATTCCGAAGCCGTGTCCCTGCTGCTGGAAACGATCCGGAGACCGGAACTTCTCAAAGATGTCTACATGGCGTCGGCGAGAGCCTATCTTCTGGTCTGCGCCCTCACGTCCGAGGTGTCGGAAAATCGCGCGGTCATCAGTTATCCGCCCGCCATCCAGAGAGCGCTGGACATCGTCATCAATTCCCCGGGGGCCCCGCCCGACGTCGAAGCCATGGCCCGGGCCGCCGGAATGGCCAGATCGCATTTTTCAAGGGAGTTTCACCGGGCCGTCGGCCAGCCGCCCGGGGAGTTTGTCCGGCACTACACGCTGAAAAAAGCGGCGAGCATGCTGAAAAACTCGCTGCTTTCGACGAAAACCGTCGCGTTCGAGTCCGGTTTTTCGTCCGAAAGCGCGTTCATCCGGGCGTTCAGATCCGCCTTCGGCTACACGCCGCACAGGTTTCGTCAGGGGGCAAAATGTACCCCCAACCAACAGACAACGCTTTCATAAGGAGTCTCGGGGCAAATGATGTTTTACAGTCTTCCGGCACGGTTCCGAAAATCAGCGTCAAATCAAAAAAACAACAGAAAGTGTCGCGTCATGAAAAAGTTTCTCTTGCCGGTCCTGCTCGCGCTGACGGCGGTCCTCTCCGGCGCGGATGTCCTCGCGCCTTACCGCGCGCGGGCGAAAAAAATCGTCTACGGCTCGAAAGAGGATTACGAACTGGGCAAAGAGCTCTGCGGCGTCTTCGCGAAACTGGCCGCGAAACGGAAGCCCGTGCTGCCCCATCCCCTCTTCATCTCCCAGTTCGTGCCCCACCGGGTGGGCCAGCTGAGCCACACCGAGACCCAGTGGAACGACCGCCAGCTCTTCTGCGACCGCCGCCTCTGGGTCACCGCCCGCACGGACTTCCAGCTCCCCTCCGTCGTCAAAAACTTCCAGGACATGAAGGACGCGGGCTACGACGGCGCCACCTGCTGGACCTATCCCGGCTACAAGCGCGCCTGGGTCTATTACCTCAAGGCTGCAGAGACCGTGGGAAACTTCAAAATATTCCCCGGCGGCTCCCCCGGCATCGGCGAATACAGCAAGATGGAAAAAAGTCTGGGCAAGGAGCTCCACAAACACCCCGCGATCCTGAGGATCGGCGGTCTTCCCCTCGTCCGCGGCTACTACTCCGACCGCGGGGAGGGATTCGACGGCGTGAAAAAATACATCGACGGCCTCAGGGCCGCCACGGGAGGGAAGGACATCAAGTACATGACCGAACTCTTCATGATCCACTCCCACAAGCGCCTCTCCCGGGAGGAGCGCAGAAATTTCAACAGCCAGTACTCCCTTTTCTGGACCCTCCGGCAGGTCTCCGGCAAGGCGGCGCTTCTCGAGTACGACTACATCACCGATTTCCTGCGCCAGAGCGGCAACGGCGGCGTCTGCTACGGGCCCTACATGAACGATCAGGCCCTCAAGTTCCCCGCGGAGCTTTACGACACCTACGTCCTGCCGCTTTTCGCGGCGGCGCTGGCCCGGCCGGAGTTCAACGGCAAAAAACTTTTCACCGTCAATTTCAAGTGCGGCTACACCAATGCCGGCGGTTCCCAGACCCTCTCCCGGGACGGCACCAAGACCCTGCGGAAGAATATCGAGACCTTCCTCAAATTCCGGCCCGACGTCTTCATCGGCTCCGAGTGGGACGAGCTCAACGAAGACACCTGCCTCGGGCCCACCGTCGTCCGTCCCATGTCCAGCCCGCGGATCACCCGGTACTATTTCGATGCCGCCAAGGGCAAGAAACCCTCGCCCATGCCCGGCGACGACCTGTCGATCCCCGACATGATCGTGAGCCAGAGGCGCGAGCTCACCCCCGGCGCCGAGTTCGAGCTCGAGATCCTCAACGTCCCCGACGGTCAGCCTGAGAAAAAATACACCGTCACGGCCGAACTGCTGGATCAGGACGGCAAAGTCGTCCACAAGAGTCCCGACCTGGTCTTCGACTCCGGGAAGATGATGGACCACACCCTGCGCCTGAACGCGGCGCAATTCGCCGCTTCCCGGCTCCTCGCTCCCCGGATCACCGTGAAAAGCGGAGGCCGCGAACAGGTCTTCTCCGCGGGACTGCCCTTCACCGTCCTGCGGCCCGCCGTCTGTGACGACCACTCATGGTACTGCACCCCCCTGCGCAATCTTCTCTTCCCCGCGAAAGCCCAGGTCGCCTTCAAAAAGGCCGACGACGGCGAGACCGCCGTGGAGGCCGAACTGGACTTCAAGGAGAAGATCAACTCCGTCGAGATCCTTCAAAACGTCGTCTCTGCCGCCGCCTTCGACCCCAACGACGAGTTCGGCACGGCCTCCGGGAAACGGCGGCTCTTTCTGCTGACCCTGACCAGCGTCACGGGCAAACCGGCGGAGCTGACCGCCGACGTCAGGGCCGACTCGGCCGCGGCCTTCACCATCCCCGTCGATCCCCGCGAACAGGCGCTGGCCGGCGTCTTCCCCGTACAGGCCAAGGTCAAGGGGCTGTTCCATCACATCTATTTCGTGGTGGACAAGTCGGAGCTTTCGAAAGCCGTCCTCTCTGTCAGGGGGCAGGATATCGACTGGCAGTTCCCCCTCAAGGACCTGAAGCCCGGTGACGCCGTCTCCCGCACTTCTCCCGGCGGCGTGACCGCCGTCCTCGAGAACACCCCCCGCACCTTCCGCCGGGCCCTGCCCATGGCGGGCGGAAAAGTCTCCTGGCGCACCACCGTTCCCGCGACCCTTCCCGAGGGGGTCATGGTCCTGCGGGTCGTCTCGCAGAATGGCAAGGTCTGGTACAGCAGCGGATATCCCCTCGGCCCCGCCGCCGCACCCGGTGAAAAACAGCTCAGGCTCCGCGGGCTCAACGAATTCCGCAAGTGGCAGGAGTTCCGACTGCCCGCGTCGCGCGTTCCCGTGATCGACTACATCTTCGATCCGGCCAACGGTTCCACGCTCCGCACCCGGGCGGGCCGCGAATATTACGCCCAGCTGGGCGGCCATGCGCAGCTGGCCTCCTCCCAGAACGGCAACCGCGCTGAACACAAGATAGGCCTTTCCTCCATCCTCGCTTCCGGACTCAAAAAACCCTCGGCCCGCCCCGCGCCCGAGTGGAAAAAGGAAGCGGGCCGTCCCTATCTCCACTTCGACGGCAAGTCCGGGAGCTTCATCATGTTCCCCCGCACCGTCGTCCCCCAGTACTCGGGCTTCCATCTCGCCATGGAGATCCGCCCGCTCGCGTTCGCGCCGCGCCAGGTCCTCTGGTGTCAATTCAACACCTATGCGACGGGATACGAACTCCACCTGGAGAACGGCCGGCTGGCCGCTTCCCCGATCCAGCGCCGCCCCCACGACCTCTTCTCCCCCTTCTGGGAGAAAAGGGAGTTTTCCACCGATCTCGAACTGGAACGGGGCAAGTGGAGCAAAGTCGAACTCATCTGCGACGGGCAGAACCTCACGCTCGGCGTCAACGGCAAGTACAGAGCCTTCCCCTACGACGGCGTGCCCCGGTGGATGAGCATCAGCGCCTTCGGCGGCTGGAACGACGAGATGTTCTGCGGCGACCTGCGGTCCTTCTCCATCACCCCCGCCCTGCCCGAAAAATAAAACAACAACAATGGAGAGAATCATGAAACATCTTATTTTCGCAGCGCTCTTCGCGGGAAGCCTTCTCGCCGGTTCGGAAAACGTCCTCTTTTCCTTCCCGGGCGACAAGTTCGGCAAGGGCCCCGGACTCACCCTGAAGAACGACACCCTCACCTTTGCCCCCGTCAGCCGGATGTACGTCGACAAAAAGTTCGACCCCGCCGGCGGACGGCTCTTCATCCAGGCCAGATTCGCCCCCGCCGCCCCCGAAAACAAGGATGAGAAGATCCAGCACTACTTCTGGTCCGCCCGCGGCAATAACCGGACCGTCGCCTCCGGGATCTTCCTCGAACAGAACGGCGCGTTCATGGTACACTTCTACGTCTTCGACACCAACAAAAAAGCCGTCTCCTGCGCCGCGAACATAAAACTGCCCGCCGACAAATCCATCACGCTGGACTACATCTGGACAACGAGCGCCATCTCCATCAAGGTCAACGGTCTCCTCGTCGCCAAGAAAAACTATTCCGGGACCCTCCAGGCCGGGGCCCAGATCATGGTCGGCACCGCGCTCAAAAACCGCCCCCTCATCCCCATGACCCTCGAAAAACTCCAGCTTTACGCCCCCGTGGAGCAATAGACCGGACAGACCGGATAAGTCAATCGGGCCGGACGGGCGACGAGCCCTCCGGCCCTCTTTTTTTCGTTTTTCTGCAGATTTTTTCCTCAGACGGTTGAAAATTTCCCGGCCGCATGCTAAGATATGTCGGGTGCGGCCCGTTCGCGGCCGGCCATCCGGCCCCGGGATCGGGGCCGGGGAACGGGAAAATTTTCGGAAACTGCTTCAGGAGCGGGAAATATGGCGACTTATGACGTTTGGACGAATGTGACCGATTCGGTGTATACCCTGGGTCCGGGGGACACGAAGTATTGTATATAAAGTTCTGCAAAAACAAAGAGGTCATGGTATATTAGTTAATCGACCAAACAAACTAACGGCAAAGGAGCCAATACCATGACCAAGGAAAAAGTAGCACCGAAGTTGGAAGAAGTCAATGCCCTTTTC
>JAFSTC010000056.1 GCA_017450705.1 Lentisphaeria bacterium | reverse complement strand
TGCAACGGCTTGCCGGAAGGGGAAAGACAACAGCGTCGTACCTCCGCTGTTTTCTTTCCCCCTTCACCCCCTATCTTCTCTGTTACTCGGGCGTACCCCCGTACGGTGACGGTTATGCCGCAGTGGTTTTATTTGCCGCCGGGCTGTACGACAACGCTCCTGCCGCGCCTGTCTCCCCCAAAAACCCCGCTTTTTTTGAAAATGGATGGGGGTCCGGGGGAAGGAAAAGACTTTTTTTCACGTGTAAAAAAGTGGTTTCCTTCCCCCGGTTGTCTTCCCCCCGTTCCTCTTCGGCAAAATCAGAGCCCGAGCAGGCGGCGGGCGTTTTCGCGGGCGATCTTCTGGAAGGCGGCTTCGGAGAGTGCGCCTTTTTTCCGGAGATCCAGCAGGAATCCCGCCAGGGGGAGCTCCTGATCGGCGCGGCAGATGTCGGTGCCGAAACAGAGACGGTCCTGAAACTCGTCGAGGAATTTTGCCGCGTAGTCGGGATCCCGGGCCAGGGCGTTGAAGCCGCTTCCGGCGGAGAGGTCGCCCCAGAGATTGGGGTGGCGCCGGAAGAGGGCGGGCACGGCGCCTTCGGCCCGCACGGGATACTTGGGGTAGCCGCCCCGGTCGTCGATCTTCTCCAACGCGCCGATCTCGCTCCAGAAGGCGGGGCCGTGGCCCAGCAGGATCAGGTCGGGGAAGGTCCCGAGCACATAGTCCAGCTGGGGCAGACCCGGATCGTCCACGAGACCGTACTGGAAATTGACGCGGACCGTGTCGTCGAAGATGACGGGCAGGCCCGCCTTTTCGAACTGGCGGAAGAGATTCATTACCCGGGGATCCCTGAAGTGCATGTTGGGCATGAATTCCCCGACGCCGAGACAGCCCCGGGCCTTGAACCAGTCAATCCAGACCGAAAAATCGGTGTCGTCGCCGTTGTCGATGCCTCGGGGATCGATGTTGAAAAAGGGGACGAACCGGTCGGGGTGACGGCGGCAGATCTCCATGACTTCCTGATTGGACTGGGGCAGATAGGTCTCCGGTCCGATGAGGGGGAGCAGGATGCCCTTTTCGATCCCCAGCTCGTCGTAGCGCCGGAGCACCTCCTCCGGCTTGCAGAAGGTCGTCCGCCCGTCCTGAGGCGGCGCGTCGAAGAGATAGGCGTGTGCGTGGATGTCGATGAACATGAGTCTTTTTCCTGAAGCTTTCTCCGGAGTATAATATAATCGGCGTTTCCCGATTATTCAAGCGGAGACCGGGGCAGCGGCGTGCCTGACCGGGCTATGATCTTACCTGTCGTTTTTGGTCAGGACGCAGCCGATCATGATCACCCATGCCGCCAGCATGAAAATTGCCTTGAAGAGTTCGAAAAACGCGGCGACGATCTTCATTTCGACACCTCCCTTTCCTTTGTTTTTCCGAAGCCTCGGCCGCAGAAGCCGGAAGTCCGCGTTCGGCTTTTTCACCTTTTACCCCATAATCTACTGCGTCGCACTGTCAAAAGATGTCAGGCAAACGCGGAAATCGAAAAAAACGGAAATTTTCTTTTTCCCGGTATACTTGTCCGTCCGGTTTGTTATTTTAACAATAATTAATAATTAATAAATTACAATCAAAAAATTTTTTGATTGCGGCTGATTGAAAATCAAATAGATCTTTTTGAACCCGAAATGTGTAAAATGTTTCGGGGAGGTTGGTCATGCCCTGATCCAGCCTCCCTTTGAGGATAAAAAACCAGATAACCCGACAAAGGAGAAAAGCTCATGGAAAAAATCGACAAGGAAATGGAGACGAAGGAAATGGAAATGGAGACGATGGAGATGAAGTACAGGATCCGCCGCGTCCGCGAAGACCTGACGGGCGATCCCCTCGCCGCCGCCCGGCTGGTCAAGGCCGCCTGTGATGAAAACTGGACGGAGGTGGAAAAGCTGCTCGCCGCCGGAGCCGATCCCCGCATCTGCCGCTGGGGTGACGCGTACGGCGTGGAGTCGGCGCTGTACATGGCCCTGTCGGGCAAGCAGTTCGCGCTGGCCGCAAAACTCTACGACGCCGGCGACCGCCTGGACGATCTGGTCTCCGAAACGGAACTGCCTCTCCCGTGGGAGGTCCTGGACTTCCTTGCCGCGGAGATGCGCCGCGGCAGGAATTATTTCCACGACGGGAGCAAAACCCTCTCGGAGTGCTGCCGCTGCTCGGCCTTCGAGCAGATCGAAAAGCTTCTGCCGGAGGCCGGCCGGGAGGAGCTGGACAAAAGCATCGCGCCGACGGTCCGCGCCTGGATCCGGTACAGCGGCCGCAATGATGTCTATCCGGCGATCCTCGAGGATCTTCTTGCCCGCGGGGCCCGGCTCTCCGGGGCCGGAAAGGCTGAGCTCCTGGCGGATATCGGGACCCGCTTCGGCAGCTGCCCCGCGGTCATGCATCCCGGAAAAGAGAAAGTGGAAAGGATGGTCCGCCTGATCGAAAAGGCATGATCCCGGTCTTCCGGAACGCCATCGTCAAAAAAACGAAATCCAAAGAAAGGAAACGAATATGAGCACGATCACCGTTGGCCGCAATGTTTTCTACGGACTGAAGTCCGACTATCTCAACAACGTTCTCAAACTCCGGGACCGGTACGGGAGAGCTTTTCCCCGCAGCATCCGCAAGGCGGCGGTGAAGACCGGCTGCGGCCACACGCTGTGGTTCACCGAAGTCGATGGAGCCTGGAACAGATTCTTCCAGAGGGACGGCATCGAGTACATCCGGGAAAACAACCTGACCGGGCAGTGGCGGGACACCGTCGATCAGGCCGCCCGGAGATTTTCCGAGGGGGAGAGCCCCGTGCGCTCGGTCATCTGCCGCTGGACCCAAAACGACGGCAACCGGTACTACGGAGAGTATCAGCTGGTCGAAGTCAACCGGGATTTCCGCATCTGGAAACGCATCGCCACGACCGTCGAAATGGACGTCGCCGCCTGATGCGGGCGGCCGGTCCCGCTCCGGGCAGAGGGCCGCCGTCAGCGGGCGAAGCGCTTCAGGACCGGCGCGACGAAGTCGGCACCCTCCGGCAGTTCGATCTTGTTGCGGTGGGCGGGGACGCTCCCGGCGCAGGATTCGGAAACGAAGACCGCGCCCCCGCGCTCCATGAAGGCCGTCAGCTGTTCCTGGAGGTACTTGCCGCGCAAGGTTTTTTTGCCGACGCCGGCGGGATCGCCCGCGACGACCAGCGCGTCCAGATGGCGGAGTTCGCCCAGATCCGCCTGATGGGAGGAGACGATCCGCAGATCCGCCTCCGGGCAGCGGTCGAGGGCGAGCATGATTTCGATGCGGCGGGCGTCGGGAAATCCCGAGGCCCAGTAGCCGACCCGGATCGGGCGGGAATCGGTCCGGGGGAACGCGAAGACGGGCTTGACGCCGGTCACGGCGTAGAAGCACCCCGCGACGATGGGGTACGTGCTCTCCCAGTATTCGGGGTGGAAGCCCGCGGCGATCACTTTGCCCTTGCCGAGCTGTCCGAAGATCATCGCCGCTTCGCCGAAGAAATTGCCCTCAGGTTTGTTGACGTAGCTCACGGTGTTCCGGTAGACGGCGAGTGTCTCGCCGCTGCCGCCGTCGATCTCCTTGCCGGGGATCGGGATCGGGCCTCCGGAGTAGCGGACCCGATACCTCCCCGGGGCGATGTCCAGCACCTTGGCTCCGGCTTCGGAGAACTCGACCGTCAGGACCGCCTTCGCGCCGCCGGAGCGGGGCTTGCGGTTGAAGGGGAGCAGTTTCAGCCGTTCGGGATCATCGAGGGTACAGGCCATCCCGGCGCAGGTGCCGATATACGCGCCGCCCGAACGCACGAATTCGTGCACCTTCCGGGCGCCCTCCTCGCGGAGCGACTTGTACTGCCGCGGACTTTTTCCTCCCGGCATCACCAGGACGTCCATGCCCGCGAGTTTCCCCGCGCGGACATCAGTCCCGTTGACGCCGTGGAGTTCCAGTTGGGGTGCGTGGGAAATGAGCCGGATCCAGTGGTAGACGCCGTTGCCGGAACTGCCCGAATCGAGATAGAGCGCGACCTTGAGCCGCTTTTCCGGGTGTGCCGTTTCCGGGCCGGAAGCGCTTCCCGTCGAAGCGCACGAAACGGTGAAGAGCGCCGCCAGCGCGGCCGCGGCAAAACGCAGGGATCTTCCGGGGAACTTCATGACCTCATCCTCTCTCCGGCGTCATCCGGCGCTTATTTTTTCCGGCGGGGCCGGGCACTGAGGCGGTCGGCGGCGAAGTTTTCCAGATCCGTGACGCTGTCGCGGATCGAGCTGCCGGTAAAGGCCTTCGGCGGGAACAATCTGCATCCGGCCAGCAGTTCGGAAAACTCCTCCCCGCAGCGCTGCATCCCGCCGCCGCCGTTGGTCTGGAAGAGGCAGAGGAACTTCCCCTGGAACGCCGAGGCGTAGGTTGTCAAAAAAGTGCGCACCGGCGGCGCCATCGTTCCCCACCAGTTGGGGGTGCCGACGAAGATCACGTCGAACTGCGCCGGGTCGAATCCCTCGATCTGCCTGATCGGCCTGAGCTGTTTGCCGTAGCACTCGGGTTTCGCCTCGTCGCAGCAGGCGCGGTAGTCGGTGCTGTAGGGTTTCTCCGGCTTGATCTCGAAGAGCCGCGCATTCGTTTTCCGGGCGATGGTCTCCGCCGCGAAGCGGGTGTTGCCCTTGGGGCTCCACGAAAAGTAGACGACGGCGACCTTGTCCGTCGTGGTCTGGACCGACATCGCCCTGTCGGATCCGGCATGAAGCTGCGTGAGAAGCGCTCCCGCCGCGAGCAGCAGCGCGCCTTTCGGAAACATTCTTTTGTTCATTCCCTCGATCCCTCCCGTTGGTTTGTCGGCTCCGCCGACGAAATTGCCCGTTTGTCCCCTAATATATACCGCAAGGCCGCGTTTTGCAAAGCGCCCTTTCCCGCCCTGGGCGCCGGGGGACAAGAATATTTCGGCGGCACATTTCTCCCGGGTGAGGCGAGCAGGTCGCCCGCAGCCGCACAACTCCAGAAGGGAATTACCCCGAGATCCGCGCTTGCCGCGGGAAGGAACAAAAGGAGGGGGCCGGGGAGGGAAAACCGCGGAGCGGTTGTCTCTCTCCCGGCTGGACGGCCCGCGTTCAAACGACGGCCCGCATTAAATCGTCCTCTGCGGGGGCTGGGCGTTTTGAAAAGGGGCGGCCTTTGTTGCGTTCAGCCGAAGATCGACTTGAGTTTGTCCATGGTGATCGGCTTGAGGAGAATGCCGGTGAAGCCGTCGGAGGCGGCCTGGAGCCGCGCCTCGACGTCGGCGGTGACGAGGTACACCGGCAGGTGCGCGAGCTTCGCGTCGGCGCGGATGGCCCGCACCAGTTCGCAGCCGTCCATTTCGGGCATCCAGAGGTCGGAAAATACGAGATCGAACGCCGAGCCGCCTTGCAGCGCCGCCAGCGCCTCGCGGCCGTTTTCGGCCGTCGCGACATTGGTCGCGCCGATTTTCGCCAGCATGGCCTTGAGCACCGTGCGGTTGACCGCCGAGTCGTCCACGACGAGGATGCGGCACCGGGCGTGTTCCGAAAGCCCCGGATGTCCCCTGTGTTCCGAAGGGGCGGCCGGCGGCTCGACGGTCCGGACGTCCCGGAGCGTGACCGTAAAAGTCGAGCCCGCGCCGGGCTCGGAAGCGACCGTGAGCTCCCCGTTCATGAGCTGGGCGAGCTTCCGGCAGATGGGCAGTCCCAGCCCCGTGCCGTTGCGGTGGTTTTTGTCGGCGAGCTGGACGAACGGCTGGAGGATGCGGTCCATGTCCTCTTTTGCGATGCCCCTGCCCGTGTCCGCGACGGACAAAGTCAAGACGCCGTCCTGCCAGCGGACGCGGACCGTGATCCTGCCGCGGTCCGTGTACTTGTACGCGTTCGACAGCAGATTGAAGAGGATCTGACGGATGCGCTGGGGATCGACGCTCAGCCACGGCATCTCGTCGATCTCGGAATCGAGGATCAGCGACTTGCGGGCCCGGGCGAGTTCGCAGGCGGCGATGACGTCGCGGACCAGTGCCGGTATGTCGGTCGGCTCCTCGATGATCTCGAGCTTGCCGCTCTCCAGCTTCGACAGATCCAGGATGTCGTCCACGAGGCGCACGAGCACCTTGCCGCTCGACCGGATGGACGAGATGCAGCGGGCGCGCTCGGCCCCGTCGTCCACCCCCTGTTCCAGCAGTTCGGAGAACCCGACGATGGCGTTGAGCGGCGTCCGGATGTCGTGCGACACGGTCGAGAAGAACAGACTCTTGGCCTGCGCCGCCGCGCGTTCGGTCTCCAGCTGAGTCGCGTAGGTCTGCGCGAGCATCTCCTTTTGGTGCATCTCATCGCGCTCGTCCTCGAAAACGAACACGTGCAGAAGACAGCACCCGAAAAGGCTGCCGATCGAATACAGCGGCAGGAAGGCGTCCGCGAACTGGAGCGCGATCGCCGCCGTCATCGTGATGCCGAAGGCGAAGACCATCTTGTTGCGCCGCCGGATCGCGCCGCCCGTGCGCAGCAGCTTTGCGAGCGTCAGTTCCGAAGCGAAGAGGTTGACCGCGATCAGCAGCACGTACACCAGATGGCGCAGGGGACCTGCCGTATACGAGCCGTCGGCGGCGACGGAGAAGAGGACGGCGGTGAAACAGTTCACGGCGAGCGCGGCGGTGAAAAACGCCATCAGACCGTTCCCGGTCCACAGCAGATACCGGCGCAGCCGGCCTTTCATCTCCAGATAGACCACCATGTAGCGCATCCAGAGGCAGGCGGAGAGCACCATCGTGAAGAAGAAGAAGGTCGTGTCGGCGAAGAGAAGACGCGGAAACTTCAGTCCGGCGAATATGCCCCAGAGGATGTCCGACATGAAGAAAACGGACAGGCAGAGGAGAAAACGGCTGCACTCGCGGGCTCCCAGACGCGACTTGTCTTTACGCCAGTCGGCCATTTGCTGCCAGTTGACGATCAGGTGGACGCACAGCGCGATGGCGGCGACGGCCGAATACAGGCTGTAGTACTGCATGAAGTTCCTTGTTGTACCGATAGACGGCAATATTTCACATACCGTATCACGCGCCGCACGAAATTGCAAATGCGGGGAGGGCGGATGTTTCTCCGCCCGCCCGGCGCCTCGGGGCGGGGGATCGGGGGTCCGTCAGGCGCTTTCCCGTTTGCGGAACTTGTTCACGATCAGCTGGACGAAGACGAAGAACACCGGGATCAGGATCGTTCCGATCACCACGGAGACGGTCATCCCGCCGAACACGGTGGTGCCCAGACAGCGGCGGCTGACGGAACAGGCTCCCGTGGCGATGACCAGGGGATACGTCCCTAGAACGAACGTGACCGCCGTCATCAGCACGGAACGGAAACGGAGTCTCGCCGCGTATTCCGCCGCTTCGTAAACGTCTTTGCCCGCATCGTGCTGCTCCTTGGCGAACTCCACGATCAGGATGGCCGTCTTGCAGGCGATGCCGAAGAGCAGCACGAATCCGACCTGGGTGTAGATGTTGTTTTCGATGCCCAGCAGCCAGAGCGAAGCGACCGCGCCGGCGAAGGCGATCGGCACCGACAGCACGACCGCGATGGGCAGCATCCAGCTCTCGTACTGGGCCACGAGGAAGAGATAGATGAAGAGCAGCGCCAGCGCGAACACGATGAACACCTGATTGCCGGCGAGCTTCTCCTGATAAGACATGTCGGACCACTCGAAGGAGAGCGACGGATCGACTTTGCGGACGATCCGCTCCATCTCGGCCATGGCCTGACCGGAGCTGTATCCGGGGGCGGGAGAGCCGTTGATCGAGATCGCCTGATACATGTTGAAGCGCTGGAGATACTGCGGCACGAACCGGAACTCCGGCGTGACCAGCGTGCTGAGCGGGATCATCCTGCCGGAGGAACTGCGCAGATAGACGTTGCGGATGTCCGAAACGTCGTTGCGGTACTCCGGCGCCGACTGGTACTGGACTTTGTAGGCCTTGCCGTACTTGTTGAAATCGTTGACGTAAGTGTACCCGAAAGTGCCCTCCAGCGCGCTGGAGATCTCATCCACGGAGATGCCGAGCTTCATCGCCTTGGCGCGGTCGATCGGCAGATAGACCTGGGGCGAGGAGGCCCGGAACGAGGAGTAGACGCCCGAGAGCACAGGACTGGTGTTGGCCTCGGCCAGCACTTTGTTCAGCTTCTGCTGCAGCTGCTCCGGCGTCAGCGAGTTGGAGCGGTCCTGCAGCATCATCGAAAAACCGCTGACCGTCCCCAGCCCCTGGATCGTCGGCGAGCCGAACGCGGCGACCGAGGCGCTGGGGATGTCCTTGACGGAGTCGTAGAAACGCGCCATCACCGCGTCCTGCACATGGGCTTCGCCCTGCCGTTCCGACCAGTCCTTCAGCATCACGATGCCCAGGGCGCAGTTGCTGGCGTTGACGTTGTTGATGAGGTTGAAGCCGGAAACGAACATGCAGTCCCTGACTTCGGGGATGCCCTCGACGGCCTTCCGCAGGCGGGAAACCACCTCTTCCGTGCGTTCCAGCGACGCGCCGTCGGGCAGCTGGACGGTGACGAAGAACGAACCCTGATCCTCGTCCGGGACGAACCCCGAGGGCAGCGCCTTGAAAAGCTCCACCGCCCCGAAGCTCATCGCGGCGTAAAGCACGATCACCAGCACGGACTTGCGGACCAGCGATCTCACGACCGCGCCGTATTTCGCGGTCATCCAGTCGAACATCGAGTCGAACCAGCGGAAGAGGATGAATTTTTTCCGGCTGCGGTCCACCGGTTTCAGGATCAGCGCGCAGAGCGCCGGGCTGAGCGTGAGGGCGTTGAGCGTCGAAAACGAGACCGCGACCGAGATCGTGATGCCGAACTGGCGGTACATCACCCCGGTGATGCCTGAGAGAAAACACACCGGCACGAACATGGCCAGAAGGACCAGCGTGGTGGCGATGCACGGCCCCGTGACCTGCCGCATGGTCCTGACCGCGGCGTCCCGGGCGCTCAAACCCTCCTCCTCCATGAGGCGGCTGACGCTCTCGATCACCACGATGGCGTCGTCGACCACCACGCCGATGGCGAGGATCAGTCCGAAGAGCGTCACCAGATTGATGCTGAAGCCGATCACGTACAGCACCGCGAAGGTGCCGACAAGCGAGACCGGGATGGCGACGGTCGGGACCAGCGTCGCGCGCCAGTCCTGAAGGAAGATGTAGGTGACGAGCACCACCAGCAGCACCGCGACGATCAGCGTTTCCGCCACTTCGGAGATGGAGGACTTGATGAATTTCGTGGTGTCGTACTGGACGCCGTAAGCGAGATCGTTGGGAAATGAGTTTTTCTTGATCTCTTCCAGCCGCTGCCTGATTTTTTTGGCGATTTCGAGACCGTTGGCGTTGTTGCGCTGGTAGACCGCCAGCATGGCGGCGGGTTTCCCGTTCAGCGTGGAGACGCCGGAGTAGCTCTCGGCGCCCATTTCCACCTTGGCGATGTCCCTCAGGCGGATCTGCGAGCCGTCGGACTTGGCGCGGATGACGATGGCGCCGAACTCCTCCGGGTCGGACATGCGCCCCTGGGCCGTAACGGCGAAGCGGGTCTTCTGCCCCTTGGGGGCGGGACTTTCGCCGAGCGACCCCGCGGAGATCTGCACGTTCTGGGCGGAAATGGCGTTTTTGACGTCGTCCACCGTGATGCCGAGCGACGCCATGCGCATGTTGTCCAGCCAGACGCGCATGGCATAGGTCAGCGAAGCCAGCTGGCTGACATTGCCGACGCCGGGGATGCGGGCGATCTCGTCCTTGATGTAGATCGACATGAAATTGCTCAGTTCCTTGGCCTCATAAGCCCCGGCGGGCGAATAGACCGTGACGATCGCCAGCATGCTGCTTGAGGCTTCTTTTGTCGTGACGCCCTGACGCTGCACGTCCTGAGGAAGCGAGGCCTCGGCCCAGTTCACCCGGTTCTGTGTGTTGACGGTGTTCTTGTCGCCGTCGGTGCCGATGTCGAAGTAGACCTTGATGGCGGCGGAGCCGTCCTCTGAGGCGGTGGAGGACATGTAGATCATGTCCTTGACCCCGTTGAGCTGGGATTCGATCGGCTGGATCACCGTGTCCATCACCGTGCGGGCGTCCGCGCCGGGATAGTTGGCGCTGATCTCGATCTGGGAGGGCGCGATGTCCGGGTAGAGCGTCACGGGAAGCGTGAAGAGCGCGATGATCCCGCCGAGCAGCAGGAGGATCGAAATGACGAGCGCGAACCGGGGCCGGGTGATGAAAAATTCACTGAACATGACAGGCCTCGATCATTTTTCCGCCGCGTTTTTCTTCCCGGGGGCGGCGGCCGCCTTCAAGGTCTTTTGCGGCTGCGCCGCCTTGTCGGCCTTCTGCGGCTGCGCCGCCTTCGAGGCGGTCTGCTGGGCCGTTATCGGCTTGACCACGTCGCCCGAACCGGCTTTCTGCAGTCCTTCCACGACCACGCGTTCGCCCGGCGCGAGACCTTCGAGCACGACCTGATAGCCGCCGTTCTTCATGCCGGGGACGATCTTGCGCCGCTCGATCCTGTTCTGCGCGTTGACCACGAAAACGAAGGTGCCGAGCTGTTCGCGCATGATCGCTTCCTGTTTGACCATGACCCGCTTTTTGAGCGGGGAGACCTGCACGACGACTTTGACGTACATGCCGGGAACCAGCAGATCCTTGGGATCCGCCGCCGTGGCCTGGATCTGGAGCGTGCCGTCCTGCACCATGTTGTTCCACGCGGAGATCCGGACCTTTTCGCCGTATTCCCTGCCGTTCTGGAGAAAAACCCTCACTTTTGGCGCGACCGTGACGTCCGTCTGGGAATCGGGATAATTTTCGAAAATTTTGAGCAGCGTAAGTTCGTCGAGCGAGAAATAGATCTTGACGTCGCCGGCGCGGGTGACGCGGGCGAGCGCGCCGCTGGAGGGCCCCACCATGTTGCCGACGCTGAAATTTTTGAAGCCGATGTAGCCGTCGAAGGGCGCGAGGATCTTCGTGTAATTGAGATCGACTTGTTTTTCTTTCAGCGCCGCTTCGGCGGATTTCAATTCGGCCTGGGCGGTCCGCAGGTTCATTTCCGCCTTGTCGTAACTGGTTTTGGCGGTGGCATTGGAGGATATGAGCTTTTTCTGCCGTTCGAATTCCATCTCGGAGTTCGTCAGCTGGGCTCTGGCTTTGTTGACGTCGGCCTCGGCCTTGTTGACCGCCGCCTCGTAGACCGCCGGGTCGATCTGGAAGAGCTTGGTCCCCTTCTTGACCAACTCTCCTTCCTTGAAGTTGGCTTCGGTCAGGAAGCCGGAAACGTTGGCGGAAAGATCGACCGTGTCGAATGCCTTGACTTCGCCGACCTCGGTGACGGAATCGGCGAAATCCATTTCGACGGCGGGTTCGACGACGACCGCGGGCACGGAAACCGTTTGGGTCTCCTCCTTGTCGCATCCCCCGGTCAGCATCAGCCCTCCCGCCGCCGCCACGGCCGCGGCGAAAACGAATCGGTCCAAAAACATGATGAAACTCCTTTTCTGTTGAAATCCCGGTTGAAAAATCTGTATACTGTACACCCGTTTCGCCCGAATTTCAACCTGAAAAAGTCTTTTTTTCTCGCGGAAACGGGATCCGGGCGGCGGGCCCTGCCGTTTTATTCGCCCAGGCCGCGGATGATGTAGAGCGCCCAGTATTCCCCGGTGTATTCGGCCACGGCGCCGAAGCCTTTTCCCAGGTCCTTGTAAAAGGCATTGCCGGAGATGATCTGTTTCTGCGTGCCCTCCCTGCCGTCGAACCGCAGGACAACCGTTTTTTTCGGCAGAGGCTCGAAGCCATTGGAGAGCAGGGCGGTCAAAAATCGCCTGTAAGGTTTGTCCGCGGCGTACAGACTTTTGATCCGCATGCCGCCGGTTCCCTCCGCGGCGACGGCGGCGTCTTCCGGCAGGGGCGGGAAGACCTTTTCGAAATCGAATCCCGTCCGGTCGTGATACATGCGGCGGATCATGTTCAGGTTGCGGGCAAGTTTCACATCCCGGACGCATGAAGAGATCCCGCCCCAGGCGAAGAGCAGCGTCAGGACGAGTGCCGGGATCCGCCAGCTTTTCCAGGTGCCGAAACGCAGGGCGAGGGCAAGCGGGAGGCAGCACCAGAGCTGCCAGATGGTTCCGGCGCCGGTGAGAAGAAAATTCAAAATGCCGATAATGGCTCCGATAAAAAATCCCGCCCGGGCCAGACGCTTTTCCCAACCCTCCGGCTGCACCGGGATCTCCGGGGCATTTTCATCTTTTTTCCGGCGGAAAAAGGCAATATAGAGGATCCCCTGTCCCGCCAGGGTCAGGGGAGTGAGCAAGATCAGCCAGACGACCTGAGCCGCGACGGCTCTGCGCCGGGGGCGGTAACCGTCTTTCGCGTATTCCCGGCGGATGTCGGCGGGCATGCGGCCGATGTCGTAAACTTTTTGCCCGCCGGTCCCCGGGAGCCGGACGGCGGCATACCGTTCGCGCAATTCCATCCGGTAATGCCAGCCGCTCCAGGTAAAGGCCGCGCTGAGCAGGCAAAACGTCAAAAATGCCGCGGAAGTCAGCAAAAACTGTTTCCGCTTCCGCAAAATGATGACGCAAAAGAGCCAGGTCAGCCACAAAACGAACAGAAGCGGCAGCAGATATTTGCCGCTCTCGTAGATCCAGTTGAACATTTTTATGTCGAACGGGATATCCATAGGTTGTCCCTTTTATTTAAATTATCGTAAACCGAACCTTGCATTTGGGCTCCGTTCTCCCCACGAGCAGGCGGCAGTTTCAAAATACATCGCTTTTCTCGAAAAAGGACAGGGGTCCGGGGGAAGGGGAAAACCTCTTTTCACGCGGGAAAGAGGTTTTCCCCTTCCCCCGGAACACCTTCCCTTATCGTAAAAACAAGAACCTTTCATTTTACCGGCAGCAGCCTCGGAGCGAGATCGGCCAGCGGCCGACGACTTCCCCGCCGCGGACGGCGTGGATCTCGTCGAAGAGGTTGACCGTGGGGTCGCAGTGGGAGACGACGAGTTCCACCCGGTCGCCCGGCGTGAAGGTGACCTTGCCGGGGGGGTAAGTGAGCCGGCCGTGTTCGTCGCCGAAGCTCCAGTCGTAGGCGATGTCGGTCCGGATCGTGCCGTTTTCGATCACCCGGGGCGGCGCGCCCGGCGTCACGTAGAGCGCCTTGGTTCCGGCGTCGATCGTTGCCAGGCCGGGGCGGTGACAGCTGATGACGCTTGCGACCAATCGAAGTGCGGGCGCGTAGGCGGGGCCGCCGTGTTCGACCGCCAGATATTCCGAATCCATCAGGCAGTAGGAGCCGACCTGGATATCGGTGAGTTCGGGGATTCCGAGATCGGCGGGCGCAGTTCCGGTGCCGGTCCCGGTGTAGATCCGGCAGGACGGGATCTCGCTGGCCAGCGTGCGGAAGACATGGGCTCCCGCGGACATGAGACGGGTGCTCTCCGCGGCGCGTTCGGCATAGGACTTGATGTGCTGGAGGTGTCCGGCGTAGCACTGCACGCCGTCGAGGACAAGCGTCGGGAACGACGCGGCGAAGCGTCCGAGCTCCGGCGCGTCGGCGAAAGAGACGCCGGTGCGTCCCATCTCCGGATCGGCGTCGATCAATACGTGGAGGGGGCGTTCGCGCGTCCCCTGGGCGGCGAGGAGCCGGATCTGTTCCGGATCATCGACAACAAGCTGCAGACCGGCGATGCGGCGGTTGAGTTCGCCGGTCCGGGCGATCTTCCACGGCGCGGTCACGGGGGAGGTGACGAGGATCTCCCCGATCCCGGCGTCGGCGAGTTTCTCCGCTTCGGAGAGTTTCGCGGCGCAGACGCCGACGCAGTTCCCGGCGGCCAGCTGACGGCGGGCGATCTCGGGGCACTTGTGGGTTTTGGCGTGGGGACGCAGTTTTTTGCCGCGGGCGGCCGCGTGATCGCGCATCGCGGCGAGGTTTTTCTCGAAAAGATCGAGATCCAGAATCAGTGACGGCGTATCCAGCTGGTTCCTGTGCATGAGACGATTCCTCCTTCGTACCGGCCGGATCCCCCCGGCGGTTTTTCCGACGGCTTTAAGTTAGCACGGCAAGCCGATTTTTCAAGCGCCGTGATCCTTTATCGGATGTTCTGTTTCCGACAAGGGCCGGTTTAATGCGGGCCATGCGGCAGATGAAGCGGCGCAAGCCGCTCTGTGAAAGACAGCACATCCACCCGCCGGAGGCGGCAGCTTCACGAGTGAGCGAAGTGAACGACTTCACAAGCGACCGAAGGGGGACGAAGAGCCGTGCGGCGAAGCCGCGCGGCACAAGTACCGCAAAGCGGAGCGTCTTCACAAGCAAGGCTTGTCGGGAAAGTGAAGATGTGAAGAAAAGGCTCCGCCTTTTGAGTGAAGTTGTGCTGTGCACTGTGAAGTGAAGCCTTGCGGCTTCGTTTCCACCAAAAAATAAAAGCCGCTCGAAAGCGGCTTGATTTTTTGGTGGAGCTGGTGGGAGTCGAACCCATGACCTATACGATGCGAACGTATCGCTCTAGCCAACTGAGCTACAGCCCCATTCATATTGTCCGTTAATATACTCCGCGTGTCCCGCGAAGTCAAATGCGTTTGGCGAAATATCGGCAAAAAACAGCTTCCGGACGGAGTGCGATGGAAAAATCCCGCCTTGCGTGCTATAATAGGCCGCAGACATTTCACAACGATCCAGATTTCGGAGGCAGATCATGTACAAAGCGAAAATATTGACGGCCGTTCTGGCCGCGGGAACGATGTTCTTCACGGCGCACGGACGGGAGGGCGGCGGCAGGTTCTTCCTCGTCGACCAGCGGACCCAGATGCCCGTGGTCAGCTGCGCCGTGCCGTCCAATTGGCTGGCCGGCGGCAAAACGACCTGGACCACCCGGCGGGAACTGCCCGTCTCCTGGTACGTGTGGAGCCTTTCGCCGGATCAGAGGACCAAGATCATCTTCTCCTCGCAGATACTCCTCCCGTCGGCGGTGCGGCTCCGGCAGACGCCTTTCCTCCGGGATCCCTCGATCCTCGCCCGGGAACTGGCTCCCGGGGCGCAGCGCGATCACAACGTGACCGGTCTCCGGCTGGCCGAGGCCCGCTTCGTCCCCCGGCAGGCCGACCGGAAACTGGTTGAGACCCGGCTCCGACAGGCCCGGGAACGGGGCATCCAGCCCACGGACATGCTCTTCACCGAACTCGTCCTCCGCTTCGAGGGCCTTCGCAACGGTGAAAGGACCACGGTGTTCTTCTCCCTGCCCATCCTGGCGATGGAGAACCGTCCGACCGTCAGGAGCTTCAGCACCATCGCCGAGGTGATCCTGCCCATGTCGTTCAGCTGTCCGGCGGGGGCGGAGGAGACCACGAAAGGGACTCTTCAGCAGATCGTCACCAGCATCCGGATGAATCCGCAGTTCATCGCCCTCATCAATCAGATCACCGCCCGGCGCGTCGCCGAGTGGATCCGCGTCCAGAACGAGATCCACGATCAGCAGATGGCGGCGGCCTCCTCGGCTTCGAAGACACAGGACAAGGTGCGGAACATGTGGTCCGAATACATCCGCGACGTGGACACCGTGACCAATCCCGGAACCGGGCAGAAAATGCTGGTGGACAGCCGTTACGACCATGCCTGGATCAACGCTGAGGGCGAGGTGATCTACCACAATTCGGGCTTCAACACGCCCAACGCCTCCACCGCGACTTTCGATCCCAACAGCAACGCGCTCTTCAACCGCACCAGCTGGCAGAAGCTGAAATAGGATGCGCCTTTTCCGGGTTCACAGATCCCGCATGTAGATGTCGATCTCGATCTGCGGCCAGTCTTCCCGGAAGGGGATCTTGCGGACTTTGCCGTAAAGCATTTTTCCGGCGTCCATCAGCCGGGCGAGGACGGGATTGTCTCTCCGCGGGACGAAGCCGATCCGTTCCCCGCTGCCGTTCAGGACCTGGATCGCCAGTTCGTCGTACCTGTTCCGGGGATCGCGGCGGAACTCGAGTACGCATCCGGGGACAATGTTTTCGGTCTTTTTCACGATATTTTTGACGAAACCTGTTCCGACGACGGTGCTTTTCAGCAGGAAGACATCCTTGACGAAGGGGATCGGCAGCGCGCCTCCGCCGGGGCGGTGCACCAGGGAGAACCAGTCGCCGACGGGGACCGGAAGATTCTTGCCGTCAGCCATTTTCCCCTCCGCAGAGTTTGTCGCGCAGGACGGTCAGCTCCGCGATGTACTCTTCGAACCGTGTGCGCTGCTCCCGGAGTTCCCGGCGTCTGGCGTTGACCGCTTCATTGTCTTCGAGCAGCGTCAGCCACGAGTAGGGGGGCTGCTTGCGGAGCCGGTCGATGCGTTCCCGGATCGCGGCGATCTTCCCGGCGATCCGGCGCTCCTCCTCGAACAGCCGGGCCATGCCCTCCGGACTGCCGGCGGCGGGACGGCCGTCCTCCAGCAGGTCGTAAACCATGTCCGCGAGGATGTTCAGTTCCTGCCAGTCGCCGGTTTTGTACGCCTCCACGATCCTGACCCAAAGGCGTTTCGCCTCCTCCGGAAGATCCCGGTTGATATCGGGGTGCAGTTTCCGGACCATATCGTGGTAGAGGGTCCGGAGCGCCCGGGTGTCGTCGACGGAGAGTTTCGGAGCGAAATACTGCTCCTCGGCCTTGCGGAGTTTTTCCCGCTGTTCGGCGAGGGCCGCTCTGTACGCCGCGAATTCCCGTTCGATGATCCCGGCCACCTCGTCGGGGGAGATGGTTTCGCGTCGGTTTTCCGCCGCCTGATAGAGCGCGATCTCCCGTTTGAGCTGCTGTGCCCGGACCTGAAGCGAGAACAGCCGGTACTCCAGCCGTCCGATCCGCATCATGTACTCCGACTCCAGATTGCAGCGCACGGGGCCGGTCAGTTCGTCGTATTCCGCCAGCAGTTTCGCGTATTCCTCCTTCAGCTCTTCCAGTCTGCGCTTCGCGCTTTCGGCCTCGAAATTCCCGCCGGGCGGTTCGATCGTTATCATGGGTGTGCCTCCGGCGGATCAGAATGCATCGAGGAGTTCGGGATCGATGTACAGCTGATCGTTGAGCATGTTGCGCTTTTCGATGAGTTCGAGGCGCGATTCGAACTCCGGCATGTTGTCGCGCAGATACGCGGTCCACATCGTCTCGAGCACCGCCGCCGCCGGGTCGGGCAGCACCACGCCCGCGTGGCCGCCCATCCAGTCGAACTCGGGGATGTTGTCCCGGAGCGCCTCGCTGTTCAGCAGGGGGAATGCGTCGGGATTGATCATGATCTCCGCATCGTAGCCGCAGTAGAATGTCCGGCGGCCCCGGCCGCTCCAGTCCTCGTCCGCGACGGGATCCGAGGTGATCTTGCCCCGCATCACGATCCCGGTCTGGCCGCAGCCGACCTTGAGCATGTAGAAGGTGTCGCCCGTCCTCACGCGCCCGTGTTCCCAGATGCTCCAGTCGGATTCGTGTACCTCCTGGGCGATGTCGTCCAGAAAACGGATCATGTTGTACGACGAGACTGCCGGGTTCCACTTCAGGATCACAGTGTTGGCCATTTTGTCCTCCTTCGCCGCGAACCGCGGCGTGTTTTTTGTTTTACGCGCCTAATGTACTGCCTGAAACTGACAAATGATGTCAGTCGAAAGAAAAAAAGCATAAAAAAGTGAGAAATTTTTCGCGGGTCCCGTTTGAGGAGCCCGGGGGCGATAGGCCGGATACGCCGGATAAGCCGAACAAATGGGCGCCGGGGGCGGGAGTCGGAGCCGCAAACGAGGATTTCGCGGCGGGCGGACCCGCGCCTGCGGCGCTTGACCCATGCGCCGCCTGGCGGCTTTCCGCTGCTTCCTCGGCTTTGCCGTTAAACTACCCCGGCGATGTCATATCCACTGCGTATGATGGCACCCGCGGCAGGACTCGAACCTGCGACCTGCCGCGCGTCCCGCACGCTGAGCGAGGCGGGGAAGAAGCTATTTGGCGTGTCGCGTCAGGGCCGGAAGAGCGTCAACGACGCCGACCGGCTGAGCAAATACCTCGCCCGCTTCAACCTGGACTTCCGCCGCCTGAAAACGCCCGGCGGCGCGTGAAAACAGTTTTTTTACTTCTTTTCCATACCCTTGACGACCGTGTCACGCCAGGCTTCTTTCGAGCCGAGGAACCAGTCGAGGGCGTCGAGGAAGTTCGCGGAGTCCAGACCGCCCTTGTAGACGACGTAGCAGTCGCAGACGCAGGCGCCGTTGGGCCGGATGCTGACACGCAGAAAGCGCTTTTCGCTGTTGAATTTATTGGCCAGAGCGATCATTTCCTGCACGGAGCGCTTTTTGAAGGGGGCGTACATACTGAAGATCCGGACGAGGGCGAATTTGGGCATCACGGTAACGAAGACCTTCCCGGAATCGGCGTTGATGACAAGATCGCCGTCCTTGTCGATCTTGCTGCCGAATTTTTCGGAGACCCACTCCCGGAGCAGCGCCGAGTTGACCTTGTCCGGCGTCGCGGAGGCGGCGAAGCTGCTGAAAGCGGTCGTCATGCAGAGGCAGAAGAGCGGAAGAAGAACGATTCTTTTCATGGTCCCAAGATCCCTTTTTTGCTTCCGGAACGCGGGTTTTCCGGCCCGCCGAAAAATTCCGGCCTTGTTTTTCCTCTCTTCCCCGCCGTGCGGGGAAGAGCCGGCGCTTACTATACACCCGGTCCGGGTCGTTTGCAAGGAGTTCCCCACACCCGAAATACTCTGTTTTTCTTGAAAAGAGACGTTCTCCTCCGCCATGTTGCGGAGGAGAACGGGGTCCGAGAGGAGCGGGATTTTGTGGACCTTAGACTCTGAAAAATGTTCGCAAAAACCTAAGAGATGCTCTCAAAGTAATCGTGATCGATTTTTTTCAGTTCGTAGGTTTGGTAGACTTGGGTCCCAACGCCGTATTGGATCATATATTTCACGAGGTCCTGTCCGTTGATCAAAACGACTTTCAGCGGGGATTTTGCCGCATTGTTGACAGCCTCCTGAGTGAAGTCGCCGTTTGTAATGAATATCCCTTTTTGAGCTTTCCGGGTTGCAAGGGCGCCTATAAATTGCTGGATATCCGGGCCGCCGACGTTATGATCCCACAATTTGGCTTGGAGATAGATTTCACTCAAACCGAGACGATCTTCCTTGATGACGCCATCAATGCCACCGTCCTTTACGTATTGTGTCGTGCGTCCATCGATTCCGTAACCCATTTCGCGTATAACGTCCAGCACAAGCTGTTCAAAGGCCTTGGACCCGGCTTTTTTGATCTCATCCAGAAGTTCGGTCGCCAAAATTTCTGATTCTGAGTGAATGATATTTTCGATCTGTTCGTTGGGGGGCGTCAGCAAGTTTATTTCGGGAAGCGCCTTTTTCTCTTTTTTTCTCGGCCTGCTGCCTGAAAAGTTCCTGAAAGAAGCAAAACTTTCCAGATCCTTGATCGTAAACCCCTTCGAATGCTGTTTCAGAAAACGTTTTCCTTCTTCCGTTATGACCGCGGTCCCCCGATTCGGGGAGGCAATGAGACCGGCTTTCTGCAGATAGGTTTTGGCCCATTGCACCCTGTTCGCAAACCGCGTCTGTCGGCCGCTGTCCAGTAACTCCGAGATATCTTCCTGGGTCAATTTCAGCACATCGGCACAATAGTCCCGCATTTGCGCGTTTGTCGTCTGATCCTGCGTTGCCGTGATTTTCAGGACGGGAAGGAAAAAAGAGGTAAATTCAGGCACTGCCACTTTCTGATCCTCCAAATTTCTCTGAGTTCCGGCCTAATATATCACGCCTTCGATGTTTTTCAATAGAAAGACGCATACCATTTTGATGATTTCGAACCTGACACGATCTCTTAAATCGTCCCGGCCGCAGTCCCCTCCGCTCCCCCAAAACACACCGTTTTTCTTGAAGGCTCTGTTTCTCCATACGGTTCGGCAGTCCCGGGGAAGGGGGCAGCGCGAGCCGCTGTTTGAACACGGGCCGTTCAGCCGGGAGAGGGACAACCGCTTTGCGGTTTTCCCTCCCCGGCCCCCTCCTTTTGTTCCTTCCCGCGGCGAGCGCGGATCTCGGGGTAATTCCCTTCTGAAGTTGCGCGCCTGCGTTCGGCCGGGCGATGCCCGGCCTCACTCGCGGCTTACTGCTCGACCTACGTTCATCTGCGCTCAAATAC
>JAFSTC010000003.1 GCA_017450705.1 Lentisphaeria bacterium | reverse complement strand
GAAAAATGGACACCGGGGGAAGGGGAAAACTTTTTTTCACGTGAAAAAAAGTTTTCCCCTTCCCCCGGGCCCCCATTCCTTTTCAAAAAAAGCGGTGTATTTTGAACCTGTTACCGGCCTGCGGGGGGATCGGAGCTTGCCCCGGTTTCGGGAGGGTTTTCCCCACCTTCTTCGGAAAGCTGATCGAGCAGCTGCTCGGCGGGGGTGAGACAACTTTTCGTCCGGTTGCAGGACCGGCAGCAGACCACGAGATTTCCCCGGGTGCTGCGGCCGCCCCGGGCCACGGGGACGATGTGATCCAGCGTCAGCTCTTCGGGCTTGAACTTCTGTCCGCAGTAATGGCAGACGCCCTTTCGCAGAAGCTCCTGAAAATAAGGGGTTTTACGCAACTCCCGGGCTTTGGCGCGCTCCCGTTTTATGTGGCGTTCGTCGCGCTCGATGGGGACCCAGCCGGCCATCAGCAGGTGACCTGTTTGCCGTCCAACACGTCCCGGATGGCGCGGATGACCACGGGCAGACGGTGGGGTTTGGCGAGGAAGCCGCAGGCGCCCTCCTTGAGCAGATACTGCACCTCCTCCTCGCAGACGAAGCCGCTGGAGAGCAGGATCTTGGCCTCGGGATCGATCTCGCGGATGCGGTAGAAGGTCTCGTGCCCGCCGGCTTTGGGCATGATCATGTCCAGCAGCACCATGTCCACGGCGTCCGGATTGGCCGCGTAGATCTCCACGGCGTCCAGTCCGTTCTCGGCCAGCAGGACGGAGTACCCCAGAGACTGAAGAGCCTCGATCAGAAAATCCCAGATCGTCTCGTGATCGTCCACGATGAGGATCGTCTCACTGCCGCCGGGAAGATCGCCAAGTCCAGCCATGCGCCGAATTCCTTTCCCACCTGATTCCCTACTGTTGCATTGCACTTGACATGCGATTATATTATACTCCATTCGACGCGCAATGACAAGAGCGGCTTTCAAAAAAAAGCGAAAATACGGGAAAAACAGGGGACTCATGGAGAAAAAAACGGTGCTTCTCGTCTCGCCGGGCGGCTTCTGCGCCGGGGTCCGCGGCGCCCTGAACGCCTTCGAAAAGGCCCTCGGCGAACACGGCGGCCCCATTTACGTGCTCCACGAACTGGTCCACAACCGCCGGGTCACCGAAGACATGCGCCGCCGGGGCGCGGTGTTCATTTCGACGCTTGCCGAAGCACCGGCGGGGAGCCTCGTGCTCTTCGGCGCCCACGGCACGGGTCCCGCCGAGGCGGAAGAGGCGGCAAAGCAAAATCTGCGCGTCATCGACGCCTGCTGTCCCCGGGTCAAACGCCTCCACCACGCCGCCGCCGCCATCCCGCCCGAAAAAGAACTCATCATCTTCGGCAATCCGGCACATCCCGAGGTCCGCGGGGTCGCCGGCCACGCGGGAACGAAAAAAATTTTCATCGTCAACTCGAAGGAGGAGATCGCCGCGCTGCCCGCCATGGATGCCCCCACGCTGCTCTGCCAGACGACCCGGGACCATCAGGAAATTCAGGAGATCTCCGGGATCCTCGAGAAAAAGTATCCCGGTCTCCACGTCAACGGCGGCATGTGCGACGCGGTCCTCCGCCGCCAGCGGGCCGTGGAGGAGCTGGCGCCGCAGGTGGACGCCATGATCATCGTGGGCTCCGCCCACAGTTCCAACGCCAACAGGATGCGGGACGTGGCCTCCCGCCTCGGGAGACCCGCGTTTCTCGTGGACGGCCCGGAGTCCCTGCCGGATCTTTCCAATTTCCGCGTCATCGGGGTCGGCGCGGGAGCCAGCACGCCTGACGACGCCGTCCGCGAGGTCGTCGATGCTGTCTCCGGAAAGCGCTCTTCCGGCACGGCATGAGCCGTTCTTTCGCGGCGGGCGCTTTTACAATTTCGAGAGGATCTCGCTGATCATGGCAAGACAGGGGGAAAGGCATGTCCCGTGGCCCGTCTGCGGAATGGAAACGAATTTTACCGCCTTGTGTTTGTAAACTCTCGTCAGCCGGGCGGCCAAAAGCCGGTTTTCCTCCGCCCGCGACGGGATATCGAGCTTCGGATCCCCGCAGAAAAGGATCATCGGCGGCGCATCGGCCGAAGCGTGGTAAAGCGGTGCGTACTCGTCTATGACAAGATCCCGGACCCGGGGATCCGAGCGGCGGCGTTCGGCAAGGATCTGAAAATGGGTCGTCATCTGTCCCGATACCGGATAGACGCCGGCGAGTTCCGCGGGAGAACGGCCGAAAGAATTGAGATATCTTCTGTCCAGCGCGATCATCGCCGAGAGATATGCCCCCGCAGAATGACCGGAGACGAAAACCTTCTTCGGATCCCCGCCGTATTTCCGGATATTTCCGAGCGTCCAGGACACCGCCGCCGCCGCGTCAAAAATGTAATCCGGATGGCTGACTTTTGGGCCGGAAAGGCGGTAATCGACGCTGACGACGGCGATCTTTTTCGTGTCGATCTCCCGCGGCAGGAATCTGCTTCCCCGGCTCAAGCCGCCGCCGTGGAACCACACCAGAGTCGGAAAGTTTTTCGTCTCCGGCGTCTTCAGATCCAGTTTGCAGAATGTCCGCAAAGCCTCCCCGTCTCCCCTGACGGGAAAAGTCTTTTCGTAATAGGGAATGTCTTTCCACTCTCCCGCATACAGAGCGGAGGCGGCGAAAAACAGCAGGATGATGCGTATTTTTTTCACAGCGGACCTCATTTTTTCCGGGCCAGATCCCGGATCTCTTCTTCGCTCAACGCTCTTCCGTAACAGGTGAAGTCACCCAGTTCTCCGGCGAAGGGACATCCCTGTCCCCATTGCGGGGTCAGGAGACCGATGCGGAATTGCATATTTTTGCGGTATGAGTTGATGCCGAATTCGTTGAGCAGTTTCAAGGGGCCCGTCGGGCTGACGGCCTCTTCCCCGTTGACGAAGAAGCGGATGATCCTGTTTTTCCAGACGACGGCGAGATGATCCCAGCCGCCGGTGACCTTGGGCCCTTTGTAATACAGCCACTCCAGAGCCTCCTGACCGCCGAGGACCCAACGACCGGAACCGTATTCCACGAAGAGGCGGTTCCCGTAAACGACGCATCCGCGTCTTCTGCCCTTGAAATCGACGGGGAACTCCTTGGCCGGACGGGGCTTGGCCCAAATCGTCCAAGTCCCCTCGCTCATGTCGAAATCGGCCGGGATCGTCACTTCGGCGCAGTTGTTGTCTTTGCCGTTGAAGAGGCGCCCGCCCTTCCACGTCATATCCTTGCCGCCCGCGGCGGACCTGTAACCTGAGGCCGCCGTCCATTTCCCCACGATCTCCGGAGCCTTCGCCGATTTCCGGACGGGAGGATAGTGGGATTTTTTGTAGCCGTCGAAATCCTTCGCGGGCTTGTACGGACGATAGACGAATCCTTTGACCGGCGGAGCCGCTTCGCGGGCAGCGGCCCGACGGGTCGCGCGGGGCAGTCCGGAAATATCGACGACGAAAATCCCCGCCGGGGGAACGGTCAGGGCGTAGATCTTTTTTCCACCCTCTTCGGAGACTTCGATCGGCGCTCCGCTGCGCACTTCGACCGCATTCGTTCCGACATCGGTCATCAGGCGGACGGTATGGGTGCATTTTTCGTCGAACTGCTCCACCGACTCCCACGGTGCCTTGTTCACGCCGTCATTGTTGATCAGGATCACCTTCCAGGTCCCGTCGGGCATGACGTTGAACATGAATTGACAGTTTCCCTCCACCTGAACTGGCAGGACTTCGCGCTGGATGTTTTTCAGCAGCGCCGTCATCTGCGGGGGCGTCTGATAGGGTTTTGCCGCTTTCCGCATGTAAGGCGAGGTGACGACGAGGACATGGCCCCGGCCGTAACGGTTTTTGTAGAGCAGCGGCGTACCGTCCGAAGTTTTCATGAGAACGGTCGTTCCGGGGCCGGGAGTGAAGGTGTTCAGCACCAGACCGTCTTTTTCGAGGACGCCCTCCCTGCGGGTGACGCCGATGAACTCCGTATCGTTTTCGAAGGGATGGATCTGTCCCGCGGTCAGGACCAGCGTGCCGCCGTTGTACACGTACTGTTTGAGCGTGTCGGCAAGGGTTCGGGAAAAGACGACGTCGTTCACCGGGAACACCACCGGATATTTTTCCAGCTGGGTGATGGAGACCTCGGGGGAGACCAGCGGATTTGCGACGTACAGGTCGAAGATGTCCCCCAGTTCGGAGTTGCGCAGATTGCGGTTGGGTTTGCCCTGGGTCTCCCTCATCCAGCCGTGAAGATCGAAGCTGGGACTGATCGCCTGCATGGTGTATTCCAGAAGCAGATCGCCCTCCCGCAGCGGCATCAGCCCCTTCCAGTAAGTCTGCCAGGGAAGCCGGTTGTTGGCGTCGAATCCGTGCCGGCGGTCGGCCAGCAGGAGAATGGGGGCATAGGATTCTCCCCGTTTGCCTTGGGCGCTTCGGCTCCACTCGTAAATGTCCTTGAGCGCCTTTCCGTTGCCGGTCAGCCGGTAAACGCCGTTTTCATCCTT
Organism: Lentisphaeria bacterium; assembly: GCA_017450705.1. Lineage (GTDB taxonomy): Bacteria > Verrucomicrobiota > Lentisphaeria > Victivallales > Victivallaceae > UBA1784. Next base: position 12,841 of record JAFSTC010000003.1, on the reverse strand, counting down.
CTGCGCCTGCCCGTAGGGCTGGTTTTCGCAGCTGATGTAGTTGGCACCGCCGTAATATACCGAATAGTAGTTGCGCAGACTCAGACTCGGCGGCGACCCGAAATCGACGCCGATGTTTTTGCCGGACGACTTGTCCGAGACCATACAGGTGTATTCCCAGACGAAGTTGGCGTGATACATCATGGAGGGCACGTTGAACTGCCGCGCGGCGCCGCGCAGGAACACGTAGCTCACTCTGAACTGCGTATTGCTGTGCTCCGGGGTCAATTCCTGCGCGCACATCGTGCCGCCGTTATCCAAGCCGTAGTGCTGAAAATTGAACTGCCCGGAGAGGCCGAAGAGGCGGGGACCGTAGACCTCCTTGTGGATATCCCAGAAAGTTTTGAAGTTCCGCACCATCATATCCCTGTCGGCGGGGATCCTGAAGAAGGAAGTCAGCTGGGAGAACATCGCGCTGTTCGGGCGGTTGAGCGTGTGCATGAAGTTGGCGTCCCACTCGCCCAGCTGGATGCCGACCAGCGTATCCGCGTACTTCTTTTCGATCCGCCGGAGTTCCTCCTGATCGATGTTTTCCCTGGAGAGTCCCCAGAAATTGCCCTCTATCCAGCGGTTGCGCGGCCGGAGCGTGAAGGGATATTTCCCGAGCCGGTCGTCCCTGGCGATCCACGGCTTGTAGACGATTGTCCGGGAAACAAGTTCGACCTCCAGGCTCTTCGCGGGAACGGCAAGGGTTATGTCGAGCACGCCGTTTTCATTGGTGATCTCTCCCCTGCCGTTTTTCAGTTCGGCGGCAAATATCCTGCCGGCCTTTCCGTGACCGTGGGTCAGTCGGATCCGCTTCATTTCCCGGGGAGACGAGAGCTTCATGACCGCCTTCAGGGGGCTGAAACGCGTTTTGACGTCGCCGAGATCCCCCGTCAGCACGCAGAAGGTGTCCCTGCGGCCGTCCGTGAGAAGATCCCGGTACAGGACCATATCGTTTTTCCCGACGTCGAATCCGACCCGGGGAGAGAGTTTTTTCCCGTCGGCGTCGAAGGCGGCAACTCCGCTCAGCGACAGGACCCTGTTCGGAGTATCGCTGTCGAAGAAAAGCCAGGCCGACGTAGCGGACTCCCTGACGAAGGGTTCCTGCGAAACCCCCGCAAGTTTATGCCAGTTCGGGTACAGCAGCAGCCAGAAGTCGCGGCCGTTTTTGGGGTGTTTCTCCCAGACGACATCATAGGCCCGTTCCGGGTCTGCCACGAAATTTCCCGCGTTTACCGCAAAAAACTGCAACGCGGCGAGGAACAGCAGCGCGTGTTTCAAGGTTTTTCCTCCAGAGATCATACGGTCAGTCGTCGGCAAGCATCCAACCGTCATAGCTGAATTTATTGGCGGCGAAATCCGCCGTGAACTGGCCCGTATGCCCGTCGAAAAAGAGCATGTCGGCCTTGTTTTGATGCGTGTAGCGCATCGCTTTGAAATAGGTCGTTTCGCTTGCGGGCATGGGACCGCCTTCGCGAAGCCGGGCATTCGTCGTTTCCAGCCAGAAGTTGGGCCAGGCTCTGTTCAGATGCATCAGCTGTCCGGAGAAATCCCCGATCAGAAACTTCTGACTGGGTTTGACGACCTTTGTGAAATATCCGATGACGTTGTAGCTGTCGACCGAGGCGGTCTCGGTATCATAGCGGACGACCCGGGCGTAACTCAGATAAATATCGGAACACTTGTTCTTGATCTTGAAATAAGGCGACCTCGGACACAGAAGGGAACGCGGATAGTAGTAGGCCTCATCCTGGTCCGGCAAACCGAAATAACTGCGGTAAACCGGATTGCCCGCCCACCAGCGGCGGGCGGAGTCATTCGTCCCGTTGGGTTTCAGATATTTCATCATGGTCGGTATCTTGAAGCGGAAATCCCCCTCGTACATCGCCTCCGTTCCGCCGAACTGCTTCAGATTGTTCCGGCAGGTCGATTCCCTTGCCTTCTCCCGCGCCTGCTGAAGGGCGGGCATGAGCATCGAGGCCAATATGGCGATGATGGCGATCACGACCAGGAGCTCTATCAAAGTGAAACGGCGTACGGACGGAACGGGATCGGCCGTCTTCAGGACGGCGGGATCTCCGGATTTTCCAGGAATTCCACGGTTTGAACGATCGATACGACTCATGTGCAGCCCTCCCTGTTGCGCTTTATTCCATAATATATTTGAAAAAACAACTTGAAACAATAGGCAAAACAGGTTAAATTATTGGAGATAATCATAAAAATATGTGTTTTTGTCTAATGCGGGGGGCTGTCATGAAAAACCCGGATCGGTGGCAGCGGATCTTGGAAATAAACCGGAAAGGGACATTCTACTGGTCCGCCAACTGTCCCGAATTTTCCCTGCTGTGGCTTGCGTTCATCGGGAGCGTCACCTGGCCCCCCGGATATTGGGTCTATCACTCGAGGACGACCTATCTGGATATACAGGCCGTCGATGAAGGCCGGCTGATTTTGACAAAAGGCAGACAGCGCACCGTGATCACCGGTCCCGCGCTCGTCATCATCCCGCCCGGAGAACATAAACTGTCGGCGGATATTTCCGGCGTCTGCCGGAAACGCCATCTGGGGGTCAAGGGAACGGTCATGATGAACAATCTGGATGCCCTCAACTTCGACAACGTTCAGATCATCCGGAGTTTCCGCGGGGATGAATTCAATCGTCTCTTCCGGGATCTGCATCGGATGGCCGAGGAGAAAAATCCGGAAAACATCCAGAGTTACAGCACGAAAATCTACCAGATGCTGCTGCTTCTCTCGCACTGGACGGAATTGTGCCCCTATCCGGAGGAGCTGTCTCTCGCGATCCGTTTCATCCGGAAAGATTTCGTGAACATCAATTCCCTGGAAGACATCTGCCGGTTCTGCGACGCCCGCAAAAGCACTCTCGAGTGGCAATTCAAGCGGTACTTGGATACGACGCCGATCCGTTACCTGATCCGGACCCGCATGGATTTCGCCGCGGAACTGCTGAAACGCACCGGCGATCCCATCAAGGAGATCGCGGAGCAATGCGGCTTTTCGGATCAGCTCTATTTTTCCGCCGTTTTCAAAAAATATTTCAACTGTTCCCCCCGGGACTACCGCAGGAACCGGGTGAACGAAACCGCTGAAGGATAAACGGGAAAGGATAGCCCCCGGAGGAAGTAAAAAATTTTTTCCCGGAAGGCTCTGTTCCCCGCACGCGCAGGCGGCGGTTTCAAAATACACCGCTTTTCTCGAAAAGGGATGGGGGCACGGGGGAAGGGGAAAACCTCTTTTCACGGGGAAAAGAGGTTTTCCCCTTCCCCCGAGTTCCCCGCCCTCACTTCTCGGGAAAGTGCGGCAGAAGTCCCTCCTCCGCCAGTTTCTTCATGACGGCCCGTTCCCGGCGGCGCATTCTGCGGCGGTCCTCCGGAGTCAGGTCGTCCAGTCCCGCGCTGTGCAGCAGCGCGTGGACGATGTACAGCGCCGCCTCGCGGGAATAACTGCTGCTGCGCCGTTTGGCGCCCTCCCGCCGGGCCGCGTCCAGATTGACGACGGCGTCGATCGCGGTCTCGCCTTCGAGAAAAAGATCCTCCTCCCCGCCGGAAAAGTAGGGAAAGGTGATGACGTCGGTGGTCCCCTCGTGGCCGAGGAGTTCCCGGTTCCTGCGGATCATGAGCGCGTCGTCGGTGAATTCCACGGCCATGTTCCAGCCGAAGTCCGGCAGACGGGCCAGCTCCGCCGCGCGGCGGGCAAAACGCTCCAGTTCTTCCGGATCGGGGGGAGACAGCTTACTGTTTTTCCACGTGCTGATCAGATGTTTCATTCATGTTCTCCGGCGCGTAGGCGATGCGGCCGTGATTGATGCTTATCAGCGTGGAGATGAAGCTTTTTTTCACTTTCTCGAACTCCGCCAGCGTGAGCTCGGAGTTGCGCAGCTGTCCCCCGTTGTACCTGTGGATGAAGATGTCCTCCACCAGCGCCTTGATCTTCTGGGGCGTGGGCTTGTCGAGGGAGCGGGAGGCGGCTTCGCAGGCGTCGGCGAGACTGACGATGGTCAGCTCCCTGGCCCGGGGCGGCTGCCCGTTGTAGCGGAACTGGGACTCCACCACGTTGTCGGAGCCGGCGGCGGACTTGGCCTTGGCGTAGAAGTAATGCACCAGGTCGTCGCCGTGGTGGGTCGAGATGGCGCCGCGGATCCAGCGGAAAAGCCGGTACTGCCGGGCCAGGATGAGTCCCTCCTTGACGTGGTCCCGGATGATGATGCTGCTCATCTGGGGATTGAGCTTGAGATGCTCGGCGGAGCTGTCGCGGTTGTTCTCGGTGAAGTACTGGGGGATGGCCAGTTTGCCGATGTCATGGAACAGCCCCGCGACCTTGGCCCGCAGGGGATTGGCGCCGATGGCCCGGGCCGCATCCTCGGCCAGCGTGGCGACGCTCATGCTGTGGAACATGGTCCCGGGAGCTTCGCGCTTGAGCCGTTCCAGCAGCGGGTGGTTGTAGTCGGCCAGCACCATGAGGGCCATGTCCGTGTCGATGTTGAAGATCAGCTCCATGATGAAAATGAAGACCAGCGCGAGGACGGCGCAGGCGAAAGCCGTGCAGGCGGCGATGGCCAGCATGGGCGGCCCCTGTTTGAGCATGGCGGGGATGTTCTGGAGCAGGGAATCCAGATTGACCAGCACGGTCAGGAGGAAGGAGGAAAAGAAGATCCTGATGAAGAACGCCCGGTAATTGGTGACGTTCCGGACGGCCAGTCCCGAGAGGGCCGCGACGGCGAACCACCGCAGGGCCAGCTCGAACCCCTGGGCCGGCGAGACCATGATCGCGGTGACCGCCGAAGTGAAGAAGCCCGCGACGACCGCGATCCGGTAGTTGAGCATCACCGCGATGGCGACAGCGGAAAAGGCGATGGGGATGGCGCATGTGATCATCATCCGGTCGGGCACCCGCCCCTCGCGCAGGAAGAAGAAGAACGTCCTGATCGACCAGTAGTTGACCAGGAGCGCGACGATGATCACCGCCCCCGCGATGCAGATCTTGCGGGCGTCGCGGATGACCTTGGGGTAGATCCGGGAGACGAAAAACGCCGCGCTCAGCAGCAGCACGAGACACCAGGCGGCGTTGTAGTAGAAGATATCCATGCCGAAGTCCCGGGGGAGCGCGGCCTGTTCGGCCAGCATCATCTCGCGCATGCCCTCGGTGAAGACGCCGCCCTTGCTGATGAGCAGGGCCCCCTCGTTCTTGGAGCGCCGGATCTCCTTGACGGAAGCGGCGGCGCGGTCCCGGGCCTGCCGGCTGCGCCGTGGATCGAAGACCAGATTGCCGTCGACGCCGATGAGTTTCGTGGCGATGGCGCGGAACTCCCGGTTGTCCCGGCTGTTCTCCCGGGGGAAAAGTTTGTCGGCGAGCACCACCGCGGCCAGTTCCGCGTCGGGCATCTCGCCCACGGTCCGGATCTCGATCCGGGCGCGGCCGGACTCGTCGACTGTTTTGATCTGACGGCCCGCGGTGCGGCTCTCCTTGTCGCTCTTGGCGATGATGCCGTTGGAGACCAGACGCATGAGCCGGTCCCGGAAATTGAGGTAGGAAGTGCTCTGGAACTGTTCCCGGTTCACGGCTTCCAGCAGTTCCAGGGAGGCGCCTCCGGCGAGGATCGACGGCAGGGAGTCGGGCTTCGCGACGTAATTCTTTTTGTTCTTCACGTCGGCGAGACGGGTCTCGCAGCACAGCAGAAAATCGTTCATCATTTTGACGATGTGCTCGCTCTTGCGCCGGTCGAGGGAGAAGTACTCCGGAGCCTCGGCGGCGGCCGTGCTCCGGGCCTCCTCGGTGGCCTTCCGGTCCACGTAGGTGAAGTTCGTCCGGGCGTGGATGTTGTAGGGCGCTTTCTGCCCGACCAGCCAGTCGGAGATATCCGTCTGCTGACGCATGGAGATGATGACCAGCGTGGAGGCGACCGCCCAGACCAGGACCAGCATCGCCGTCCCCGGCACGGGGGACGCGCGGAAGATATCGGCGATCTCCTCCTCGTTCCAGAGGGGTTTGGCGTTGACCAGGCCGCGGCGGCGCGCGGAAAACCGGGCCCAGAGCAGACTGAATAACTCTTTCATGATTTGACTTTCTTTCCTTTGCGGCGCGTTTCCCCGGTGTAGGACGTGATGATCTTTTCGAGAAGCCGGTGCCGGACGACGTCGGAGGTGTCCATGAAGACGAAACCTATCTCCGGCAGTTTCCTCAGCGTTTCGACGGCACGGGCCAGTCCGGAACGCTCATCCCGGGGCAGATCCGACTGGGTGGGATCCCCCGTGATGACGCATTTCGAGCCGAACCCCATGCGGGTCAGGAACATGAGCATCTGGTCCTCCGAAGTGTTCTGCGCCTCGTCGAGGATGATGAAGGCCCCGTTGAGCGTCCGTCCGCGCATGAAGGCCAGCGGCGCGATCTCGATGATCCGTTTTTCCATGAGCTCCTGGGCCTCGTCGGGAGTCATCATCTCGTAGAGGGCGTCGTACAGCGGACGCAGATAGGGCGAGACCTTCTCCTCAAGGCTCCCGGGCAGGAATCCCAGCCGCTCCCCGGACTCCCGGGCCGGCCGGGTCAGGATGATCCGGGAGACCCGGTTCTGCAGAAACTCCGAAACCGCCACGGCCATGGCGAGATAGGTCTTCCCCGTCCCCGCGGGACCGACGCCGAAGACGACGTCCTTCTCGCGCATCAGGCGCACATATTCCAGCTGTCTCCGGCTCCGGGGCAGGATGTCCCGCTTCTTCGGGCTGACGGCGATCCGTCCGGACCAGAGCGTCTCCAATTCCTCCCCGGAACCGTTCCGGAACATCCGGCAGAGGAGCTCCACATCGCGCATCTCCAGCTGCCGCCCCCGCATCCGGTGGAGCTGGACAAGAGACTCGAAAAAGCTTTTCGCACTCCGGACGGAAGACGCGTTCCCCGAGAGATCCACCAGGTTTTCCCGGGCGGCGATCTCCACGGAGAACAACTCCCCGGCCGCCCTCAGCAGTTTGACCTCGTCCCCCGCACACAGCGTGTGCAGCGACGTTCCCGGTTCGAAATAGATCTTTTCGTTCATCAGACCCCCGAAAAAAGCGGACGGCGGAAGACTGTTCCCCCACCGCCGCTCCTGAAAAAAGCGCCCTGTTCCCCGGGCCCCCGGTGCTGAAGCTACAGCTTGGGGATCCTGAGCTTCGTCCCGATCGGGATCTGCTTGGGATCCTTGATCTGGGGATTGGCCTTCAAAATAAGCTCGTAATCGCTGGCCTTGCCGTAGAACTTCTGCGCGATGCTGCCGGGATTGTCCCCCGGTTTGACGACGTAGATCTCGCAGTCGGCATCGGACGGGGCCTTCTTCGCGTCGGCCTTCTTGTCGTCAGCCTTTTTCGCATCGGCTTTCTTATCCCCGGCCTTCTTGTCGTCAGCCTTTTTCGCATCGGCTTTCTTATCCCCGGCCTTCTTGTCGTCAGCCTTTTTCGCATCGGCTCCGGTCTTCTCGGCGGCGGAATCGACAGTCTGGGCGGGCGTCACGCCGCCCTTGCCGGCCGGCTCGGCATCCTCGGCGGGGGCAGGCACCTCGGAGACGGAGTCCTCTCCGGTCTTCGGAGCCGCTTCGGCCTGTCCCTGCTGTTCACGCTGTTTCTCCAGAGCCTCGGGAGCGGCCTTGTCGACGATGGCGGGAGGCGCGATCCGCGGCGGACGGTATCCGGAGTAACTGTCGCTGATCGCCTTCTGCCACTGCTGCTCCTCCGCGCCGTAGTTGCCCTGGGCAAGATCGGGACCGCACCCGGCGGTCAGCAGCACCGCCGCGGCACATCCGGTGAGCAAGAGATCACTTTTCATATTCCAAAGTCCTTTCCTTGAGATTGAGAACGGGTCTTTCAGCCTTCATACCTGCGGTAGATCACCACGGCGTTGTGGCCGCCGAAGCCCAGGTTGGTGTTCAGCGCCGTGCGGATATCCCGTTTGACAGCCTTGTTCGGGGTGATGTCCAGATCGCAGGCGGGGTCGGGGGTCTCGTAGTTGATCGTGGGCGGCACGGTCCCCGTCTCGATGGACTTGATGCAGGCGATGGACTCCAGTCCTCCCGCCGCGCCGAGGGCATGCCCCGTGGTCCCTTTGGTGCTGCTGACGGCGACCTTGTACGCGTAGTCGCCGAAGACTTTTTTGATGGCCAAGGTCTCGAACTTGTCATTGAGTTCCGTGCTGGTCCCGTGGGCGTTGATGTAATCCACCTCTTCGGGCCGGATGCCGGCGTGGCGCAGGGCCATGCTCATGGCGCGGGCGCAGCCGTCGCCGTCGGGCGCGGGGCTGGTGATGTGATAGGCGTCGCCCGTGGCTCCGTAGCCGATTACTTCGGCAAGGATGGCCGCGCCGCGGCGCTTCGCGTGCTCCAGCTCTTCGAGGATGAGGATCCCGGCCCCTTCGGACATGACGAAGCCGTCCCGGTCGAGATCGAAGGGCCGGCTGGCGTGCAGCGGATCGTCGTTGCGCTGGCTCATGGCCTTCATGGAGCAGAACCCGGCCACGCCGAGAGGCACGATGCAGGCCTCCGCGCCGCCGCAGATCATGATGTCCGCGTCGTCGCGCTTGATCATCCAGAAGGATTCGCCGATGGAGTTGCTGCCCGTGGCACAGGCCGTCTGGATCCCCAGATTCGGCCCGCCCGCGCCGCAGGAAATGGAGATGTTGCCGGAGGCCAGATCGCTGATCATCATGGGGATGAGCAGCGGCGAGACCCGGGAGGGCCCGCGTTCATGAAGGGCGATCATCTGGTCGCAGAGCGTTCCCAGACCGCCGATGCCGCTGGAGACGAGGACGCCGACCCGGGTCCTGTCCACGGGGGAGTCCTCCGCGCGCAGATCGGCGGGCAGTCCGGCGGCACCCAGCGCTTCGGCGGCCGCCGCCATGGCGTACTGGCAGAAGAGATCCATCCGCTTGGCTTCCTTGAAGCTCATCACGGAGGTGACGTCGAAGTTTTTGACCTCGCCCGCGATCTGCGTCCGGTAGCCGGAAGCGTCGAAACGCGTGATCGGTCCCAGGCCGCAGCGCCCGTTCACCAGAGAATCCCAAAAATCGGCGACATTGTTGCCCACGCAGGACAGCGCGCCGTAACCTGTTACAACCACCCGTCTCTCACTCATGCTCCGTCATGCCCCCATACACAGGCGGGCCACCATAAGAACCTTACAGTGACCCGTCCCGTTTTATCAAAGAAACAGCTCTTCGGCCGCGCGGCCGAAGCCGCGGCGGCGTCCGATCTTTGCGGCAGGAATCTTACTCCTGGCTCTTTTTCTCGACGTATTCAATGGCAGCCCCGACCGTGGTCAGCTTCTCGGCATCCTCATCGGGAATATCCGAACCGAACTCTTCTTCGAGAGCCATGACCAGCTCGACCTGATCGAGAGAATCCGCGCCGAGATCTTCGATGAATTTGGCTTCCGGAGTGACCTGGTCCTCGGAAACGCCAAGCTGCTCGACGACGATCTTCTTCACTTTTTCTGCGATTTCAGACATTTTTTACCTACCTCTTTATAATGGTTCTGCGGATAGCGGACTATCCTTTGCTTTTCTGACTCTTCCGCGCAACAGAATACGCGCCTCGTTACTAATATCGCACAACTTTATGCAAAAGTCAAATTCTTTTTGCAACATTCGCACAATAAAGTCGAGGATTTCCTCACATCAGCATCCCGCCATCCACGTTGATGACCTGGCCGGTGACGTAATCCGAATCCGGAGAAACGAGGAAATACACGACATTGGCCACGTCCGTCGGAGAGCCGCCGCGCTTGGCGGGGATCACCGTCAGGAAGGCGTCGCGGGCCTCCTGCGGCAGCTTCGCCGTCATTTCCGTCTCGATATAGCCCGGCGCCACGGCGTTGGCCTGGATGTTCCGCGAAGCGAACTCCTTGGCCGTCGTCTTGGCCAGCGCGATCACGCCGGCTTTGCTGGCGGAGTAGTTCGCCTGTCCGACGTTGCCCATGCGGCCCACCACCGAAGCGATGTTCACGATCTTGCCGGCGCGCTGCTTCATCATCGGACGCACGGCCGCCTTGGTGAAATTGTACGTTCCCTTGAGGTTGACCGCGATCACGGCGTCCCACTCCTGCTCGGTCATGCGGAGCATGAGATTGTCCTTGGTGATGCCGGCGTTGTTGACCAGGATGTCGAGCCGCCCGAAGTCCTTGACAACGGCCGCGACGGTGCTTTCGGCGTCCTCGAACTTCGCGACGTTGGCCGCGTAGGCCCGGGCTTCCGTTCCCGCCGCGCGGAATTCCGCCGCGGTCGCTTCCGCCACGTCCAGCATGATGTCCACGATGGCCAGTTTGGCGCCCTCGGCCGCCAGACGGGTGCTGATGGCTTTGCCGATACCGCGGGCTCCGCCGGTGATGACGGCGACTTTTCCTTCGAGGCGTTTCTCAAGACTCATGATATCTCTTTCCTTCCGTGTTTATTGCAGCGCCGCCGCTTCGAGCGAGGCGGCGCCGTTGATGTTGACGAGTTTCATTTCGGGGACCGTCCGCCGGACGAGCCCCGTGAGCACGCTTCCGGGACCGAACTCGATGACCGTGTCGGCTCCCGCCGCGGCGGCGCGGCGCACGCAGTCCTCCCAGCGCACGGAACCGGCCACCTGACGGGTGAGCGCGGTCTTCAGGTCCCCGACGCTCGCCGCCGCGTCAGCGGTGAAGTTGTGGTAGACCGGGACCGCAGGCAGTTCGATCTTCGCTTCGGCAAGGACTTCGGCGAGTTTCTCCCCGGCCTCGCGCATCAGGCGCGAGTGGAACGCGCCCGCCACGTTGAGCATGATGACCTTGCGCATCCCCCGGTTTTTGAGTTCGGCCACCGCCGCCTCGACTTTGGCCTTTTCGCCCGAGATCACGATCTGACCGGGGCAGTTGTAGTTGGCCACGTCGATGTCGATCTGAGAACAGACTTCGGCGATCACGGCGGGATCGCCGCCCAGGACCGAAGCCATGGCCCCGTTCGTCTTGCGGCAGGCCTCATCCATCAGTTTCCCGCGGGCCGCCAGCAGCTTCGCCCCCGTGGCGAAATCGAAGGCTCCGGCGCAGTACAGCGCGCCGTATTCGCCGAGACTCAAGCCGGCGCAGGCCATGGGCTTCACGTTCCCGAACTTTTCCCGGAAAGCCGCCAGACAGGCGCAGCTCATGGTGTAGATGGCGTCCTGACAGTAGAGGCTCTCCGTCAGTTTTTCCATGGGACCGTTGAAAACGATCTCCGAAAGTTTGTATCCCAGCACCGCGTCGGCCTCGTCGAAAACGCGCTTCGCCGCCCCGCAGGTGTCGTAAAGATCGCGCCCCATGCCCACAGCCTGAGCGCCCTGTCCCGAAAAAACGAAAAATGCTTTCATTTTCACCGTATCCGTTATGTCTGCAACATGTACCGCTTTAAATATAACACCGCCGGGAGCGCTTTTCAAACGGATGCTTCACTTGATCCGTCCCGAAAAGATGTCATGATCCCGGCAGAGGGGCTGAAAATATTTCTCTCTCCAGGAGGCGCGGAAACGCCGGCGCTCTTCGAGGGCGGCCGCGTCCCGGGGGATGGGCGCCTTGCTTATGGCCCGGGCCAGATAGGACTCTTCGGAGACGACCGTCCCGGCGAGGATGTCCTCTTCGGTGATCTGCGCCATCACGATCTCCCGGGCGGTGGTCCGGCCCCGGTCGTAAACGATGAAGATCCGCCCCCGGTCGTCCTCCACGGCGTCGGGGTAGGAAACGCCCCGCTCGGGGATGTCGGCTTTGTCCAGCAGGAGCTCATGGGGGAAGGTCTCGCCGTCGTCCTCGGAGAGCGCCGCCCGCAGGTTGGTCCGGTACGTGGTCGAAGCGTTGCAGATGAGCAGCACCCGGCCGGATGCGAGCCGCCGCAGGAAGAACCGCGACCGGCCGTTGAGCAGATCCGTGTAGGTCCCCTGCGTCCACGACGTTCCCTCGAGATCGACCGACACGGTCCTGACCATCAGCGGCCGGATGTCCCGGGCGAACATGAGAAGGGTCCCGTCCCGTCGTTCGAGGATCATCGTCTCGTCGAAATCCGGCAGGAGCTTCTTCCCGGCCTCGCACCGGATCCAGGTCCCGCCCCGGTCCCGGCTGCGGGCGTAGCGGTAGTTGGGGGAGCTCCAGTCGTAGGCGCACAGCACCCAGTCCCCGTTGGAGAGCACGGTGGGCTGCGTCCGGAGGAAGCCGTTGGCGATGAACCGGGGCTCGCTCCAGCTGAGGACCTCCGCGTCCGGATCGTCGCACACGGCGGCCCACAGCGCCAGGTGATCGGGATCCGAGATCCGCCGGCCGCCGCCGAGATAACGCTGGGTGATGAACATCCACATCCGCCCGGCGGGATCCAGCCACAGCTGGATGTCGATGGCGATGAAGTTCTTTTCCATTTCGCTCGGGACGACGAGAAGGGGTTTCGACCAGGTCCAGCCGTCGTCGTCGCTGCGGACGAGGAGGTTGTAATTTTCGGGATCCGGCTCCCCGGCCCCGCCGGAGTACCACCCGGCGAAAAGCCGTCCGCCGCGGGTCCGCAGGATGGTCGGACACCCCTGCCACAGCCGGTTCTCGAGACCGTATCCCGCGCCGGGATGCATATCGATCGTTATCTTTTCGAGGCCCATGTGCGTCTTCCTCCCTCTCTTTGCCGCAGAAAAACCGTTCGCGGGAAAATATACCCCGCGATCACGCGAAAAGCAACCCGACGGGCCGACAACTCCCGCGGAACGGCCGTTTCATTTTTTTCTCCTTTTTTTCACTCCTGCGCTTGCAATTTCAAAAAAGTGCGGTAGATTATGACAGATGGCGAGTTGCAATGTCGCATAATGACCATT
>JAFSTC010000055.1 GCA_017450705.1 Lentisphaeria bacterium | reverse complement strand
GGGGGGAAGAAAATCGCGTGAGCGACTTTTCGTCCCCCCGGCGGCAAGCCGTTGCAAAATATGTGTCTTCTCTTTCCGCAGAAAAGCGGGAAGAGAAGACATTTATTTTGCAACACACCTTTCCAGCCCGCGGCCCGCGTGCCTCCGGCCTATCCCGCTCCCGGTCGCACCGGGCGCCGGGGGGTGCGGGGGGCGGCGACAGCGCCCCCGCAAAAGGCCCACGGGCTCCGATCGCTCACTGCGGGCGGGAGAGACGGACGACGCGGGCGAGACCGGGACGGAAGAGGGCGATGCTGACGAGAAAGAGGAGAGCGGCGAAGCAGAAGACGCCGTTGACGCCGAAGAGCATGACGCTCCAGCCGCCGGTGAGGGCGGCGATCATGCCGCCGCCGCACATGAAGGTGGAGGAGAAACCGAAGACGGAGCCGCGTTTGCGTTTGGGGGTGATGGCTGAGAGCTGTTTCTGGAGGATGGGCTGGAGTCCTCCGGCGGCGACATAGAGCAGGGCGCGGCCGGAGGTGAAGAGGAGCAGGTTTCCGGCGGATCCCTGGAGGAAGAGGGCGAATCCCGAGAGGACGAGGAGGGGTGTCAGCAGTTTTATGGCGGAGAAGCGGTCGGCGAGGTAGCCGTTGAGGGCGCCGGAAAGGATGGCCCCGACGCAGGCGACGGCGCTGACGATCCCGGTCCAGTAGGTGGCGCTTTTGGCATCGGTGATGCTTTCCACCTTGAGGGCGACGTAAGGGGCCTCGATGTTGCGGATGCACCCCATGAGCAGGAAGAGTCCGAGGAGGATCCACACGGCGCGGGTGAAAGCGGGGATGAAGGGGACGACGCGCCTGACGTGGACGACTTTCGCCTGTGAAGCGCCTTTGGGGCGGCCCTGAAAATCGTCATAGGTGAACAGAACGGCGACGCCGGCCAGGAGGTAGAGGATGCCGCACAGCCAGAAGGCGCAGGTGTAGTTGAAATAATAGATGATGAAACCGCCGATGACGTTGCCCAGCATGGAGCCGCCCCAGATGGCGGTGGTGAGGACGCCCTGGGCGAAGCCCTGCTTGTCGTCGGGGGTGTTGCGGGCGATCATGACGTGGGAGGCGGCGGTGGTTCCGGCGCAGGCGGCGGTGAGGAAGCGCAGGAAGATCAGCCAGCCGGGACCGGGGACGTAGGCCATGAGGGGGAACATCCAGCCGGTGACGAAGGTCCCGCGCAGGAGCATGGGTTTGACGCCGAAGCGGTCCGAGAGCACGCCCCAGACGGGGCAGAAGATGGCGTAGGCCATGGTACCGAAAAAGTTGAAGTACGAGACGTAATAGGCGATGTTCCCTTCGTCGGTGATCCCGAACTTGTTTTTGATGAAGAGGGGGATAAAGGGGATCATGGCTGAGAAGCCGGACATGACCGCCAGCTGCGAGAGCCAGAGGAGGAACAGGTTTTTCTTCCACGAACCGGACTTCATCATTTTTGCGCGCAAGCCGTTGTTCTCAGGATCATTTCGTCAGTTCCACGGAACCGGTCCCTGCTTTTTTCCCGGTAGACCAGTCGGGAGGTGCGTTGCGTTTCTGGCGCGAGAGCCACTCCATCCCGGCGTAGGGGATGAGGTCGTGGCCGCCCTCGAAGAGCGTGACCCGGGCCAGGTTGGATTGGCGGCGGAAGAGGACGGTCTTCTCTCCGAGGGCCGGATCGGCCTCGGGGGGCCCGAACTTTGCCGGGATCTTCTGCTCTTTTGTCATGTATGCGATGTCTTCGGGGGAGATCCTGTCGGCGGGCCTGGCCAGCGCGTTGAAGGCGTTGAGGGTGTGGGACACGGGGACGCTGCCGTTGCGGCCCGCGAAGTTGTGCCCGTCATGGATGCCCGTGCTGATGTCGAGGACGACCCGGGAGGCGCTTTCCATGTACGTGAGCGGCGAGCGTTTGCGGGCTTCTTCGCGGGCGGAGGCGTCCTTCGAAGGATCGCCGCCGCAGGCTTTTCTGATGTGGTCGGCGTAACCGCGTTCCCGGACGATGCACTGGTCGTGCCAGGCGGCGATGTCGGAGATGGCGCACCAGGCGGAGACGGCCGTCCAGAGGTCGGGCCTGCGGGCGGCCAAGAGGAGCGCGGCGTGCCCGCCGCCCGAGCCGCCCATGAGATAGACGCGCGCGTCGTCCACGCGGGCCTTTTGCTTCATGTAGGCCACGGCGTCGGCGATGTCGGAAACCACCGCGTCGGAACCGCAGGCCTGCGGCGTCCAGTTGGGACCGCGGAAATCCGGGTAGATCATATTCCAGTTGTGCTCGATGCAGTACTTCGCGAAGTGGGCGCAGCTGCTCTTGCAGGTGTAACTCCACGTGTGCAGCGCCACCAGCAGCGGCCGGGGAGAATCGCCCTTGGCGAAATAACAGCGGGCTTTCTGCATCGACTTGTCGAAGGAACAGGGATAATCGACGGTGACGAGCTGCGCCATGGCGGCCTCGTCGGCCTTTTTCCGAGCGGCTCTCTTTTGCGCGAGAAGTTTTTCCGTTTCCGCCGAGCTGGGGGCGTTCTCCGCGCTCTTTTGCGCGGGGCCCGCACAGGAGACCCAGGCCACCGCCAGAAGGCAAAGCGTTGCCGCCAAAACATACGACCGTTTCATTTCAGCACTCCGTTTTTTTCGATGCCGGAGAGGCGTTCTACTGCCCCAGCTCCATCTTGCCGCCGGCGGCGGGCTTGCCCTTCGTCCAGTCGGGGGCCTTTTTGCGGTGCTGGCGGGCGAGCCACTCCAGCCCGGCGTCGGGCAGACAGTCGTGACCGCCCTCGAAGATCGTGATCCGGGCGAGATTGGACTGCCTCCGGAAGAGGACCGGATTTTTCGCGAAAGCCGGATCCGCTTCGGGGGGCCCGAATTTTTCGGGGATCTTCTGCTCTTTGGTGATGAAGGCCACGTCTTCGGGAGAGATCCTGTCGGCGGGTTTGGCCAGCGCGTTGAAGGCGTTGAAGCTCTGGGAGACCGGGACGCTGCCGTTGCGGCCGGCGAAATCGTGGCCGTCATGGATGCCCGTGCTGATGTCGAGAAGGACCCGGGAGGCGCTTCCCATGTACGTGAGCGGCGAGCGTTTGAGAGCCTCTTCGCGGGCGGAAGCGTCTTTCGAGGGATCGCCGCCGCAGGCCTTTTCGATATGTTCGGCATAGCCGCGTTCCCGCTCGACGCACTGATCGTGCCAGGCGGCCACGTCAGAAATGGCGCACCAGGCGGAGACGGCAGTCCACAAGTCGGGCCGCCGGGAAGCCATGAGCAGCGAGCAGTGTCCGCCGCCGGAACCGCCGATGAGATAGACCCGGTCATTGTCGACGATCGCCGCGTGCTTCATGTACGCCACGGCGTCGGCGATGTCGGCAACCACCGCGTCGGAACCGCAGGCCGGGGGCGTCCAGTTGGGGCCCCGGAAGTGGGGGAAGATGAAGTTCCAGTTGTTGTCGAGGCAGTACCGGGCGTAGCCGGTGCAGTCCTGTTCGTAGGTGTAGCTCCATGTGTGCAATGCCACGAGGAGCGGCCGGGGCTCGTTGCCTCCTGCGATGAAGCACTTCGCCTTCTGCAGAGAATTGTCGAAAGAGCAGTGGTAATCGATGGTCCTGATCCTGTCCATGATGATTTCCCTTCCCGTTGTCGTGTCCGGAACGCATGTTCATAATATACGCCGGGATCGCCCTCTTTGCAACGCAAAAAAGGGGAACTGAAGGGAATTACCGGGCCAGTTCCGAGGCGTCGGCGCAGACGGGACGGCCTTTCGACCAGTCCGGGGCCTTCCTGCGATCCTGGCGGGCGAGCCACTCCATGCCGGTGTCGAAGAGGATGTCGTGGCCGCCCTCGAAGATCGTGATCCGGGCCAGATTGGACTGTCTCCTGAAGAGGACCTGATTTTTCCCGAAGGCAGGGTCCGTTTCGGGCACGCCGGATTTTTCGGGGATCTTCTGCTCGTTCGTGATGTACGCCGCGTCTTCGGGGGAGATCCTGTCGGCGGGGGCCGCCAGCGCGTTGAAGGCATTGATGGACTGGGAGACCGGAACGCTGCCCGTCCTGCCGTTGAAACAGTGTCCGTCGTGGATGCCCGTGGAGATGTCGAGGAGGACCCGGGATGCGCCGCCCATGTACGTGAGAGGCGAACGCCTGAGCGCATCGGCCCGGGCCTGCGGGTCGCGCGAGGGATCGCCGCCGCAAATTTTGAGGATGTGCCCGGGGTAGTCGCTGCGGCCCCGTTCGACGCCCTGATCGTACCACGCCGCCACGTCGGAGATGGCGCACCAGGCCGAGACGGCGGTCCAGAGATCCGGTCTGCGGGCGGCCATGAGCAGAGCCACGTGTCCGCCGCCCGAGCCGCCGAGGAGATAGATCCGGTCGTTGTCGACGCAGGAAGCGTGCTTCATGTACGTCACGGCGTCGGCGATGTCGGCCACCACCGCGTCGGAACCGCATGACGCGGGATTCCTGTTGGGACCGCGGAAGCTCGGGAAGATGAAGTTCCAGTTGTTGTCGCGGCAGTACCGGACGCAGCGCGAGCAGTCCTGCTCGTACGTGCCGCCCCAGGTGTGCAGCGCCACGAGGAGCGGCCGGGGCGTGTCGCCTCCGGCGATGAGACACTTCGCCTTCTGCATCGAACGGTCGAAAGAACAATGGTAATCGATGGTCGGGATATTTTCCATGCCGGTGTCCTCCGCGGATCTGATTTTGCCGTTCGCGGAAATCGTCTTCTTCCCTTGCGGCTGTTTTTTATGTTCGAAAGTCCCGGCCGCCGACTGGGCGGCCCGGCTGCCTGACGGCGACTGAATGTATCCCGCGCGGCGGTTTTTGTCAAGCGGGCGGCCGTTATTTTCCGCGTCCGGGATTTTCTTCCCGCTGCGGGCATTTTTTCCGTCACGACGGCAAAATGTCCGATTTTTCGGCGAAATAATCGCGGATCGCCGCAATATCGGCTTGACTTTGACGTGTTTGTGATGTATTTTTTTGTTTTGGAGTATGGATTTGATGATTTTTTATCGACAGAATCGGCTCCGAAAGTCTTCAAAAACGGGCGCACGGTTTTGAAGAGGTCATGAAGTGCGCGCAGTCTTTAAGGAAAGAAGAAAGACAAATGGCTGACAAGAAGTACGTGTACAGCTTCGGTGGGAAGTCCACCGACGGAACAGGCGAGATGAAGAACCTGTTGGGCGGAAAAGGCGCAAACCTTGCCGAAATGGCAAAACTCGGACTCCCCGTGCCGCCGGGATTCACCGTGACCACGGAGTGCTGCGTGGACTATTTCAAGAGCGGCGGCAAACTTCCCGCCGGGACCGAAAAGCAGGTCAAGGCCGCGCTCGCCGAAGTCGAGAAGAAAATGGGTATGAAATTCGGCGACCCCTCCAACCCGCTTCTGGTTTCCTGCCGTTCCGGCGCCCGCAGCAGCATGCCGGGCATGATGGAGACGGTCCTCAACGTCGGACTCTCCACGGCCACCATCCCCGGACTGATCAAGAAGACCGGAAATGAGCGTTTCGTCTACGACGCCTACCGCCGCCTCATCATGATGTACAGCGATGTCGTCATGGAGAAGGCCGAGGGGATCTATCCCGACGACGACACCGCCATCCGCCGCCAGCTCGACAACATGATGGAAGAGCTGAAAGAGAAAAAAGGCTACAAGAGCGACACCGATCTCACCGTCGCCGATCTCAAGGACCTCTGCAAGAGATTCAAGGTCCAGATCAAGAAGACGCTGAAACGCGAGTTCCCCGACGACGCCATGGCCCAGCTGTGGGGCGGCATCCACGCCGTGCTCAAGAGCTGGAACGGCAAAAAGGCCGTCGCGTATCGCCGCATCGAGGGCATCCCCGATGACTGGGGCACTGCGGTGAACGTGCAGTCCATGGTCTTCGGCAACATGGGCGACACCAGCGCCACCGGCGTGGCCTTCACCCGCGATCCCGCCACCGGCGACAACAAATTCTACGGTGAGTGGCTCATCAACGCCCAGGGCGAGGATGTCGTCGCCGGCACCCGCACGCCCAATCCCCTCAACAAGGATACCCGCAACGAGCAGAACAAGCACCTCAAGTCCATGGAGGAGCTCTATCCCAAGCTCTACAAACAGCTTTTCGACATCCGCAACAAGCTGGAGAAGCACTATCACGACATGCTGGATATCGAATTCACCATCCAGGAGGGCAAGCTCTTCATGCTCCAGTGCCGCGTGGGCAAACGCACCGGCACCGCCGCCCTCAACATGGCCATGGACATGCTTTCCGAGAAACTGATCGACGAGAAGACCGCCGTGATGCGGCTTGCTCCGACCCAGCTGGATGAACTGCTGCATCCCATCCTCGATCCCAAGGCCGAGAAGAGCGCCAAGCTCATCGCCATGGGACTGCCCGCCGGTCCCGGCGGCGCCGTGGGCCGCATCGTTTTCAACAGCAATGACGCCGTGGCCGCCGCGAAGAAGGGCGAAGCCGTCATCCTGGCCCGCGAGGAGACCAACCCCGAGGACGTGGAGGGCATGCGCGCCGCGACGGGCATCCTCACCGCCCGGGGCGGCATGACCAGCCACGCGGCTCTGGTCTGCCGGGGCTGGGGCAAATGCTGTATCGTCGGCGCCGGGACCATCGAGGTCAACGAGACGGCCCGCACCCTCAAAGTGGGCGACACCGTGCTGCGTGACGGCGATTTCCTGAGCCTCAACGGGACCCGCGGCTGGGTCTACGCAGGGAAAGTGAACACCATGGATTCCAGCGAGAATCCCCGCTTCCGCAAGTTCATGAAACTGGTGGACAAATACCGCAAGCTCTCGGTCCGCGCCAACGCGGATACGCCCGAGGACGCCAAAACTGCCCGAGCCTTCGGCGCGGAGGGCATCGGCCTCTTCCGCACGGAGCACATGTTCTACGGCAAGAACAGCGAAAAACCGCTCTTCTATCTGCGCAAGATGATCCTCTCCAAGGGCGAGGAAGAGCGGGTGAAGGCGCTCAAGGAACTGTTCCCCTACGTGAAGCGCAACGTCAAGGCGACGCTGGTGGCCATGGAGAACTGCCCGGTGACCTTCCGTCTGCTGGATCCGCCGCTGCACGAATTCGTTCCCGGCGAGCCCGCGAAGCGCAAGGAGCTGGCCGAGGCTCTGGGCATCAAGATGAGCGAGATCAACAAGCGCATCGAGAGTCTGCACGAGTCCAACCCGATGATGGGGCACCGGGGCGTTCGCCTGGGCGTCACCTATCCCGAGGTCTCCGAAATGCAGATGCGCGCCATCCTCGAAGTGGCCGCCGAGCTGGGCAACTGCAAGCCCGAGATCATGGTCCCGGTGACTTGCGACATGCGTGAGCTCAAACTCCAGAAGGAGCTGCTGGACAAGGTGGCTGCCGAGGTCAAGAAGAAGTTCAAGCTCTCCAAGCTGGAGTACAAGCTCGGCACGATGATCGAGATCCCCCGGGCCGCGCTTCTGGCCGACGAGATGGCCGAAGTGGCGGAGTTCTTCAGCTTCGGCACCAACGACCTCACCCAGATGACCTTCGGCTTCAGCCGCGACGATATCGGCGGGTTCCTGCCGGCCTATCTCGACAAGAAGATCCTCGAGGCCGATCCCTTCCAGACCATCGACACCAGCGGCGTCGGCCGTCTGATCGAGTTCGCGGTCAAAGGCGGACGCAAAGTCCGGCCGAGCCTCAAGATCGGCATCTGCGGCGAGCAGGGCGGCGAGGGAAAATCGGTCATGTTCTGCCACAAGGCGGGTCTCAATTACGTTTCCTGCAGTCCGTTCCGGGTGCCCATCGCGCGGCTCGCGGCGGCTCAGGCGGCCATCACGGCCGGATAATTTCGCCGAAGAACGGTTCGGCGGATTGAAAAATCCGTCGAATCGTTTAAGTTGAGATTTAAACCCGGGGAGGGTCGATCCCGATCCCTCTCCGAAAACAATGGAGGATGTTATGAAGATCGCAAAAATGATGGTGCTTGCGGCCGCCGCCGGGGTCATGGCTTGCCCGGTGTTCGCCGCCGGAGCGGACGGAAAGAAGGCCGAGTCCCCGAAGACCGCGGCTCCCGCGAAAGCCGACACCGCCAAGGTCGATATCTGGGCCAGTCTGCCTGCGACCGTTGCCGAGATCGACGGTGTGGCCATCTCCAAAAATGAGATCATCTCGTTTTTCACCGCGCAGTTCCCCAACGGCAATCCGCCTCCGTTTTTCACCGCCGAGCTCGTCAAGCAGGTGGCGCCGCGTCTCGTCAAGGGCATCGTCGCGTCCAAGCTGATGGAAAAAGAGATGGAAAAGGCCGGCTTCAAGGCCTCTCCCGAGCAGACGCGCAAGTTCCTCGAAGAGGAGATGAAAAAGGCCCCCAAACAGCAGCTTGAGATGCTGACACAGCAGCTCTCCATGCAGGGCAAGACCCTCGATCAGCACATCAAGGAACTGGCTGAAAATCCCGTGGCCCAGAAGCAGATCGCCAAGGTCCTCTTCGCCCGGCAGACCTTCCTCAAGGACGTCAAGGTCACCGAGCAGGAAGCTCACGAGTACTACAAGGCCCATCCCGAGATGTTCAAAACGCCCGCCGATGCGCCCAACATGGTCCGAGCTTCCCACATCCTCATCATGGTGGATGAAAAGGCCGACGACGCCCAGAAGAAGGCCGCCCTCGACAAGATCAACGCCATCAAGGCTCAGCTTGACAAGAACCCGAAACTCTTCGAAGCCCTGGCCAAGACCGAGAGCAAGTGCCCCAGCGGCGCCAACGGCGGATCCCTCGGCGCTTTCGGCAAGGGGCAGATGGTCCCCGAGTTCGAGAAGGCCGCTTTCGCCCTCAAGCCGGGACAGATCTCCGATGTGGTCAAGACCCAGTTCGGATATCACATCATCCGGCGCGATGCCGCGCAGCAGGCCTCCACGGTCCCCTTCGAGCAAGTCAAGGAAAATCTCATGGGCTTCATGACCGAGCAGAAGGCCGTCGAGGCCGAGCGTAAGTACATGGAGAATCTGGAGAAGAACGCCAAGGTCAAATACTTTGTCGCCGAGCCGGCCAATGCCGCCGCTCCCGCCGGCAAGTAAGTTTGTACCTGCTCCGCGGGAGACGGTGCCTGCCGTTTCCCGCTTTCAGCCCCTCCCGCCGGTGCGTGCGAGGGGCCGATTTGTTTTCGGCGGATGGGGGATCCCATGCTGATATTGAAAAAACCGGTTCAGGCCTGGACTCAGGCGAAGAACTCCCGTTTTCTTGCGGAACTCTTCCCCGTGCACAGCGCGGAGGAGGCGAAGGCGGCCTGGCGTCTCCGCAAGGAGAGGGAGGCACAAAAATGAAGAATATCGATTTGACGGAAAAATTTTACCGTGGAAGCGCTGAAACCGAACAGCACGTTTTCGGCCTGCGGCGAAAGAAAAGTGTAAAAATGGGCGGGGATACAGGCGGGAATCCGTCCATCGGCGGTGGTTCGGCGTAATCGCCGTCGCCGTGAAACTGTTGCTCAACCTGATTCCATGAAACAGACGGAGACAGAAAAGAAAAACAAACGGCAATAGATAAAACCCGACGCAGTCGGGAAGGAAACGGGACTGCCAAAAGTCGCATCGATGAATTTTTGGCGGAGAAGGCGCATCCGGAGCATCAAGAATGGTTTTGATGCGCAAAAAAACAAGTTTTTCACAAACAAACTTTTGAAATCGGCTCTGTCGAAGTAAAAAACAGGAAGGGAACTCCAAATGGATCATTTCGCCGCCGAATGGCTGAAGCGGCTTCACGTTCCGGCCAACTGGGATTATCCGAAATCGCTGACGCTGATGAAGAAATACGAATTCGATGAATTCTGTGCGGAACTCTGTCTGCAGTCCAACGGTCCGGGCACGTTTCAAAGACTGCTGAAGTTGCTGCCGAAAAATATCTCCGGTCCCATGCCCGCCGTGGCGGTGCCGTTTTACTATCCGGAAGCGATGATCGGCCTCGAACCGGAAACGTCGGAAAAACTGCAGAAATACGCGGGGATCACGATGATGGCCGATCTGGCCCGCCGGGGATACATCACCGCCTCGGCGGATTCCTACCACCTGACCTATGTGAAGTCCGATCTGCCGCGGGAGTGCTTCGACCGCTGGCAGATTGCCGGAGAGGCGCTGTTGCGTGATTATCCGGACTGGTGCGGCATGGGCAAGCTCACCGCCGATACGTTTCGCCTGGTGGATGCTTTGGCCGAAGACAGCCGGGTCGACCGCGAGCGGATCGGCATCGCCGGGCATTCGCTCGGAGGAAAGATGGCATTCTACTGCGGCTGCCTGGACTCCCGGATCAAAGCAATTCTGACAAGCGATTTCGGGATCGGCTGGGATCAGACCAACTGGAAGGATGTCTGGTATTGGGGATCCCGGGTGGATGAACTGAAAAAGGCCGGCATGGATCACAGTCAGCTGCTGAGCATGTCCGGCGGAAAGCCTTTTTTCCTGCTGGCGGGCTATTACGACAACGAGGAAAGCCGGCGGATCATGCTTCAGGCGACCGGTTATGAAGCCCATCCGGAATACAGAGAGGTGCTTAATCACGCATCCGGGCACCGCCCGCCCGCAGAGGCTCTGACGAAGGGATATGAATTTCTGGACCGGTATCTGAAATAAATGGCGGCCCTGCCGTCACGGGGGGGCCGCACGGCTCCGCCACCGACTGGTCGGCCGTCGCCGCGCCGCCATCTGGGCTGCAGAAAAGGTTTTACAGGTTCTATAAGTCCAATGGGCCGGACGGGCGACAGCCCGCCGGCCCCATCCCATCTCTCATCTCTTTTTTTTATTGACATTTAGAGGGTTTGGTGGTATATTATGATTTCCGCGCACATGGTGTGTGCGGTGTGTCGGGGCGTTCATCCGCACGGTGCGGAGAAATGCCGGTGGAAAAGTGAGTCGAAAACAACAAAACAACTAAAAAAATCATGCAGGAAAACACATTCGAGACCGACTTTCTGGACATGAGCGGCATCCCCGCTTCCATGGAGGAGCTTCTCAACTCAAACGAGGGCGGCCAGGCCATCACCAAAGGCAAGATCATCAAAGGCAAGATCGCCCAGAAGCGTCCGGACGGCGCGTTGATCGATATCGGCTACAAGGCCGAGGGATTCGTCCCCGCGGGCGAATTCCAGAAATACGATGAAGTCAACGTCGGCGACGAGATCGACGTCTACCTCGAAGAGATCGAAAACCGGCAGAACATGCCGACGCTCAGCCTTGAGAAGGCCTACTCCATCAAGGCCTGGGACCGTATCACCACCGAGTACGGCGAGGGGCACGTTGTCAAGGGACTCATGCGCCATCGCGTCAAGGGCGGCGTCATGGTCGACGTCGAGGGCTTCCCCGCCTTCCTGCCCGGCAGCCAGATCGACGTGGGGCCCGTCCGCAATATCGAGGACTACATCGGCAAGGAATTCGACGTCAAGATCATCAAGATCAATCTCGAACGTCACAACATCGTCGTTTCCCGCCGCGAACTTCTGGTCGAAAGTCTCCGTGACCAGCGCGCCAAGCTTCTCAGCGACATGAAGATCGGCGACCTCCGCAAGGGCGTCGTGAAGAATATCACCGATTTCGGCGCTTTCATCGACCTGGGCGGCGTGGACGGTCTGCTCCACATCACCGACATCTCCTGGGGCCGCATCTCCCATCCCTCCGAAGTGCTGCACGTCGGGCAGGAGTTGGAAGTCGTCATCATCGGCATCGATCAGGAAAAGGAGCGCGTCTCCCTCGGCCTCAAGCAGAAGACCAGCAATCCCTGGGACGATGTCGTCACCAAGTATCCCAAGGGCAGCCGCGTCAAGGGCAAGGTGGTCAACATCATGCCTTACGGCGCTTTCATCGAGATCGAGACCGGCGTCGAGGGTCTGATCCACGTTTCCGAGATGAGCTGGACCAAGCGCATCAGCAAGCCCAGCGACATTCTCAGCGTCGGTGAGGAAGTCGAAGCCGTCGTCCTCGAGATCGACCGCGAGAACCGCAAGATCTCCCTCGGTCTCCGTCAGAAGGAGCGCAATCCGTGGGAACTCCTGGCCGAGAAGTATCCCGTGGGCAGCCGCATCAAGGGCAAGGTCCGCAACATGACCAACTACGGCGCCTTCGTCGAGATCGAGAACGACATCGACGGCATGGTCCACGTCTCCGACATGAGCTGGACCCGCAAGATCAACAATCCCAACGAGGTCCTCAAGCCCGGTCAGGAAGTCGAGGTCGTCATCCTCGAGATCAATCCCGAGCAGCAGCGCATCTCCCTGGGTCTCAAGCAGGCTGAGAGCGATCCCTGGGCCAACATCGGCGACCTCTACAAGGTAGGCGACGTGGTCAAGGGCAAGGTCTCCAAAATCGCCGCCTTCGGTGCTTTCGTCGAACTCTCCAACAAGATCGACGGACTCATCCACATCTCCCAGATCAGCCGCGACCGCGTCGAGAAGGTCAAGGACGTTCTCAAGGTCGGCGACGAGGTGGAAGCCCGCGTCATCAAGGTCGATACCGACGAGCGCCGGATCGGTCTCTCCATCAAGGCCGTCAACGACGACTTCTCCGAGGAGGACCTCAAGGCCGCCGAAGAGGAATACACCGCGGCTCTCAAGCCCGGCGAGGACATGGTCAACCTCGGCGAGGCCTTCAACTCCGATGCCCTTTCCGGACTGAAGTTCGAGTAAGGCATCCCTTTCCGGGAGTTCCCGGAAGGAAAAAGGAAAATCAGCGGACATCGCAGCTTGCGGTGTCCGCTTTTTTACGCGCCGCGGCAGGGTTTGACAGGCTGTGGAGTTTGTCACTTTTGCGCCATTCTTTTTGTCGTTTCTCCGGCCGTCTTCTCTTGTATTCGGGCAGGGGCAGACTATATTATTCCCCATGGTGGGGATTCTGAGATGAAAAAAATAACGCAAAAAGAGATTGCCGCCAAACTCGGATTGCACGTGAGGACCGTTTCCCGGGTGCTGAACAGCGCGGAATCGGTCAAGCCCGCGACCCGGCAGCTGGTCGTTCAGGAGTTGAACAGACACGGTTACTTTTTCAAAAATCACACCCGCCCCGAAACGGTCGTCGTGGATATACGCGAAGGGTATCTCGAAAAAAACGCCCTCCGGCTGATCGAAATGCTCTCCCAGCGGGATCTGCGCTTTCAGATGACCGATCACAGGAGGGATCTTCAGCATTTCTACCGGACCGTTTCCAGCGCCGACGCCGTGATCTTCTGTTCCACGCCCGAGGCGAAGATCATAGAGGAGACTGCGCGGCGTTCTCCCGGCATCTACCGGATCAACCTTTTTTCCCACGGCATTCCCGGTGCGGAGGTCTCCATCGAGCCGGATAACGACGTCCTGGCCAAGCGCAGCGCCAAATATCTGGCGGGGAACGGGCACCGCGATATCTGGATCATCTCGTCGAGGGAGAGCGTCTCCGCTTTCGAAAGGACAAAAAGTTTCATCGGCGAGATGGCGGTCTCGCATCCCGAGTGCCGCTGCCGCATCGTTTACGGCCCCATGGATATGACGCTGGGCGACGTCCTGCTGGAAGAGCTTGCGGACCGGGGCCGGGCGCCGACGGCTCTGTACTGTCCCGGACTTTATCTGGCCTGGCACGCCGCCATGGCCTTGAAAAAACTCTCCTACCGGGTGCCGGAAGACATCAGCATGCTCATCAACGATCTGCCCGAGGAGTTTTCCTACGAACTGCCTTTCCGGCCGGACACCGTTTACTCCCGTATATCCGACATCGTCGAACTGGCGCAGTTCCACATCCTCAACCGTCTCATGCTCAAAAGCGCCAGCGCCATCATGGCCTCTCCGGGAACGGATCTTGAGATCAACGGAACCGTCGGAGATCTGACAAAATGACGCAAATTCAGGACAAGTACGGCGTTTTCTGGTACAACCGGCAGGAAATTTGCCGCTGGCGGCAGGAGGATTTCGACCGCAGGGCCGCAGAATTCGCCTCCGCCGGGATCAATATCGTCATGACCTTCAGCTGTACCCATTTCCGCTGGAGTTTTTATCCGTGGTGGAATGAGATCAACGCCGCTCTGGCAAAGATCGTCAAAGCCTGTCACAAATACGGGATAAGGGTGGTTGAGCATCACAGCTGTCATCTGACTCACGATCCCCGCAGTCAAAAAGAGTGGAACGCCCTGGATGACACGCTTCGGACCCGGCAGTCGGGTTTGGACATGTTTCCCGGATTGAAGGAACATATCGCCTGCGGCGATCCCGAGATCGCTCCCGGCGTCCTCCTGTCGGACTGCCGCCAGATCGACGGCAGGACCGGCGACTTCGCCCGGACGGTCTACACCGGTTACGGCCACTGCTTCAACGATCCCCGTTTCAGGCGGGCTTATTTCCAATACCTCGAAAGTGTTTACGCGACGGGCGTCGACGGCATCATGACCGACGACGTGGAGTATTTCGGTTCTCAGAACGCCTGTGCCTGCGGATACTGCCGGGAAAAATTCAAGGTCGAAACGGGATTCGACCTGCCGGGCTCCGCGGACTGGGGCAAATTCCACGGCGACTTCGACAACCCCGCTTACGTCGAATGGCTGCGTTTCCGCATCCGTTCGACGGAGCGGTTCCACAGGGATGTCAATGCCCATTTCAAAAGTCTGGGCCTGGATCTTCTTCGCCCCAATTATGCGACGACCACCTTCAACTGCAACGCCGTCGCCTATCCCTTTGAGGCGGCCGGCGACCTGTGGAGCTGTGTCTTTCAGGAAAACATGTTTTCGAGCGTCATCCGCACCGCGTGGCCCGGCTGGCACAACATCGCCGAACACAGGCGGAGCATGGCGAAAAAATATCACGTCCCGGCCATGAGCATGTTTTATCCGGCGCGCCGGGACGATCATTACTTCTGCTGGGCCCTGGCCAAAGGGTGGAACCAGCTTCTGATGGCGACGCCCGAGGGCCGGGCCTCTTTGGAGAACGAAAAAGAGTTTTCCGCTTTCGATCGGGCCCATCCCGTGATGGAAGATGCGGACCCCCTGGCGGACATCGGTTTTTTCGAACCCCGGTCCTCGCTCGATCTCACCCCCGGGCCGCTGAAAAACATCATCTGGCCCATGAATGTCTTTCTTCAGGGGGGGATGTTTGCCGGTCTGCATTTCGGCATCCTTTTCGAGGATGACGGTCTCGAAGCGTTCCTCGAATATCCTCTGGTCGTCCTCTGCGGCGCGGTCATGCTGGGCGACGAACATCTGGCCCTCCTGAGACGGTATTGCGAAAACGGCGGCAGACTTCTGATCTTCGGTCCCTTCGGGACCCGCAGAATGGATGGTTCTCCGCGGCGTGCTCCGGAAAAGATATTTGGGCTTTCCGCGGAGATCGCTCCGGTCGACTCCCTGCCGGAAGGCGTTTTCTCTTACGGCGGGCGACGTGTCGTTCTGCCCCCCGTGGAGGAGAGTTTCCGTTTCGAAAACGTGACGGGCGATTTCACGATTGCCGCCCGCTGCGGCGATGATACGGTCGGCCTGTCCGCCCTCGGCGGCCGCGTCGTCTGGCTGGCCGGCGGGATCTTCTGCCGCAGACCCGAATGCCACTGTTACGATCAGCGGATATCCCGCTGGACGGACCATCCCGCGAAAATGACCTTTCCCGTCGGCGCTTCGGACTATCTCCGGCAGATCCCGGGGGAGATCCTGCGGCTCCTGCTCGGGAAACGGCCTTATGTGCTGTGCGGCAGCGGGGACCATCTTGTTTCGGCATATCTCGGGAACGGCCGCCGCCGGGGAGAGATCCACCTGGTCAACATCTCCGGCGTCCTGCCCCGCAAAGGCGAGACCTTCGGGCACGGCGATTTGTTCGCCAATTTCATGCCCGGCGCGGAAAGGAACAAAGAGAGTTTGAAGATCGATCTCGCCGTTCCCGAAAATATCATCGGCGCGCAGGCGTATTCGCCCGAGTTTCCGGGCGCTGTGTCCGTGCCGTTCCGGGAGGAGGACGGCCGTGTGACATTGACCGTTCCGGCGGGAACTTTTGCCGGATATCTGAAAATTGGATTGACCTTGGGGACGACCCGCAGTTAAAACAAAGGAGCATCGACAATGAAAAAGCAAAACATGGAAAACGCACCGAGCATGACCGGAAGTTACAGCCGTTTCTGTCCGCCGGGAAAACCGTCCGGATATTTCACTTTGATCGAGCTCCTCGTCGTCATCGCCATCATCGCCATATTGGCGGCCATGCTCATGCCCGCCCTGCAGCAGGCCCGGGAGAGCGCCAAGGCCACCAGCTGCCTCAGCAATCTCAAGCAGTGGGGCATCGCCTACAACAGTTATACCGACGGCAATGACGGTTACAGCTGTTTCTTCACGGCGGATTTCCCCTACCGCCGGGGATTTCTGGTCTATCTGGCGCCCTATGCCGGTGTTTACGCCCCGACGAACCTGAGCGCGGGCCGCGTGGTGAAGAGTTTCCTCTGCCCCTCGCAGGACATCGCTCAGGCGGCTGTGGATCTTGCCCCCAGCGGATACTATTTCGGTTATGCGGGCAACAGCAGTCACATCGGGACGGGCGTCGCGATCATGGGCTGTCACTACGCCTCCAGCGGGATCGTGACGAAACCGATCAAGCCCTCCAAACTCAAAAAGCCCGGCGTCGTGGCCATCATCGCGGACAACCGGCGGAATTCCGCGGGCATAGCGCAGCTGGGCTTCGGCATCGCCGGCGCCGGATGGGCGGGGATCAGCGACGGCGTCGCCCTGGACAACTGGATGGCCCAGCGGCACAACGAGGCGGCGAACATCCTCTTTATCGCCGGTCATGCCAAGCGGGTCAAAGTCGAACTGCCCGTCAACAAACAGTCGGAGTTCCTGGGCGGGGACCAGCTGAAATGAGGGATCTTCGTGAGCTTTTGACCGTTGCCCTCCTCGGAACGGCTCTCGTCGCGGTGACGGGCGTCGTTTCAAAAGAAAGCGCCCGGCGCGCGCAATGTCAGGCCAATCTGCGGGAACTCTTCCGGGCCGAACAGCAGTATGAGGAGACCTGCGGCAGTCTGCCGCCGCTGTACATCGTCGGACGTCCGTGGAAATTCTGGCACAGTTTTCTGGCACCCATGGTCGGGGATGTGCGGGCCTTCGCCTGTCCCTCCGATCCCCGCATGAGTTATCTCTTCGAAAAGGGCTCTCCGCTCTTCGGCGGGACCGTTGCGCTGACGAGCTGCTACGGCATGAACCGCTTCATGCTCCCCGCCGGAGCCCAAAAAGCAGGCGCACCGGAGTTCAAACTCAAATACCTGAAAGATCCGTCGCATACGGTCTTCATCATGGATTCCTTGCGCCCCTTCGTCACCCCCGACCTGCTGTGGAAGGACAAGCGCAATTTTCGCCACGACGGCCGGGCGAACTATATCTTTGCCGACGGATCTGTCAGGCATCTGGAGCAGACCTTTTTCGGCAAATGGGAAAATGAAAAATTCGTCACCGATCTCACCCGCTGGCACTGGAGGTAACGCATGAGATTTTTTGTTCTTCTGGGGCTCTTCGCCCTTCTCCCGGCGTACGGCGCTTTCCACTTCACCGGAGACGCGGGGTTCGAAGCAGACGGCGTCCGGGGCGAACTCTATCTCTTCGACGGGAAAGCCAAAAAAGAGATCCGCCTCGCCGGTTCTCCGCAGGGCAAAAAACTTGTTCTCACGGGAAAAGATTGCAAAATCGAAGTCGACGTAGAAAAACGCGCAAGACTTTATCACTTCCGCGGCACGGCCGTCAATACCGGAAAAGAGGAGAGTTTCTGGGAACTGGGGATTCGGCTCTATCCCGAACTGCGCAAAGGCGACCGCTTCTGGGGCGGTGTCGACGTGCTGCCCATCGGGAACAAGCCGATCGTCCGCGCGGGGAAGGGTGCCGGCAGTTTCAAGCGTGATCACCGGCCCTGGCTGGCGTTTCCCGTTTCCGCCGTCTTCGGCGGCAACCGCGCCGTCATCGCCGCCGGACGCAACGGGGCTCCCGTCAGTTACACGGCGGCGGCACTGTATCCGAACTTGAAACCCGTTCGTCTGACCTACTCCATCCGTCTGGTCCCGGGGGCCGGATACGCTTTGCCCTTCAGCCTCTCCGCCGGCGTCGTCCCCATGCGTTTCGAGAACGAGGAAAACATCGTGCAGGCGCACTACGACGCCTTCCCCGAGGACTGGAGATCTTTCCACGGCGAAGATCATCCCTACATCTGGGGCGCGCACTCCTACTACAGCGCCTGGAAGTCGCCCAGTCCCGATCGGGAGCTTCAGCGCAGGCGCTTCGCCTCCATCGAATGGGCCTACACGCCGTGGAAGAGACCGGGGGATGTCTACGGGCATGAGAAATTCTGGGATTATGCGCCCGACAAACCCTTCCAGCAGAATTTTTCGACGCTGTACAACGGCGAGTTTTTCGACTACGCCAAAATGACTTGCGCGGAGTTTCACGCCCGGCGCAAGGCGCTGTTCGACCGCTACGGAAAAGATTTCGGGTACTGCTTCTACACCTGCCCGGCCTGGGCGCACCACTCGCTGGTCAAGAAGTATTTTCCGGACTCCTTCAAGCTCACGATCGACAAGTCTCTGCCCCGGGAACTGGCGCAATGGACCACGCTCAATCACAAGGAATACGCCGTTATGCCCATGTGGAGCGATTACGGCGAATTTTTCACGAAGAGCCTCAAAAAAGTCTACGACGAACTCAAACCCGTGGGCTTTGCCATCGACGGGGGAGGGTGCGGTGTCTATTACAGGGGAAAGGCCGTGACCGATCCACGGATCCCGGAGCGGGCCTGGGACGCGCAAGGCGTTTTCATGGATGAAAGCGCCGCTGTCGACAAGATGGTGGATTTCATTCATTCCCTCGACGGGAAAAATCCCCCCGTGGCGTGGAAGAACGGCCTGGGCAAGAGCGATTTCATGATGCTGGAGACCAGCATCTTCAATCCCTTCTTCCGTCAGTGGATGCCCCACATGCGCTATCTGATGGGACAGCGGCCCGTCTCCGTCCACAGTCCGGGATTTCTCTTCGATCAGACCATCCCCGGCTGGCGGAATATGACCCACGAGCAGTTCATGGCCGCGTTCATGAAACTGGCCGACCATGTCGTTTTCACCGATTTCGAATACGGTTTCACCCAATGCTTCTCCACCCGGGACGGCAACACCCGCGCCATGTACGTCCAGCCTGAATTGCTGGAGTGCCTCAGGCTGGGCTGGCAGGCGCTCTGCCCCGTGGCCTACGACAGCAAGGGCAAATACCTCTACCGCTCCCGGTTCGGGCGGGGCGCCGATACAGTCCTGTTTTTCGGCAACCCCTGGGAGGAGCCCATGCCCCTCGAGTTCCGGGCCGACAATACGTATCTGGGGGGCGGGGTCGATCTCTTCGCCCGCAAAATGCGCGATCGGGCTGTTCTCGTTCAGAAATACGAGGCGCCCGATACGGTCTTTTCCGACACGCTGCCCTCCCGCGTCCCGGCGCTGTACGAAGCGGTCGTCTCGCTGTCGCAGGCTCCCTCGGGACTCCGGGCGGGGGTCCGGACGGAAAAGGATCTCAACGCCGTCCGCTGCCGGATCGACCTGGAGAGTCCGGTCGATTTCAAGGCCGTCGTCACGCCCCGGCGCATCCGCAATTTCGAAGTCGTCTCCCTCACCGTCAACGGGAGGAAGCCCGACGGCGTAATCCCCGCCCGCGCCCGGATCGAGGTCGTTTTCAGGTCAAAAATTTTTGGCATGACCTTTTCGGAGCTGGACGCCTTTCCCTGGCTCGAGAGCCGGATCGAACTGCCGAAAGAGGCCAATGCCGCGGAGAAACAGGCCGCTGCCGATCTCGAGGGATATTTCTCTTTCCTCAAACTCAAAATGCGGGGCGGCAAGGGGATCGTCCGCATCAGGATCTCTCCCGATGTCGTGGGAATCCCCGTCGAACTGCATGACAATGTGTTGACGGTCAAGGCGAAGGACGCCGATGCCGCAAGAGCGGTATTGAAGGAACTCAAGTACGCGATGGACCGCAAGTTCCCGTATCTCTTCAAGGAGCCTTACGGCGGAAAAGAGATGAATCGGCGTTTCGATTTCAAAAAGTCGCCCATGCCCTTCGTCCGCTGTTTCGAGCAGGGGGGCAAGTGATGAGGAAGATTTTTCTCCTTCTTCCGGCCGTCCTGTTCCTCGCAGGATGCGCCGTCCGGGAGACGCCCCGGTTCGTCCGGAAGAATCCGGAACAAATGGTCTCCGTTCCTGAAACGGTGACGATCTCCAACGGCGTTCTCGACGGCGGCTTCGCGCCGGACTCTCTGGGACGCATGACCAGTCTGAAATACCGGGGCAGGGAACTGCTCCGGCGCTTCGAGAGGACGGCACTGCTGGGCAATCCCCTGTTTGCGCCCGTCAACTGCAATGTGTACGGTTTCAGGGAGCTTTTGTGGCGCGTCAACATGACCGTGCTCGATCTGCCGGTCAAGGAATACGCCGTTCAGGGAAGTTCGATAAAGTTTCTCATTCCCGGCTACGGCAATACGCCCCTCGAACTGGAGCGCACTGTGCGTCTTCGGCCGCAGTCGGCCGTGGCGGACGTGACGGCCAGGTTCACGAACCGGGGAAAGGCGCTCTATGTCTACAATCTGTGGCTCAATTTGCTGCCCGTTCAGCCATATCAGCCCATCGTGCCGCTGGAGGACGAACTGAAGCATGACTTCAAACTGGGCAACAACTTTCATCCGGCAAGCACGGACTGGATCGCCGCCCGCATCCCTTCCGCCGATGCCGTCATCGCGTTGCAATGGGCTTTCGAGGACCTTTATCCCGCCGGGATGTTTTACGTCCACGGCGCTCAGGATTTCAATACCTTCGAGGTCATTCTGGGACGGCATCGCCTCTACCCCGGACGGGATCGGACCTATGAGTACCGCATCCTGGTTTTTCCCGGTCTGCCGCATCTCAATTGCGTCATGGAAGAGACCGGCATCGTCGTCGTTCCCGCCGGGAAAGGCTTCGAAATGATCTTCTGCGCGGCCGCCCCGACGGCGGAAAAAACCGTCGCGGTCGAATTTGAAACGGGGGAGAGAAAACTGACGCTCCCCGCGCTGAAAACCGGGGGGATTTTCAAAATCGAAGTCCCCGCCATGCCCGAGGCCGTCACCCTGGCCGACGGCCGGGAGTTCAGGATCGTTCCGGAGCGCGCCCGAAAAAAACTGCGGATCGTCGCCTTCGGAGACTCCATCACGGAGGGGCGGACCGGCGTGAAACTCGCCGACAACTGGCTGCTCAAACTCGGGAAGAAACTGGGACGCAAAGTCAGCCTTTACAACGCCGGCGTCGGCGGCAACTCCGCGCGGGAGGCCATGGCGCGGTACGAAAGCGATGTGCTGGCCCGCAGACCGGACGTCATCCTCCTCGAATTCGGCGGCAACAATCACGATCCGGCGCCGGAGAGAAAACGCCGCCGGGTCTCCGACCGGGAGTTCCGCGCACTGCTTGAAAAGTTCAAGGCGGGGCTGCCCCGGAACTGCAAGGTCGTCATGATCACTTTCCCGCCCATCATCGACGAAAAGCACGTCTATTACAAGCGTGTTCCCGGCGGAAAGGTGGATGAGGAATTGCAGAACCAGCGGCAGATCGTCCGCGACTTCGCAAAGGAAAACAATTGGCCGCTGCTGGATCTTTACAAACTCATTTATCCCCGCCGGCAGGAGTTTATTCTGCCCGACGGCGTGCATCTCTCCCCCGCCGGTCACACCTTCTTCGCCGAAGAAACGGCAAAAGTGCTGAAAGAGACCGGCTACCTCGACAGGTGAGGTGCCTAACGGCGTTCCGCCCGGGCCTTTTCGATCATCTCCGCGACCTTGCGGCAGCGGGTGTAGGTGTCGGCGAGGAATTTTTTGATATTCTCCTCCGGCTGGTCCGCCGGGAGCACGTCGGGAACGAAAAACGGCGTGTTGCGCATGGCAAGTTCGAAACTGGCGGGCCGGTCCGTATACGAGGACGCTGCGATGAGGCGCGCGATGCGCTCCCAGTCCAGCGTGCCGTAAAAGGGAGGCTGGTGCAGATCGCCGCTGGTGTCGTTGTCGTTGAGGTGCAGCGCCTGCAGGCGGTCTTTAAACCTTTCCATTCGCTCGAGCCCGCGGGCTTCGTCGATGTTGGCGTGCCCCGTGTCCAGCGTGATGCCGATCCGGTCCGCCGGATACGCTTTCATGAGTTCGCCGATGACCTCGAAAGCGTCGTTCCGGGTGTTTTCGACGGCGATCTTCGTGCCGTACTTTTCCAAGGCCGGGAGCAGTTCGTCGAGACTGCGCTTCAGCGCTTCCATCCGGGCGGGGAGCATTTTTTCGTCTTCCGGCGTGTTCCCTTTTGCCCGGCAGACGGGAACGTGCATCATGACGCAGCCCGTTCCCTCCAGTTCGCGGAGCATGACGATGCGGTTGAGCACCAGTTCCACGCCGGACTTGCGCCGGTATTCCTCGGGGGAGTACCACTGCTTTTCCATGCCCGCCGAACCGTGGATGTCCAGCAGTTTGAGCCCGTACTGCTTCAGCCATTTTTTCAGCTGCGCGATCTCGAAGGTGCTGTAAAGGAAATCGGTGTTCCACTGGTGGCACCAGTGCAGATGGGTGAAACCGGCCTCCGCGATCAGCCGGAGATAGGGTTCCGGCGATCCCGTGCTGCGGAGGATATCGGTGTTGAGGGCGATGTCCATGAGCAAACTTCCTTTGTTTTACGCTCTGTTCCCCACACGGGGAAAAACACATCGCTTTTCTCGAAAAGGGATGGGGGCACGGGGGAAGGGGAAAACCTCTTTTCCCCGTGAAAAGAGGTTTTCCCCTTCCCCCGAACGACCGACCCCTATCGGGAACAGAACCTTGTTTCAAGGCCGCATGAGGTCTCGGAACTCCTCGATGGAGACTTTTCTGCCGTAGGGAGAAAGTTCGAAGGTCTCCGCGAAACGGGCCTTCTTCCCGGCCTCGCCGTAAGTCGCGGTCAAGACCTGACGGGCGGCGTCGGCAGCGTCTTCGTAGCGTTTCCCCCAGTTGGCGACGAGATAGGCCTTCTTTTCCTCCCACGACATCTTTCCGGGATCCATGGGCTTGCCCGTTTTTTCGTAGGCGAGCCACTCGTACACCTGTGAAACGTGGCAGTCCAGCATGCGGCACTTTTCCTCCATGACGTCGTCGCAGATCATGGCGGCGTCGGGCCGGAAGGGCCGGGGATCGGTGAAGGCGTCGAAGACGCACCCGAAAACCGGATTGACCTTGGGCACGGGGGCGTCGGGGCAGAACATGGGCACCTGGGTGAGGTACGCCGCGTCCTGGACAAGCTGGGCCGTGGCCCGGTGGTCGGCGTGATAGTCGCACAGACGGTGCGAGAGGACCACGTCGGGATCGAAATCGCGGATGAGGCGGATCACCTTCATGCGGTTTTCGACGGAGGCCTCCAGTTCGCAGTCGTGATGTTCCTTGAAGACCTGATACTCCGCGATGCCGGAGACCTTTTTGGAGGCCTGGGTCTCCAGATATCTGCGGTCGCGCAGCGCCTCCCGCGTCATGCCGAAGTGGCCGCAGTCGCCGTTGCACATGGAGACGAATTTCACCACGTGTCCCGCCCGGACGAGCTTGATCGCCGAGCCGCCGAAGCGGATGTCCGCATCGTCCGGATGGGCGCCGATGATGAGAAAGCGCTTGACTTTGCCGTTCATGGCGGGGGTCACTCCATGATTTTTTTGAGATTGTCGACGCTGATCTTGAGGTCGATGAAGGGATCCCGCAGATGGGTGTCGTGCTCGACGAGGACCCACTTGTCATAATTCTTTTTCTTCAGGAACTCCGCGGTGCCCTGCCAGTCGACGAAGCCGGGTTTGTTGCCCGCGCCCAGTTCGCAGAAGCGGAGACGGTCGGTCCATTTTTCGGCCTTTTCGTCCTTGAAGAAGATGTCCTTGAAGTGGACCGCCGCGATGCGGCCGTAATATTTTTCGAGGGTCATCATGACGTCGCCGCCGGCGCCGGCCAGGTGACCGATGTCCAGCAGCAGGGAGGCGCCGGGGACCGCCTTCATGAAGTAATCGAGCTCCTCCTGGCTTTCGACGACCTGTCCCAGATGGTTGTGGATGGCCGCGGCGATGTTGTACTTGGCGCAGGCGTCACAGAAAGTCTTCGCCCGGTGGACGAAAGTATCCATCGGCACATCCCTGCCGCAGGGGCCCGGCATGATCCAGGTGTAGGCCTTGCCCATGGCCGCGGTGGCGGCGATGCTCTGGGCGGGATTGTTCATGCGCACCGTGGCGAAATCCATGCCCAGCCTGCGGAACAGCGCCGCCTTGAAAATCGTCTCCGCCGCGTCGGTGGCTTCCAGACGCTCGATGCCGTTGTATCCGATGGCCTTCAGCCGGGTGAGACGCTCTTCGAGATCGAAGTTTCCGCCGTCCCAAACATTCATACCGTAATCTGCCACACCGTACTTCATATCGACATTCCTTTTTTTGTTTTTTGAACCGGCGGATGCGCCGGAAACATCTCTATTATAAAATACCCCGTCTGCGGCTCAAAGTCAACTTGAAAACGGGAAAATGATCCCGAAGGACGGGAGAGGGGGGCGTGCTCTATTCTATCTCCACAGGCCAGTGCTGGAAGGCCGGCGTTTCGTAGGGATGGGCCTTGCGCAGAGCGGCGATCGCGGCGCGGATCTTTTCCTCCGGGCAGATCACTTCGATCTTCCACTCGGGGACCTGTTCCGTTTCGCCCAAGGAGCCGAGGAAAGGCTCCGCGCCCGGCAGCGGACGGAACTGGCCTTGCCCCGGGAACGCGAAGCAGCACCGGTCGTAATTGCCGATGGATCCCGCGCCCGCCTCGAAAAGGGCGTTCTTCACAACTTCGAGATGGCTTTCCGGCACATAAACGTCGAGGCGTCTGTATTTCATGGGATCCCTCCTTTTTCTGCGATAATCTACCCCGCCGAACCTCCGAAGTCAAGCTGCGGGCGGAAAAATCCGGGGGAAAATCTCTCCGAAAATCCTTCCCGTCCCTTTCGGGCGGTTGAAACTTGGCAGGAGGCTTGTTATATTAGGTGGAGCCGGGATACGGCCCGGTTTCCTGAGGCGAATTTTTTTATCGGGACGACATGCGGTACGACATTTCCAAGGCGACAGGAAGGAACTGGAAAAGGCTGAACACTTCGCCCGCCGGACGGCTGACTGCCCGGGCGAACAAGAGAAGATCGCTCCGGCGTTTCCTGCCCATGGAGTATTTCAGCCGGCGGACCAATGCCGTCTTCGTCCGGACTCTTCTTGAAGAGATCCCCCGGAAAACGCCCGTGATCTCCATCGTCCTTTCTTTGGGGATCGGTCTGTTGAAAAAGGCCGGGCTTTACGGGAAAGGTCATGTTTCCGCCGTTCTGGAGGAATATTCCGGCATCACCGTCATCGACGGCCTGACCGGCGTGGAACTGCCGGATGACGAATTCGACATCCTGGGGCTGATCTACCAGTCCTGTCTGCGGGAGGGGAAGAAAAATACGCTCGGCTCCTACTACACGCCGCGGAACGTCGCGGAGAATATGACGCGAAAGATCGATCTCGTCCGCGGCCGCTCCTTTTTCGATCCCTGCTGCGGAAGCGGGGCCTTCCTGCTGAGCGTGAAAGCGGATTCTCCGGAGAACCTCTTCGGCGTGGACCGGGATCCGGCAGCCGTTCTCATCGCGAAGATCAATCTGCTGCTCAAATATGCCGATCGCGAATTCGTGCCGCAGATATACTGCCTCGATTATCTGAAAGACTGTTCCCCTGAACGGCGGCATCCGGTCCTCGACAGAAAATTCGATGCCATCGTGACGAATCCGCCCTGGGGTGCCGCGGCGGGCGGACGGCGGGGCCGCCCCGGAGAAACGTTCTCCCGTTTCTTCGTCAGAGCCCACGGACAGCTGAAAGAAAAGGGAACGATCCGCTTCCTCTTCCCGAAAGCGATCCTGAACGTGAAGTCCCACAGGGAGATCCGGAGATTCATCCTCGAAAAGGCGGGACTGGCCGGCATCACCCTGTACGACGCCCCCTTTTCCCGCGTGACCACAAAATATGTCGATATCGAGTGCGGGAGCGGAGCCGACGGAAACGTTTTCACGGTCTGTGCGGACGGACGTTCGCGGACCGTCGGGGTCCGGGGCGTTTATGAGACGGAAGACCTGGTGTTCAACCTGCTGCCCGAGGAGGTCCTCTCCGTGATCCGGACCGTCCGGGCGAGGGGACGGCACACCCTCGAAAACAGTCTCTGGGCGCTGGGGATCGTCACCGGCGACAACAGAAGAAAACTCTTTCCCCATCCTCAGCCCGGGATGGAAGCGATCCGCACGGGCCGGGAGATACGTTCCTTCGTCCTCGACGCGCCGAAACATTACATTCTTTACGACCGCTCGAAACTCCAGCAGGTGGCCCGGGAGGAGATCTACCGCGCTCCGGAAAAGCTGGTGTACAGGTTCATCTCCGACAGGCCTGTGTTCGCCTACGACGACAGCGCCGGTCTTTTTCTCAACAGCGCGAATATTCTCATCCCTTCCATTCCGTCGATGGGCATCAAAACGGTCATGGCGTTTCTCGATTCGTCGCTTTTCCGCTTCGTTTACATGAAACTTTTCGGCGGCGTGAAAGTCCTGAAAGGCAATCTCGTTCAGCTGCCGTTCCCCGAGATCCCGGCGCAGACGGACAGGGAATTGACCGCCCTGGCCGACGGCGTCCTGCGGGGGGACTCCTCGAGGCTGAAGGAGATCGACGAGTATATTTTTTCCTTTTACGGGATCGACGAAGCCGGAAGGCGCCTCGTGCGGGACGGCCTGGCAGGAGGCTCGGCTGACGGGGTCTGATTCCGCCCGGCGGAAAAAACAAAAAGGCGCGTCACGCGACGCGCCTTTTTTGTCCCGGCAGTCGTTTCCCTATTTCCGGCTTTCGGCGTAAGCCTTGAAGTCGGGATCGAGCTGTGTCAGATAGACCAGGAAGATCCGCATGATCATCGGCACTTTGTTGTTGGGAAGCGTGGAGGACAGCAGGACCTTTTTGCCCTTGAAATCCGGTTTCGGCGAGGGTTTCGTATAGCCCTCCGTCAGGATGTTTTCTCCCACATACTGCAGCGTTCCGATGGCTTCCGTCCCGGATTTTCCGGGGGCGTAGCAGTTGAACCAGTCGAGGGACATCGCCAGATTTCCGGGGGCCGGTTTTGCTCCTTTGTAGAGGAAACCGTTTTTCGCAAAGCAGAAGGCGGGCTCGGCCTTCGTGTCCGGACCGCGGAAGACCTTCAGTCCGGCGATCGTGTAGGCGGGCATGCCCTTGGCCGTGTCGTTGAAGAAGATCCTGTTTCCCCGCAGGGAGAGGAGGATCTTGCCCTCTCCCTTTGCGCCGAGGTAATAACCGTAGGGGATCGTGGCGAAGTCCACCGTCAGTTTGCCGGCGTCCGACGGGGCGGGGGGCTTGCCGCCGGTGATCGTGTGCGCCAGATACAGCGCCACGGGCGTCGGGAGCGGAGAATCCGGGTACAAAATCAGTTTGCATCCGGGACCGTGCCCGTGATAGATCTTGCGCCCGTCGATGTAAATGACGGCCTTCGCCCCCTTGGAACCGGGATGACCGCCCTTGTCCGCGTAAATGTACATCGGACGGCCGCCTTTTCCGGGATAAAGCGCGTTTTCGGAACTCTTCCAGAAAGCCAGCCGCTTGCCCTTCATGCTCCAGATCTCGCCGCGCTGGTCGTATTTGAACAACTTTTTGTTTTCCCGGGCGTGGCCCTGATACATGACGCCGTTGGAATACTGGTAGATGATATTGGCCTTGGCGTCCCGGATCATGGTATCCGCCCGAAGTGTTGCGGTCAGACCCCCTGCCAGCAGGATGACGCCCCATGCGAAATAAGATCTCTTCATTTTCACCTTTCCGTATTTTTTTGCTCTTTTGAGACGCTGCGGGGGATCCGCGGTGCTCCGAAAAGATCCCCCGCTCACGTTCCGCGAATTTAATATAGCGCCGAAAATGCTCCGTTGCAACAGGGGATCTCCCTGCCGATGCTTCTTGCGGCCTCTAACCGCGGGGGGATACTCCTTGAGCCGAGGCGAGGAAAACGATGTAGGCGATATAAATGGCCAGGAGCAGGGCTCCTTCCGCACGGGAGATCGTTTTCTTCGTCCACATGAAGGGGAGGGCGAGGAGCGTGACGAGCACCATCACGGCGCAGTCGGCGGGATGGATCCCCGGGGCGGAAAAAGGACGCACCATCGGCGCGATGCCGAGGATGAAAAGAATGTTGAAGATATTGGACCCCACCACATTGCCGACGGCGATGTCGCCTTCTTTTCTCACGGCAGCGATCAGACTGGTCGCCAGTTCCGGCAGACTCGTTCCCAGCGCGACGAGGCTCAGGGCGATGATCGCTTCGGGCACACCCAGCAGCCGCGCCGCGCAGACGGCTCCGTCGACGAAGAGCCGGGCGCCGGCGACCAGACCCAGCGCGCCGCAGACCGTCATGAGGAGGAGCACGGGGACGGAACGGTTTTCAGCTCCGGCATTTTCCTCCAGTTCGGCGGTCAGGGCCGCCGCCTCTTCTCGGTTCTTTTGCGCGGAGAAGAACTGCTTGAGGATGAAGCCGGCCATCAGGAGCAGAAAGACGGCGGCCTGCAGGCGGTTGACGCCCCGCGTGAAAAAGAGGAATCCCGCGAGCAGCAGTGTGGCGACGATCATGATGGGCAGATCCATCTTGAAGAGCCGGGGATTGACGGCCAGGGGTCTTATGAGGGCGCAGAGGCCGAGGATCAAGGCGATGTTGCAGATGTTCGAGCCGACGATGTTGCCGAGGGCGATGTCGCCTTTTCCGGCGAAGACGGCGCTGAGGCTGACGACGAACTCCGGCGCGCTGGTCCCGAAGGCGACGAGGGTCAGCCCGACGACGAGTTCGGGGATATGAAGTTTGCGGGCGAGCCCCACGCCGCCGCGGATCAGAAAATCCGCGCCGAAATAAAGCAGAACGATCCCTGCGATCCCGCCGACGAGTTCAAGGATGGTTTTCATGGCAATTGGTTCTTTCGGTCCCCGATTTTTGCGTCCGCCCTTAATATAACCTTCTCGCCGCGGATATTCAACTTCTCCGGCGCGGAAAATCGGGGGATCGGCGCGGCTTTGTTGCCGTTCCGCCGGGGAGGCCCCGGCGGAACGATCCCGCAGCGTGTCTTACCTCTTTCTGTATCCGCACTTGGGGCAGATGCCGTTTTCATCGAGCGCGATCCCGCAGCAGGGGCAGCGGTCCATCGTGCCGCAGGGCATGTATTCCTGAGTCGCCGAATTGACGCCGCTGGAAAAGGTGAGACGGGCAATATTGAGTTTGTCCTTGAGCAGATCGTACACGATCTTGATCATGCCTTCGACCGTCATGGTTTCCCGGGTGACGACGAGCCGGCACTCCGGGTGCGCCGTCGCGAGTTCCGTTTTGAATGCCGGGCCGATCTCCGTGTTTGTGGGGGAACCGTTCCTGATGCCCTGGGTCTCGTAGACCTCCAGAATAGCCGGGAGAAGCGGGTCGTCCTCCCTCAAGACCAGGGCGTGGTCGAAATTCCGCAGGATCTTCCACGCCGTCTTCTGGATCTCGTTGCAGGGAAAGACCATGTTGACGCCGGTATTGACGGTGTCCTCCACCTCGATCACGAGTTTCCCCGTGTGGCCGTGCAGATACTGGGCCTCTCCTTTGAAGTTGTAGAACCTGTGTGCGTACTGCAGTTCCAGCCGGGCGATACTCCTCATTTCTCTCTCCTCCTTCTTTTTGCGCCGGGAGCGCTTTCCCCGGCCTTACAGGAGGCAATATAAGGCCTTTCGCCCGTAAATCAAGAGAGGGGAAAAACGATCCCGGCCGGAGGAGAGGGAAAGCCGGACCGCTCCGTTACGCGACGAATCTTTTCAATTCGTTCAGCAGGTCGTCGATCTTCAGCGGCTTGGTGATGTGGCCGTTCATGCCGGCCTTGAGGGACTTTTCCTTGTCCTCCTCGAAGGCGTTGGCGGAGAAGGCGATGATCGTGAGTTTCTTCCCGCCCGGGAGCTTTCTGATGAGTCCCGTGGCCTCGTACCCGTCCATCACCGGCATCTGGATATCCATCACGACGAGATCGTAGGCGTCGATGCCTTTCATCTTGATCATGTCGACGGCGATCTGTCCGTTCCGGGCGGTGTCGACCGTCACGCCCTGTCCCTGAAGCACCAGCACCCCGATCTTGAGATTGAGTTCGCTGTCGTCGACCAGAAGAACTTTTTTCCCCTTCAGGGAGAAGCCCGGTGTTTCTCCGCTCGATTGCTCGGGACTTGTTTTTGTGCAGATATTCAGGAGCGCTTTCTGCAGATCCGACGGGAAAAGCGGGCGCAAGACCGCTCCGTCGGCCCCCGCTTTCCCGGCTTCGTTTTCGATATCGGCCGGATCGCCTGCGGTCAGGAGCAGGATGAAAGCGTTTTTCCCGGCGGCCTTGCGGAGGCTGCGGACCGTTTCGATCCCGTCCCCGTCCCGGGTCTGCCGGTCGACAACGTAAATTTTGAAAGGCTCGCCGCTGCGCAGGGATTCCTCCGCGCGGATGACCGCTTCTTGACCGGAGACGCACCACTGGCTGCGCATGC
The DNA here is from genome assembly GCA_017450705.1 of Lentisphaeria bacterium. Taxonomy (GTDB): domain Bacteria; phylum Verrucomicrobiota; class Lentisphaeria; order Victivallales; family Victivallaceae; genus UBA1784. The sequence goes on along the minus strand of JAFSTC010000055.1, from coordinate 83,104 downwards.
CCGCCTCCCGAAGGATCCCTGCGATGTTCTGACAGGCTTTGACGTCGCCGATCACGACCAGACCGGCTGCTCCCTGCAGTTCGGGAACGGGGGGCACGGCGTTTTTCCTGTCGGCGGTCCTGAGATCCAGCTGGACGACGAATTCCGTTCCTTCGCCTTTCTTCGTGGTGAGCGAGATCCTGCCGCCCATCATTTCCACGAGGTTCCTGGTGATCGCCATCCCCAGACCAGTCCCCTGGATGCCCGAAACGGTGGAATTTTCTTCCCGCGTAAAGGGATCGAAGATCGTTTTTGCAAAGTCCCCGCTCATACCGATGCCGTTGTCCCTGACCCGGAATTCGAAAGAAGCGAGACCTTCTTTCGCCGCGGGGCTCTGCGTGATCCGCAGAAGGATCCTGCCGCCGGAACGGGTGTATTTTATGGCGTTGGAGATCAGATTGAGCAAGATCTGGTTGAGGCGGAGCTTGTCGCAGTAAACAAGTTCGTTTCGGATATCAGCCGTTTCGATGCGGAACTCGAGCTGTTTTGCCCGGACGTCCGCGTAAACGATCTCCCGGAGCACATGGATGATCTCCGCCAGAGATTCCTCTTTCTCGTTCAGGACCACCTTGCCGGATTCGATGCGGCTCATATCCAGCACGTCGTTGATCAGCGAGAGAAGGTGCTCCGAGGATTGCGCGATCGTCGCCAGATACTCCTGCACGCGCTCCGTTTCGCGGATGTGGGCCGCCGCAAGCCCGGTGAAGCCGATGATCGCGTTCATCGGCGTGCGGATGTCGTGGGACATGTTGCTGAGAAACGCCGTCTTGGCCCGGCTGGCCGCCTGGGCCATCTGCAATGCGTCCTCGAGGTCGCGCTGCTTCTTTTGGAGCTGCTGCCGCTGCTGCTCGATGGTTTCGGAATAGGCCGTGAGTTCCCGGTTGATGCCCGCCAGCTTCCTGTTGCTGATCCGGTAGCCGAGCAGGGCGACGAGCAGCGCCACGATGATCGCCACCGTGACGATCACGGGCAGGATGTGTTCCTGCAGAAAATCCATCACCGAAAAGGTGTAGATGCGCCCCATGTAGGAATACGACGCCTTGTTGATGAAATCGGGGTCGAGGATCGTCAGCCCGCGGTTCATCAGCAGCATGAGACCGATGTTGTTCTCGGCGAACGCCATGTGGATCTGGAAGTCGCCCTTGGCCCGCAGCGTCCTGACCGCATGATATTTGGCCGGTTTCAGCAGCGCTTCGGACCGGAACCCGTTCAGGAAGGTCCCGTCCAGCGACCCGTCCAGCAGTCCGTCGAGACAGCCCCGGATATCGTCGTAGAGCACGATCCTGGAATCGGGATAGGAATCCTTCGAGTAGTAGTACTGCATCAGATTGTTCCGGTTGACGCCGATGCGCTTGCCTTTGCCGTCCCCGTAGTTGTGCCGGTAGGCGAGATTGCTGGCGACCGTCGCAAGGCTCTTGCCGCCGATGATGCGGTAATCATGCTTGACCGAATTGCTGACGTAGGCGGGGAACATGAGATCGATCTTTCCTGCTTCCACCGCCTTGTAGCCGTCGCGCTGGCTGTCGAAGCAGACGAACTCCACGTTCAGCTTCCCCTCCAGTTTCAGGGCCTTGAGGATCTCTTTGATCGTTTCGATGCACGCGCCGATGGGCCGGCCTTTTTCGTCCTTGGCGGAAAAGGGGAGATAGTCGTCGAAAAAGCCGACCCGCAGCACCTTGCGGCCCGCGAGCCAGTTCTTTTCCTCGGCCGTCAGATTGCGGCTCAGCACCGTATCGGAAAAATACCGCTCCTGAAGCCGGGAGAAGTAGAAGAGGTCGTTGTTGAGGACTTTCTCGGTCGCGGAATCGATGTCCTCGATCAGATCGGGTCTTTTTTTTCCGGCGACCAGGTAATAGGCGGAAGCCCCGATTTTTTCGATCGCCGAGAGATTGCGTTTGGCCAGCATGCTCAGCTCCAGGTCGAGATCGATTTTCCCGGCGTACAGATCTGCCTCCTTTTTCGCGATCTCCTCGTATTCGGCAAATTTGAAATGCACGTTCTTTTTTTTGCACCAGTCCCGGAGAAGTTCGGCCAAAATCGTTCCGGTGGTGATGCCAACTGTCTTGCCGTTCATAGACTTGTAATCGCCGGGCGTGATCGAGGCGTTTTCCGCGGAAGCGTAAAGATAATAGTACTCATATCCCATGGGTTCTTTTGGGAACAGGAGCTCTCTGGCGCGTTCCGGCGTGTAACTGATCTCGTAGATGAGATCGACCTTGTTCGCCCGAAGCAGTCTCACGCTGTCAAAGAAACTGGAGCACGGAACGAATTTCACATCCCATCCGGCGTAGGTGCCGATCGTTTGGATATAGTCATAGGCATAACCGGACACGGGGACGTTGTGCTCGTCCACGATCATCTGCCGGTTGAATTCCTGATAGGCGACCCGGACGACTTTCCGCGGACTTTTCTCCGCACCAGGGAGGACTCCTGTCAAAAGAAAAAGCACTGCACAGACAAGCAGGGCTGTCCGATGCAAAAAAATCCCCGAGGATCCCCAGCGGCCGTTCATCATTTTCCGTCTCCTGTCCCCCGCCCGGCGGGAGGTTTGCCGAAGTTTTGGGGATAATCTATCACGGGAAGTGTCTAAAATCAAACCCGTTGCCGAAAAAAACACCGCTTTTTTCTTCCGGGTCCCGTTCCCCGGCCGGAGGGGTTCGCATTCGAACGGCGGCCGCGGTATCCCCCTGCCGCTTTTTCACTCTCCGGCACTGGAAAAAGCGCCGGTCACGTGCTGAAGTATATCCCGGAAACGACTTCAGCGTTTCCAGACGAAGGTGTTGCGGCCTCTTTTGTTGTAAAAGTAGATCCCGCGCGGTCTGGTGTCGTCCGCGGCGCCCGAGGTGCGGTCCGCCGCGGAAACATCGGTCCTCCGGGGGAAAGCGATTTCGGGGGGCAGTTCCGGTTCGGGCGGGAACGGCCGTCTCGGAACGGAAGAGGTCCGGGCAATATCGGCGTTCCCGGTCTCGTCGGGCGTTTCCTCTTCCTCATCCCCGTTTTTTTTCGGGATCCCTGCGAAAGTGGGGGCGGAGAGAACGCCGTCGAGGAGTCCGAGGACCCGCTTGTAGGGGATGTAGACGTTCGCTCCGTTGATCCAGATGGTCAAACCGTTGGCGCTGATGCGCTGGATGCGGCACAATTCGCGTCTTTTGCCGTCCTTGCCGCAGAATGTGATCGTCTTTCCCCGGTTTTTGATCTCCTGCAGTTTGTACCGGAGGACATCGACGGGCTCCGCGTCATTTCCCCGCGGGGCGTCGGGATCGGCGTCCTCCGATTCCGGAATACTCTCAGCCGGAACCGAATACTGCCCGCGGCGGTCCGCGCCGGTCCCGTCGGAGACGGCGGTCAGATCGTCGCCGATCAGGAACACCGACTCCGTTACAAGGAGCAGGAGGAACAGCCTCTTCATGTTGCATGCCTCACGAACAGTTTCTTTCAGGGATGCGGCGTCCCGCCGCGAACGATCGGCGGCGCCGACCGGAACCGGGACAGACCGAAATGTACCGGACCCGTTCGGAAACATCTGTCCGGTTCTTCCGGGATCCCCCAAATATACTTCCCCGACGGCATTTTGTCAAATCCCTTTTCCCGCCGGGATATCGGGGGAAAACAGTTGTCTTCTTGTTTGAAAATTCGTTGATCAGTGATATATTAGTATTTCAATACTATTTTTGACATCACAAGGCAGATCGGACAAATGAAGGACAAGACGAACCCGGCGGTCAAAACCCGGGAACTGCTGATCCTGACGGCGGGGAGACTGTTTACGCGTCACGGCGTCAAGGGGGTTCAGGCCAAGGATATCGCACAGGCGGCGGGGACTGTCCCCAACGCCATCACCTACCACTTCGGCGGGCTGGAGAAATTGGTCGACGCGGTCTGGGCGCACGCTCTCGACAGCATCGACTATGAGCGGATCGAAGAATACTACGAAAAGAACCGGCATCTCCTGAAGACCCCGGACGGGAAGCGGCAGCTGGTTTCGGAGATCATCGACATTTTCTTCAAGATGATCTGGAACGGCGACGAATCCCATTGGGAGATCGCATTTCTGCTGAGCGCCAGCATCACCGAGGACGGACAGAAGCGGCTCATGAAAAACGAATGCGACCGGTTCACCGCGATCTTCGCAAAAGTTTACATCGACATCACCGGCAACGACGATATCGAAAGCGCCCTGGGTTGGGTCTACTCCGTTTTCGGGGGCGCGGTGGTATATACCACCAACATCGGCATGTTCACGAACATACTGAAGACCGACAATGTTCCGGAAAGCTGTTATCGCCGTCTGCAGTACATCACCACGCGGAACGCCCTGTTTTCGCTCAACCTTCTTCCTCTTTGAGGTCCGTCATGAAGAAATATTTTCTGTATCCGTTTTTGTTTTTGACCCTGCTCCCGGGCTGCGGCAGGCAGCAGCAAAAAGTCGAGGCCCGGACGGTGAAAGTCCGGACGGCGGCGCTGCGGAAACATGAGTTCCGCGAGATCTTCCGGGCGCAGGGCATGGTGGAGGCGGCGCGGAAAGGGACCATCTCTTCCTTTGTCCCCGGCAGGATCGACAGGATCTTTTTCGAGGAGGGGACCGTTGCGGAAGCGGGCAAAAGTCTCTTTCAGGTCGATCTGAAAAACCTCACCAACCGCGTCGAACTGGCCCGGAAGGATCTGGAGGTCGCAAAAGCCTCCCGGCTGACGACCCGGCAGGGCGTGAAGCTTGCCCAAATCAGACTGAAAAAAGCCGAACGGGATTACAAGCGCAATCAGACGCTCTACAACTCCAAGGCCGTGTCCGCCGATGCCTACGAACAGGCGGAGACGGCGTTCAACAGCGCCGTCGTCATGCTGGAGGGGGCTGTTGCCCTCGACGCGGCGGCTGCGGCCAAGGTCCAGCAGGCGGAAACGGCTCTGAAACTGGCCGGACAGACGCTGGCGGATTCCCACCCGTCGGTGCCGTTCCGTGCGCTGATTTTGGAGAAATTCAAGGAGGAATCGGAGTTCGCGGGCGCCGGGATGCCGATCCTCGCCGTGGAAGATCCCTCCAGCCGGGAGATCAGCTGCCGGATCAGCGCGGTGTACTGGGAACGGCTGAAACCGGGGACGAAGATCGACGTGTATTTCGCCGGGAAAAAGGTCTGCGGCAGTTCGGTCTATTACAGGGCCGAGGTCATCGAGCCCGCCAGCCGGACCTTCGAGATCAAAGCGAAACTTCCGGAAGACACGTCTTTGAAATCGGGCACGCTGTGCGATCTTGAGATCGTTCTGGCCAGACGAACCGGGTGGGGCGTAAGCTCCGATGCGGTCCTGCCCGGGAGGGAAGGGCGGATGAGCCTCTTCCTCGACGAAGGCGGAAGAGCGAAGGAGACGAGTGTTTCCTGCGGACTGACGACCGACGGCACCACCGAGATCCTGTCTCCCGAGCCCCTTCTCGGCAAGGCGGTGATCGTCCGGGGACAGGCCTTTGTCCGTGAGGGCGACAAGCTGGAAATCGAGAGGTGACGCGATGACTCTCAGCGGCCTCTCGGTCAAGCGGAAGATCGCAATGGGGTGCTTCATTGCGATGCTGGTTTATTTCGGCGCGCTCTCCTACTTCAAGATCGGCAAGGACACCGTGCCGAAGATGGACGTCCCCTATGTTCAGATAACGACGGTCTACCCCGGCGCGTCCCCGGAAGAGGTCGAGACCGACGTCGCCAAACACATCGAGGACGCCGTGGCTTCTCTGGACGGCCTCAAGCACATCACCAGCACCTGCATGGAGAACGTCTGCGGCACGACTTTGGAGTTCGTCAACGGGACGGATGTGGACATCATGATCCATCAGGTCCGGGAAAGGGTCAACACCGTCGTCGACAAATTTCCCCCGACGGTCAAGACGCCGCAGCTGAGCAAGATCAACATCAACGCGGTCCCGGTCGTGACGTTGTACCTGACGGGCGGCCGCTCGGTGGACGCGCTGTATCATTACGCCGACAAAACGCTGGCCGACCGGTTTTCCAGCATTCCCGGCGTCGGAGAGATCCGTCTGCACGGCGGCAATGAGATGCAGCTCCACGTGCTGCTCGACAGGGAGAAACTTGCGGCCATGAACCTCACCGTGGCCCAGGTCGTCGCGAAGATACAGGAAAACAACCTGAAACTGCCCGCAGGGCACATCCGGGAAAAGGGCCGGGAAACGGCGATCACCTTCGACGGGGAATTCCACGACATCCGGGAGCTTGGCGAGTTCGAGATCGGCGTCGTGGGCGGCCACAAGGTCTATCTGGGCGACATCGCCGAGATCAAGCTCCAGGCCAAGGAGATCCGTCAGGAGGGCTACCTCGGGGTCACGCCGGGAGTCGCCGTTGAAGTCGTCAAGAAAAGCGACGCCAACACCGTGGAAGTCATCAAACAGGTGCGCAAGCGGTTCGAAGCGCTGCAGGCTCCCGGGGCGCTGCCGAGAAACACCCGCCTCGTCTGGTTCAAGGACAGCGCCGACTACATCGAGGCCTCCGTCGAGGACGCCTGGGGGAGCGTCGGGCTCGGCATCATCCTGACGGCGCTGCTTCTTTTCCTCTTTCTGCACGAACCCCGCTCGACCTTCATCATTTCGATCACGATGCCGGTCTCGGTCATCATCACGTTCACCGTGATGTCGCTGCTGGACTACACCTTCAACATGATGACGCTGGTGGCCATCGGCTGTTCCTCGGGGATCCTCGTCACCAACTCGGTGATCGTCATGGAAAACATCTTCGTCTGGCTGAAACGCGGCAAGTCGCCAGCGGAAGCCGCCGCGGAGGGCACGGCGGAGGTGGTCAACGCCGTTTCCGCCAGCGCCCTGACCAACGTGGTGGTCTTCGTTCCGATCGCGACCATGTCCTCGATCGTCGGCATGCTGGTGGGCCCCTTTGCGGGGGTCATGGTGATCGCGACGCTCGCCTCCCTCTTCGTCAGTTTCACCCTGACGCCTATTTTGGCCTCTTTGCTGCTGAAGTCCGAAACGGGAAAGGAAAATACCTTCTGGGATCGTCTGTTCCGCTTCTGGAACGCGGGCTACGACCGTCTTGCCGCGGGCTTCGACCGGACGATGGTCTGGACCCGGAGGTATCCGAAAACAGTCCTTCTGCTCTCGCTGCTCCTCTGCGTCGCGCTCCTGTGTCTGTCGCTTCCCAATCTGCGGATCGCCTTTGTGCCGTTCTACGACAAAAACGAGATATCCCTCGTCCTCGAATTTCCCTCGAATTACGGGATCGACGCTTCCCGGAAAGAGACGCTGGCTCTGGTTTCCGAGTTGAGCAAGCGGCCGGACGTCGCCCGGATCGGCACGACGGTCGGCTACCGGAACGCCCTTCTGGGCCAGGTTTCGGAGGGCGTGAATCTTGCGGAGATCACCCTCATGCTCAAACCCATGGCCGAACGCGCTCCGATCAGACAGATCATGGCGGAGATCCGCCGGGATCTGGCGAAAAAAAGCGGTTTCCTCTATTCGGTTTCGATGCCGCCGCCCGTCGGCGCTTCCGGACAGGAGCTGAGCGGTTTCATCGGCGGTCCGGAACTCGATGTCATGGAGAAATATGCGCAGGAAGGCGCGGAGATCCTGCGGCGTTCCGGCTGTGCGACCGACGTCGACACCAGCTGCCGGTCCGCGAAGCCCCGGCTCCGGCTGCTTCCCGAGCGGGCGCTGCTGAAAAATCTGGGGGTCCCGGCAAGTGCCATGGGACTCTCGATCGTCGGTTATTTCGACGGCGTCGAGGCCGGGACCTTCAAGGTCGGCGTCGACACCTTCGACATCCGGGTCAAGATGCAGGAAAAGGAGGGGCTGGATCAGCTGCAGGAGATCCCCGCCGTTCCTCTGAAGGGCAAGCCCGTGGCGATGAACGCGCTGGTTTCGGTGAAAAACTCCCCCGTCGCCATCAGTCTGATGCGTCAGGACAAGGAGCGGTCCGCGTGGATCTACGCCAACTCAGCTCCGGGCCACTCCATGGCCGACTTGATGAGCATCCTGCAGAAGGAGCTTGTCCCGAAACTGCCGCAGGGCTACCGGCTGGTTTTCACCGGTCAGGCGGAAATGATGAACGAAGGCGCCATGGATTTCGTCATGGTCCTCATCACGGCAGTCTTCCTGACGTTTCTCGTCATCGCCGCCATCATGGAATCGCTGGGCCGTCCCTTCCTCGTCATGTTCACCATCCCCCTCGGGTTCGTGGGCTTTTTCGCCATGCTCCACGTTACCGGGACGCTGCTCTCCATGGTCGGGATGCTGGGGGCCATCATGATGATCGGGATCGTGGTCAACAACGCGATCCTGATCATGGACGAAACCTCGGCCTTGAGCAAAACCGGGATGAAACTGCACGACGCGATGCTCCGGGCTTCGGAGAACAAATTCCGTCCGATCCTCATGACCTCCATCGCCAGCGTGATCGGCATGCTGCCCATGGCCTTCGGGCGCGGGATCGGTTACGAGATCCGTTCCAGCTGCGGTATCGGCGTGGTGGGCGGACTGCTCTTCGCCATGCTTCTCACGCTGTATTTCATCCCCGCGCTGTTCTACATGACGCATAAAAACCGGTAAGGGGGAGGTACAAGCCCCGGCCTCACGCCGATCCGCGGCGGGGATCGCCGCATCGGGAAGCCTTTTTTTCCGCTGTCCGTTCCGGTCTTCCGGTCACTTCGCCGGTAAAAACCGGGCGTGCTGTTCCTTCAGGAGCCGGTTGTTGTCGTCTTCCGCGCAACTGAACCCGACGGGCGAACCGTAGAAAAACCGGTCCCTCGCGATCCAGTAACGCTGTTCTTTTGCGATCCAGAGACGCATGAAGCCGCCGAACACGATCAAGGCGATCAGCAGGACCGGGAGCAGGTTCAACCCCATCTGCCCCCGCGAGACCCGTTCCGTCCCCAGCGTCCCCATCCGTTTCCGGATCCGGCGCTTTTCCATTCCGGCGAAAAGTGTCGGGATCAGCAGAAAAACGACCGCAAAGACCGCCGTGCGGACCCCGTTCGCCATGACGGCATACTCCCGTCCGGCTATCCAGTCGATCCGGGTCAGCAGCAGATAAAGCGCCAGCGGCAGGAGCAGATACAGCAGCACGTCCTTGCCGATCTCTCCCATTTTGGGCAGCAGCAGGAAAACCTGATTTTTCCGCAGCCGGGAAACCAGCGCCGCGATTCCGTGGGAAAGGATCCCCAGCGTCAGCGCCGCCCAGATGACCGCGCAGAGGCATGTCTCCAGCATCAGATAACTGATCTGCCGGTCCGGCTTCAGATCCTCCGGCGTGACCCGGCATCGCAGTGGGGGCAGCAGCATCGAAGTGAAAAATCCGCCGTGCCGCAGGATCATTTGGGTGTCCGCGCCCGGCGCTTTGCGCCAGTTTTTCAGAACCGCCGCGGGCGCTTCCAATTCCGCCGCCCGCGCCCGGTCTCCCCGCCGGACCGCCGCCTGATGGAGCTGTTTCAGACAGGTCCCGACCACGAGCTGTTCGATCAGGGTGAACGAGGAGTCGTTCAGCGTCGGGAGCAGTTTCTTCCAAGCATCATAATATCGCGCCGCTTCGGCTTTCCGGCCCTCCTTTTCCAGCTGTTCTCCCCAGAGGACCGATGCGGTGCAGAGATCTCTGAAAACGATCAGATCCGGCAGCGACTGGGCGCAGGCGACTTCCAATTGTTCCATGTAGCCGCAGATATCCGGCGCGGCATCCAGCAGGCGCATCCGCCGTTCCGCGATCTCCCTGCTGCAGCGCCGGAGATACGGTTTTTTCAGGCTCACGTCCAGACGCTCCATCGCCCGTTTCATCTTGTCCCGGTCTTGGATTGCGACCTGCTTTCCCTTGCGCGCCGGAAACTTGAGCGCCTGCCGGGCCTGTATTCCCGCCGCCAATAAATCGGCATAACCGTTTTCCGGCTCCAGAGTCGAGAGTTCCGCCAGCAGTTCCGGTTTCGGTTCGCCGGAGGCCAGCAGCGAGCAGATATACCTCCGGAAAACCGGATCGTCCTCATGCCGTTTCAGCAGTTCTCTGATCTGACCTGGGGAATATCGGCCGATCTCTCCGGAATTCAGAAAGAGGATCTCCAGCTCTTTGGGCGTGAAGTTATGGTATTTCCCGATCACTCCCGCCAATCTGTTTTTCGCCGGATCCCGGTCGGTGAAGAGGGACGAATTGAAGCTGGTCAGGAAAAACCGCCAGTCAACGGTCAGGTACGCTGCGGCCAGCAGCAGCGGCAAAAACGCCAGCCGGACGAAAAGCCGGATCTTCGCGCGCAGTTTCAGCCGCGGGAGATCCGCTTGCAGCAAAGCTTGCGCCACCTCCTCGCCGTCGCCGAACCGGCGGCAGGCCGTTTCCGCCGCTTCGGCTTCGCCTTGCCCCTCTGCCGTCAGGGCATCCCGTGCCGCCAGCAGATGACTGCGCAGGTCCGCACGGTTTTCCCGCTGGAGTTCCGGGTCGTCGGCCAGCATCCGGGTGCATTCGGTCAGTTTCGCTTCGATCGGATCGTTTTCCATGGCGGCCTCCGCAATCACTCGAAGCAGAGCAGCTGGTTCAGCGCCGTGCAGAACGTGCGGCTCTCGTTCACCTTTTCTTCGACCAGTTCTTTCCCGGTCCCGGTCAGCGCGTAGTATTTGCGGGGTTTGCCCTCGACGATCCGCCATTCGGATGCCAGCAGTCCCTCGTTTTCCATTTTGTGCAGACAGGGATACAGCGCCCCTTCTTTCCATTGGAATTCCCCGTTGGTCCGTTCGTTGACCAGCCGGATGATCTCATAGCCGTACATCGCCCGCTCGGAAAGCAGTTTCAGGATCACCGCCGGGGCGATCCCCTTCATCAGTTCGCTGTTTCGGATCATTGTTTTTCCCTCCTGTTTTCCGGGCTCGAAGGCCCCTTTGCTGCTAATATACATCGCGACACGATGTATGTCAAATCTGAAAACAGCACAGAGGATAAATTTTTCGGAAAGAATGATCGGGCAGGGAGGACATTCCGTTCGATCGAAGATGCCCTGCGCCCGTTCGCCGGCGGCATCGCGGAAGAGGCGTGCGGCATTTTCAAATTTGCTTGAAAAAAAGCATGTCCCGGGTTACATTACGCCGGAGATCGCAGGGATTTTACACGGGACAAAGGAGAATGCATCGTGAAGACAGACAATGACGTTTCATGCGGTGCCGCAGCTCATCAGCTGCCGTCAGGATTTATTATCGAAATCCGCGCCGACGGCACGGCAGTGATTTCCCGCAGGATCTGGAAAACGCTTCTCGCGGAATCGTTGATCGCGGCGGGATCGGTCATCGGCGGCTGTCTGCTTCTCCGCTCGGCATTTCGACTTGCAATGTGGCTCTTTGCTTTGGCCGCATTGATGCTGGCGGGCATGTGGATGAGCGTGCAGAAACTCGAATTCTCCGTTTCCGACGGCACGATCACCTGGCGCAGAGGGCCCGGCCGCGGCAAGGTAGCCGCCGCCGATATCGTCACGCTCGACGCGGTCCAGCTCGGGGAAAATGCAAGATCCTTCGCCGTGATCGCGGGCGACCGGGAGGGGAAAAATCACCACCTTTTCCGTTACCTCGACGAGGATGAAGCAAAAGCGCTGATCGGCTGGATCGTTCGGCAGATCGGAGAGTAACCATGAACATCACTTGCCCCAAATGTCAAACCCCCATCACCGTCGTTTGGAAGGAGCACCACGATTACGAAAGGGCCGGAGCCGAACAGCTCCTTTACTGCACCTGCTGCCGCGCCGTTTTCTGCAATGCCGTTTGCGCGGACGGCAGTGAAAAGGTCGAACTCGGCGAACTGGGCATTCCGCAGGCGCCGGTCAAGGCGCGCATCGACGGCGGGAGCGAATTTTATTCGGCCCGGGTGTTCCATCCGGCCGGGCTGCTGATCGCGGTCATTGCGCTGTTCTGGCTTTTCATCACCGCATACGGGGTTTTCGGCATTCTGCCCGGGGGGGGCTTCTCCCCGACGGCTTCGATCGTCACCGGCGCGATCATGGTGATCGCATGTTTCGTGCTCACGATGTCCGCAATCACGCTGCTCGCCAACCGCATTTCCCTCGAATACTTCCCGGCGACGGGCAAAATCGTCTACCGCAAGGGGCCCTTCGACTGGTGGTCGAAACGCTTGAGCTTCAATGCCTCGGAGATCGCCGGGATCCACGGCAGCGCCGCTTTGGCTGCCGAGGGGGACTATTTCTACACGGCGATACACTTCGACAATGGCCGCAAGGAGCGTTTCCTCGACTTCTCGCAGAAGGACAAGGTGCGGATGCAGTTCGAATGTCTGCTGCGGATCATGTCGGTCCGCGCCACCGCCGAAAAACCGGCAGAGAATGCGACGGCGTAAGGCGCGCCGCAGGCGTGAGCCGTGACAGTCGGGAAAAGCGATCCTCTATGAATTTCATCGAATATTACATCGAAATATTCATCATGATTTCAGCGGTTTGGGCCGCCTTGCTGTTTTATCCGCGCTTCACGGGGATCCAGCTGTGGAAAACGGTTCTCGCGGGGTGCTGCTCTTTTTGTCCGCTTCTGATGACCGGAGCCGCTTTATGCCGGAAAATGGGATATCCCGGCTGGTCTTGGGAAGTCCTCAATATTTTGGTTGTCGCCTTTTTCACCTTGACCCCGTTATCCTGTCTGATCGCCCTGATCTGGAATATCGTCGATGTCGTCCGATATTCCAAAAAACAAACCGGATCCAAAGAATTTTGGCGGGCATGGGGACAACTGGCGGTCTGGATCGTGTTCGCCGCTTATCTCCTGTTCGTCTGCGGTCCGATGATCCTGGGCATCGGCTGCTGAATGAACTTTTTTCGCGCCTCCGCCCCGTGCATCCCCCGGGGATGATGACAAGGTCCCCGCTCCGGGAAGCCGTAAAGCCGCCGCGGCTCGTTCCGGTCCTCAGGGATCGGCTGTCCCTTTGCAATGGAAAATCCTTTGTCAGATGATCGATCCCGGTTTGCAAAAGGCGGCGCGGCCAAGTATATTACTCAGGTCAGGGGTTGAAGATCATTCTTGGGGAAAGACTGTGAAATGCATGCGCTGATCTGTCAGGGGGAGGGCAAATACTACGTCTCGGCGGTATTCGGATACTACACGGATATAAACGCCGCCGCCGAGTATGAGAGACATCTGCAATCCTGGAAAAGATGTTTCATTGTCTGGGACGCCGAAAAGAAACGGCTGATCAGGTGGTTCGAAATGGTTCCCGGCAGGAAGGAACTGATTCCGCAGCTTCTCGTTGTCGATGCCGATAAAACCCGTTGGCACAGAGACGGGAAGCACGCCGAATTCGTCGATTTCCTCGACCGGAAACGGATCGACTCATTTCTGGATGCGGCAACTCAGCCGGAAGATGTCCTCGAAAAGTGCCGCGCATCGGATGCCGGGTACGTTTATGAGGAATGCCGGGAGATCCGGTCCGAAAAAGATATCACCGATCTGATGTGGGTCTCCGGCGGATTCCATGACGCGTTCATCGATGCGGAGGAACTCCGGGACGACGGAACGCTCCGTCTTCTCTTCGACGGCACATGGGGCTGTAAAATCGAAGTATGGCTTTGGGGAGATCTGGAATACGATACCTCTTATCGCAAATCCGACGAGTACGATCACTTCTGGTTCGGCTCGACCGTGATCCGGCGGGAGGGGTTCGTTTATTTCATCGCCGAAGAAGATATGACCGTGGAGGAACTCACGCCCGGAGAGTGCTTTTTCAAGGCAAGGCACATGAAATACAGGGTCATCCCGGATTGATTTGCCGGGTATGAGACCGAAGGCGACCGGGGAGCGTCCGGAAGCATGAAGCGAAGCCTTCCTCCTCCGCAAATGCTTCGGAGGACAGGTACGGCTTCATGTTTCAAGCGGCGGAGCCGCGCTGTAAGAGGCAACACCATCCTCACTCGCGCCAGCGAGAGAACTTCACAAGTGAGCAGAGCGAACGCCTTCACGAGCGGAATGAAATGAAGCGTCTTCACAAGCAAGGCTTGCCGGGAAAGTGAAGATGCGAAGAAAAGGCTCCGCCTTTTGAGTGAAGAGCGGCTGGCGTTTCCTCTTTCCGCCTCATTCCGTCCGCTATCGCCTGCTTAAACCATTTTTTAGTTTATATTTCCTGCGAGAAAGGGATATGAGTTTATGGCATAAACCGTCGAAGAAGCTTTTTTTCATCATGCGAGGCAAAAGCCGAGTGCTTCATAGCGAAACGAAGTGAAGCTGCTTCATATTGCGAAGCAATGCTTCATCTGAAAAGGCGAGATGAAGCACGCCTGACGGCGTATGAAGCGCACCTTCGGTGCATGAAGCGGCACGATGTGCCATGAAGCGAAGCCTTTCAGGCTTCATTCGCCATTTTGGGCGTGAGGCCAAAAATGGCGGAGAGGGGGGGATTCGAACCCCCGGTAAGGTTACCCCTACGACAGTTTAGCAAACTGTTGCTTTCGGCCACTCAGCCACCTCTCCGGGTGCGGCGCACAGCGCTTAACATAGCACCGCTTCGACGCCTTGTCAAGGCGCTTTTGCGGAATTTTGTGCAAAAAACAACGACGGATTTCCTCCGTTCCGGCTTGTTAAACCGGAAAAATGGAGTATATTATCCTATTGTGGTATTGTATCGATAGAAAAACATATAACGTCAAGGTTCGGATATCAACAGCAGAGCAGGAAAAATGAGCGATCTCACAAGCAAGGACATCCCGCTGAACATCGAAGAGATCATGCACACCGCATATCTCCAGTACTCCCTCAGCGTCAACGTCGGACGGGCTATCCCCGACGTCCGCGACGGACTGAAGCCCGTCAACCGCAGGATCCTGTACGCCATGCGTCAGATGGGGCTCTCCAAGAGCCACGCCACGGTCAAGTGCGCCAAGGTCGTGGGCGACGTCATGGGCAACTATCACCCCCACGGCGACTCCTCCATCTACGAGGCCCTCGTCCGCCTGGCCCAGCCTTTCTCCATGCGCTGCAAGCTCGTGGAAGGGCAGGGCAATTTCGGCACCATCGACGGCGATCCCCCTGCTGCCAGCCGTTACACCGAGTGCCGCATGGAGCGCCTCGGCGAAGAGATGCTCGCCGACATCGAGAAGGAGACCGTCGACATGGTCCCCACCTTCGACGAGTCCGACGTGGAGCCTGCCGTCCTGCCCGCGAAGTTTCCCCAGCTGCTGGTCAACGGCTCCACCGGCATCGGCGTCGGCATGGCCACCAACATCCCGACCCACAACCTGGGCGAAGTGGTCGACGCCACGGTTTACCTGCTGGAAAATCCCGAGGCCACCGTCGATGAATTGATGCAGTTCATCCCCGGCCCCGACTTCCCCACCGGCGCCATCATCCGCGGCCGCTGGACCCTGAGGCAGTTCTACCAGACCGGGCACGGCAGCGTCAAAATTCGCGCCAAGGCCGACATCATCGAAAAGGACGGCCACGAACAGATCATCATCAGCGAAGTCCCCTACGGCATCAACAAGGCCCAGCAGATCGAGAAGATCGCCGAACTCGTCCGCGACAAGAAGATCACCGGCATCGCCGGACTCCGCGACGAATCCAGCGACCGCGCCGGTCTGCGCGTCGTCATCGACATCAAGCGCGGCGCCATGGCCCAGGTCGTGCTCAACCAGATCTACACCCACACCATGTTCGAGACGGTCATCGGCTGCACCATGCTGGTCGTCGATCACAACCGCCCCCGCACCATGAACCTTGTGGAAGTGCTCCAGGCCTACATCGACCACCGGCTGGACGTGATTTTGCGCCGGACGATCTTCGAGCTCAAGAAGGCCGAGGCCCGCGCCCACATCCTCGAAGGACTGATGAAGGCTCTGGCCAACATCGATGAAGTGGTACAGATCATCCGCGAATCCCGGACCCGCGCCGACGCGGCGGCGAGCCTGATCGCCCGCTTCGAATTCACCCAGATCCAGGCGGACGCCATCCTCGACATGCGCATGCACCAGCTGACCGGGCTCGCCATCGAAACGCTGCAGGCCGAGTTGAACGAGCTCATCCAGCGCATCGAATACCTCAAGGGCCTGATCGAAAGCCGCGAAAAACGCCTCGGCGTCATCAAGGACGAGCTCCTGGACGTCAAGGAGCGCTTCGCCGATCCCCGCCGGACCGAGATCACCATGGACGACTCCGATCTCAACGTGGCGGATCTCATTCCCCGTCACAGCTGCGTCATCACCGTTTCCGACACGGGCTACATCAAGCGCGTGCCCGCGGCGACCTACCGGACGCAGCACCGCGGCGGCCGCGGCATCATCGGCATGGAGACCAAGGAGGAGGACCATGTGGAACACCTCTTCAACGCCGACAGCCACGACATCATCTTCTTCTTCACCGACCGCGGGTTCATGTACTGGCTCAACGTCTACGAGATCCCCGAAGGCTCCCGGACGGGGAAGGGCAAGGCCATCGTCAACATGATCAAGGTCGAGCCGGGGGAAAAGATCTGCGCCATGCTCACCGTGAGCCGTGAGGATTTCGACGATCCCAACAAGTTCATCGTCATGGCCTCGCGCAACGGCTACATCAAGAAGAGCGAACTGGCTCTCTTCAAAAATCTCCGCCGCGTGGGCCTGCGGGCTCTGGTGATTGAGGACGACGACGATCTCATCGGCGCCGCCATCGCCTCCAACGGGAACGAGATCCTGCTCTCCACCAGCAAGGGCATGTCCTGCCGGTTCGACCTCGACGACGAGCAGATCCGTCCCATGGGCCGTACTGCCCGCGGCGTGACCGGCATGCGGTTCAAAATAGAGGGCGACTCCGTGGTCAGTCTGGAAGTCATCAAGGAGCCCACTTACGACGAAGCGGTCGACGAGGACGGCGAAAATGAGGACGATATCCCCGCGGACGAGATCGACGACTCCGACGAAAACGCCATTCCCGAGATCGGCATCGGTCCGGAGGTCCTGGTCGTGACAGACGGCGGCATGGGCAAGCGCAGTTTCGTGAGCAATTACCGCAAGACGAAGCGGGGCGCCAAGGGCGTGGTCAATATCCGTCTGCGCGAAGGCGAGAAGGTTCTCGCCGTCCTTCAGATCGTCGACGACGACGAGATCCTCATCACCACCGAACGCGGGCAGCTGACCCGCATCCCCGTGGCGGAGATCCGCCGTATCGGCAGGGTTGGCAAGGGCGTCAAAATTATGAATCTGAGAGACGGCGATCACATCACCGGCGTGGCGAAATTCGTCAAGGTCGAGGGGGAGAAAGATCCCTTCGCCGAGGCGGAGACCGAAAATACGGAAGCGGTTCCGCCCGTCCCCGAGACCCCCGCGCCTGCGGCGGATGAGACGCCGGAAGTGCCCGGAGACGACGGTCCCGCCGAGGGATGATCGACTTCCCGAAAGAAGGCTGTTTTCTTCGAAATGGAACTCCTGAACGGCAAAAAACCTCTTTTGATGGGGATCGTCAATGCGACGGGCGACTCCTTCAGCGAAGGCGTTTTGTCGTCTCCCGACAGCGCCGCGGAGCGGGCTCTGCGGCTGCTGGGGCAGGGGGCTGATCTGCTTGACATCGGCGGCGAATCGACCCGCCCGGGCTCCGCAGAGATCCCCCCGCAGGAGGAGATCCGCCGGCTGTCCTGTGTCGTCCGCCGCGTTCTGGAGGCGGTTCCGGGAGCTGTCCTCTCCATCGACACCCGGCATGCCGAGACGGCTGAAAAAATGCTTGAAGCGGGCGCGCGGATCATCAACGACGTCTCCATGCTCCGGTTCGATCCCCGCATGAAGGACGTGCTCCGGGCGCATCCGGAGAGTCTGCTCGTTCTCTGTCACTCCCGGGGAACGCCCGCCGACATGCGCGACGCCAAATACCTCGACTACGGGGATGACGTCGTTTCCGCCGTCTGCGGCGAACTGCTTGCCGCGGCGGAGCGTTCCGGCATCGACGCCTCGCGCATCATTTTCGACCCGGGGTTCGGATTTGCCAAGAGCGTCGATCAGCAGCTGGAAATGATGCGCCGCGCCGGGGAGTTCGCCGCGCGCCTGGGGAATGTCCTTTTCGGCATCTCCCGGAAATCCTTCATCGGCAGCGTCACGGGGGAGTCCGACCCGGCCGAAAGGCGGGGCGGGACCCTCGCCGGAGAACTGCATCTTGCAGCCTGCGGCGCTGCGGTCATCCGTACCCATGACGTGAAAATGCTCCGCGACGCCCTCGTTTTCCGTGCGGCGGTGTCGGCGGGACGGCGGGAGGAGGCGCTTTGAACATGTCGGGATTCGTCGTCATCGATGCGCTCCGCGCCGCTCTCCAGATCGGGATCCTGTTCCTGATGATCTACGCCGTCCTCTACTATCTGCGCAGCACCCGGGGCGCGATGGTCATCACGGGACTCTTCATCCTGGGACTTTTCCTCGCGATCATCGTCCGGGTGGAAGGGCTCAATCTGGACGTGCTGGCCTACATCCTCGACATGTTCGGCAATTCGCTCTTTGTCGCCATGCTGATCATCTTCCAGCCGGAACTGCGCCGGGCGCTGGCCCAGCTCGGCAGCTACATCGCCCGGCAGGGCAAGCAGCGGCGCGAGGTCGTATCCGAGATCGTTGCCGCCGTCACGGCCATGTCCCGGCGCAAGTGCGGCGCGCTGATCGTGGTCGAACGCAGATTCAATCTCCAGACGCTCATCGACGACTCCATCCCGCTGGACATCAAGATCAACGCCCTCGTTCTGGAATCCATCTTCTTCCCCAACTCCCCGCTGCATGACGGCGCCGTCATCATCCGCAACAACCGCATCGTCGCGGCCCGCGCCATCCTGCCGCTCACCCGGGCGGAGCATGTCTCCCGGCACCTGGGGACCCGGCACAGGGCCGCGCTGGGGATCTCCGAAGAGAGCGATGCCGTGACCATCGTCGTTTCCGAGGAGACCGGTTTCATCAGTCTGGCCTATCGCGGGATCTTCCACCGGGACACGACTCCGGAGGAACTGCAGGAACTCTTGGAGCAGCTGGTCGTTCTCAAAGATGACGGCGAGCTCAGCGAAACGGTGAAGATGCTCGAGGAGCGGGAAAACGTCCCCGAGAAGGCCGAGGAGGAAAAACCTGATGATGCATAGATTTTTCGCCTTTATCGTCAGCGATTACCCCCGCAAACTTCTGGCGCTGGTCTTCGCCGTGATGCTGTACATCGGCGTGAGCCGTCAGATCTTTGTCGAGCGGAACATCCCCAGCGTTCCCGTCGAGGTGAAACTGGCGCCGGATCTGGCGTTCATCGCCCGGCCTCACTATCAGGTCACGCTGGTCGTCCGTGGCGCGGAGCGGGTGCTCCAGAAACTCAGCCCGGAGGATTTTTCCGGGACCGTTTACATCGGGCCGGAACACCGCGTTTCTGAAGACGTCTACCTCGTGCACATGCGCGCGGACATGTTCAAGCGGAGGCCGGGCGTCAAGATCGTCAACGAACCCGTTTTGAAGCTCAATCTCCAGCGGCGTATTTCCAAACGGGTCCCCGTCAAGGCGCAGTTCAGCGGACGCCTGTCGGACGAATATCACTGTTCGGATGTCCGCTGCATCCCCGCCGAAGTGGTCGTTTCCGGACCCGAACTCATGCTCAAATCTCTCGATACCGTCTTCACCGAGCCCATCCCGCTCTCGGAGACGGTGACGGATTCCTTCGAATACGAAAGCCGGCTGGCCGTTCCCGCCGATCTCCAGTTCGCCACGGCGAAAGTGATGGTCCAGGCGGAGATCATCAAGAGTCTCGAACAGAGGCGCATCGGCCGTCTTCCCGTCCGGCTCCTGCAGAACGGGTCGGACAAACTCAAGGCCGCGACCGTCGATCCCGCACAGACCGCCGACGTGACTCTCTCGGGCCTGTCCACCCGGCTGGCCATGCTCAAAACCGAGGATATACGGCTTTTTGCCGATCTGTCCGATATCCGCAAACCCGGCATGTACACCGTCCCGCTGCGCTGCAGCTGTTCCGTGGAAGGCGTCAGCGTCAAGGCTGTCTCTCCGGGCGAGATCAAGGTCAACGTCATCAAACTGCCATAAAAAATACAAACCAAAATCAGGGAGAAAAAAATGATCATCGAAAAGCTCAATTCCGTCTTTCACCGGCACAGCCGCTGGCTGTTCGGCGCATTCACCATCATCATCATCGTCTCTTTCCTCGGCTTTCTGACGCCCGGGACCTTCGGTTTCGGCGGCATGGGAGATCCCGCATCCATTCCCGTCGGAACGGCCTACGGCGAGAACGTGACCTACGGCGAACTCCGCGGTATCGGCCGGAACATCTCCGTCTTCAGCGAGGTCTTCAACGGCGTGCCCATTTCGCGGGACATCCCCAATGAGACCGTCTTCATCTATGCGTGCATGCTCCGCAAAGCCGGGGCCCTGGGGCTGGCCGTCAGCGACAAGGAGGTGGCCTCTCTGATCCGCCGCACGCCCGCGTTCCTCAAAAACGGCAGCTTCGACAGGAGCGCCTACGACCGGATGCTCCAGACGATGCGCCGGAACGGTATCTCCGAAACAGATCTTCACGATGCCTGCCGCCAGCAGATCATGCTTGAAAAACTTCAGCGGGAGCTGACGGGCGGGATCACCGCGACCGAAGGGGAGGCTCAGGAACTTTTCCGCAGGCTCAACACCGTGTACGCGGTCCGCGTCATCGAATTTCCCGCCCCGGACGCCTCGAAGCTGAAGCTCTCCAAAAAGGAGCTCCAGGATTATTTTGCCGCCCATCGCGCGGCGTATCCCATTCCCGGAAAAGTCGATGCTCTGGTCATCGCCTGGGATGCCGGGACCTTCCGCGCCGAGGCCGTGAAGCGGGCCACGGACAAGGCTCTCAAGGCCTTCTTCGACCGCGACCCCAAAGCCTTCGAAACCGACAAGATCAAGTCGCCCAAATTCGAGGCCGTCAAGTCGGCCGTGAAGGAGAAATTCATCGCCGCCGCGTCGCTGGAGCTGGCGCAGCAGGCTGCCTACGATTTCGCGACCGCAGCCTACGAACAGCTGGGTGAAACGCCTTCCCAGAACAAGGAAAAGGTGTTCCGCGCCCTTGCGGACAAGTACAACCTTGTGGTGATCGAAGCGGGCAGCGCCAAATTCGACGATCCTGCCATCGGCAAGATCAGATCCGCCCGGCTTGTCAGTCAGCTGGCCGGACTGGCGGGCGACAACCGCGTCACCGATCCCGTCGTCGAAGGTCAGCGTGTCTACATCGGCTTTGCCCGGTCGAGAATCCAGCCCCGTCAGGCGGAATTTCAGGAGGTCGCCGACAAGGTCAAGGCCGACTGCCTCGCGGAAAAAGCCGCGGCGGAGGCGATGAAGAAGGCCGCGTCCGCGTTTGCCGAGCTGAGCCGGGCCAAGGCCGGAGAGGCCGGCAAGATCCTGGCGAAATACAAGGGATGCCGGTTCAGCAAGTTCGATTTCTCGCTCATGGCGAAGCGGCCGCCGGAAAACCGTCTTGACGTGGCGCTGGCCGTCATCAACGTCAAACCCGGTGCGTTCACGCCGCCCGTGCGGGAGAAACAGGGTGCTGTCGTCGCCCAGCTGACGGGACGCACTCCCGCGGACATGACGGCCTTTGCCAAGCAGAAGGATATGTATGTCATGATGTGCCGGAACCAGAAAATGTCCCTGGCCATGCAGACGCTCCAGGAGGAGTTCGCCGCGAATTGCCGCTTTACCGGCAACGGGCGGAACGACTGACGATCATGACGCCCCGTGAGACTCCGGCGCCTCCCGGCTGTGCGCTGGGACGGCAGATGACCATCGAGTTTTATGACTGTGATGCGAAGATCCTTGCGGATTCCGCACGGATGGAGGAGATCTTCGTCACCTCCGCCAAAGAGTCCGGCGCGACCGTGATCAGCAGTCATTTCCACCGTTTCATGCCTCAGGGAGTCAGCGGGGTCGTGATCATTTCGGAGTCTCACTTCGCCGTACACGCCTGGCCGGAACACGAGTACGCGGCAGTGGATCTTTTCACGTGCGGGGAGAATGTGGATTTCTCCCGTGCGGCGGCCTGTATCGCTTCCGGTCTCGGCAGCGAGCAGTGGGTGGTCTCCAGCCTGATCGACCGGGGGATCGTCGGCAACAACGGCATCGAACGGCTCGTCCCCGTGACCGAGGGGCGTGACTTTCACAGTTTCCAGCTTTCGTGGAAAAGCCGTTTCGAGAAGACCGCCGCCCGGGCGTTTTCGGTGGCCATCGATCTCTACGATTCCCGCCGGGAGCCCACCGACGAGAATTTTGCCGGAGTGCGCCGGACCGCGGCGGAGATCGCCTCCGCACTGGGGCTCCAGGCCGACGGCGTATGCCGGATGTCCCGCCGCGACGGGAGCTGCAAGTTCGTCCTGCCCCTTGTCGGCGGGTGGATCGGAGGCGTCTGGAATGCCGCCCGGAGGACGGTGTACATCGACATATTCAACGAATCGTTTTTCGATCCGAGAAAGGCTGCGGAAACGGCTCTCGCGAGCTTTTCATGCTCCTACTACCGGATGCAGCCGCATGTGCGGCAATAGAAGAGACACAGGACGACTTTCAAACAGGAGGAAAGATCATGGAAGAACTGAGCAAAAAAATCACGGATCGTCTGGAAGAACTGCGCGTTCATCTGCAGGCTGACGGCGGCGATCTCGAGATCGTCGCGATCGAGGGGAAAACGGTCAGGCTGAGACTGCGCGGCGCCTGCGGCGGATGTCCTCATGCCGCCATGACCATCAAGGGCGGTCTGGAGCGCATTTTGCGCGACGAGATCGATCCCGAGATCGTCATCGAGCGTGTGATCTGACTTTTCTGTTCCGCTTCGGAGAGAGGCCATGCGACGGGACGAATTCATACGCCTTGCCGGGAGCCGGATCATCCGGCTGGACGGCGCGACGGGGACGGAACTCATCAAAAGAGGACTGCCTCCCGGCGTCTGTCCGGAAGCGTGGTGCGTCCGGAATCCCGATGCGGTCATCTCCGTCCAGCAGGCTTACTGCCGGGCGGGGAGCGATTTGCTTTATGCGCCCACCTTCGGCGCAAATCCCGCGAAGCTGGCCGAGTTCGGTCTTGACCGTGAGGCACGGCATCTCAACCGGACGCTGGCGGAACTCTCCAAAAAGGCCTGTCCCGGCAAGCTGATCTTCGGCGATCTGGCCCCCACGGGGCAGCTGGTCGAACCCAACGGTCCCCTGGCCTTCGAGGAGGCCGTTTCGATTTACCGCACTCAGGCGGAGGCTCTCCTCGCCGGAGGTGTGGACGGGTTCGTCATCGAGACGATGATGGATCTGCAGGAGGCGCGGGCGGCATTCCTCGGCGTCCGCGAAGCGGCTCCCGGATGCGCCGTCATCGTCACCATGACTTTCGAGCCCGGCGGGCGTACCCTGACGGGAACGGATCCCGTGTCGGCGCTGGTCACGTTCCAGGGACTCGGCGCGGCGGCCTTCGGGTGCAACTGCTCCACGGGGCCCGCCGAGATGGCGGAGATCATTTCCGCCATGAAGCCCTTTGCCTCCATCCCGCTGGTCGCCAAACCCAACGCGGGCATGCCGCGTCTGGTGGGGGACAAGACCGTCTTCCCGCAGGGACCGGAGGAGTTCGGCCGGGCCGCGGCTCTGCTCGTTGCGTCCGGCGCCGGGATCGTCGGCGGCTGCTGCGGGACTTCCCCCGAACATATCGCCCGCCTGAACGAAGAGTTGAAAAAATTCGCGCCTCCTCCTGTTGAACAGACTATTCGCGGCGCGGTTTCTTCCGTGCGCCAGTACCGTGTTCTCGGCGCGTCATCCCCCTTCGTGCTGATCGGCGAGCGGATCAACCCCACGGGCAAGAAGGCTCTCCAGGCGGAACTGCGGGCGGGGTCGTTCGATCTTGTCCGCCGTTTCGCCGTCGAGCAGAATGAGGCCGGCGCGGCGCTTCTGGACGTCAACGTCGGCGTCGGCGGCATCGATCAGGAGGCCGTCCTCAGGAAGGCCGTGGCGGAAGTTGTCAAAACGGTCCCTCTGCCGCTGGCCATCGACTCCACGCTGCCGGGGGCGGTGGAGGCCGCGTTGAGATTCTATCCCGGGCGGGCGCTGCTGAACTCCATCAGCGCGGAAAAGGAGCGGCTCGAAAAAGTCCTTCCCGTTGCGGCGAAGTACGGCGCCATGCCCATTCTGCTGCCGCTCTCCGACGCGGGGATCCCCGCAACGTGCCGGGAGCGGATCGTTCTGCTTGAAAAATTGCTCGCCGAGGTGGCGAAGTACGGTTACGAGCCCGCCGACTGCGTCGCGGATGCCCTCATCATGACGGTCAGCACGGACCCCGGCGCGGCGCTGGAGGCGCTGGATTTCATCGAATACTGCTCCCGGACCCTGGGGATCGGGACGACCTGCGGGCTCTCCAACGTGAGTTTCGGTCTCCCCGACCGGGCCGCTTTGAACCAGACCTTCCTCGGGCTGGCCTGCGGGCGCGGACTTGCCAGCGCCATCGCCAATCCCGGCGCGCCGGGGATCGTGTCGACCGTCGAGGCCTCCGACGCGCTCCGGGCGCTGGATCCCGGGATGAAGAGATTCATTTCCCGCCACGCCGACGTGCCGAAGACCGCGGTGAAGCCCGGGACGCAGGAGCTCCTTTCCCCCGACGCCGCTTTGAAGCGCGCTGTGGTCGAAAGTCTGCCCGACGCCGTTCCCCAGGCGGTGAAAGACGCCCTCGGCGCGGGGTTTTCGGCCGACAAACTCGTCAACGAAGTCCTGATCCCCGCCCTGACTGAAGTCGGGAGCCGCTTCGAGCGCAAGGAGTATTTTCTGCCTCAGCTGATGCAGAGCGCCGAGGCCATGCGCACGGCCATGGAGCTTCTCGAACCGGAGCTGAAGAAAAATAGAGGGGGCGAAGTTGCCGATGGTCCGGTTTTCGTCCTCGCCACGGTGCAGGGCGATATCCACGATATCGGTAAAAATATCGTCAACATGCTGCTGGGCAACCATGGTTTCCGGGTCATCGATCTGGGCAAGGATGTCCCCGCCGAACGGATCGTCGAGACGGCGGTCCGGGAAAAGGCCTTCTGCATCGGGCTCTCCGCCCTCATGACCACCACCATGCCCCGCATGCGCGAGGTCGTCCGGCTGCTGGAGGAAAAGAAGATCGATCTGCCTGTCATCATCGGCGGCGCCGCCGTCGATCCCGACTACGCCGAGGAGATCGGCGCCATCTACGCTGCCGACGCCATGGGAACCGTGCGGGCGGCGAAGAAGATCGCGGGATTGGAGTAGGATCTTTCTCTGCGCCCCGCTTGCCGTGTCCTGAAAAATCCATCCGTTTTATTTGAGGAGCATACATCGATGAACATTTCGGAAATGACCTGGGATCTGGAGGCCCTCTACCCCGATGCCGCCGCATGGGAACGTGATTTCGCGCGGATCCCGGAACTGGCTGAAAAATTCGCCTCTTTCCGGGGGCGTCTCCACGAGTCCCCCGCCGTTCTCAAAGCGGCCATCGAGGCCGGAGACGCTTTCGACAGACTCAGCGAAAAAGTCTACAGCTATGCGCATTTGAGAAGCGACGAAGACACGACCGTCAACGCCAACAGATCTCGGGTGGACCGGGTGAGAGGCAAATTTGCGGAATTGGCTCCGCTGGAGACCTGGTTCGACCCGGAGATCATGGCGATCCCCGAGGAGCGGATGAACGCGTTTCTGGCCGATCCGGAGCTCGCATTCTACCGGCGGAGCCTCGAGGAGCTCCTGCGGGAGCGTCCTCACACGCTCTCCGAACCGGAGGAACGGCTTCTCGGGTCGCTCTCGGACGTCATGGGATCGTCGGACAGGACCTTCGAGATGCTCAACGACGCCGATCTTGATTTCGGAAAAGTGAAGGATGAGAAAGGCCGTTCCGTCGCGCTGACCCACGGCAACTACCGGCGTTTCCTCGAAAGCGGCGACCGGGCCACCCGGCGCCGGGCTTTCCGCCGGCTGTACAAGTGCTACGGGAAATTGCGCAACACCTTTGCCTCGACGCTGGATGCGACGGTCAAGCGTCACGCCGCTTCGGCGAAGATCCGGCATTACGGTTCGTCTCTTGCCGCCGCCCTTTCCGGCGACAACGTGCCCGAAAGCGTCTACCGCAATCTCATTGCCGCCGTCCACGACGGCTTCGCTCCCTTCTACGACTACATGAAGCTCCGCCGGGAGGTGATGGGACTCGCGAAGCTGGATATGTTCGACATGTACAATCCGCTCTTGCCGGACTGCCGCAGGGAGTATCCCTTCGATGAGGCAGAACGTCTGGTGAAAGCGGCTCTGGCTCCGCTGGGTGAGGAGTACGGGCGCGATCTGTCCCGGGCCTTCACCCAGCGCTGGATCGATGTCCCCGCCCGCAAAGGGAAACGCTCCGGGGCCTATTCGGGGGGCTGTTACGACAGTTTCCCCTACGTGCTGCTCAACTACGATTCGACGCTCAACGACGTCTTCACGCTGGCCCATGAACTGGGCCACTCCATGCACAGCTTTTACAGCAACGCCGCACAGGAATACCATTACGCGGACTACGAGATCTTCGTGGCGGAGGTGGCCAGCACGACCAATGAGATCCTTCTCTTCGAGCATCTGCTGGAAAATGCCTCCGACGCCGGGTTCCGGGCCTTTCTGCTGGGGCACCTGGCCGACGAGATCCGCGGGACCATTTACCGCCAGACCATGTTTGCCGAGTTCGAGCTGGAGATGCACGAGGCTTCGGAAAAGGGGATCCCCCTCTCAGCCGACTGGCTTTCCGACCGTTATTACGAACTGAACAAACTCTACTACGGTCCGGAGGTGAAGCCCGATAAGCTCATCAGTCTGGAGTGGGCGAGGATCCCTCACTTCTACTACGACTTCTACGTCTACAAGTACGCGACGGGCATGTCCGCGGCGCTGAAGCTGGCGGAAAACCTGCGCAGCGGCGATCCGGCCAAGCGGGAGGCCTATTTCGGGTTCCTCAGGGCAGGGGATTCCAAAGACGTGCTGGATATCATGCGGGACGCGGGGGTGGACCTTTCCACGCCGGCGCCCGTTCGCGACGCGCTGGCCTATTTCTCGCGGGTGGTCGGACGTCTGCGCCGGGAGCTCGGCAGATGAGGGATCTGCTGGCTCGCGCCGAGGCGGGGGAGGGCATTTCCCTCGAGGAGACGGCGTCTCTCGTCGCCCGTGAGGACGAGGCGGCCTGCCGCGCCCTTTACGAGGCGGCCTGCCGGGTCAAACTGCGGTATGTCGGGAACGACGTTTATCTCCGCGGGCTCATCGAGTACAGCAACATCTGCGCCAGAAACTGTCTTTACTGCGGCATCCGGCGCGGCAACGGCCGCATCCGGCGGTTCGAACTCGGCCTTGACGAGATCCTCGGCGCCGCGGCGCTGGCGGAGGAATACGGCTACGGGTCCGTCGTGCTCCAGGGCGGCGAGCGCCGGGACGGGCGCGCCGTGGAGCTCGTCGACGAAGCGGTACGGGGGATCCGAAAGGCGTTTCCCGGCCTCGGGATCACGCTCTCCTGCGGGGAGCAGTCCCACGACGTGTACCGGAGATGGCGCGAGTCCGGCGCGGACCGGTATCTGCTCAGGATCGAAAGCTCCAGCCGGGAGCTCTTCCGGCGCATCCACCCGGCCGACAGCGATTTCGACGAACGTCTTGCCGCGCTGAAGGATCTGCGTGCGGCGGGATTCCAGGTCGGCAGCGGCGTCATGATCGGCCTGCCGCGCCAGACGGCGGCGGATCTGGCCCGGGACATTTTCTTCTTCCGCGATCTCGACTTGGATATGATCGGCATGGGACCGTGGCTGCCCCAGCACGACGCGCCCCTGCGGGACGACACGCCGGAAACGCCCGAAAAGGCCGCCCGCCGCTTCCGGCTGGGATTGAATATGATCGCCGTCACGCGGCTTCTTCTGCGCGACGTGAACATCGCCTCGACGACGGCTCTGCAGACTCTGAGGCCCGCCGACGGGCGGGAAATGGGGCTCCTCGCCGGGGCCAATGTCATCATGCCCAACGTCGGCGCCGTGGAACACCGGGCGGACTATCAGCTTTACGACGGGAAACCCGATCTGGACGAGAACGCGGCAGCCATCCGTGCGGCGCTGGAGCGCTCCATCGCCCGGATCGGCGGACACATCGCCTACCGGACGCAGGGAACGCCCCGGCACTATCTCGCGCGGCTCAATCGTCTGTCTGAAGGATGAACTGGACCACCGTGTTTTTCGGAGGAGCCGGCATCCTGTCCAGCTGGCGGAGCAGATTCTTTGCGGACTCGTCCATGGCGGCGATGCCGCATGTTTTCAGGATGCGCTTGGACGTGACCCTTCCGTCCGCGGCGATCTCAAGCTCGATGGTCACGGCGGGCAGCTGATTCCCCAGAAGCGACTTCGGCGGCTGGATCCAGACGTTTTTGAGATACATCCCGGCCCGGCGGTTGTAGGCTTCCATCTCTTCCGAGAGTCCTCCCCCCGGCGTGCGGTGGTCCTCAGGGCCTTTTTCCTGCCCCCGGTTTCTCGTGCCGATGGGGACATTGGCGTTGAAGTTGCGCCCGCCGATGGTCCGGTCGTTCCGGCCCTGGGGCGGATGATAAATGCCTTCATCCTGTTTCAACGATTTTGCCGTATGTCTGTCCTGTGCCGGCTTGACGGGCGGTTTCTGCTTCGGGATCGTGACACGGGGCTCCTTTATCGCCGGTTTCGGACGCGGCCTGGGCCGGGGCCGGGGGACGGCGACACGGGGCTCCTTCGGCGTCTTTTTGGGCGTCGGTTTGGGTTTCGGTTTCGGCTTCGATTTGGGAATGCTCACTTTGGGTTCGGCGGGTGTCGGCGCACCGCCCCCGGGACGGGTCCGTTCCGGCGGCCCCACCTGCGGCGCGTGAGAGAGCTCCTTGGGACCGATCTTGACCCGGAAGGCGTTGATCTTGGGCGGACGGAAGAAGGCGTCCAGCGCCACCCAGAGCAGCGGGATCCCCAGCAGCAGCGTGTGGATGAGGAAGACGCTCCCGCAGATCTTCAGCCGGCGGGCGGCGTTTTGCGTCCTCTCCTGTTCGAGGCGCAGATCCGTTTGTGAAAAGACCGGCGTCATTTCGACTCCGCCTGTGTGACGAGGACCACGTCCGCGAAACCTGCGGAGCGGATGAGGGCCATGAGGCTGATGACGTCATCGTACTTGCGGGACCCGTCGGCCCGCAGCAGCAGTTCCGTTTTGGGATCCGTCGCTTTCAGGGCCTTGAGTTTTTCGACCAGCTGTTCCCGGGTGACCGGTTCTTTGCCGAACACGATCGTACCCGTCTCGGTGATGCTCACGCTCTTCACGTTGTCGAGGGGAAGCTGATCGCTGTTCATCTCGGGCGGATTGATCTTGGTGCCGTACTCCATCAGGGGCATGCTGATCATGAAGACGATGAGCAGAATGAACGTGAGGTCCAGCAGCGGTGTCACGTTGATCTGGTCGATGGCCGCCATGGCGGCGCGTCCGCGTTTCCTTCTGGTCATCGTTTCACTCCTGCGGCTCCCGGGAGACCGCCGTCTGCCCGTTCGCGGGGAAGGCCGGAGCCGCCTGCTGCTTCGCGTCGAACTCCAGTTGTTCCAGTTTGACCCGGACCATGAATTCCTCGGTGAAGTTGTCCATGGAGACGGTGAGGTCGCGGATCGCCGCCGTCACGAAATTGTAGCCGACGAGGGAGGGAATGGCGACGACCAGACCGGCCACGGTGGTGAGCAGCGCGCCCGCGACGCCGGGGGCCAGCGCGGTGAAGTCCGGTTTGCCCGCGATTGCGATGCCGCTGAAGGCCATCATGACGCCCCAAACCGTACCGAAAAGGCCGCAGAAGGGACTCAGGCTCACCAGTGTGGCCAGGGTCCCCACGTTGGTTTCCAGTTCGCGGATCTGGGCGGAGACCTCCCGTTCCAGCACGGCTTCGATGGCGTTGTACTGGGCATCCGAGAGTTTGCACGGGGTGACGCCGTGGACGCTGGAGTACATTTCCCGGCTCCCGGCCTGATAGAAATCCTGAAGCTTCTCGACGCCGGAGGAGTAGATCGTCGCCAGAGGACCGGGATTGTTCAGCCCCTCCCGGATCATCCCCGGCGTGGCGATGTTCTTTTCGTTTGACTTGAAGAGCGCGAGAAAGCGGAGGGAGAGCTTCTTCGCCCGCTGCAGATGGATGAATTTTTCGATCATCAGACTCCAGGTGAGGACCGACCCCAGCAGAAGACCGATCACGATGGCTTTGCCGACGGTGTCGCTGTTTTCAAAGGCATAGTAAACTCCGGGCGTCGAGGCCAGCAGGGACATATTCACGGCAAATCATCCTCCTATTTTGAAAAAAACTTTTTTTTCCCGCTTTATAAAATATAATTCGGGTATTATATTCTACAAGTGGCATATTTCTGAAAAAGGGACAAAAATGCAAAAAGATTCTGTACTGCTCGGTTTCGACGTGGGGGGAACGAAGCTGGGGATCGGGCTCGGGACGAGTTCCGGACGCATCCTCTCCGGATGGCGGATGCCCAACGTCAACACCCGGCCCGAAGAAGTCCTTCCCCGCATCGCCGCGGAGGCCGAACGGATGGTGAAGGAGCAGAAACTTGAGATGTCGGACGTGGCCGCCTTCGGCATATCCGCGCCTTTCCCCGCCGACGCCCGCCGGGGGATCATGCTCGAACCGCCCAATAACCCCCTGTGGCGCAACGTCCCCATTCTGGAATACCTTTCCGATGCGTTGCGGATCCCCGGGACCTTCGAGAACGACGCCAACAGCGCCGCGCTCGCCGAATGGTACTTCGGCGCGGGCAGGGGGTGCGAAAACATGATCTATCTCACCATGAGCACCGGTATCGGCGGCGGCATCATCTCTTCGGGGCGGCTTGTCCGGGGAGGGGCGGCCCTGAGCGCCGGCGAGGTCGGCCACATCTGCGTTCAGGTCGGCGGAAGAAAGTGCAGCTGCGGGCAGGAGGGGTGCTACGAGGCTTATGCCGGCGGACGGGCCGTCGCCCTGCGTATGCGCGAGGAACTCTCCGGCAAGCCCGAAAGTCTCATCATGCGCCTGGCCGGCGGCGATCCGGAAAAAGTGGATATGATCGTTCTCGAAAAAGCCGTCCGGGCCGGCGACCCCTACGCGCTTGCCCTCTGGGACGAGATCGCGCTGCGCAACGCTCAGGCCATGGGGACCCTCATCAATCTTCTCAATCCCGAGAAGATCATCCTCGGCACCATGGCCTGGGCCATCGGGGAGCTGTACACGGATCCGATCAGAAAATACCTCCCCCGCTTCTGCTGGAAGGAACCACGGGAAGCCTGTGACATCGTCGGCAGCGGACTGCGCCGGGAGATCAGTTCCTTTGCCGGCATCGCCGCCGCGCTGAATTATCTGAACGAAAGGGAAAATCCCTCGGGGAGAGACGAAAATGTTTAAGAACCGCGATGTCGTCTGTTCCGTGGAGATCGGGACATCCAAGATCTGCGTGCTTCTGGGAGAGATCTCCGGAGACGGGCAGGTCGAGGTCATCGGGCGGGGACTCGTTCCCAGCGCCGGGACTGTCGTGAAAGGCGAGATATGCAACTATCCGGCGCTGCTGCCCCTTTTGGAAAAGGCCGTGGATGAGGCCGACGCCTCTTCCGGAGGCCGTCTCGGCGACTGCCGTCTGGTACATGTGCTGGTCACCGGCTGCGGCATCGCGTCCCAGCAGGGGGTCGGCTCTTCCACCATCCGCAACGACGAGCGGATCGTCACGGAGACCGAACGCAGAGAGGCCATGGAAAACGCCCAGGTCCTGAATCTGGCCGGCGACCGGGAGATCCTCAACTGCTCCGAAACATTTTTCAAGGTCGACGGCCGCCGTGTGAGCGATCCGCTCCAGCAGCGGGGGGTCCGCCTCGAAACCCACGTGCACGTCGTGCACGGGATAGCCGCCCGGCTGGATGTTTTCCGCCGCGCCGTTGCGGATGCCGGGTTCGGCGACGTCGATACGGAGGTGACTTTTTCCGTCTTGGCGGATGATTTCGCCGTCCTGACAGATGACGAACGGGCGCAGGGGGTCCTGCTGGTCGATCTGGGGGCCGGATGCACCGAGTACATCGTCGAATACGACCGGGGGATCTGCGCTTCGGGCGTGATCCAGCTGGGCATGGAACATGTGGCCAACGACCTCTCCGTGGCCATGAACCTCAACATCGATCTGTGCCGCCGGATGCTTGCGGACGGAACACTGGGCCGGATGCGCGCCGAGAACCGGGAATATCTGGAGTTCCGGGGCGCGGCCGGTCACTTGAGAAAGATCCCGTTCTCCAGCTTCGAGACGGTCATCGACTGGCGTCTGCGGGAGATCTTCGAGATCATCCGCGAACAGCTGACCGCATCGGGGGCGCCCCACAGTCTGGACGCCGGCGGCGTCCTCACCGGCGGCGGGGCATCGTTTTTCCGGTCGGAGGAGCTGTTCCGCGAGGTGTTCGAACTGGACTGCCGCAAACGGATCCCCGCCGATGTCGGCGGCGTCCTCACGGGACTGGACGATCCCAGATTCACCTCTGTCTGGGGCGGGTTGAAATTGGCCGCCCTTTTCCTCGGCGAGTACGACGAGACCCGCAGACCCATCGACTCCCTTGTCGACGGGCTCAACAGGATGTGGGGCAGCAGCAAGACGACTCTGAAAAATATCAAAAAAGTCATCAAAATCTGAACCGGCTTATGGAAAAGGAAAAGTTTACAATCATGGGGGTCGGCGGAGCCGGATGCCGGGTGATCGGGACCCTGCGGCAGATGTCGGCCGCGGAAAAGATCCGGCTCGTCGCCGCGGATACGGACAGGAGCGGCCTGGAGAGTTCCGGACTTCCCGCCGACCGCTGTCTTCTCGCCGGTGAAATGTGGCGCGGCGGCCGCGGGTGCGGCGGCAATGTCGGCGACGGCCAGATCGCCTTCGGACGCGCCAGGACCGAGATCGCCAATATGATCTCCGGAAGCTCCATGCTTCTCGTCTCAGCCGGACTGGGCGGCGGGACGGCTTCCGGCGGCATCCCCGTCGTTTTGAGCGAGGCCATGCGTCTGCACATCCCTTCCGTCGTTCTGGTGACGCTGCCCTTTGCCCACGAGGGGAATCTGCGGCGCCGTCAGGCGGTCCAGGCGCTCGACGAGGATATCCACAAAATCGCCGACGCCGTCGTCGCCATGCCCAACGATCTGCTGTTTTCCGTTCTGCCGTCCACGGCGCCTCTGGCGGAGGCTTTCCGCATGGCCGACGAACAGGTCGCCCGGACGGCCCTCGCCCTTTCGGAGCTGCTTTGCGCGGGCAATCTGCTCAACGCCGATTTTTCCGCTTTTTCCGCGCTGCTCAAGCGCCGGAAGAGCCGGTGTTCCCTCGGCGTGGGGGTTTCCCGGACCGAGGACGGCGCGCGCCGTCCCGAGATCGCCTTCGAGGAGATGCTGTGTTCTCCCCTGCTGGGCGGAGCCTCCTCCCTTACGGAGGCGGACGCCGTCATCTTCAGTCTGCTGGGCGGGCCCGAGCTTGCCGTGGGAGACGTCCAGGCGGTTTTCAGTCTGGCAGAGAGGTACACCCGTCCTGAAACGGTGATGCTCACGTCCGCGTCGACGGCTCCCGAGTGGAAGGGCATGCTGCAGTTTTCCGCGGTGGCGATCAAGTTCGACAGGCAGGAGGAGATCGCCGTCCCCGGCAAAGGCGGTTCCGGCGGACGCCGTCAATCCGAGCAGGGGAGCCTTTTCGGCGACGGCGCGGTGGAACAGCCGGCTCTGCCGTTCGACCACGTGTCCAAAGGGATCATGGAGTCCACGCAGAAAGTCGTGTGGAACGGGGAGGATCTGGACATCCCGACCTACATCCGGCGCAATGCCGTGATCGACAACGGACAACCGGTGAGGAAAAAATAGTGTTCCGCGGATCCGGACGGGTCCTTTGCGGAGAAGGGAGAATAAAGCTGTGACGGGCGGTTTCTACATCAAATTCATCCTGACCGTTCTGACGCTGGCGGTCATCGTGTTCGGGTATCTCGGCGTTTCTGCCGTCGACCGGCTGCACCGCGTCAACGTCAGGCTTCTGGACAAGCTCGAACGGGGCGGCGTGACGGCATCTGCTCCGGCTCCCGTGCCGGCTCCGGTCCCCGAGGCCCGTCCCGGGAAAAAGACTGCCGGTCTTCCCCGTGAAACGGCTCCGAACGTCGCCAACAGGCAGTTTTACGCCGATGATGCCGTCGTCGGCGGGCGGCTGATCCGGGCGATCGAGGCGGAACCGCCCAATCTCAACCCCATCATCTGCAATGAAGCTTCCGCATCGCGCTTCTACGGTCTTTGCTCGTCGTCCCTGGCGGAGCGCAATCTGGAGAAGCCCGAGGAGTTTCAGCCGCTTCTGGCCGAATCCTGGAGCATTTCCGGCGACCACAGGATCTTCCGGATCAAACTGCGCAAGGGCGTGATGTGGCAGAGCTACAAGGATCCCTTCTCCGGAAAGCATGTCCCCCCCCGCGAGGTGACGGCCGGGGATTTCAAGTTCTTCATCGACGTCATCAGAGATCCCGATGTCAACTGCGCCCCGCTCCGGGTCTATTATCAGGATCTGGAAGAGGTGAAGATCCTGTCTCCTTATGAGTTCACCGTCAAATGGAAGACCGCCTATTACGGTTCGGTGGCCTCCACCCTCGGTCTCTCGCCGCTGCCCCGGCATTTTTACCTGACGCCGGGGAAATCTTTCGACGGCAAGGCGTTCAATGACGATCACGTCCGCAACCGCATGATCGTGGGCTGCGGTCCCTACCGGCTGGTCCGGTGGGAAAAGGACAGACGCCTGATCTTCGAGCGCAATCCGGATTATTTCGGCATCGCCCTCGGCGCCGCGCCCTCCCTCCAAACGCTGGTTTTTGACGTCATCAAGCATCCCAACACGCGCTTTCAGGCGCTGGAAGGCGGGAAGATCGACGAGTTGAGTCTGACGCCGGAGCAGTGGATCCGCCGGGCCGATGCGCCGATGTTCAAAGCGGGGCGCGTCAACCGCTTCAGGTATCTTCTGCCCAGCTACACCTACATCGGCTACAATCAGAAGAACCCGCTTTTCCGCGACCGGCGGGTGCGCCGGGCCCTGACCATGCTGGTCGATCGGGAAAAACTGCGGCGCACCGTTTACTTCGATCTGGCGCAGACCGTGAACGGTCCTTTTTTTCCCGGCAGCCGGTATTACGACCACAGTCTGAAAGCTCTTCCGTACGACCCCCCGCAGGCGCGCCGACTTTTGAACGAGGCCGGCTGGCGGGATTCCGACGGGGACGGCATCCTCGAAAAGGACGGCATCAAATTTTCCTTCACCATGCTTCAGGTCGCCAACAGCAGTCTCCAGCAGCGGATGCTGCCGGTCATCAAGGAGTCTTTCGCCGCGGCCGGCATCGACATGAAACTGCAGAACGTGGAGTGGTCCGTTTACGTGAAACGTCTGGATGAGCGCCGCTACGACGCCTGCTGCCTCGGCTGGATGAGCAGTTTCGATCCGGACATGTATCAGATCTGGCACTCCAGTCAGCGGGGGGAGGGCGGCAGCAACCACATCGGTTACGCCAACCCCGAACTGGATTCCCTCATCGTCGAGATGCGCAAGACCTTCGACGTTTCCCGCCGGATCGAGCTGGCCCGCAGGATCTCCGCCGTACTGCACGAAGATCAGCCCTACACTTTTTTGTTCTGTCCTTATTCCCTCGTTGCCCTGAGCGCCCGCTACCGCAACGTGCGCGTCTTCCCGGCCGGACTGGCCGAAGAGACGTTCTGGGTCCCGGGCAAAGAACAGCTCCCCGTTCCCGGGATGTGAGGCGCGGGGGGAGACGATCCGTCAAAACGCCTTTTCGACGGCTGTGTGCAGCAATCCCGCGTCGTAGAGCAGATCGAGAATCGTATAGCGTTTGCGGATGAGCTGGGCGGCGAAGATCCCGTGGATGAATTGCGCTTTGTCCAGTCCGATCTCTTCGGGCGCCGCAGGGCATCCGGCGTCCTTCAGACTGTGGACGAAAGCCTCCTGATCTCCCAGCTGGCGCGCGACTTTTTCCCGGAGGGGATCCCATACGGCCCAGATCGCCTCCCGGCGGGAGACCCCGGCCGCACCCGTTTGGAATTTCTCCAGAGCGATCCGGGCGGGGTCGTCGCCGTAACAGCCGCGTGCGAGCAATCCCGCGATCTCCTTTTCCCGTTCTTCCGTTGTGAGCAGCGGTGCCGCCAGGCGGCGGGCTTCCTCCCGGGAGGTCGTCAGGAAAAACTGCATGAGCCGCAGCGAGGCGACGGATCCCACCGCCACCTTGAAGCCGTGGGAAACTTCTTCCCCGCCGCAGGTCAATCCCTCCATCTCCCAGATGTGGCTGCACAGGTGTTCGGCTCCGGAAGCGGGCCGGGAGTCCAGACAGCGCTGCATGGCATATCCCGTCGCGGCCAGTCCCATGAAAACGGCCATGCGGTCGCGGTGATCGGCGAGCCAGGCGCGCAGATTCTTTTGAACGATGTCCCATATTTCGGGCCTGACGGGATCGAGCCCGAGCGCGTCGGCGATGAGCCAGTCAGCGCCGGCAACGACCTTCGCCGCCAGATCTCCGTAACCGGCCGCGGCCATTTCGGCGGGGGCCGACAGCAGAACCGACTTGTCCGCGACGACTGCGGCGGGAGCCGGGCAGGGGACCGTCACCTTGAATCCGTTGACCGACATGGCGGCCCCCCGGGAGGTGTATCCGTCGACGGAGGGGGCCGTGGGGATGCAGCAGTAGGTGATGCCTTTGATCCCGGCGGCGGTTTTGACCAGATCGTTGATGACGCCTGATCCGACGGCGAGGGGGACGGTGTTTTCCGTCATCATCCCGGCCAGTCTGCAGGAAACGGCGTGATCCGGATGCGGTTTCGGCACGGCCGGAAGGATGTGCGGTTCCTGTGCGGCGATCCCGGCGGCGGAGACGATCCGCTGCACTTTCTCTCCGGCGGCGCGCCAAGTGTTGCCGTCGGCGATGATCCAGGGGGTCTTTCCCGGCCACAGTTCGCGGAGAAGCTCCGGTATCTGCGGCAGCGCGTCATCGTCCAAAATGAAAACTTTCGTCGTGATCCCTTCCGGAACGGCTATTCTCGGCATGATATTTTCTTCCCCCTGCTTTCAAAGACTGAACAAAACGGTGAACACGGCCGATAATATACAGGCCTCTCCCGCGATTTGCAAATCACCTCCCCGTGCAGTATTTTAAGGCCGGGTCAATTTTTTCTGGAGTTCCGTCGAGTGAAAAAACACTTTTTCCTGCCGCGGCTGTTTCTGCTGCTTTTCTGTTTCGGACTTGCCGGTGCGGAACTCGACATCCTGTGCACATCCGATCTTCACGGGCACTTCGAGAAGATGCCGGCTCTGGCGGCCGTCCTGAGGTCCTTCGGCGGAAAAACGCTCAAAATCGATACGGGAGACACGCTCACGGGGACGCTGTATTCCGATCTCTGCGGCGGGAAGCCCATGATCCGTCTGCTCAACCACCTGCGGTTTGACGTCTGGGTCCCGGGCAACCATGATTTCGAAGTTGGATACGAAGCCTTCTCTTCGCGGGTAAAGGAGTTCGAAGGCGTGACGCTGGGCGCGCACTGGCACTGGCGGGACGTTGTTCCCGTGAAATGGAAGCTGTTTGAGATCAACGGGGTCAGAGCCGCCGTCATCGGTGCGACGGATCCGGCGATGCCCCGGCGCGTCCTGCCCGGAACCGACGGCGTGTTCGATGATGTCACCAAGTCGATCGGGCGGATCATGCCGGAGATCCTCGCCGCCCGGCCCCACGTCGTCATCCTGGCCTTTCACAACGGGATGTACTCGAAATACGCCAACCTTCACGAATTGTGCCGGACTTATCCCGAGATCGACCTGATCCTCGGCGGCCACTCCCATAAGGAGGTCGCGGGACACAGACTGCGCCACGCTTACTTCGTTCAGGCGGGGTGTCACGGCGCCTGTGCGGCCCATGTCAAGGTCAAAGTGGACGACGCGACCGGCCGGATCGTCAGGATCGAGTCCGCGCTTCTCCATCCCCGCGAAGACGCCCGCGACGAGGAGACGGCCCGTCTCTGCGATGGCTTTTTTCTCGACCAGCGCGAGATCGCCTCACGTCGGATCGCCGCCACCTCGCTGAACTGCCGGTGGCCGGGGAAAAACGGTCGCCCCGCGGAGCTGGGACGCTTCTTTGCGGCGTCATTGCTCGATGCGGCGGGAGCCGACGCGGCGCTCGTTTCCCTGCCGGTCCGCCGGACGGACGGCGGGGAGGAACCCGTCAGCGGGCGGTTCGTCCTGACGGAGGGCATTCTTTACCGGCTCTTCCCTTTCCGCAACCGGGTGTGCACGGTCATCGTGACCCGGGAGGATCTGACGGAGCTGGGCCGCTTCATACGGGAGAACGGGAAGAAGCGCAAAATGCGTCATTATTTCGCAGGATGCATCCGCCTGAACGAAGAGGGCGTCCCGGTCATGAAGCCCGAAAAATGCGTTCTGGCCGTGACGGATCACACACTGGTCTCAACGCCGGTCCTGAGAGAGAAACTCGGCTCCCTCGGTCTGTGGCGTGTTCTCCCCGGCCGCTTCGACCGGGATATCGTCCGCAGGGCCTTTCGAAAGGCGGAGCGGCCTGTGCCGCAGCAGCCGCGCTCCGGCCAGCAGCCCTTCCGCCGCCAGTATTGAGATCAGCGGCAGGGCCGGGATCTGATAGCGCGGCGCCGTGATCGCTCCGGGAAGAAACAGATAATACTCGGAAAAGGCCAGGAAAAGCAGCAGTTCTCCCCAGCCCGTTTTCAGGCGGAACAGATCCCGGCACAGCTGGAACGTGCATCCGGCGTAAACCGCCGCCGTGACGAGAAGGAAGGGCAGGAAAAGCAGCGGCAGGAAAAGCCTGCCGTCGAAGTAATGCCGGATCGCCGCAAAGAGACCGTCCCGGGCCAGGATGCCCATGGTCCCCCGGTCGGACTTCGTCAGCCCCAGAATCTCGAATCCCGTAGGCGCATCCGGCAGGAGGATCTTCCACTGGAACTGCTGCTTCAGCCAGATGAAGGGATGCGCCGCGATGAGGCGCATGTACGCCCGCTTCCTGTAATCGACCCTGCTTTTCTCGTCGGGAAAACGCTTCTTGTCCTCGAAAAGCCGGTCGAGCCGCGCGAGGATCGCTGCCTTTTCCTTCTCGAAGTCGCTTTTGTTCACCTCCGCGAGGAGCATGGCGCCGTTCTGGTGGAGCATGGCCCCCGTGTTGACGTCGATGCAGAACCCGGCTCCGCGTCGGGCATTCCGGACCATCCAGGGCGTGAGGACGGCCCAGAAGATCAGCGTCGCGGCAAGCCCCGTGACGAATTTGTTCCGCAGGGAGAGCCCCGGTTTGCAGGCCAGAAGCACCAGCGCCGGGAGGAACCAGACCAGATTGATGGGACGGATCAGCGCGCCCAGAGCGGCGGTGAACAGGGAAACTGCGAAAAAAAGGGGACGCCCGTTTTTCCAGAAGAGGACGAAAAACCAGAGCTGGAGCGCCGTCAGGATCCCGAAAAAGGTGTCTGAAAGCAGCATGGGGGCGTTGACGACGCTCGTGAGATCACATGCGTACAGCGCTTCGGCCAGCAGTCCTGCGCCGCGGCCGGCGTACGCCCGGCCGGCTCCGTAGACGAAGACGGCGGCAAGCCCGCCCGCGACCGCGAAGAACAGCGGGACCGCCAGCGGCTCCCCGGTGCATTTCAGCAGCAGAGCCGCGGCTGCGGGAAAACCCGGAGCGCGCACGGACCCCGGATAATGACGTCCGGCGGCCAGTTCCTGTGCGGCATGCATGTAAAAGGCCGAATCGGGGCGCAGATACCTTTCGTGGGATCCCGCCGCGAGACCGGGCAGGACGAATCCCAGCCGGAGAAGAATGCCCGCCAGCGCGATCAGGAGAACGGGGAAGTCGGTTTTCGGCAGATTCAAAACAGTTCTCCCTGCACGGGGCGTCCGGCCGGTTCCGTTTCCGGCAGAGCGGGAGCCGCCGGATCGAGACTTGCCAGAAAAGCCTCGAGACTGACCGTCGTCACGCCGTATTTGACCGCCTTGCCCAGTTTTCCCCCCGAGGCGGAGGGATCGGCCGCCACGAGCAGATCCAGCTCCTTCGAAACATCGTCGACGGGGAGATATCCGTGCGATGCCGCCAGTTTTTCGTAGAAGGAACGCTTTTCCGGCATTTTCCCCGTGAAACAGACCGTTTTTTCCGTCGAAGGGCGTTTCCCCGCATGGACCGGGGCGACGGCGGAAAGCAGTTCATCGAGGTAGCCAGATTGAAGATCCAGCTCCTGACGGATGGCGGCGGCCCGTTCCGGTCCGATCCCGGGACAGGCCGACAGCTCCTCGCAGGACATGGTCCTGAGGTCCTGGATCGTGTGATCCGCCAGCAGCTGCCGGGCGATATTGAGGCCGATCCCCGGGATGTTCAGCGCGGCCAGCAGCTGGTAATCGTTGACGGTCCTGGCCTTCTCGAGTTCCGAGATCAGGTTCGCGGCGGATCTCTTTGCGAAGCCCTCGACCGTCAGCAGATCCGCCGCGGTGAGATCGAAGAGGTCGCGGATCCGGCGGACGAATCCCCTGTCGATCAGTTTCTGCAGTGTCGCGCCGCCCAGATTGTCGATGCCGAGGCACTTCACCGCGGCCGCCAGCTGCTGCAGGATCGTTCCCGGGCAGGAGGGGTTGGGGCAGACCAGTTCCGGACCGCGGCGCACGACGGCCGTGCCGCATTTCGGGCACGCGGATATCATGGGGTCCCTGCGGAAAATGCCGGGGACCGACGAAACGATGTGGGGGATCACGTCGCCCGCCCGCTCCACGGTGATCTCGTCGCCGATCATGACGCCGAGGGCGGACAGGTTCTCCGCGTTGTGCAGTGTCGCCCGGCTGATGGTGGTTCCCGAGATGTCGATGGGGGCGAATATCGCGACGGGGGTGAGACAGTTCTTGCCGGAGCTCCACTCGACATCCAGAAGAACGGTGTTTTTTCTGAGGTTCGTGAATTTGTAGGCGATCTCGCCGCGCGGATGGTGCGCCGTGCTGCCGAGGGATCTCCGGAAGGCCTCGTCGGCGAACTTCAGCACGATGCCGTCCTGAGGATAGGGCAGGGCCGCCAGCTCCTCCTTCAGCGCTTCCCAGCCGGACTCCAGACGCGAGAGCGGGATCTCCCGCCGCCACAGCGTATAATCGGCCAGCGTTATCTTTGCGTGCTGGGCCAGCATGGCGGAGATATCCTTGAGGCCCATGATCCCCGCAACGGCGTTCCGGCTGTTCTTGTAGACGGAACCGTCCTTTTTGCGGATGGAGGCGTAGAGGGTCCTGAAGTCGTCCTCGCGGATGAGCAGTTCTCCGCGGGCGGGACGATCCAGAGGACCGGTGTATCCGGGGGCCTCCAGCTCGATCAGCGGGATCTTGCCGGAGATGTCCTCGCCGAACTCCCCGTCGCCGCGCGTGGCGAGGATCCGTCCGTCGAAATTCGCGGAGATGCCGTCGTATTTGGGTTCGACATAGAGCAGTTCGTCTTCGCTCCTCGCGAATTTTTTTGCCCATTCCAGCAGCGCGCTCAGCGAATAGGCCTTGTCGAGAGAGAGCATGGGAGAAGCGTGCCGGACCTTGCCGTTTCCGGCGACGGAAGGCGTGAAGATCCGGGAGAGAAGGGGATTCTCCGGATCGATCTCCTGGAGCGCTCTTACGATCTCGTCGTAACGCGCGTCGGAGATCTCCGGCGCATTCCTTTCCCAGTAGAGCCGGTTGTGATACTCCAGCAGTTCGACCAGCTCGTCCCGGCCGAGTGTTTTCAAGTCGAAATCGATTTTGTCCATAGCGCATAAATATAGCGTCTCCGGTTGCATTTTTCAAGGTATTGGATTATATTAATCCCAAATGCCAACATGCGGAATGCAAGAATGGAGATGACTGAACATGTCGAAAAGCTTTAACGTTGCCGTCGCCGGCGCCACGGGCGCTGTCGGTGTCGAAATGGTCAAAACGCTGGAGAAGAGAAATTTCCCGGTGAAAAACCTTCGCCTTCTGGCTTCCGCCCGCTCCGCGGGGAAGACCATGAAATTCCGCGGTGAGGATGTGGTCATCGAGGAGATGACGGAGAATTCCTTCAAGGGGATCGACATCGCCCTGTTCAGCGCGGGCGGAGACATTTCGAAGAAGTTCCGCCGGAGCGTCGTCGACGCGGGCGCGGTCATGATCGACAACTCCAGCGCCTTCCGGCTCGAGCCCGATGTGCCGCTGGTCGTTCCCGAGGTCAATCCCGAGGACATCGCCAAACATCACGGCGTCATCGCCAATCCCAACTGCTCCACCATCATCATGCTGGTGGCCGTCGCCCCCCTGCACCGGGCGAAGAAGCTCCGCCGCCTCGTGGCCGCCACCTATCAGGCCGCC
This sequence comes from Lentisphaeria bacterium, assembly GCA_017450705.1. Taxonomy (GTDB): domain Bacteria; phylum Verrucomicrobiota; class Lentisphaeria; order Victivallales; family Victivallaceae; genus UBA1784. Next base: position 40,791 of record JAFSTC010000055.1, on the reverse strand, counting down.
AGCGGCGCCGGCGCCAAGGGCATGGACGAACTGCTCACCCAGACCCGGCAGCTGCTCGACGGTCAGCCGATCGAGCCCAAAGCCTTTGCGCACAGGATCGGTTTCAACCTGATCCCTCACATCGACGTTTTCCTCGACAATGCCTACACGAAGGAAGAGCTCAAAATGCTCAACGAGACCCGCAAGATGCTCCACGACGACTCGATCAGAGTCACCTGCACCTGCGTTCGGGTCCCCGTTCTCAGGGCTCACTCCGAGGCGCTGAATCTGGAATTTGCCGACGAGGTCACGCCCGATGAGGCGCGGGCCATTCTCGCTGCCGCTCCCGGCGTCAAGGTCGTCGACGATCCCGCGAACAAGCTTTATCCCATGCCGATCGATGCGACGGAGAAGTACGACGTTCTGGTCGGACGCATCCGTCAGGACATCTCCCGTGACGACCGGCGCGGACTGGATATCTTCGTCGCCGGAGACCAGGTCCTCAAGGGCGCGGCGCTCAACGCCGTTCAGATCGCCGAGCATCTCTGAGAAGGGGAGGGGCACACGTGGGCACGACGAAACGCAGGATCGGTGTTTTTATTGCGTCGGTCGTTTTCGCGGTGCTTTGCGTCGTGATCACGGGCGGCTGCTGCACCCCCGAGGAGGCCGCCTTCGACGCCGTTGCCGCGCATCTCGACCGCGGCGGGAGCTACTACAGGATCTCCGACAACGGCCCTCTGTACCGGGAGGCGAAGACTTTTTTCAGAAGCTTCCAGCGGTCTCTGCTGGAGGACCGGATTTCGGAAAAGGCCGGCGACGAGCGGCTGATGATCGTGACCTCCGTCGTGGAACTTGCGGTCCGGATGTCCGGGATCACCGCCTGCCGGTGGAGCGGAGCAAGTTCCGTCCCCATTCCCGATGCGCTGGAAACGACGTTCCGGAACAGGACATTTTACCTCCTGCCCGAGGAAAATGCGGGCGTTTTCTGGTCGATACCGGGGAAGCGGAACCGTCCCCTTGCCGGGGAGATATCGGGGCTGCCCGCCGACACCCTTTTCGCGGGAGATTTCATTCTCGATCTTGCCCCGCTGGGAGATATGCTGGAAAGGAGTTCCCTCGGCAGAGAAAAGCTCGCCGTCTCCTGCCGGATGCTTTTCAAGACCGGGATCCGCGAACTTTGCGAGGGGATCTCCGGCGAGTGGGGATTCGTCGTGTTTGCCCGGAGGACCAGCGGGAAATACCATGATTTCGTCCTGACGCTCCCCGACAGGAAACTGCGTCTTTTCAAGCGGCTTTCGGAGCTTGCCGGGAATCTGCCCTCTGCGAAAGTCGGCGACACGGAGATCACGCTGCGGCTTCCCGGGGCAAAATGCACCATGGTGTGCACCGGCGCCGATGACCGGCTCGTGATTTTCTCTTGCGCCGAGGCAAAGGAACACTTCTGTTCCTCCGACGGCGGACTTGCCCGCCAGCCGGACTTCCTCCGTCTTTCCCGCGGCATGCCGGAGGAGGGGGTCGCCGTGTTTTATTCCGCGGGGACCCGTCCCGAGACCAAAACCGTCACGCTACCGCAAAAATTCGGCGGCATTTCCATCGATCCCGCCGATTTCGACCGGCCTCAGCTGGTCGTCGTCAGGCGGGAAAAGGATGGGCTTTCGGTCACTTCCAACAGCGGATTCGACATCCCGACAACGGATATCGTCTCCGTTTTCGTCGCTCCAGTGCTCCTTCTCGCGGCACACTGGGATGAGCTCTCTCCCCTGCTGCCCCGGGCGACGGTCCCTCCGCCGCAGCAGAAAATGGAAAAGCCCGGATCCGAAGCCCGCCTGGAGGCCGAGGGCATCTCCGCCTGCGAGGGAAATTTGCGGAAAATCGCGGCCGCGCTGACGGCCTACGCGAAAAAACACGGGAGCGTCCCCGCCGAATCGGACATCCCCGGCCTGCGTAAACTCCTTGCCGACGGCGGCATCGCGCCTGCCGACCTCGTCCTTGCCGGAATGGAGGAAACCGCCGCGCCCGGGCCCGAGCTGCTGGATTTCAGCAGCTGCAGTTACGTCTACTTCGGCGCCTGGAGGAAAGGCGGCGGTGCGAAACTGCCCCTCCTTGTCGACCGTCCCGAAAATCACAGCGACCTGTTTCACGTCATCTTCAACGACGGCAGCGTCGCCTCGTTCAAACTTGAAAATTGCACAAGCGTCAGGCGGATGGCGGGGTTTCTGCACACGAAGTTCTCCTACAGCGAGGAGGATTTCACGGAGCTCATTGCCCGCGCGTCGCGTCTGGACGCTCTTTTGGGATCCCGTTGAAACAGAGAGCCCGTTTTATCTTCAAAATCGAGGTCGTATCATGGATAAGAAAGGCAGTCACAAGAAATTCAGCGAGGATGCCGCGAAGGCACTCGAGAGCTGCATCAACGCGTTTTCCCTCGCGGAGTTTTCCCGTGTCACGGGGGTGCGGATCGAACTTCTGCGCCGTTTTATCAACCGGAGAGCGAGGAACGCCCGGGTGGAGACGTGGGACAAGATCTATCCCACGCTCAAACCGCTTCTTCTCGGTCCCGAACCCAAAAACAGTCCTCCGCCCCGGATCGGTTCGCCCTACCGCCGCCATCTCGAACTGGTGGATATGCTCAGCGACCAGAAGGTCCTGCTGGATGTCTTCGATATCCTGAACGATTCCCAGAGAAAGGCGGCCGCGGCCGCTCTTCGCGCGGCGGGAGCCGCCGATGCCGCGCCGACCACTTTCAAAAGTCTGTCGGAAGAGGAAAATCTGCTGATGGGGCTCTTTCTCGCCCTGCCGCCGGAAGAGAGAAAGACCCAGCTGCTGGCTCTCGTCAAAACCGGAACGGAAACGCTCCGCAGGCGCCGTCGCGAGATGTTTTAGTTTTTCAGGGAAAGGATGACATCGCGGCATGTTCGTAAAACTTTGGAACGATCAGCTCGTCTGTGACAGGATAACAGGTATGTACGGGAACGAACCATTGAGTTCGCATTATGTTTCCGTTCACCACTCCGACCTGTATTCGGCCGGCTGCCGCATCTTCGGCTCCTGGAAGAACGCGATCACCGCGGCCGGTTTGGATTACGACGGCATCCGCAAGTACAGGAAGTGGGAAAAGCGCGATGTCGTGACCGAGATCCGCCGACGGGTCGAAAAACACGAACCCGTCTCCTGTCAGTTCGTCCAGCTCAACTGCCGGGCGCTCTACATGGCGGCGATCCACAAGTTCGGCGCGTGGAACACCGCCGTCGTCGCCGCGGGCGTCGACTACAACACCATCCGGCAAAGGCGCAGACTTACCGCCGAGGAGATCCGGGAGGAGATCATCAATTTGTTCGAGAGCGGGGAGAATCTCGCCTATCCGAACATGCGCAAGAATTTTTCCTATCTTCTGGCTTACGGGATCCGGAAGCTGGGCAACGGCAGCTGGGCGGAGGCCCGGCGGAAATGCGGGATCACCCGGAATTTCCGCAAAAGACGGCGTCTGCCGGAGGGGTTCCTCGAACCGGAGTTGTTTCCCGTCGATCGGAGCGGATTTTGAAAAAGACAGAGACCGGCTGCAGCGACCTTTGGAGAGCGGTGTTCCGCATCGGCGGCTACATGCGCGAGCGGAACCGCGGCTCCGAGGACAAGATTTTTTACAAGCTGACCTACAATCAGCTGCGGATGATCCAGTGCGTCTACGTCTGCGGTCGGGAGGATGCGCCCGGACTCTCTTTGAAGTTTCTTGCGGAAAAACTGGGGATCACTCCGGCGGCGGCCAGTGAGATGGTCAACACGCTCGTCCGGAAGGGGGTTTTCACCCGCGAGGAAAATCCGACGGACCGCCGGGCCATTTCCATCCGCATCTCCGGCGAATTCCAGCAGCGTTTCCGGCAGAGCGAGCAGCTGTTCGATCGGCTCACGGCCGATTTCATGAAAACGGTCGATCCGGGGGAACGGGAGATATTTGCAAAAGTTTTGCGCCTCTGGAACGATTATGCCGCGGGGACGCCCTCCGGAGAACAGGGCGGCACGTCATGATCAAATTTTCCGTCGCGCGGCTGGACAAGGAGCCCATCGAACTTCAGGGGACGGAGCCTGCCGGTTTTCTTGAACTGGCTTCCGACGACGTCTACGCGGCTTCTTCCGGAGTCGATTACGATCTGCGCGTATCGCGCGTCTCCGGAGGAGCGCTGGTCTCCGGTTCGTGCCGCACCGTCATTTCCGGCGAATGCGGACGCTGTCTCGACAGGGTCGAACGGGAGATCTCCGCCGGGGAGATCGAGTTTTTCGTCGATCTTGCCCGGGCGCCGGAAGAGGTCGATATTTCGGAGGACATCCGTTCGGAGCTTCTTCTGGAACTGCCGATGATCCTGCTGTGCCGGGAGGACTGCAGGGGGCTCTGCCCCGTGTGCGGCAAAAATCTCAACCGGGGGAAGTGCAGCTGCACCGTTTCCCCGGGCGGCGCCCTCGCGTGGGGCGAGCTCGACAGACTGGAGCTGGACGGTAAAAAAAACAAAAAGGGAGGTAACGATCCATGTTTGAAATAGAGATACGAAGGACCTTTGCGGCGGCCCACCGGCTCCGCGGCTACGACGGCGACTGCCGCAATCTTCACGGACACAACTACTCCGTCGTCGTCACGGTCCATGCAAGCGAACTCAACGAGATCGGCATCGCCCTCGATTTCAAAAAGCTGAAAAAAGCTCTCGACGATGTCATCGGCGCTTACGATCACCACAATCTCTCCGAGCTGCCGGAGTTCGCCGAAGTCAATCCGACCAGCGAGATCCTCGCCCGCAGCATTTATCGGCGCATGAGCAAAAAACTCAATACCGACGAGATCAAGGTCAACCGGGTCAAGGTCGGAGAGTCGGAAAATTCGGACGTCGTGTACTTCGAGAACTGAAGATGCTCCGCGTCGTTGAAACATTCGTCAGTATCCAGGGGGAATCGACCCAGGCCGGCCGCAAGTGTTTTTTCATCCGTCTGGAGGGATGCGATCTGGCCTGCCGTTACTGCGACACCCGGTATGCCGCGTCGGGCGGCAGAGAGATGAGCATCGGAGAGCTGACGCGTCTTGCGGAGAGATCGGGGATCCCGCTGGTCGAGATCACGGGGGGGGAGCCGCTTCTCCAGGAGGAGACGCCCGCACTGTGCCGGGCGCTGCTTGAAAGGGGATTCGAGGTCATGCTCGAAACCAACGGGGCGCGGCCTATCGGGGACGTTCCGGCGCAGGTCCGGCGGATCGTGGACTGCAAACTGCCGGATTCGGGCATGAGCGATCGCATGCTGTCCGAAAATTATGCGGGACTCACGCCGCGTGACGAGGTCAAGTTCGTCGTCTCGTCGAAGCGTGATTTCGAGTTTGCCGAGGCTGTCTGCGCCAGGTATGCCCTGGCATCGAAGACGCCTCATCTGCTGGTCTCCCCCGTGTGGGGGCGGGTCGATCTCGGCGAGCTGGCCGGCTGGGTCCTCGCGTCGGCGCAGCCGTTCCGTCTGCAGCTGCAGCTGCACAAGATCATCTGGGGGGACCGGAGGGGTGTTTAGGAGAAGCGCGAATGAGTGATTTTCAGAAAGATGCCGTTGTTCTGCTGAGCGGCGGTGCCGATTCCGCGACCTGTCTGGCCATCGCGTTCAGCAGGGGGTTCCGCGTCCATGCGCTGAGTTTTGACTACGGTCAGCGTCACAGCTGTGAACTTGCGGCGGCAAGGGCTGTCGCCGCAAGTCAGCATTGCCGCGATCACCGCATCTTCAAACTGGATCTGTCGCAGTGGGGAGGGTCGGCGCTGACGGACAGGAGCCTTCCCGTTCCCGAGGGACCTGCCGAGGGGATCCCCATCACCTACGTTCCCGCGAGAAACCTTGTCTTTCTCTCCGTGGCTTCGGCCTGGGCGGAGACGCTCGGAGCGCGTCACATTTTCATCGGCGTGAACAGCGTCGACTATTCGAACTATCCCGACTGCCGGGCGAAATTCATCGAGTCGTTCCGGCAAACAGTCACGCTCGGAACGCGTTCCGCGGACGAAGGATGGTCGTGGAACGTGGAGACGCCGCTTCAGGATCTCAGTAAGGCCGAGATCGTCAAACTGGGAACGAAGCTCGGCGTCGACTACTCCCTGACGGTCAGCTGCTATTCTCCGGACGAGGCCGGTCGGGCCTGCGGAAAATGTGCCAGCTGCCGTCTGCGGCGCGCGGGGTTCATCGAGGCCGGGCTCCCCGATCCTACGCGGTACTGTGACAAAAAAGAGGATTTTACGGTATAAAGTCGATTTATTTTGCTTTTTTTACTTGCATAACTGCGAAAAGGGGTGTATGTTTACCAATCGTAAGTCATCTGCGAGTGTAAGTTCGTACAACATCAGGGTGTAAATTTGCGGTAACTCTTATGAAAAAGCTGTTTGTGACCGGTATCACCGGACTTGTGGGAAGCGCGTTTGTCGTGGAGCTGTTTCGGCAGCGAAGTGATTACAGTATCATCTGCCTCGTGCGGCACGGCGGCGGCCGATCGGCCGAGGAACGGGCGGAGTCCATCGTCAGGGACGAGTGCCGGTTCGACGGCTGTCCGGAGATCGCCGAGAAGGTTTTGAAAGCCATGACCGTCATCGACGGGGATGTGGTCACGATCGATCCCGATGAGCTGGCCCGGGATCCCCGGCTTGCCGGCGTCACGGAGGTGTTCCACTGTGCCGCGGACGTGAATCTCGGCAAGGATCCCACCGGCAAGACCTTCCGGATCAATTACGAAGGAACGAAAAACATCATCCGTCTCGCACAGCTGCTCAAAGTCTCCGCGTTCCACTACGTCGGGACGGCCTATGTCGCAGGGAAGCTCTTCGGGACGGCGATGGAAGACAATCCGATCGACAGCGGCTTCAACAATCCGTACGAGGAGAGCAAATTCAAGGCCGAGATGCTCGTCCGCGGCTCCGGGATCCCCTTCACCGTCTACCGTCCTGCCATCGTCACGGGGCGGCGCTCCGACGGGCGGATCCGCAAGCCCCTTGCCTTTTACCGTGTCCTCGAATTCCTCGGCAAAATGAAAAGTCATGCCTGTTCGAAGGCCGGCGTCGATCCCCGCGAATGGTTCGATATCGGCCTGAATTTCACGACACAGCCCTCCGAACACGTTTATTTCGTTCCCATCGACTACGTTCAGGAGGCGGTCACGGCGCTGTTCCAGAAACCCGTACGGAATCAGGCGTATCACATTACGGGAGACAGTCCTGTGACGACCCGGCAGATCGAAGACACCATCTGCCGGATCCTCCGCCTCGACGGTGTTTCCGTGGAGGCCCATAAGCAGCTGGAGACTCAGGATGATCGTCTGATGGGGCGTTTCCTGGGGGATCTCTTCCCCTATTTCTCCGGAGACATCAAGTTCGACCAGACCAATGTCCGGCGCGAGCTCGGCGACAAGATCCTGGATTGGGAGTACGGCGTGAAGGGGCTGGAGACACTGATCCGTGCCTTCTACGTCGACTACTTCCCCGGCGTCGAGTGGATACAGCAGCTGGCCACGACCCAGCCCGACCGGGAACCCCGGCGCGCCGGCGCCAGATAAGACCCGGAGGATCGCTATGGAGAAGCGTTTGACCATCATGCCCTGTCTCGATATGCGGAACGGCAGGGTCGTCAAGGGTGTCCATTTCGTGGATATCGCCGATGCCGGCGATCCCGTCGCGTGCGCCAAAGCCTACTGCGCGGCCGGCGCCGACGAGCTGGCCATGCTCGATATCACAGCGACGGTCGAGAACAGGAAGACCCTCGTGGAAGTCGTTAAAAAAGTCGCGGACGTCTGCACGGTCCCCTTCACGGTGGGGGGCGGCATCCGCGATGTGGAGTCCGCCCGGGCCGTGCTCTCCGCGGGCGCCGACCGGATCTCCACCAGCAGCGCCGCGTTTCGCGATCCCGAGCTCATCCCGGCCCTGATCAAGGAGTTCGGCCCCCACGCGGTGACCGTCGCCATCGATCTTGACGTCAATCCCAGGATGCCCTCCGGCTACGAAGTCTATATCGACGGCGGCAGGACGGCCACGGGTGCCGACGCCGTCGAATGGGCGAAGAAGGTCGATGATTACGGCGTCGAAGTCATTTTGCCGACCAGCAAGGCCGGAGACGGCGCCCGCACCGGATATGATATTCCCGTCATCCGGGCGATGGCGGATGCGTGCCGGGCCAAGATCGTCGCCTCGGGCGGCGCCGGGAAAATGGAGCATTTTCTCGAAGCGGCCCAGGCCGGGGCAAGCGTCCTTTTGGCCGCGTCGGTTTTCCATTTTCACATGATAGACATTCCCGAGCTCAAAGAATATCTGACGAAGAACGGATACTGTTTCTGACCGGGAAAGAGAACACGAGGCGGCCGGATGTTGCGGCCGCCGCAGCAGGGGACCGCGCCGGAGTGTTTTCGCGAACCGCGGCCCTCTTGTTTTAGCGGAAAATCATTGGAGGACGAATGTGATGAAAAAGTTTTTGAAAGGTCTGCTGCCGCTCTCGGCCGTTCTGGTTTGTTCCATCGCGCTGTCGGCTTCGGGGGCACCTGCGGTTCCGGACGTCAGCAGCGTCGACTACAAATTGAGCCGTTACTTCATTTCCGGGTTCAATGTGGATTCCTGTCCGGCGAAGAAGGCTTTTGCTGAGCTTCAGAAAAAACTTGATGCCATTGCGGACAGCATGGAACAGCAGGCAAAGAAGAGAGAAGAAACCAACCCGCCGAAGCCCGAAAACGGTCCGGACGGCAAGCCGAAGAAGGCCGTGAAACCCAATTTCAAGTTGAAACTCATCGTCAAGATCCCGCCGAATCAGGAGCGGTGTGTGACGATCAATGCCTCGAAGCGCAAGACGCTTCGCGCCGTGCTCAACGATTTCACGAAGTTCGGCTACATCTGGAGCAAGACGGGGCAGTCGATCGCCATCAATCCCGTCGGCAAGGCTTCCGAGTGGCAGACCGGATTCGGCAGCATGAAGATCATGGACGGGAATCCGGCGTGGGTGAACCGGTCGCGCGTGAGGAACGTCAAGCTGGACAATGCCCCTTTTTCCGAGGTCGAAAAACTTTTGAGGGCTCAGAAGTACAAGGTTTCGACGGCCGGCAAGACTCAGGCCAGGGTGACGATCGCCGCCGGAAATGTTCAGCTGAGGCAGTTTTTGACGGCCGTCTGCATGGCGACCGGTCTGGATTGTGAAGTCACCGGTCAAAACATCCGCTTTCTGAAAGGCCCCGGCGTCGGTTTTTATCCGACCGACGATACGCTGGCCAAAAAGATGGTCGCCGTCAAGTATCCCGTGATCAAAAATCCGCTCCCCGTAGCGAAATTCATGCAGAGCGCCCACGCCGGGACGGCCTGGATCTTTCTGCATATGAACGGTCTCTCTCATCAGCACTACCGGGCCATGGTCCCCGTGGAAGTCTCCGGGACCAAGATCACCGACGCTCTTGAAACCGTCGCCAGATGTCTGCAGCTTCGGGTGCTTTACATGTCCAACGGCGTCATTCTCCTCATCCCGAATCCGGTCCGGGCCCGCGCGGCTTTTGCCGGCCGGATGAAGATGACGGTCTCCGAGCTGGATTTCGAGAAAGCTTCCTTCAAGCAGATACTGGACGAGATCAACAAGCGGTGTCTTGCCGCCGACGAGACCCATCAGGGCATCCCGGTCATCTGGCAGACGGATCAGCCGAAGGACGAGATCTCCATGGATCTGCCGGAGACGCAGATCGGGGAACTGTTGAGACGTCTCACGCTGGCCCTGGGGCTCTACGGCTACGTTTCCAGCTGCGGCACGAGTTACATTGTGGTCAAAAGCGGGCTTTTCGGCTTCAACGGAATCACCATCAAGAAGCTGGAGCCGATGGAGCTGCCCCGCATCACCCCCGGTGCAGACAAGGTGGACGTGCCGCTCGACTTTGCTTCGATCAGCTTTCAGGATGTTTCCGTTGAGAATGTCCTCAAATTCGTCCAGGTCCTCAGCCGTGTCAGATTCGACAACAGCATGTATGTCCGCTGGGGCATCGACCGGGCGACTTTGAACAAGACCGTCAGCTTCGAAGTGACGCAGCCGTCGCTGCGTTCCATCCTTGATGCGCTGGCGGTTCGTGCCAAGCTGAATGTCGAATTTCAGCTGAAAGGCATTTACGTCAAAAATTACTGACGAGTGCCCGGATCTTCACGGGGCTGTCCTCCCGGGGAGGGATCATTTTGTCCGCGTTGCGGGAATGGGCGGGAGATCCTTGTCGGGAAGTTGTTTCCGCAGCTCTTTCGCCTTGTCGTCCATCCGCTTGTTCACGTAGAACAAATACAGATTGCGCCTGGCCGCCGGGCAGGTTTTCGCCGCGATGAAGAACATTTTTTCCACGTCCCCGTCGCTGAAAACATGTTGCCGGCGCCGATCACGGCAAGGTTGTTGAAGGCTTCGGGGACGCCGAGCTTCACGCCGTTGACGATCCGGGCGACATCGGCGTTCGGCAGTTCGTCGAAGGAAGCGATGGCGAGAAGGCGGCCGTCGAGACGGGGCCGGAAACAATAATACCGCGGATTCCAGGCTCCCGTGAAATCGGCGGATATCGAGAAGTAAAGATTGTCCCCGACCTCCCAGTACTTGAATGTGAGTTCTTGGGAATCCTGCTGGTCCGGTTCGAGAGCCTGTTTGCGCAGATGATCGCACCGCGGATATTTTGCGGCGTCGAGCTGTTCTGTCGCAAACTCCTCGTTGCGGCGGTTGATGGTCCGGATGGGCGGATTCGGGGCCGGCAGATTGTCTTCCCCGGGGGGCGGCGTCGTATTCCGGTGTTTTCATACGGGAGAAACCGTGTTTGTCCCGGACCAGCTGCGAGGCGAGTTTCCTGTTGAAGCCTTCGATGTCGAAGTTCCATCCCCTGATGCCCGGCAGATTTGCAGGGAGTTCGATCATCCGGTACGGATGTTTTTTGACTGCGGACGGATTTTCCGGAGGCGTCTGGCCGTTCTGCAGAGCCCGCATCAATTCGAGTACATCGACGCCGGTCTGCTTCTTCAGCTCGTCCAGCTGGTTTTTGGGGGCTTTATCGCGCGGAGACGGCTCATTTTTCGGATCCCGAAACGGGATGCCGGGCGGCGTTCGGCCGCTTCGCGACGCCGTTGCCGTAGATCGTTTTCCAGTCGTCGCGCATGGAAACGGGGATCCATCCGTATTTGCCGCACTGTTTGCGCATTTGATCGGCTTTTGCCGCGTTGCCGTACTCACGGGCGAGATCGTCGCAGAGGAGCATGAAGCCGAGGGCCCTGTATTTGTTGTCGCCGATCGTGTAGTTCAGCATGCTCGCATCGCTCATGGTGTTGCCGAAGGCCAGCACCGGCTGACGGCCGATCTCGCGCACGATGACGGAGACTTTGTTCATCTGGAGATTTTTGACGAGATTGGTTCCGCCCAGAAGCAGTTTGTCGCCCTTGACGAAAACATATGCCAGACCGTCCCGACCGGCCTGCCCGGAGGCGACGACCGTCCCGTCCGAACCGATGATCTGAGCCGGCGGCAGGCGCAGGACATCGGTCAGGGGACGCATGGTGAAGCGGTCGGTGCCGCTGATCACGTACACGGTGAAACCGTTTTGCCGCAGATAGGCGATGACCTCCAGCATCGGTTTGTAGTAGGCGTCGCCGCGTTTGAGTCCGGTGAAGCCGGGCTGGTCCTGGACCATGAACCGGCGGACGAAGGCGTCGAATTCGCCGAAAGTCATTCCGCGGTAGACCTCCGCGACCATGCGTTCACGGTTGCCGTCCAGTTTCGGGAACTTGCCTTTCCGCGCGGCACGCGCCGCCGCCAGCTGCTCATCAGTTGCCCTGTAACCGGGATCTTCCAGGACGCGGTACTCGAAGAGCAGCCAGTCGAAATAGGTGGGATCCGTCTCCAAAAACAGCGTGCCGTCGAAATCGAAGACGGCGATGCGGTTTTCGATGGGGATGTAGTTTGGAGAACCCTGTTCCGTGACTGTTCTTACATAATCGACCAGAGCCGTTTTCGCGGGGGCGCCGTCATTCCAGAGGGGGAGGGGGTCGTGAGCACATCCCGCGAGGACGACGATGATCAGCACCGGAAGAAAGAAGACGGCGTGGAAAGTGGTTTTGCTTTTCATTTTGTTCCTGTCATTTGATACTGGACCTGAAAAATTGATTTAACATACACGTCAGAGGCTCATTTTTCAACAGGTTCCGGGAAAATCACGCCGGACGTGAGTTTTCGCAGCCTGATCCATGAAGCACGGGTCCCGCGAAAATACTCGCCAATTACATTTTTTTCGAAAACCGATTGATTTTTCCGAGTTTCGGCGTTATAAGTATAGCGCAGTCCGCTGTATCGCGGCGTCACGACCGTTCAGGTGCCGGACACAGGGAGAAATCAAACCAACAGGAGGATCGTCATGTTCGGGAATGCCATCATCAAAGCAGTTTTTGTCATTTGCCTTGGATCGGCCCTTTGCGCCGTTGCGTCGGCGGGATACCAGTACCAGAACCCGTGTCCGTGGGTCCTCGCGCAGGACCTCTCGCAGAATGACCAGCCGCTGAAAGATTATTACAAAAAGCTGGGTACGACCACCAACAGCAAGCTTGTCGGCGAATTCCGCAAGCAGCTGCGGGCACGCGTGGCCGAGGACGAGAAGATCGTCGCGGCGGGCAGCAGTCACGAAAAGTACGAGCAGGCGAAGGAGGAAATCGACCGTTATGAAGGTTTCCTCGGCTGGCTGGGCCAGCGGCTCTGGTTCATCTTCCACGGGACCGTGGATCTGAAAAAGAACAACGTCACCTTCGATTACGCCCTGCTGAGCATCCCCAGATCCAATGTCCGGGTGATGAGCACGGACGGGAAAAACGTGTACTTCTTCCGCAACGGCGACCGGGTGTTCCTGGAAGGGGAGGATCTGAAGGAGGTCCAGCAGCAGTTCCGTCAGCTGTACTACTCCCTCTTTTTCTTTCAGGGGCTCGACAAGCCGGAATACAAAAAGTCCCGCGCCGTCGCCGACACCTGCCTGAGATACATCAGCATGGCCATGAAAAACAACAAACCGGAAAACGTCGACTACCATCCGATGCCGAAGCCCGGAAAGCTCAACAGCTTCGCATCCAAAGCCCTCGCGCTGGCTAAAAAGAGCGACAGCTACAAGGACGCCATCGATGTCGTTATCGATGGCGATGACTGGACGGTCGAGCGCAATTCCGCCGGCATCATTCAGCGGCGCAAGGTCGGTGCGTGGGTCATCAAGCAGATGCCGCGCTGCAAGCGGGCCTTCCGGTGCCAGTTCGCCCAGCCCTACACCGGAAACGGCTACGGCGAACTGGTCCTCTACGGCGTCGGCGGCGGTCAGTTCAACATCAAGTGAGCCGCCGGAAAATCTCCCGCAAAAAACGAAGCCAGCCGCGAACCCTTCACGGCTGGCTTTTTTCTGTCCCTTTCGACATTTTTCTTCCTCTGGCAAGGGGAGGGTGCCTTGTAAAAGATGATGCCGCAGTGTATATTGCAGCAACGGTTCGGCATATCGCCGATGTTTACGGAAAACGAACCGAGCGACGGGAGGAAATGGTATGAGAGAGACGGGAGACAACATCGGGCAGGGCGGGGTTCGTTCGAAAAAAATTTCCTTCTTTCTGATGAGCGCGGCCGCATTCATTCTTTCGGGATGTTGTTCTGCCGACCGGCAATCCGGGCCGATCCTGGTCAAAGCGATCCCGATGCCGCCTTGGCTGGCGAAGCTGGAAAAGGAGAACGTCGGGCGCGCGATCGCGGGGGACGAGGCCAAGATCCGGTTCGTCGTGAAACTGGCCGAAGAGAATGTCCTGCACGGGACCGGAGGGCCCTTCGCCGCCGCGATCTTCGAGAGCGGCACGGACCGCCTGATCGCCGTCGGCGTCAACGTCGTCGTGCCCGCGAAGCAGTCCTGGGCCCATGCCGAAATGACGGCTTTTGCCCGTGCGCAGAACAAGCTGGACAATGCCTCTTTGAAGGGCTGTGTGCTGGCGAGCAGCTGTGAACCCTGTGCGATGTGCAGCGGCGCCACCCTGTGGAGCGGCGTGGAAAAACTGATCTACGGCGCGCCGCGCGAAGCCGCGGAAGAGATCGGATTCGACGAGGGGTACAAGGGGGTATTCTGGCGGTCGGCGACCGCCAAAAGGGGAATCCCTGTTGTCGGCCCGCTGCTCGGCAAGGAAGCCTTCACCCCCTTCGAGCTTTACCGGGAAAAGCACGGCAAGATCTACTGACCGGTTTCTGCCGATACGGCGTTACAACTTTGCTTGCCAGGCGGGCGCCTCACGGCGGAGCGATGCTTCAGCCACTTGGTCCAAGGTTGTGGCGGTCCAAGTCCGAAAAAGCAAAATGAATCATGCCTGACGGCGTATGAAGCGGCACGTTGTACCATGAAGCAAAGCTTTCTCGGGCTTCGTCTACGGAATGAACAGGCAGGTGGCAAGGTGGAGCGAAGAAAAAGAATGCGCGAGCGGCGATTGCCTTTTCTGAAGTTTTTACCGGACAACAGGGTTCTTCTGCTGTGGTGATAACGGATTTATGGAGGCTATCTTGCCTTCACCTTTCCAATACACGTTATCCAGCGAGAACAAACTTCGCCAAAAGCCCATCGAATGTTGACCGTATTTAAAAGCAACAACTGCGTTGCCCCCATTTCGCCGTACCTGCAATGCCATCTCTCTCTTGACATCATCAAGCGTTTTGAGCTGAGCATTGCAAAAGACGCCATCCACCACTGTGGATATGTTACCAATTATTTTTGCATCCGCCGGGATGCCCTCTACGAAGTAAACACCGCCATATTCAGAAAAATACATTATTTATCTCGCTCCATAATTATGATCATTTCCTCTCGGTTCCCCGAAATCAGCGAGGGGAAAGATGCAGTAGTGGCGGCAACGACTCGCCACCCCTGCGAAGCATAGGAGTTGATGGCCTGCTCCAGCAATTCCGGCGCAAACTTCCCGTCAAACCATTTGTCCTTTTGGGTCAATACTTTATATTCTTTTTTCCGGTTTACTGTTCTCAAATCGGTTTGTTGCGGTCGTTGAACTTCTCTCTTCGGGGGATGGCAAGGACGATTATCCATTGGCTGGAAGGAGAGATTTTCTTTTGTCGGTACGATGTCCTCTCCGCACTCGGGACACTTTGTTATTTGATCTTCCAGAGTGTCGTCACAATCTAATTTTTGATTGCAGAACGGACACATGAAAATAAAACTCATTTTCGCCCCCGCGGTTCAATGCCCTGTTGCAACGGCGTTGTTAATATGAAAACCGGAATTCCTTACTATAGCATCTTTCGGCATTTTTTTCAAGGTACAGGCATCAGCAAAAAATGGTCGGGACAGAGAGGTTCGGCGAGGATTGAGGCGACATATGCCGCGAAGCCTTCTCAGGCATCATTAACAACTTTTTGCTCAGGGTAAAAAAATGGTCGTGTGAGAGGATTTGACCCTTGAAACGGACGCGATTTGCATTATAGTATCTCCTCTTGGCGGAGGATCAGGTATGGATGAAACTGCGAAACCCTTGTCGGAGATGACACTGGAAGAATTGTGGCAGCTTTTCCCGATCGTTTTGTCCGAGCATAACCCGGCCTGGAAAAAATATTACGAGGAAGAAAAAGCCCTGCTGGGAAAATCGTTCGGCAGACTTCTGGTCCGGATCGAGCATATCGGCAGCACCGCGGTCGAAGGACTGAGCGCCAAGCCGACCGTGGATATCCTGCCGGAAGCGGATCCCTCCGCTTCCCCGGAGGCGGTCCGGCAGACCGCCGAGCGGTGCGGCTATACGGTCATGTCGGAAAAAACCGCTCCGGAATATCGTCTCGACCTGTGCAAAGGCTACACCTCGCGGGGTTTTGCGGATAAAGTCTTTCATCTGCATATCCGTCATCCCGGCGACTGGGACGAGATCGTGTTCCGCGATTTTCTCAGGCGGAATCCGGTCAAGGCACAGGAATACGCCCGATTAAAGATTGACTCGCAAAAACGCTTCGAACACAACCGTGATGCTTACACGGAAGCCAAGGGCGATTTCATCCGGGCCTGTGTGAAAGAAGCCCGGGAGGAGAGGGGTTGACCCTCCGTCATTCGGAAATCGCCTCCGGATTTCGATACCGGAAACGGAAAAAACTAAAAAAACTTTTATTTTGCGTTTGAGGTGAGGCGGATCTTCAGGCCCTTGAGCTCGATCACCGTATCCTTCCATTTCCCGCGGCGGAATGCGGACAGGTAACTGTAATATTTGTTCCGCGGATTCGTGTATCCGGTCACGCGGTCACCGTACAAAGCGAACGCAACATTTCCGCTTGCCGCGGAAACATATTGTCCGCCTTGCAGAACGCCCTGTTCGTTCACGTTACGCGATGGATCGTCTGCGGCAAACCGGTCCCACGGATCGTTTTTCCAGCCGGGCACAAGCACTTGCAATTCTTTCCACAGGATCCCTTCCGGATTGCTGATCCTGACATCGACTTCGATGCCGTCGGGCCGGCATGTGTACCGGTAAAGGGCCAGTACTTTCCCGGGGTTGGAAGCATCGTCGTTCAGACAATATGTTCCGGACATTTCCACGCAGAACTCCCGGTCGGTGCGGGTCACGATCCTGCGTTCCGCAAAACGGTCGATATTCAGAAAATACTGTTTTCCGTCCATGCCGACGATCCGGTCCAGCCAGACCGGTTCGGGCAAGGTCCTGCCGCCGGTTTTCAACCTGAACGGGAACATGCATCCGGGGAAGAATGACAGTTCGTAACTGCCGGTTTTCACCTCGATGATGCCGTTGCTGTGGACCGTGGCAAAACCGGGCGCCGCCATGCAGTCGGCGATCAGCAGACCCATGAACAGCATTGCGACAGTCTTCAAAAGTTTCATTTTCCCATTTCCTGCAAGACCAGCCGGGCAAGCAAACCGTACCCGCGCGGGGAAAGATGCACATTGTCGGGGCGGAAGTAACTCGGTTTGTTGTCCAGATGTTCAGTCGGGGTATACATGTCCAGCAGCGGCAGTTTATGTTCCCCGGCGACTTCCGCCAGTGTTTTGCGGAACGCCCCGACTTTGTCCGGATCGCCATAGCGGAATATGAGCTTTCTTCCAGCCTTGCGCATCTCTTCGCAGCGCTTGAGGATCCCTTCATAATTCACCGCAAGCGGGGTGAGCAAGATGACCTTGCTCCGGGGATACGTTTCCTTGAGAGCCGCCAGCAATTCCCCGTATTTCGTTTTCTGGACCTCCGGAGCGACCGTGGGCGAGGTAAAATCGCTGCGCGAATTGGTCGCGGTGTCATTGTGTCCCAGCATGATCATGATCAGATCCGGCGTTTCGTTTTTCAGGTCCCGATAACGGGCCTTGCCGTGATCCACCGCGGCGAGATCGCCTTTGAAACGCGCGGTCATCTTGTCGATCCGGTCGCCGTGCACCGCGTAATTGACGACTTTGATATTGCCGCCCTGAGCTTTCCGCAAAAAGAAATTCATCCGGTCGGCGGCGTTGGCGCCGCGGTCGAAGTCCCAAATGCTGTCCGCCAGAATGAGGACGGTCTTGGCACCGTTCAGTTTAGCCTTCTTTGCCGCCTGCAGGGAGGCGTCATATTCATCGGACGGGATCCTGGTGATCACGACCGACCCGGTCGTCCGGTCCTGCGAGAGGATCGCGCCGCAGATGGCACAGCCGAACGAGGCCGGGGGTTTCACAAGCCCGTTCCCCTGCAGCGACAGGCGGAACACCTGGATCGGCCGGGAGGCGTCGATCATCGCCGCGGGAACGACCGCGCGGCCCTCGGCATCGGCCGTCACCACGCCCGCGGGCATATCCGGGATCGCGACCGCATCCACGGAAGACGCGGAAAAAACGATGAACTTTCCGCCCGGACGGTTGGTCCGGAAACACGGCGGCGGGACCGGATCGCCCGCCCGGACGAGGATCGGCGCGGGGGCGTCGATCCGAACGGTTTCGTCATATTCCCCGGCCGCCCGGAAGGCGTCGAGTTCCAGCCGCCCGTCCCCGTCCAGTTCGAGCACGAAATTCAGCCCGCGCAGGAGCTCGCCCGAAAGAACCATCTTCATCGAAAAATCCCGCCATTCCGCCGTAAGCGGCTCCCATCCGCTCCAGATATAATCCTTGGGCTGGGGCACGGGACGGCCCGGGTAATAGCGGACCGCCCCGGCGCGGAATCTGCCCGTTCCGCGCACCCGGCAAACCAGATCCAGCCGCATACCGGAAGCATTGTGGCGGAGCAGCGGACACATCATGCGCCCCCAGTTCCGCTTTCCGGTTTGGGTCGACAGGAGTTCGAGCGCGCCGTTTTTGCGGGCAAGTCTGCCGGCCCAAAACCGCTGCAGCATCCAGCCGTCCGCGCTTTTGACGTCCGACAGCGCCGGGCCGTTGAATTCCTGCGACAAAATCGTCCGGGAAGCTGCCGCAAGCTGCCATGCGGTCAGCATCGTCAGAAGAAACATGATCATTCTCATCGTTCACGCCTCCGTTTATTTTTTCTTTGTCGCAAAAGGATCGTCCGTCATCGAAAAAGTCCCGACTTGCCGGAACAGCGGATCGAACCGCGCCGCCGCGTCGGCAAATTCCGGCTCCGGCGCCGACACCAGCGCCGCCGGGTCCCACGGAGCAAGCTCGATCATGCCGTCATCGAGGAGCTTCCCGCTCCCGGAGACCGTCCACAACTTCTGTCGCTCCCCCGCCGCCGCAGGAAGGCTCAGGCGGAAGCGCCGCGGGAGGCCGGTCTGATTCACCATCAGTACGAGCCGCGTTTTTTCCAGTTTCCACGCCCGGACGGCAATAGCCGGCGTCGATACGAACTGATCCCCCACGACGCCCCATTTGAGGCGGCGGAACGTCTGCGGAGAGACTTCCGGCGTCCGGTCCGGCATCCCGCGCTGAAAGAAGTCCAGCATCCCGCGCCGCAGATGCATCGCCTGCTTGACCTGCAGCCGGAACTTCGCGCGCGGCGGCGACGCAAGGAATTCCACTCCGCACCAGCCGAGCTGCTCGCCCTGCATCCACTGCTGGAAGAGCTTGACCGCCAGAGCATCGGGATCTTCCCCGCCGAACGAGCGCCCGACCATCTCCGTCCTGCCGCTGTAGCAGAGCGGATAAAGCGGCACGTTCCCGTCGATCATCCAGCGCCAGGAAAGCATGCCGTGCATGAGCCCCACATAAGGTTCGGAGTTGTCCTCCGTCGTCCAGACCGCCTGCGGATAAAGCTTGTGCAGGTCCAGCAGCAGTTTCCGGTATCCCTGCATATACCAGCTGTCCGGATCGCCGGGAGCATGGGGATGAGACGGGTCGAAGCACAGCCGGGGCCGCGCCGCGCCGATCTGGTCCATGTACATCCCGTCCGCGTTCAGGCCAAGCACGCGTCCGGCCAGAGCTTTCAATTCGTTCCGCCAGTTTTCGCAGGCGGGGCACATGACGCCGAAGGTGGCCCCATGGTATTTTTCGGTCACCACGCTGCCATCGGCAAGCTTCACGGCATCGGGTACGCCGTGCGAGGTGTACCGGTAATCGGTGTCCCGGCGGTCGAGGGTCTCCCAGAGACGGCCGTTGGTATAGGGGACGACGTTGATGCCCATTTTCCTGATATCCTGTATCCACAGGTAATGGCGCGGATTGGCATGGTGATGCGGGTAGTCCCGGTCGAATTTGCCGAACCAGTTGATGTATTCGACGGCGAAGGGCAGTTCGAAGTATTCCCGCAGTCGGGCAAGTTTCCGGGCGGAATCCTCCTTGTGCCCCAATGTCAGCCAAAGGGTGTTTTTTCTGAACCATTCGGGATAGTCCGTGACCGGTTTTGCGGACCGGTACCAGACTGCCGAACGCCGGAGAAAATCCTTGTAAAGCAGCCCGGCATCATACCAATCCCCCGTAAATGAACTCAACACCGCATCGCATTGCGGAGCAAACACCGATTTTTTATTTTTGTCTGCGGGATATGCCACCGGCCAGCGGTAAACGATCTCCACCCCGTGTTTACCGGCTCGGAACAGCAATGACTTGGCTCGGGCACGCCCGTCTTCGACCGTGAAATAGACGCCGCTTTTGCGGTCGTAGTAGGCGCCCAGCTGCATGGAAACGTGACCGGACGGATAATTTCCCGAATAACTGATCCGGTTGGCGGCCGCATTGCGTTTGACTGCGCCGGACATGCGAGGGATCAGCAGATCGCCTTCTTTATGCGCTTCCAGTTTTACATGCGGGAAAGCGGCCTCGTGAAGTCTGATTCCGGGGGCGGCTTCGATCCTCAGACGGTAACGCAGGGAATCGCCGGCATAAGACCAGTCGATCCGGGCGGTGAAATCCCTGTGCCGGCAACAGCTGATCCAGCGGTATATTCCGTCCTTGGATACAGGCCCGGTTTCCGCCGACAATTTCACATCCGGCGAGTTTCCGGAAACCTTTTGCAGTTTCCCTTCGCGGAAATACACGGCCTGGAACCAGGGAGAATTTCCTGCGCGCAGCAGATTTTTGTCATGGGTCAGATCATACCACGCCAGAATGCGATTGTCGGAACGGGAGATGAGCAGTACTGTCCGATCGCCGCGGAGCGCCTGCCATTCGGGACAAAGGGAAAACTTTTCGGCATCGAAATTTTTTCCAGCGAAGTGAATGTTTTGAAAAATTCACGTTCACCGCAAAATTTCGCCCAGGTTTCAAGCGCGGCCGTCACCGCATGGGCAAACGGCCCGGTGGACCTTTCCCGGAAGGCGTCGATGCTCTTCCGGATTTTTTCGGGCAGAGCAGCCGCGCCCTCGGGAATAAATTTGATGCGTTTTTCTTTTGAGGCGAGTTCTGCGATTTCGTCCGCATCCAGGGCGCGGTTGATGATCCGCACGTCGTAGAATTTGCCGTGACAGTCCCATCCTGTGCCGAATCCCTGAGCCCGGGCAAACTGAATGGGGAGTTTGCTTGCAGCCGGCTTGCGGTCCATGACCCGGGCCCGGCCGACCGCCCGTCCGTCGGCATAGATCACCGCATCCGTCCACAGTTCGCCCTGCGAGGGGACCTGGTGAACATCCAGGGTAAACGCAAGCTGATATGTCCGGTTGGCTTCCAGTGCAAAATCGGCATCGGAAAGAATAAAGGCGGTCCAGCGGCTGCCGTCGTGAAAATTGAAGTAAAGCTGACTGCCCCGCCGTCCGAAAACAAACTGTTTGTGCCGGTAAAAGAAGGCATCATAAAACTCTTCCGGCTTGCCGTCCGTCAGGCTGATTTCGGGGATCGACAGAGTGACAAGGCATGTGAGGCCCGCTTCGACATCGATGCGGGAACTCTCCGGCAGAATTCCCGCCGACGGCACGGCGGAGAACGCCGGCAGGACGGCAAGCGCCAGCAGGGCAATGATCGTTTGGAATTTCATTCGACAAGCCGTTCCATCTGGTATCCCCACCAGGGATAACCGGTGCCCTGATTCACGCCTATGACATCTTCGGCATATGCGGCGGCATATGTCGCCACATGCCCGTCCACGAACAGGATATTTGTGCGGCTTCCCGCTGCGTGTCGGCTCCAGATCTTGGCTCCGCCGGAAAGAAACGCTTTCGGATACGCCACGTAGGACGACTGAAGCTGCTCGCTGACCGGTCCCTTGTGTCCGCGTTCGGCGAAGAAAACACACCGCGACGCCCGGGTGATCTGCGACAGTTTCCGCAGATGCTTCCAGTTGTGCCACACGCAGTTGACGCCGTAACTGGGCGCGTCATAGAATGCCTGCGATTCGTCGAAGGCCTGAGTGTCGCTCGGGCAGCTCAGAAGTTTCTTCGTCAGCGCATTCGCATTCCCAAGGTAAATGTCCCGGATATCCAGAGAATAGGCATACATATCCGGCAGGAATTCACTGTTCGATTGGGTGTATTGCATGTAATGCGTTCCGATCTGACGAAGGTTGCTCACGCAGTTTGCCTGGCGTGCCTGTTCCCGCGCCTGCTGCAGCGCGGGCATGAGCATCGCGGCCAGTATGGCGATGATGGCGATCACGACTAAAAGTTCTATAAGTGTGAAAGCCGCAGTTGTTTGTTGAGTTTTTTTCATCTGTCGAAATCCTTCCTGTTGCATTTGGAGTGTTTTATCGATGAGTTTTGCATTTTTCGCGCTTCGCCAATGGAGCCCCGGTCGATGAAAGAGGTGGAAAAATAACTGATGCCGTATTCGGCCCGCCCGGCCCGGATCTGCCGGGCAAGTTCTTTTACGCAAAACGCCCCCAGTTCCCTGACATCCGCCCAGACGCCGCTGATGCCCAGAACGGGGATGAAATAGTCGGTCTCGCAGCCGAGCATCGCGAGGCTCAATTCGGCCGGGATGCCGATCTTTTTTTCCCGCAAGGCATTGACGACTTCCAGACCGAAGACATTGCCGCAGGGCAAAACCAGTGCGGAATACTTCCGCGCATCCGCGGCCAGTCTGCCGGCAATATCACGGACATTTTCACTCTCGGCGAAGATGTCCACAGCGTAAACTTTGGCCGTCAGGGTCTCGGGCGGCAGGCCGAATTGCTTCACGGCGGCCTGGATCCCCTGGGTGATCTGGTCCATCATAAACCCTCGTCCGGTATGCGCCAGCAATATTTTACGATGATCCAGAGCCAGCAGTCTGAGTGCGATATCGCGGAAGATGGCGGCGTAATCGATGCGTACTTCCATGAAACGGATGCGGCAGCGGGTATTTTCCTCGCCGATGAACGTGCCGTTGATGATGCACGGCTTCAGGCTCGAACTCAAAATATCGTGCAGACGCAGCGGCGCGGGCCCAGTCACCAGATAACCGGCCACATCGAAGCCGTCGTCGATATCCGCGCATGAGGTCATTTTTTCCAGCATCGGTTCGGTCAGTTCCCGGAACATCAGTTTCAATCCGCGGCGGGCCGCCTCGTGCGCGATGCCGCCCAGCATGTATGTCCGGGTATGATCCAGCAGTTCTTTCTCGAAACTCAGGACCATGATCACCGACTGTTTTTTGCCGGCCTTGTCCGAACTGTTTTTCACCTCTTCCGAAAAAAAGCGTTTCCTGCTGGAATTGGAGAGCAGGCCGCGTTCGGTCAGGATCTGCAGCGCCCTCCGTATGGTCATGCGGTTGCAGTTGTAATGCTCCGTCAATTTTCGTTCGCTGGGAAGGCATGGCTCGTTCCTGAAATCCGCGAGCAAATGTTCCGCGATCGTTTCCGCCAAAGAGCTGCTGCCCATAAAGGTCTCCTGTTTGGTATATTGGTATATACTATAGTTCCAAGAAGGTCAAAAGTCAAGTCTTCCCCATGAAAAAAACAAAAGAATGGCTCAAAACGGGGCATTTGACGCGGGAAACGAGTTACTTGCACTCGTTGCAGGCGGTCGCTGACCGGCGATGGGAGGTTTGCCAAAACCCATGAACCGATTACCGCCATCGACGGTGATCGCGCGTTACGTGACGGAGGCAATATCGCCGGCTCCGTTCCTGAGGGCGGAGTCCAAATATTTCTTCTGGAATTTCAGGAATCCCGACCGCGGCAGCCGCCGGGGAGGCGGACTGCCATGATAGAGGCGGATGGGGTCAGCGCCTCTATCTTTTTCTGCTGCGGTGTCGGGTGTGCTTGACGTGTCTGATCGTGTGGCGGTGAGACTTGAAACCACGGTGAGACGATCTGTAATGTTTGGATGAAGAATGTTTATGGTGTTTGAAGGCGGCGCGCGGCCGACTTCTGTGGACTGTGATGCGGCGGTTTCTCCAAGCGTTCAACCTTTCTTTCCAGAGAGTTTGCTGGAAAGCGCGTTCTTTATCCAGCTGGCGGGTCCTCTCCGAAACCTGCCCCGCTCCGATCGGTCCGTCAAATTCGGAAAAAGTGAACACATCTCCAAACATCTCGGAAGACGGCTTCCGATCGGATCCTTTCGCCAAATCCCTGCCGCCGGCGGAAACCGCGCAGAAAACGAAAGTCAAAAAAACTGCAGCTGCCAAAATTCTCATGGTTTTGTCCTTCCTGACAATTCTTCAAACAATGACGATGTAATATACTTTGAAAAACCGAAATGTCAAGGGAGAGGAAAATAATTGTTGACGCAAAAAAAATGCATCGTTTTCGGATTTCCCGGTTGCTTTTCATGGGAATCGCGCTATATTCTCATACCGTCATAACGGAGAACAGGAAAATGGACGCGATCTGTCCTGTTTGATATACGCAAGGAGGAAGACATGAAAAGAATATTGACGACGATGCTGACCGCGGCGCTTCTGGGAGCGTTCGCACAGGGTTTCGAAGAAGAACGCCGGCGTGCCGAACAATGGCTGGACCGGACATACGAGCCGGGCTCGCAGGATCATGGGGCCGCCAGAAAAAAACTCCTGGCCATTTCCGATTCGGCGAAACCGGAGAAGGAAAAGATCGCCGAACTGCATAAAGAGTTTCCGAAAGCGTTCTCCGCCAAACCGGATGATGCCGAGGCTCTGTATCAGAAAGCTGTCGGTTTTGCCGACCGGGAGGATTACGTTTCCGCGGTGAAATACGGGCGCATGGCTGCGGCACAGGGGCACGCGGAGGCGCAGTTCGGTCTCGGCGTATGCTATGCCAATGGCTATGGCGTCAAGAAGGATCCGGCCGAGGCTGTGAAATGGTACCGCAAAGCCGCGGATCAAGGTGTCGCGGATGCCCAGAACAACCTCGGCTTGTGCTATGCCGACGGCAATGGCGTCGGGAAAGATCCGGCCGAGGCTGTGAAATGGTTCCGCAAAGCTGCCGAGCAGGGTGTCGCGGATGCCCGATTCAATCTCGGAATGAGTTATGAGTCAGGCAACGGAGTCGAGAAGGATCCGGCCGAGGCGGTGAAATGGTATCGCAAAGCTGCCGAGCAGGGTGTCGCGGATGCCCAGAACAACCTCGGACTGTGCTATGCCAATGGCAACGGCATCGAGAAGGATCCGGCCGAGGCGGTGAAGTGGTATCGCAAAGCCGCGGAACAGGGGCATGCCGATGCCCAGAACAACCTCGGATTGTGCTATTATGAGGGCAAAGGCGTCGGCAAGGATCTGGCCGAAGCGGTGAAATGGGTCCGCAAAGCCGCGGAACAGGGGCAGGCGGATGCCCAGCTCAACCTCGCGGCAGGTTATTATTACGGCAGAGGCATCGGCAAGGATCTGGCCGAAGCGATGAAATGGCTTCGGAAATCCGCGGAACAGGGCAATGCCGAAGCCCAATTCTATCTCGGTTCATTCCTTTCTTCCGGCGAAGGCCTGAAAAAGGATCCGGTCGAGGCGATAAAATGGTATCGGAGATCCGCGGAGCAGGGATATGCGGATGCCCAGTTCAATCTCGCGAAAAGCTATTATTACGGCAATGACATCGGCAAGGATCCGGCCGAGGCGATGAAGTGGCTTCGCGCGGCCGCGGAGCAGGGCCATGCGGAAGCTCAGTTCAATCTTGCCGCCTGCTACTATTACGGACAGGAAGTCAAAAAGGATCCGGCCGAAGCCGTGAAATGGCTTCGGAAATCCGCGGAACAGGGATTCGCGGAAGCCCAATTCAATCTCGCGGCGGGCTATTATTACGGCAGAGAGGTCAAAAAGGATCTGGCCGAAGCGATGAAATGGCTCCGGAAATCCGCGGAGCAGGGATATGCGGAAGCCCAATTCAATTTGGGGTATTGCTATTATTCCGGCGAAGGCGTCCAAAAGGATCTCTCCGAAGCGGTGAAATGGTGCCGGAGATCCGCGGAGCAGGGGTATGCGGAAGCCGAATACGGCCTGGGATATTGCTATCAGAACGGCGAAGGCGTCAGCAAGGACCTCGCCGAAGCGGAGAAATGGTATCGCAAAGCTGCCGACCATGGGAATAAAGATGCCCAAGACGCCCTGAAAAAGCTGAAAAAGTAATGCCCCGTGGAAAGGGAACATTTTATCACGGTGTGACGCTTTTCGCAGTAATTGATCTCGACTGGCCTCGGGATCTGTAAAGCACGGTTCCCCGCGGCCCTTTGCGTCCCGGACGCAGCGCTCCGGCTCCTTGTCAACCGCTGTCGGGAACGGAGCCGGAATTTTTTTGCCTGGAACGGACGCGTTCTGCATTGCGGTATCTTATCTTTGGGAGTATTGGGTATGACTGAATTTGCGAAACCGTTGTCGGAGATGACGCCGGAGGAATTGTGGCTTACACCGAAGCCAAGGGCGATTTCATCCGGGCTTGCGTGAAAGAAGCCCGCAAACGAAGAAAAAACTGAGTTGTACTCCGGGCTTTCCGGCAGCATGCAGGATCATGTTCTCATGAATAATTTGTTTTCTTTCGCAGATGACAAGCGGTATACGCTCTTCACCAACCGCGATATTTTCCGTCTTGTTCTGCCTCTTTTTGTCGAACAGCTCCTGTTTATTCTGGTGGGAACCGCCGATACCCTGATGGTCGCCGGCTTGGGGGAGGCAAGTATCTCGGCGGTCTCCCTGGTCGACAGTTTCAACCGCTGTGTGACCAGCGTGTTGTTCGCACTGTCGACCGGAGGCGCGGTGGTCGTGTCGCAATATCTCGGCGGAGGCAGTCTGACCCGTGCGAGGGAAAGTGCGAAACAGCTTCTGGCGATCGGCCTGTTTTCCGGAGCTGCCATTTGTGTTATGGTCGAATTGCTGCTGCCGGATGTTGTCCGCATTCTGTACGGCCAGCTGCCGGCGGATGTTCATGCGGGGGTAATGAGTTATTTCCGGATCACTCTTGTCGGTGTCCCTTTTATCGCGGTCTACGGCGGCAGTGCGGCGCTGTTCCGTTCCATGAACCGGACGAAGACCACCATGTATATTTCTCTGGCTGGCAATATCATCAACATCGTCGGAAACGCATTGTTCATTTATTGTTTCCGCATGGGGGTCGCCGGGGCGGCTTATGCCACCCTGGCTGCCCGTTTCTCTTCGATGCTGATCATCCTTTTCATGATTTCAAACCGGTCCCTGAGCGTCCATATCGATTTCCGGAAAGGCTTCCGCCTTTCGTGGCAGCTGGTAAAAAAGATCCTGTACATCGGGATCCCGGGAGGGATCGAGAACGGGGTGTTCCAGTTCGGCAGGGTCTTGGTCCTGGGGTTGATCGCCACTTACGGCACCAGGGAGATCGCCGCCAACGCCGTTGCCACTACGGTCGATATGATCGGCGCGATCTGCGGCGGGGTGTTCTGTCTGGCGGTCGTTACGGTCATCGGTCAGGCTGTGGGCGCCGGCGATGAAAAGCAGATCCGGTACTATGTCGGGAAAATGATGAAATGGGCATATTCCGCGCACATCCTCTGGAATATTCTGGTATTCGCATTGACGCCGCTGATCCTGGCCTGTTTCAGCAAGATCGATGCCGACACCCGGAAACTGGCCTGGTATCTGATCCTGATCCATAACGGGATCGGGATCTTCCTGTGGCCGATCTCCTTTGTTTTCCCGAACATCCTCCGTTCGATGAACGATGTCCGGGCCACCATGTGCATTTCGGTCGGCTCCATGCTGGCGATCCGAGTCGGGTTCAGTTATCTGATCGCCGGCTGGATCCACAGCGGTGTCCTGGCCGTCTGGATCGCCATGGTTTTTGACTGGATCGTCCGTCTGACCGGATTTTACTGGCGCTACCGCTCCGGCGCATGGATCCCGCTGTCCCTCGCCAAAAAGGCCGGGAGGAATAAATGAATTTCAATATTTATCATGCCGAACTTGAAAGGAGTTGCAGATGATGACCTCATTCGATTTTTACCCCGGCGACCGTGTCTTGAAACCGTGGATCCTGCCCGAGTATCCGGATTGTCCGGTCTACGCGCTGATCCCGTCCGGTTACGACCCGGGTCAGCCGATCGGACTGTTTTTCTTCATGCATGGCGGCGACCGGAATTCCACGCCCGACCAGCCTTACACAACTTATCTGAACCCGGAAAACGGCGGGCTGCGTCCGCATATCGACAACATTCCGTTCATCACCGTGGCGCCTGCCGCCCCGCCCGCGGCTGAAGACAGACGCTGGAACTGCGCCGGAGTCTCCGATTTCATTCTGGCGGTCATTGAGGATGCCTGCCGTAAATTCAACATCGAACGCGACCGGATCATTTTCGGCGGACACTCGATGGGCGGTTTCGGAGCGTATCATCAGGGCGCGCTTCTTGCGGACCGTTTTGCCGGAGTATGGCTGAGCGCCGGCGCGTGGCTCGAGGAGGATTTCAAGGGATTCCTCGGCACGCCGGTCTACATCATGCACGCAAAATACGATTGTGCGCGGCATTACAGTGCGCCGCACCCGGAGCCGCGTCATCACGACTGGTGCGGGGTCTCCTTCGCCCGTGCCGCGCACGAGCTGATGCTGCGCGACGGGGTGGAACACGTCTACGACGAACATGACGGCGGCCACGGTCTGGGCTGGGAGCCGACGCAGATGGCGCTGACGCGTTTTCTGCGCTGGGCCGGACGGCAGAAACGCGCGCCCTACGCCCCGCGCTGCGCGGTCGTCACCCCCAACGGTTCCTGTAATCCCGACCTCGAATGCAGTCTGAAGTCCCGCTATCTGGAAATTCTGGAAACCGTGCCGGGCAAGATCGAACTGGACAAGATTTGTCTGACCGGTCCGAATGTTGCCTGGACCATCGACGAGCTCGAAGCGCAGAGTTTCTTCCTGAAAAAAGCCGCGCATGAGGGAGCGCGTCTGACCGCGGAAAATCTCGGCGGCAACCGCTTCCGGTTCCACGCGGAAAACGTCGGCAAATTCCTCTGCCGACTGCATCCGGCGATGGCCGACCTTTCTGCGCCGCTGAAGATCGAGGTCAACGGACGGAGTCTCACGCTCCGGGCGGACGCGGACGCCTCGCATCCGGATTACACGGCGAAGATCACGGTCGAAACCCCGGAGTGATCGTTATCCGCGCCCTTGTGACTCTGTTTTTTTTGCCGCCCGGTCCGGCGCGACTCTCCTTGCTTGAGGGTAAAAACCGATAGGTCGGGACGGATGATGTTTTTAGGCAGAATGTCGTCGCCGTTTACGATTTTTCACCGCATGACATCGTGCATGAAAAAAACCGATTTTTTACGGTTTTTTCTTTTGACTGACATTATTTGTCAGTTTATATGCGTATATTATACGCAAAGAAAAACAAAACAGGAGACTGTGTTCCGATGAAAAAACGTAGAAAATTCGATGGAATCAGTTTTTACCGGGAGGTCGCGCCGGAGCCGCCGCAGCCCGGATATGAGTGCGGATACATCATGATCGATGGGGTTTGGATGCGGGATCGTGTGAAGATCAACGGAGAAGAACCGGACTGCCCCGCGATAGACATTTCGGAGTTTGAGCGAATGCTCCAGCGTCCGGGAGATTACTCTCCATTTACATGCACTTGCGGCATTCCGGATGATGACTATATTGATTTCCCCGTCCGTTGTTTTCACAAGGATGACACGATAATCATGGTCTGGCGCGATCCGCTGCGGAGAGTCGGCCCATGCGAGTCATGCGAGTTCTACCGTCCGAAAGGGGGATTTGAGGATTGCCCGGCGGAAGGCCTTTTCTTCGATTGTCCGTTCCTGCAGTACCGCTATGTCGCGCATCGTTTTCGTCGGGAGGATATCGTCAAGGGTCTGGCGAAGTTAAGGCTTTCGTCATCGAAGTGAGGAGGAAAACCATGGATTGGAAAGACATCAACGCCGACTACGAAGCATTCAGAAGGTGTATTTACGGTCCTGCTAACCCCGGAGAAGTCTGGGTGCGCGATGACCGAAATGGGCGGCGGCATCTGCTCGATGCTTATGTCAAGGCGTCGATGATGCCCGAAAAAGACCATCGGCTCTACGCTCGAATCCTGTGGAGCATGTATCAAGCATTTGAAGCCAAGACTTGGCCTTCTGCCTTCTTTATGCCCGAAGCCGACGGTTTTTTGGCCGAAGCGAGTAAGGAGTATGAACTTGCCAAGGCTGCCGCCGATGGTGCGCCTACTGAAAGCGAAATGAAAAATTTTGAGCAAACCGTCAGCGTACTGCAGGATGACGAGAACCGGCAAGCATATGAATTGGAGCAGACCAAGGATGATGATTGGGATTACAAGCGGCATCTGCCGCTGGCCATCAATCACGATTTGCTGCAGGACTTCATCTTTCACGATGGCGTGATCCTAAAATTCGAACACCGTCCGGTCGAGCAGGCTATCATAGTACAGGTCGCGGAAACTTTTTTTTCGAAGCAGGTGCCGGGAAAGCTCAAGGTTGCCACGCTGCGTTTCGACGGAATCGAAGACGTGGAATACAACTATGAAAAGGACTCGCGCTGGCTCAGTGATGTCCGAATTTTTCCGGCTTATGAACATCCGGAAGTGCTTGTCTTCGAGTTTGACGGATTCCGCATCTACTGTGACAAGATCACCGTTGTGAAACTGGAAACGATAAAGTGCTCCGCCGCACTTAACGGTTTCGTCTGCGGTGGTGAGTGGGACATCACGAATTTCACTAAAAACAAGTAAGAAGGGAAGTGCGTTATGGAAAAACTGATTACGGTCAAGGGTGTCGGGCAGGTCACGATGAAGCCGGACCTCGTGGTGTTGTCGCTTGAGCTGGAGACCACCAGCTGCGATTACGACCAGTGCATGAAAATCGCCGGGGAGCGTTGCGACCTCCTCAAGGACGCCATCGTCAAGGCCGGTCTGCCGGGTGATTCCCTCAAGACCTCCAATTTCGGAGTGACCACGGAGTTCCGTTCGGAAAAGAACAGGGATGGGAACTATCGATCCGTTTTTGTCGGGTGGAAGTGTTCCCACGATTTCAAGGTGGAGTTTCCGCTCGACATCAAACTGCTGAAAACGGTCTTGCACTTCATCGCCGAGTCTCATGCGGACTGCAAGGTCGGCGTGGACTTTACGCTGGCAGACTCCGGCGAGGCCGAGACTGCGCTGCTTGACAGTGCCGCGAAGAATGCTCGCAAGAAGGCGGAAACGCTTTGCAACGCCATCGGCGTAACGCTCGGGAGTGTGGTGCGGATCGATTACAACTGGAGCGAGATCAACATCTTTCCTCACACGAAGTATGACAGCGGGATTTTCGGCTCCGCTCCGACGGGAGTATACAGCGAACCGGAGATCGACCCCGAGGATATCAAACTCAACGACAATGCGACCTTTGTTTGGGAGATAGCATAACCGATTTATTGAAACTTTAGCCCCCCGCGCCAGATACTTGACTCTGGTTGTTCCGTACATTTCACTTCGGAGCGCAACATCTTGAAATAAACGGCATATGACTTGACTTTGTGCAATATTATGTTATATTACTAAATAACGAGGTGAATATGCTGGTTTACGAGAAAAATTGCTGCAAGCGGGAAGCCGAAGTATTCAAGGCGTTGGGGCATCCCATCCGCCTGTGGATCGTTCGGCAGCTTGCCGATGGCGCGGAACACTGCGTGTGCGAGTTCGTCGATGCGGTCGGAGTGAAATTTGCCACGATCAGTCAGCACCTGACCGTTCTGCGTAACGCCGGGATCATATCCAACGACAAACGCGGCAAGCAGATGTATTACCGCTTGAATTGCCCGTGCATTCTGAACATGATTGACTGCATCGCGCAAAAACAGGATGAATGATTTTTTTGCACACACATTTAGTCTTTTTGCAAAATATGGAAAGGTAGTGCCATGAATCTGTGGAATTTTATCCAAGGCCAGCTGCTGGGGATGAACTGGCTCAATGAACTCATCGGAAAAATCTTGGTCCGTTGCGGGATCGATGTTGCGGGCAAGTGGGGCGGGACGCTGCAGTTCTTCCTCTACGACGTATTGAAGATCACGATCCTTCTTTGCGTGTTGATCTTCATCATCTCCTATATTCAAAGCTATTTCCCGCCGGAACGGAGCAAAAAGATACTCGGCAGATATCACGGGCTGTGGGCAAACATTTTCGGCGCGCTGCTGGGAACGGTCACCCCGTTTTGCTCGTGCTCGTCCATCCCTCTTTTCATCGGCTTTACCCGTGCGGGGCTTCCGCTGGGGGTAACGTTCTCGTTCCTGATCTCTTCGCCGATGGTGGATCTGGGCAGTCTGGTTCTCTTGACCAGCATTTTCGGAGCGAAGATCGCGGCGATCTATACGCTTGCCGGACTGGTGATCGCAGTGGTCGGTGGTACGCTGCTGGAGAAAATGCGCCTGCAGAAATATCTTGAACAAGTGGCGACGGAGAAGCCGTGCTGCTGTTGCTGCTGCGGGCAGAAAAATGACGAAAAGGATGAGAAGCCCCGCTTAAGATTTGCCTGGGATGAGACCATCGGCACGTTCAAGAAGGTCTTCCCTTACATCCTGCTCGGAGTCGCGGTGGGGGCATTCATCCACAACTGGATTCCGCAGAACTATGTGGAAGCGATACTGGGCGGGAAGAATCCCTTCGGCGTCATTCTGGCGGTTGCGGCGGGAACACCGATGTATGCTGACATTTTCGGCACGATCCCGGTTGCCGAAGCCCTGCTTGGAAAAGGCGCACAGCTCGGAACGATACTCGCCTTCATGAGGGCGGTGACCACGTTGAGCCTGCCGTCGATGATTATGCTGCGTAAGGTCATGATGGCTCGGCTCCTCGCCTTGTTCATCGGCATCTGCGTTTTGGGGATTATCATCGTCGGGTATCTGTTCAACGCCTTTCAAGGTCTGCTGATGTGATACCGCGTTATTGAAACCACAGACCCTTGCGCCAGACGGTCAACCCGGTTTATTCCGTATCATTCAGCGCGAGGTTTAAGGCGTTTTGAGGGGGACTTGATTTTTCGCAGCGTCTGCGCTGAATATGCAGCGCGACTTTTGGGGAAAATGCGGTCGCGTTTTCGGCGCGACTCTCCCTTTTTTGAGGTGCAATAGTCGAAAATCCCGTCCTTAAGGTGAACGGAAAATTGCCGGGCGTTTCCCATGATGGACGATTTAAGCGGCGGAGCCGCGCGTTGAATGACAACACTGTCCATACTCGCGGAGCGAGAAAACTTCACAAGTACCGCGTCAGCGAACGCCTTCACAAGCGACCGAAGGAAGGGAGCGTCTTCATCCGCCGCCAGAGGCTATGGCGTGACAAGCAAGCAAGGCTTTCCGGGAAAGTGAAGATGTGAAGAAAAGGCTCTGCCTTTTGAGCGAAGAGCGGCTGACGCCGCGTGAAGTGAAGCCTTGCGGCTTCGTTGACCTTTTTTTTGCCCATCAAGGCAAAAAAATGGTCGGGGTGAGAGGATTTGAACCTCCGGCCTCTGCGTCCCGAACGCAGCGCTCTAGCCAGACTGAGCCACACATAAGGGCGTTAGCCCGCAGTGAGCCGCCGCAAGTCGCGGCGGCACCCCACCATCAGCGAAGTTTTGCGGGTGTGTTGCGCAAGAAAAAAATCGCAGCGGCGAACCCGGTGAGCCGCGAAAAGTAGGAAAACAAAAAGCCCCTGAGCAAGCTTACTTGCAGAGGGGGCTTTTGTTTTCGTACGCGATTTTGTGGTATGTAGGCAAAAACTGGTCGGGGTGAGAGGATTTGAACCTCCGGCCTCTGCGTCCCGAACGCAGCGCTCTAGCCAGACTGAGCCACACCCCGACTTTTATGTCGTCTCTTAATATAGTACCTGTTTCGGCGCTTTCAAGCCCGAAACGGAAAATTTTGCCGTTTTTGCGCTCCTGTCCCGGTCGAAATGGGGCAGGGGAGGCGCCCCGGCTACGCCTCGACGGGGACGAGTCTGCCGCCGTTTTCGGCGGATTCGTAGGCCGCTTTGCAGATGAGAAGGTTGTGGAAACCGTCGCGCCCGTCCATGCGGCGGCCCGTGCGGATGGAGTCCGCGTGCTTCTCGATGAGGCACTGATAGATGTTGCGGATCCTCCCGGGCCGGACCGCTTGAGGCTTCCCGTCGAAACGGTCGATCTCCAGACGCAGTTTCACCGGCTCGTCGTCGTGACCGGAGAGCTGGAACATCGTCCCGTAGGACCGCAGGACGCCGGTCTCGCCGTAGACCTCGAAGCCCAGATTGGAGATCATCGAGCGCGTGCTTCCCCGGGGCTCCGAAAAGGCCGCCTTGACGCTGCCGCAACTTCCGTCGCCGAAGAAAAGTTTGATGTACGCCCCGTCCTCGACCTTGATCGGCATCGTCTTGGGCAGATAGGACGCCGCAACTTTGACGGCCTTCTTGCCGAGAATGAACTCCATCATATAGAAACAGTGGCTGGCCATGTCGCCGATGGGTCCGCCCATCTCGGCAATGTTCGCGCAGCGCCAGGCCTGTCCGTTGGAGGTCTTGCACTCCATGTGAAAACAGCAGTCGTTGACGGCCCCCAGCTTGCCGCCCTGGACCAGTGCCGCCGCCTTCTTGTGCAGCGCATTGTTGACCATCATGTGATCGACGGTGTAGGAGAGGCCGCGCTTTTCCGCTTCCCGGATGGCCTTGAGGGCGTCGGCTTTGGCCGTGGCCATGGGCTTTTCGGAGATGACGTGCTTGCCCGCGGCAAAGGCCTTGAGCGCCACAGGAACGTGGGAAGCGTTGTTCGTGGCGATGAAAACCGCGTCGATGCTCTTGTCTTTCAGCAGTTCGTCGATGGAATCGTACCACTTGAGCCCCAGCGCCTCAGCCGCCGCCCGGCGGGCCGGATTAAGGTCGACCGCGCCGACGAGTTTTGCTTTTTTGAGCGGGGAAAAACGCGACGTGTCGCAGGCGAACCCCTCTTTTGCGATGCGGTTCTCGGCAATGCCGCCGAAACCGATGATCCCGTAATTGATTTTTGCCATGATATATTCCTTTCAAGCGATGTTCGAGTCAGCCCTTCAGCGCGTCGATCTCTTCTTTCGGAACGATGTTCAGCGCGGCCAGATCGGCCAGGGCACGCTCCATGGTGACCATGCCGTCCTTGTGGCCGGTCTCCATGGAGGATTTGAGCAGATGTGTTTTTCCGTCCCGGATCAGGGCCCGGATGGGCGGCGTCCCCACCATGACCTCGAAGACGGCCACGCGGCCGTTGCCGTCGATCCGCGGCAGGAGCCGCTGGGAGACGACGCCCAGGACCACCCCCGCCAGCTGAAGACGTATCTGGTTCTGCTGGTGATCCGGGAAGGAGTCGACGATCCGGTCGATGGTTTGAGGACAGTCGTTGGTGTGGATCGTCGCCAGAACGAGGTGTCCCGTCTCCGCCGCAGTCAGCGCGGCGGCCATGGTGTCGATGTCGCGCATCTCGCCGACGAGGATCACGTCCGGATCCTGCCGCAGGGCGTTTTTCAGCGCGCCTGTGTAACTCAGGGTGTCGGCGTGGAGTTCCCGCTGTTCGATGATGGATTTGCGGTTCTTGTGGACGTACTCGATGGGATCCTCGATGGTGATGATATGGGCATCCCGGGTCCTGTTGATGTGGTCGATGATACTCGCCAGTGTCGTGGATTTGCCGCTGCCGGTCGGTCCGGTGACGAGGATGAGCCCCTGTGCCCGTTTCGAGAGTTCCCCGAGAACGGGGGGAAGGCCGAGTTTTTGGGGATCGGGGATCTCCGTGTTGATGACGCGGGCGACGATGCCCACGGCGCCGCGCTGGTGGAAGGCGTTGATCCGGAAGCGGCCGGTCATGGCGGTGCCGTCGGCCCTTTTCTGGAGCGTGAGGGAGAGGGCAAGGTCGATCTCCCGCTTCTCCTCGAATTCGATCCTCTGGTGGGGCGTCAGGAGCCCGTAAAGCAGGCTTGAGGTATCCTCAGGGCGGAGCGGGGGCAGATCCAGTGCGCGGATCGCCCCGTCGATGCGGATGCACGGCGGCGTATCCGTGGTCAGGATGAGGTCGCTGGAGCCGTTGCGGATGGCCGAATAGAGCAACGTGGTGATGTCGATGGTCTTGTCTCCGCTCTGTTCTTTTTCGCCGTAGACCTTGCGGAAGGTGTCGACGCCGCTCCTGAGACCTTCGAAAAGCAGGGTCAGCTCGTCCGGATCGTCCGCGTACTCAAAAGCGGTTTCCCGGGTGATGAGACGTTTTTTCCACAGGCCGAAGATGACCCGCTGGAAATTTTCCATGCCGGGGAAAGTTCCCTCCCGCATGGTGGACTCCAGTTCGTTGAAAAGGCATTTCGAGATCAGTTTTTTCACCATGGGCGTGGCCGGGAGATACTCCACGGCGGGGATCATTCCTGTGCCGTCGGCTCTCGGGAGCAGACGCTGGGAGGCGATCCCGAGCAAAGCATGGGCGATGTCCATGGCCAGCTGTTCCCGCGTGTCATCGGGAAAGAGATTGAGGATGCGTTCGATGGAGGAGATGGCGTTCCCCGTGTGGATCGTGGAGAGGACCAGGTGTCCGGTCAGCGCGGCGTTGATGGCGGCCTGCGCCGTTTCCATATCGCGCATCTCGCCGATGACGATGACGTCCGGATTTTTGCGCATGGCGTTTCTGACCGCTTCGACGAACCCCGTCTCGTAACCGTTGACATCGCACTGGGAGACGATGGAGTTTTGGTTCGTGTGGATGAACTCCACGGGATCTTCGAGAGTCAGGATATGTCTTTTGTACCGGAGATTGATCTCGTTGACCATGGCGGCCAGCGTCGTGGATTTGCCGCTGCCGGTCGCACCGCAGATGAGGACGAGGCCGCGCCGGATCCCGGTCAGCTGTCTGATCGTCTTAGGAAGGCCGAGTTT
Organism: Lentisphaeria bacterium; assembly: GCA_017450705.1. GTDB lineage: Bacteria > Verrucomicrobiota > Lentisphaeria > Victivallales > Victivallaceae > UBA1784. The sequence continues at coordinate 4,275 of JAFSTC010000055.1, read as the reverse complement.
GCTGAAGTCAAGTTCTCCGGCCGGTCTCACGGGGCGGATCGCGGCGTTGTCGCCGTCCAGAGAGGCGTGGAAACTGATGCGGAACCGCCGCCCGTTGGCTGTTTCGAAAGCCGTGTCGACGGAGCGATGCTGCCGATAATGCTCCGCCGCGTTGGCCGTGAGGATCCGGTCCATGAAGGCCGCGATCTCCCCGGCGGGCAGCGCTTCCGTGCCCCGGGGAGAGACCTCCGTGTTCACGCGGACGAAGGGGATCTGTTTGTCGGTGAGGAAGATATCCGAGACGTTGTGCAGATCCAGCGAGTCCAGCAGTTGTTCGACGGTCATGGCGGTCTCATCCGTATTTGACCGCGCCGCCGGGGAGCGTTTCCCCGGCGGACGCGCGGATCGTTCCTTCCGAAAGTTACAGGCGGATGCCCGATCTTTCGAGGTACTTTTCCAGATCCGCGGGCGAACCCTGACAGATCATGGTGGTCGAATGCAGTTCGGAGCCGGTGATGCTGCCCTCCGCGTCCGTCTGCATCGGGGCGATGGTTTCAAGTTCGTGGAAGTTCAGTTCCTGCGAACCGTTGAAGATGCTGAACATATCCGCCGCCGAGAAGGGACCGTTCTTCTGGTCGTTGTCGGCGATGTTGAAATACGTCCCCCTGTCCTGCGCCGGAGTCGTGCGCAGGAGCAGGATGCCGCGCTTGCGGTCGAGAGACCCGATCAGCACCGGGTGTGCCGCCCTCTTTATTGCGATCTGCAGGCGGTTGGGGCCGCCCAGCTCGAAACGGAAGACGTCGGCGTCGTACGCGAGGCGCGCCGAGGCGTCGCCGTAGAAATCGTCGTTGACGCATCCCGCCGCGGGACCGAGGCATTTGCCGAAGGCCGTGATGCCCTCGGCTCCCGGCAGCTGTTCGAGGGACCAGGCGCCGAGCAGGAATTCGCGGCTGGAATACTTGCCCGCGGGGATCAGACGGTCCACCGTACGGTACCCGGTACAGGCCAGTTTCTCGGTGCCCCAGAAGTCCGTTTCGGGCATGACTTCCACTTCGCGGGTGAAATCCAGTTCGATCTCGCGGCCGCTGCGGTTGTGCAGTCTGATGCGCTTGCCGATGACGACTTTCCCGGCGCTTTGCGACTTCAGGACCGTCGGCACGGCGTTGATGCCGCTCTGGACCTGCCAGTCGCTGTGGTCGGGGTAGTTGTAGGCGAAATCGCCTCCCTCCGGCGCGGGCCAGAGGGAGTTGCCGCCGATGTTGTTGAAATTCACCGGATCGGGATTTGCCGCCAGCTTCTCGACGAAGTTGTGGACGAATGTCCCCTTTATCTCGGCGAATATCCGGCCCTGGAGCTTGTTGGAGACGAAGACCGTTCCGTCTTTGCACGCAAGCTCCAGAACCTCCGGATCTATGTTTCTCAACTTGTTCGGCATGGCGGTCAGTCAAGCTTGCAGCAGTCCATGGACATGAACTTCTTCGACAGCAGTTCGCAGCCGCCCTTCCTGATGATGCATCCGCGCTCCCAGCGCAGACCGTAGCCGTTGCCGGTGAAGAAGGTGTCGATCTGATAGGTCATGTTCTCCTGCAGCTTGTACTTGCTGGTGGTCTCGATCCAGGGACTCTCGGTCTCCATGATGCCCAGCCCGTGGACGGGACCGTAGAGCATGTAGTCCTTCCATCCCTCGGCGCAGCCCCAGTCGTAGTACTTCTGGGCGATGCTGGAGGCCTCGACGCCGGCCTTCATGAGTTCGAAGGTGAACTTGTGGGCGCGGAGACCGAACTCCACCAGCTTGAGCTGTTCCTTCGGGAGCTTGCCGAACCAGACCGGCAGACCGATGGAGGAGCTGTAGCCGCCGACGCGGGCGCCGATGTTGAGCTGGATGATCTCGTTCTTCTTGAGCTTCGCGCCGGTGGGACGGCTGATGCCGTTGCTGGTGCGGTCGCCGCCGAAGCAGTAGAGGCTGTGCCCTTCGTACTCGCCGCCGTTGGCATAGATCTCGCGCTGGGCGATGCCGATGGCCTGAAATTCGGTCATGCCCGGCTTGATCTCATTGAGCATGGCCTGGACCGCCTTCTCGGCGACCTTGAAGGCCTTGCGGTGGCAGTTGAGCTCGTTTTCGCTTTTGATCCAGCGCAGGGGACGGAAGACTTCGTCGGCGGCGACGACCTGGACTCCGGGCAGCTGTGCCGCGACGGCGTCGAGGGTGGGTTTGGTCATGACGGCGGTGCCGACCAGACCCAGCTTCTTGAGGGACTTCATGCCGGACATCTTGACCACTTCGGGATAGGTGGCCAGCGGGATCCCCGGATAATCCGGTTCGGCGGATTCGCGGTAGTTGAGCATGAGGGCGATCTTGGGAACGACACTGCGGCCGACGGCGTACTTGTAGCTTTCGGGACCGATGAGCAGCACCGCGTCGCCCTTGGCGGGAACGAAGACGCCGGCTTGTTCGAAGGTGGGCCAGTACTCGGTCAGGTAGCGGACATTGGCGAAGTCGGACTCCGTTCCGTGCACGAGGCAGGCGTCCAGTCCGGCCTTCTTGATGCGCGCCTGGAACTTGGCGATGCGGTCGAAGTACTCCTGTTTCGGGATCGTGTAGTTCATTTTTCTCTCCTGATTTTTGGTTCATCCGAAGACACGCGTCTTCCGTTGATGTTTTTCCGGGCGGACCCTTTATCCTGATGATTCTCAGCGGTCCTCGGTTAATATAGCCGGGTATTCCGCAAAAAACAAGCTGAAGATGGGGGAATGCGTGAAAAATTTTTGTAAGCCTCCGGGCGTCTTGCCCGTTTTTGCCTGCGGGATGCGTGCAAGCCCCGGTTTCGATTCGGATTTCGATCGGATTCTGTTTGGATTTTCGGCGTTTCCGTGTTATATTAGTTCCGTGTCCTCATCAACCGAAGAGAATTTCCTCATGGATGTTTACAGACAGCTGGCGGACGGCGGGACGAAACTCTCGCTGATCGGACTCGGATACGTCGGTATGCCGATCGCGGTGGCTTTCGCAAGGAAGGTCAAGGTCATCGGATTCGACCTCAACGAAAAAAAGATCGAACTCTACCGGAAGGGGATCGACCCCACGGGGGAGGTGGGCAATGACGTCATTGCCGGCACGACCGTCGAATTCACTGCGGACGAAAAGAAACTCCGCGAAGCGAAGTTCCACATCGTGGCCGTGCCGACGCCGGTCCACGACGATCACACGCCGGATCTGGGCTGTATCGAGGGAGCCAGCCGCATCCTCGGCAGGAACCTCTCCCGCGGCAGCATCGTCGTCTTCGAAAGCACCGTCTATCCCGGCGTGACCGAGGAGGTCTGCGTCCCCGTCCTCGAACGGGAGTCCGGCCTCAGGTGCGGCGTCGACTTCAAAGTCGGGTACTCGCCCGAGCGCATCAATCCGGGGGATAAACTCCACCGCCTCGAAAACATCAAAAAGATCGTTTCCGGGATGGACGACTGGACTCTCGGGCAGATCGCCGACGTGTATTCCCTCGTCGTCAAGGCCGGCGTCCACCGTGCGCCCTGCATCCGTGTGGCCGAGGCCGCCAAGGTCATCGAAAACAGCCAGAGGGATATCAACATCGCCTTCATGAACGAGCTGGCCATCATCTTCAACCGGATGGGGATCGACACGAGATCCGTTCTGGAGGCGGCGGGGACGAAATGGAATTTTCTCAATTTCCGTCCCGGACTGGTCGGAGGTCACTGCATCGGCGTGGATCCTTACTACCTTACCTACAAGGCCGAGATGCTGGGCTACCACAGCCAGATCATTCTCGCCGGACGCCGGATCAATGACGACATGGGCAAATACGCCGCCGAAAACTGCGTGAAGAGCCTCATCCGGGCCGGCAAGGCCGTCAAGGAGGCCCGGGTGGCGATCCTGGGATTCACCTTCAAGGAAAATTGTCCCGACACCCGGAACAGCAAGGTGTGGGACATCGTCCGGGAGCTGCGCGAGTACGGCATCGAGCCCGTGGTCGGCGATCCCGCAGCGGATGCCGACGAGGCTTTCAGGCTTTACGGCATCCGGTTCGTCGAGCCGGAGCGGATCCGGAACATGGACGCCGTCATCCTCGCCGTGGCCCACTCCTGTTTCGCCGGAATGACCCGGCAGGATGTGGACAGATTCTTCGGTCCGGGGCAGAAGGTCCTGCTGGACATCAAGGGCCTGTTCGACCGCCGGGTCTACGAAGAGGCCGGATACCTTTACTGGAGATTCTGACCGTGGAGTACAAGGACCTCAGGTTCCCCGAGGGAAGCCGCTTTCTCGTCACCGGCGGCGCCGGGTTC
>JAFSTC010000054.1 GCA_017450705.1 Lentisphaeria bacterium | reverse complement strand
GCAGAACGAGTGGGCCGGCGCCCAGGCCTTTTCCTCCTTCGACACCTACCTCGCCCCCTTTGTCAAGGTCGACAACCTCGATTACAAAGAGGTCAAGCAGTGCATTCAGTCCTTCGTCTTCGGCGTGAACACCCCGTCCCGCTGGGGCACGCAGGCGCCCTTCAGCAACATCACTCTCGACTGGACCGTCCCTCAGGACCTGGCCGAACTCAACTGCATCGTGGGCGGCAAGGAGATGGATTTCAAGTACAAGGACTGCAAGGCCGAAATGGATATGGTCAACAAGGCGTTCATCGAGATCATGATCGAGGGCGACGCCCAGGGCCGCGGGTTCCAGTACCCGATCCCGACCTACTCCATCACCCGGGACTTCGACTGGAGCGAGACCGAAAACAACAAACTGCTCTTCGAGATGACCTCCAAGTACGGGACCCCCTACTTCTCGAACTACGTCAACAGCGACATGGAGCCCAGCGACATCCGGTCGATGTGCTGCCGTCTGCGTCTGGATCTGCGGGAACTGCGCAAGAAGTCCGGCGGCTACTTCGGCAGCGGCGAAAGCACCGGCTCCATCGGCGTCGTCACCATCAACATGCCCCGGATCGCCTATCTGGCCAAGGACAAGGCTGACTTTTTCGTCCGGCTCGACCACATGATGGACGTGGCCGCCCGCTCCCTCAAGATCAAACGGGAAGTCATCTCCCGGCTGCTGAGCGAAGGGCTCTACCCCTACACCAAACGGTATCTGGGCAAATTCGACAACCACTTCTCCACCATCGGTCTCGTCGGGATGAACGAGGTCGGTCTCAACGCCAATTGGCTGCGGGCCGATCTGACCCACAAGGAGACACAGGAATTCACCAAAGAGGTGCTCAACCACATGCGCGACCGGCTCTCGGATTATCAGGAGCAGTACGGCGACCTCTACAACCTGGAGGCCACGCCGGCGGAGTCCACCTCCTACCGTCTGGCCAAGCATGACAAGAAGCGCTTCGGCGACATCATCACCGCCGCGGGCGACTGCGGAACGCCCTACTACACCAACAGCTCGCACCTGCCCGTGGGCTACACCGACGACATCTTCTCGGCGCTGGACATCCAGGACGAACTGCAGACGCTCTACACTTCCGGGACCGTGTTCCACACCTTCCTCGGCGAGAAACTGCCCGACTGGAAGGCCGCGGCGACGCTGGTCCGCAAGATCGCCGAGAACTACAGACTGCCCTACTACACGCTCTCGCCGACCTACTCCGTCTGCCGCAACCACGGCTACGTGGCGGGCGAGGCCTTCAAGTGTCCGGAGTGCGGAGAGACCACCGAGGTCTACAGCCGCATCACCGGGTACTACCGCCCTGTCCAGAACTGGAACGACGGCAAGGCGCAGGAGTACAAGGACCGCCGGGTCTACGACGCGGCCGGCTCCATGATCCACCGCTTCTCGCCCAACGCGCCCACGGCGGAGAAGAAGGCCGCCGCCGAAGCCGCCGCGGCCGAAGTGAAGGTCGATCCCGCCGCAACGGCTCCCAGCGAAGTGACGTTCGACAAATTGATCCTCTTCACCACGAAGACATGTCCCAACTGCCGCATGGCCAAGACGTTCCTCGACCGGGCCGGACTGCTGTACGACACGGTGATCGCCAACGAGGAACCGGATCTTTCCAGAAAGTACGGTGTCCGTCAGGCACCGACGCTGGTCGCCGTCTCCGGCGAAACGGCCGAAAAGATCGTCAACGTCTCCAATATCCGGCGGTTCATCGACGAGCTGGCCAAGCCGGCGGAAACGGTCCTTTTCAACTGACGGACGCGGGAAAAGATCATGTACGACACGGTCATCATCGGCGCCGGTCCGGCGGGCCTGACGGCGGCGATTTACGCCCGCCGGGCGAACAAAAGCGTCCTGATCCTCGAAAAGGAGTCCTTCGGCGGGCAGATCACCTACTCGCCCAAAGTGGAAAACTATCCGGGCTTCAAGGAGATCTCCGGCTCCGAACTGGGGGAGAAGCTGGTGGAGCAGGCGCTGGACCTCGGCGCGGAGATCGAGCTTGACACCGTCACGGGTATCCGGGACACGGGCGCCTACAAGATCGTCCAGGGCGAACACGGGGAGTACATCGGACTCTCGGTCATCATCGCCGCGGGCAGCCGCCACCGCCAGCTGGGCCTGCCCCGTGAGAACGATTTCATCGGCAACGGCGTCTCCTACTGCGCCCTCTGCGACGGCGCCTTCTACAAAGGACGCAGGATCGCCGTGATCGGCGGCGGCAACACCGCGCTGCAGGACGCCGTTCTTTTGGCCGACACCTGCGAACATGTGACGATCATCCAGAACCTCTCCTCCTGCACCGGGGAACAGCGGCTCGTCGACAAACTCAAGGCCCGGACCAACGTGGACTTCATCTTCAACACCGTCGTGGACGAGCTGGAGGGGGATGACGAGCTCAAATCGTTGATGCTCAGCGATACGGAAAGCGGGAAGACCTTCCGTTTCCCCGTCGACGGCATCTTCGTGGCCATCGGGCAGCAGCCGGAGAACGGGCCTTTCAAAGGCGTCTGCCGCCTCTCCGAAAACGGTTACATCGTCTCGGGCGAGGATACGCTCACGGGGACGGAGGGCGTCTACGCCGCCGGGGACTGCCGCACGAAGAACATCCGTCAGGTCGTCACGGCCTGCGGGGACGGCGCGGCGGCGGCCCTCGCCGCCTGCCGCTACGCGGACTCGAAAAAATAAAGAAGGAAAACACGCTGTCATGGAAGCATCAGCATCGAATCTCGAAAAACATGTCCGGGCCCTCACCGACGGCATCGGCGTCCGCATGGCCGGTTCGCCGCAGGAATATCAGGCCGCGGAATACATCAAGTCGGAGTTTCTGAAATACTCTCCCAAGGCGACGATCGAGGAGTTCCCCATGTTCGAGCGCGTCGTGACGTCGGAGAAGCTGGAGGTCCTCATCGACGGGACGTGGACGGAGTTTCCCTGCTCCCTCTTCAGTTCCGCCGCGTACACCGGCGGCAAGACCGTGACGGGAGAGCTGGTCTTCTTCGACACCGCCACAGGCTACCAGAGGCCGGATATCGGTTTTCTCCGGGGCAAGGCCGTGGTGCATCTGGGCTGCCACATCGAGGACGAAGCGTGCTACCGCAGGCTCATGGCGGCGGAGCCGGCTTTCATCCTCTTCGTCGACACCCGCTACACGGGAACGGTCCCCCTCGCGGACGGGCTTTTCCCCGCCTACGTGGCGAAATACGGTTCGGTCCCCAGCTTCAACGTGGCCTACATGGACGCCTGGAAATGGCTGCAGAAGAAGGCTTCCGCGGCACGGATCGCCGTCAGCGGCGAGAGACGTCCGGCCAAGACCTCCGTGGTCATCTGCGAACTGGAGGGAACGGATCCCGCAAGCGGCGTGATCTACGCCGGCGGACACCATGACACGCAGGCCAACACCGTGGGCGCCGACGACAACGCCATCGGCAGCGCCGCCGTCATCGAACTGGCGCGGATCCTTTCCGGCAAAAAGCACAAGCGCACGTTCAAACTCATCTCCTTCGGCGCGGAGGAACAGCTCTCCGTGGGCAGTTCGAGCTACGTCCGCGCCCACAGGCAGGAGATCGAACGGGACGGCGTGTTCATGTGCAACTTCGACTCCTTCGGTTCCGCGCTGGGCTGGAACATCGTGACCCTCAGCGCCAACGAGGCCCTGAGCGGACTCATCGCGGAATATCTGCACAAATATGACGTCTACTACCGGAGTTCCTTCGCCCCGTGTCCCTACACGGATCAGTTTCCCTTTGCGGCGTGCGGCGTTCCGGGCATCTGGCTCAACCGCTGCAACTGCGCTTCGGGGATCTTCTACCATCACCGGGCCGACAACAAGCCGGAATACATCGGCTTCGACATCGCCGCGAACATCGTCACCGCCGCGGGAGCGCTTCTGGCCGATCATGCCGACAGGGAGGATATCTCCGCGTACCGGAAAATCCCCGCCGACCAGCAGAAACTGATCGACGCGCAGTTCCAGGCCGTCTACGGCGGATTTTGAACGGTCATCCTCCGCGGAAGACCGCGGAGATGCCCTGTCCGCCGACGCCGCGGAATTGAAAAATCGCACATCCCGGGCTATATTATGGGGTGTGCGTTTTTTTGTGTGCAACCAACAGCGGAGTTTTGACGAATGTCCATATTCAGCAGCGGCAAGTATTCGACGTTGAAGCCGTCGGCCCGGCGGATGACCATTCCCGACGGGTCCTGGGTCAAGTGCAAAAAATGCGGACAGACGCTCTACACCGACCGTCTCGAAGACACCCTTCAGGTCTGCTGGAACTGCGGCGCCCATCTGCCGATGAAGACCGCGGCCCGGATCGCCATGCTTACGGATCCCGGCAGTTTCGTCGAATGCGACGGCGATCTGCGTTCCTGCGACTTCCTCAAATTCGTCGATTCCAAGAGCTATGCGAAACGTCTCACGGAAAATGAGGCAAAGTCGGGAGAACCGGAGGCCGTCAAGTGCGGCAAGGCCTCTCTTGACGGGCGTCCTTTCATGCTCGGCGTCATGGATTTCAACTTCATGGGGGCCTCCATGGGGTCGGTCGTCGGGGAGAAGATCACCCGCATGATCGAAACAGCGACGAAGGAGAAGCTCCCCGCGGTGCTCGTCACGGCCAGCGGCGGCGCCCGGATGCAGGAGGGCATCATCAGCCTCATGCAGATGGCCAAGACCTGCGGCGCGATCTCCCGCCACGGAGAGGCGGGACTGCCCTTCTTCGTCATCATGACAAATCCCACCTACGGCGGCGTTACGGCGAGTTTCGCCACGGTGGGGGACGTCATCCTCGCGGAACCCGGAGCCATGATCGGCTTTGCCGGACCGCGGGTGATCCAGGAAACGACCAACGCCACGCTTCCTGAGGGATTCCAGACGGCGGAGTTCCTTTTGGAGCACGGATTGATCGATCAGGTCGTCGAACGTAAAAATTTGCGAAAAGTCCTCTCACGGCTGCTTGAATTTTTCGCGAAAGCAGTGTAAGTTAAAAGAGTAAAGAGTCAGTTTTGCCGCCGGGTGGACCCCGTGCGTTGTCGGAATTGCCAACCGGGTCAGGTGGGGAACCAAGCAGCCCTACGCGTTTTCCGGCAAGCCTCGGGCAATCTGCCCGGCGGCTTTTTACTCCAGAGCGAGGTCGAAACATGCCAAGAACAGATGGTCGTGCCGCGGATGAACTTCGCGAGTGGCGCATGATACCGAATTTTCTCCGTCATCCGGCAGGTTCCGTTCTGATCTCGTGCGGCAACACCCGGGAGATCGCCGCGGCCACCGTCGAAAACAAGATCCCCCAGTGGATGAAGAATCAGAAGGTCCCCGGCGGCTGGCTCACCTGCGAATACGGCATGCTCCCCTCCTCCACCGGCGAACGGAGCAAACGCGAGGCCTCCGCGGGGAAACAGGGCGGGCGCACGGTGGAGATCCAGCGTCTGATCGGCCGTTCTCTCCGGATGGCCGTCGATCTCGAACGCTTGGACGAGATGACCGTCACGGTGGACTGCGACGTCATCGACGCCGACGGCGGGACCCGGTGCGCCGGGATCACCGGCGCGGCCGTGGCCGTGGCGCTGGCCTGCCGGAAACTGAATTTGGATCCCTCCCCCTTCAAGGAACTTGTCGCGGCCGTCAGCGTCGGCATCGTCGACGGCGTGCCGATGCTGGATCTCTGCTACGAGGAGGATTCCCGGGCCGAGGTCGACATGAACGTCGTCATGACCGAGTCCGGACGGCTCATCGAGATCCAGGGAACGGCCGAAGGAGCTCCCTTCGACAGGAAGCAGCTCAATGAACTGCTCGACTTGGCCGAGGCGGGGCTGAAAAAAATATTTGCGCTTCAGCGGGAAACTCTGGAGAGTGCCTTATGAGCGAATATCAGGTCATCGCCAGAAAGTGGCGTCCGCAGAATTTCAGCGACGTGGTGGGGCAGCAGCATGTCGTCCGCACGCTGAAGAACGCCATCATCCAGAACAGGACCGCCCACGCGTACCTTTTCGTCGGCCCCCGCGGGGTCGGCAAGACGACGCTGGCCCGCATCTTCGCCAAGGCGATGAACTGCGAGAATCCGCAGAACGGGGAGCCCTGCTGCAAATGCGAGAGCTGTCTTGCCATCGCGCAGGACCGCAGTCTCGACGTCCTCGAAGTGGACGCGGCCAGCCGCAACAGTACGGGCGACATGCGGGAGCTGTCGGAAGACGTGCTCACCCGTCCCGTCGGCGGGAAGTACAAAATATACATCATCGACGAAGTCCACATGCTCTCGAAGCCGGCATGGAACGTGCTGCTCAAGACCGTGGAGGAGCCTCCCAGCCACGTCAAGTTCATCTTCGCCACGACGGAAGTCCACCAGGTGCTGCCCACGATCATTTCGCGCTGCCAGCGCTTCGATCTGCTGCCGATCCCCACGCGGCTCATCGCCGACCGGCTGCGGCTGATCGCCGACACGGAGCGGGTCGCGATCCGGCAGGACGCCGTCGATGCCATCGCCCGGGCCGCCGACGGCGGGATGCGCGACGCCCAGTCCCTGCTGGACCAGATGATCGCCTTTTTCTCCCAGGCGGGAGACGAGATCACCGGGGAACAGGTGCTGTCCCTTTTCGGCCTCACCGACCGCGGCGATCTGGATACGCTTCTGGGCGCGCTGATCGGCAATTCTCCCGGCGACGCGGTGACCATCGTGAGCCGTCTCGCCCGGCGCGGCAAGAATCTGGAGACGCTGTTCGACGATCTTCTGAACGCGCTGCGCATCGCCCAGCTGTGTTCCATTCTGCCGGATCCCGGGGAACTGCTGGACGAAAGCGAAGAAACGATCAAGCATTATCAGGAGCTGGCCCGGCGCACGGATCCGGCGGTGCTGCAGACTCTTCTGGAGACCCTGGCCCCAACGGGACGGGTCCTGCACGACGCCCTGAACAAGCAGGTTTTTTTGGAAACGATCCTTCTCAAGGCCATGCGCGAGGCCCACGCCGTCCGTCTCGACGACATCCTGGCCCGGCTGAACCAGTTGCGTGCGGCCGGCGAGTTGAAATTTCTCGATCAGCTGCCTCCCGTCACGGCTCCCCAGGGTTCTCCGGAGCCGGTCAAAAAAAAAACAGCCCTGAAACCTGAAGGTCCCGCGGTACCGCTCCCGGTTCCCGCGCCCGTGCCGCCGCCCGAGCCCGCCGCAGCACCGGAGCCTGTTCCGCCGCAGGTGCCGGAACAGGCCCCCGCCCCCGTTCCCGTACCGGTTTCCGTTGAGGAGGTCCCTCCCCCGGGTCCCGCGGAACCGCCCGCGGCACCTGTTGCACCGCCGCCTCCGCCCCCGGACGAGCCGCCGCAAATCGGGGAGTCCCCGGCCGACGGCGGGGACACGGCGTCCTGCTGCGAAACGGATCCCTGCCCTGCTGAGGACTGTGCGCCGCTGACGTCTCCGGATGATCCGGATATGGAAGACGCAGAAGGCGTTCCCCCCGCCCCGGCGGCGGAAACGGTCCTTCTGCCCGCGGAGACCGCGCTGCAGGAACCCTCCGTACTCCCCCGCGGGGACCACTCCCGCCGGAGCGTCGTCGGCAAGGACTCCGCCGAGCTCCGTTCGGCCATGAAGGATCCCGCCGTCAAGACCATCGTCGATCTCTTCGAAGGCCGCATCGTCGATATCCACCGCTGACCGGAGGCGCGTTCCGAACGGAGAAGCCTCCGGAATCTGTGTTCTCCCGTACTCCGGTGTTTTTTTGGCGGAAAATTTTCTTCCGGGGGATTGACAATCCGCGTATGAGGGAGTATATTAGGGGAACGGACAGACAGAAAGATGCGAGTGTAGCTCAGTTGGTAGAGCATCACGTTGCCAACGTGATTGTCGCCGGTTCGATTCCGGTCACTCGCTCCATTTGATCGCTGTTCCGGGCGATGCGAGTGTAGCTCAGTTGGTAGAGCATCACGTTGCCAACGTGATTGTCGCCGGTTCGATTCCGGTCACTCGCTCCATTATGCTGCGGGGTGGAGCAGTGGTAGCTCGTCAGGCTCATAACCTGAAGGTCGTTGGTTCAATTCCAGCCCCCGCTACCAATCGAAACCGAGCCGACGAGAAGTCGGCTTTCTTTTTGTCCGCAAATCCCCTTGTACCACAGCACTTTGCGAAATGCCCCGAGTCTCCGTTTCACGATGGTGTAGGGTAAAAACCGTCAAAAACCTCTCTGTCTCTCTGTTTTCATGAAAAAGAGAAGGACGCCGTCCTTCTTTGCAAGTCCCTGTCATTCAACGAAGTTATCAATTCGTTTCAGGGAAGTTCACTTGGAGAGGCGTATTTCGATAACTGCGAAATCACCCCACATCCATTTAAAAACAGAAAAAGTTGATTTTTTCAACAAAAGCAGTTGAAAAATTAAATGAGGCATGCTATATTATGTGTAGAACCCAAAAATGGGAGGTAGAAAATGGGTGCAATCACAACTGAATTCGGGAGAGAGCTACGAAAGATTCGGCTTGAAACGGGAGAGGTTTTAAAAGACATGGCCGATAAGCTGGGTTTTACCGCCTCATACCTGTCGGCGATAGAAGTCGGTAAGCGTGTTGCATCGGATAAAGTGCTCGCAAAATTGCAAGAGATCTATCGCTTGCCAGAGGAGCGGATGGATGAACTAAAAAAGGCTGTTGAACAAGATATGCCCAAAATTGAGATTAATTTGAACGACACCAGCAGCAATCAACGAAAAACCGTCATCGCTTTTGCCAGAACCTTTCGATCCCTTGACGCCAAAACGATGGAAGACATTTTAAAGCTCGTGGAGGATAATAAGTAATTATGGAAACAAATTTCAGAGTTGCCCCCATGTCGCGAAGAAACCTGCGACAGATAGCTTGCGCAATCCGTAAGCGTCTGCATATTACGACAAGACGTTTCCCTATTGTCTCGTTGCTTGATCCACTAACGCTACTTGACAAAAGATTCAACTACTCTATAGAGTGCGACGAGAATTTCCCCACCGATGTCCATGCGTACTGGGATCCCTTTGAATATGTGATGCATATCCGCGAGTCCGTATACCTCGGAGCCTGCGACGGGCGTGGAAGGGATCGCATGACTCTTGCACATGAATTTGCGCACTACATTCTGCATACTGCGCAGACGCCGTCAATGGCTAGGACTATGTCCTCCAGCTTAATCCGCCCGTTTGAGAGTGCAGAATGGCAGGCTACGACGTTTGCCGCAGAACTTTTGATGCCGGCGGACAGTATAAGCGGAGACGAATCCGTAGCTTTCATTGCCGAAGAATATGGGGTGTCTGAAATTGCAGCCTCAGTTCAACTCGGAATCCTGAAAAAAGAAAGGAGGAAGATATGAGTGGATAAAAAATAGCGAAACCGCAAGAAGCAAATTTCGCTATTCCATGTGGATTTGGCCATCCTACATAATATAGCCTGTCGTCAACGACAATTCAAATTTGGTTCTTGCCTTGGAGCAATTCGTATACGGCATTTTTTTTGAAATCACACCCTCAGGTCAATTGACCTGAGGGTGCAACCCTGCAAAAAGCAGAGAAAGGAGCCGACATGGCTTCAAATCATAATAATCATTGGATAACACGACGCAAGAGCGGATGGGCCGACGTCAGAGAAGGCTCTTCCCGTGCATCGGCCATCTATCCCACTCAACTTGAGGCGTTCAATGCAGCAAGGGATGCCGCGATGCGAGAGGGGGGCGAAGTTTTCATTCAGAACAAAGAGGGAAGAATTCGAGAGCGAAATACATACGGAAAGCCCGATTTTTTCCCTCCCAAAGGATAAAGGAGTATCAAAAATGGATAATAACGTGCGTAGCATAGAGTTGCAACACATACAGGACGGCGATGTTATTTTTATAACCGCATGTTCTCAATGCGAATCTCGCGCAAAGGTGACTTTGGAAGGCGCGGTGAAAACCAAAATCGAACTTGTGAAACAAAGTGGGGAAACGAAACTGACTCGCCTGGAGGGAGAATACTCGACGGAAAAGGTCGGTGATGGCCCAGTGTTTCTCAAAATCGACATAGCCAACCATGAAAAGATGAAGGTTATAAAAAACATCTTCATTATGTCTGACATCAACGGCAAGGAACAGGGATTGAGCTTCCTATTCAATGTCGAAGATGCTACGGATGAAGATTTTAACGATTATCTCATTCATGTCGTCACGTGGCATAAACGCGGATAATCATGCTGACAATTGCTGCGTGCAGAGCGTGTATTCATGCCCTCGCACGCAGTTTTTTTATCCTCGCTGGGACCCAAGTCACTTACTAGCGGTGGGGGATTATTCTATTAGTGCTCGCTTCTGTTCCTCCCAGTTGTCCGGGAAGCCGTACATCACCTTTCTAAGCGTCAGACTCTCCGGCGCGGTTCCATCGAACACCGCCTTGACCACCTCGGGGCAGAGGTTCACGAGCGCCAGCGTCCGGGCGACCGCCGACCGGTCGCACTTCAACGCCTGCGCCAGCTGCAGCACGGCGTCGAACTTGCCGGTCTCCAGCATCCGCGCATACTGATGCCCCTTGATGATCGCCTGCGCCAGCGGTTCGTTCTTGAAGTCCTCGATCTCCATGCCGGAGACGATCACCTGCACCCGCGCCCCGTTGCGCTTCAGCACCCACGGAATCTCCAGATACGGCGTCCCGTTTTCGTCGATCTTCAACTCACTCATGCGCCGCCTCCAATCCCGCCTCCTGAAGCAGTTTCACCATGCCGTCGCGGTTGAACTCCACTTTGAGACGGTCTTTGAAGACCACGATCCGGCTGACGATGCGGTGGATCAATGCGTAACGCTCCGTAGAGACCATGACCTCCCACAGCTGTTCGAGCTTGGCGACCGCCCGCGCCGTCATCTCCTGACGGACGCTCATGTCATCGTCCGCCTCCAGTCGGCGGTCGATCTTCGCCAGCATGGTCGGCGTATTCAGCACGACGGCGAGTTCGCGCAGCACCAGCGCCTCGAACTCGGCGGCTGGTATTCGCGGCGTCGGGCAAGTCTTGATATTGCGCTTGGTATCCTCGTTGCAGAGGTAGTAGCCGTACTGCCGCTTTTTGCCTGGGATGTCTCGACCCTCACTTATACGGATGGAACCAGCTCCGTCAAGGTTTCCGGGGTGGCAGCGGACAAAGTGACGCTCAAGTTCGGCGACGACGGTTCCGAACAGTTCGCGGCTCTGGCAGGCATCGGGGCGTTCGCGGATGTGACCTGCGAAAAGGTGTTCGAGAAAAAGGGCAAGGGCATTCTGGCCACGCTGTAAGTGGAAGGATGCTTTCGCATGAAAATTCGAGTTGTCTCGCGGCAATGGTATAGGGAAAACGGATGGAATGACTGTTCCGTCCCCGTTTACCAGTGTCGCGACCCGGATTTTTGGAGAGAAAACAACTTCATCTCCATCCGACACTCGGCGGAAGTCGATCCCAACTGCGCCATTCCGGTGGACGGCGATAATATCTTAAACTGCGTTTCGACGACGCGGTCGCCGATCCCGATCACACGCTGGTGCTTTTCGATGCCGGGATCAAATCGTCACTTTTATTCGGAGGATCGACACTTCCCGCCCGTTGTTCATCAACTGCGGCGCGGGCATCAGCCGTTCCGGGGCGGTCGGCGAGGTGTTGAACGATTATTTCAACAAGTATCTTGAGCGCAACGACGCCGATGATGAATATTTCCGGCGCGTGAATCGTCAGATTCAGGGAAATCCGCTGGCGCGGCGCATCTTGCGGGAACAATCGTTCGGAAGGATGTTCATACATGGTGAATCATAAAATTCGATCATGACCGCAAAACAAGGATGTTTGAGGATTTCGGATTTCACTTTGGGAGACTTTATTATTATGAGAACGATTTTGGATCGGTGGATTCGGCTTGCCCTTCTCCACCTTTGTCCTTAATCATTCCTCGCTTGACATTTGGCGCCGATAGCACTATATTATTATTTAGTAGTTTTTATACACAGAACAATGGCGTATTCGATGAAGAGAGCATCGTATCGAAGAACTCGCGAATGGAAAGTTCTTGTTCCAGCAGATGTGGACGCTGACAAGCTTGCCCGTATTGCCGAACAATCATTCTATCGTGGCAGTCCGGACCATAAGGGACCGGGCAATGTTTTCGGTTTCGCGTTGAAGCCGCCGCGCCCCGACGCATCGCTCTGTGAGGACAGCATAACGCGAGAAGAGGCTGAATCTTGTTTGCGTGATGCGATTAAGCGGGGCAATATCTGTTGGACAGATCCAATGGAACATCATCCTCGATACGTTTTCGGCTTCTTGAACGGGCGACTTCATATCGCAAGGCTAACCAATGATACCAGTACAACTGGTGAATATAAGGGGTATCCCGAACAAGTTGGAATAACCGTAAAGGGGCTAAAGCCATGACTGATTTGGTATTCAAACTTGATGGATGGGATTGCGGTTCACTTCCCAAGGAATTATCTGTTACTTATACGAAACTTTTGATTCGAGTTGGAGAAACTACGGTTTCGCGTATTAACGACAGAGGTGCCAACAGCGTCTCGGATACCATTTATTTGCCGGCATATCCATTAGCTGCATGGATTGCCGCCAATTGGTGGCGTTTGCTTTATGACTGCAACAATCTGCGCGACAATAATGAGTATGAGTATACGCACAACCTGAAATTTGCCGGCGAAGGCTATTTTCTGCCTGACATGCTTATTGCCCCGGACGGAGCAAACATGGCAGCATTGAGTTGGCATCCCTGTGTCATGAATAATGAGATGCTGGCTTTCATAGAAACCGGATGTGCGCATATTGGCATTGGAAATTTACAGGCGGCATTATCTTCGGTGGTAAACGCTGTCGTAGTTCGGTTACGCGAGCGTGGTATATCCGGCACTACGTTACAACAGGATTGGGATGCCATATGTTCGTCGACATCAGATAAAGACGAACATGCGTTTTGTATTGCCTGCGCACGTTTGGGGAAAGATCCTTACGATATTGACGATGCCTTGGCTGAAACCATCATAGATATCCACCGACGACTTGATAATAAAGTACATTTGGAGGAAATCCTTTCGTCCACGAATGGTCTGCGTCTGCGTGAAGCTTCGGAAACTTTATGCGAATTGTTGAATGGCGGAAGCCAAGGTAGCATTGATGCGACCTTGGCGGAATTGCGGGACGGATGCGCAAAAACAATCTCCGGCACCCCCTGGGAGACGGGATACGCACAAGCCAAAGTTGCCAGACAGATTCTTAATCACCATGGTATGACAGTTGGTGATTTGCGCGAATTGACATCCGCAAATACTCATGACGCAGACATTCCGGATTCTTTGTTGTCGTTGGCTTCCCCTTGTGGCTTTATTACCGGAAAATCCACAAATTTGAGTTCATTTGTTCTCGGAAGGATGTTAGGCGCGTTCATCTGTTCTGCCAATAAGGCAATGCCCATAACAGAAGTATATACAGCCGAGCAAAAAAGACAGCGAGCTTTCTCTGCTGAACTCTATGTTCCGGGAGAAGAGTTAAAGCGCAGGTTCGAGCACACTTCAACCATTGGAGAAGACACTGTAATAGAAATTGCGGAAGAATATGGGATAAACCCGTTGGTGGTTAAACATCAACTGGAGAACCACCATATAGCCAAGGTGGTCTAATTCTCGTTGGCATTTGCCAACATCAATTATGTGACTTCAGGCTGATGAACTACGCCCTTTTATCAGAAAAACGCAAAAGATAGACGCTTTTTATATGAGTAACGTTTCCGCTACCAATTTGACAGTACGCCGAGGTTCGTTGAGGACTCCGGCGTTTCTTGTCATCGGGGTAGCTCAGCGGAAGAGCAGCGGAAGAGCGGGGATCGTCAACATCGGCGTATGGGTCAAGCGTCGGTGTCGCAGGTTCGTCCGTCCCCTGCGCCGCGTGTCGCGGGTTCGACTCCCGCCCCCGGTGCCCATCTGTCCGCTTACAGTAACTATTTGAGAATCGAAATAATCGTCTGCGGACAAAATCGGGTGTTTTATGAAATGTTCGGAGGTCCGGCCTTTGCCGGCCCGTCCCGACCGAAGTCAATCGAAGCAGTGCATGGAGGAAAGTGATCATGAAATTTCTTGTCATCGCAATCGTCACCTTGGGCGTCTGCACGCTTTTTTCGGACGAACAGGCAGCCTCCGCAACGACGACAAAGACCACGACAACGACGACCACCACCGTGACAACGGTGACGACCACCACCTCTTCCGATGACACCGCCCAGGATGCCGGACAGGGCACCCAGGAGAACGACGAGACCGACGGATACACGACCAGCCCCGACGACGGCAACTACATCTATGCGACCTACAACGGCGTGCTCGTGCCGTACTACAAGGGCTACTATTGGATCGACGGCGTCTGGGTCTGGCATGGCCGGGGCCCGGCGGTTCTGCCGCCGCCGCGGTTCCGCCCCGTTCCGCCCCCCCATCATCCCAAACCGGCCCCGCCCAGACACGGTCCCGTCAAACCGGCGCCGACCAAGCATGCGCAGCCGGGACGTGCGCCCGCCAGACCCGCCCCGGCAAAATCCGCCTCCGTCAAGACGACTCCCAGGAAATCGGCCCCGCACCACAGCGGCGGCCGGGCTCCGGCGCCCCGGGGCGTCCGTTCCAGACCCTGACACGGACGGGCCCGGAAAGCGGTCCGCCCTGCCCCCCGGTCTGGGAGAAATTCATCGGCCGCCTGGACCGGGTCCTCATACACGTGAATTTGTGCGTTTCATGAAATGAAAGGCTGCCAATGGGTGACTGTGCTGAAAAGCGGCGGAGAAACAGGCGTGGACGGGCAGTAAAACTGCTGATCTGCCTCCCCTTGGTTTTCCTCGTTGTCTATGGCTGCCGTCTGATCTTTCCCGAGGCTCCGAAACCGCTGCCCGTCGGGGAGAGGACGGCGGAACCCCTGCGGCCGCTGACGGAGGACGAACGGGCCGCGCTGCGCTGGCTGGACCACGTGCTGGGACCGCTGCCGAAAGCAGAGGAGCAGGCGTGGTGGTCCACTGGCGGGGGACAATTCGGACTTGCCGCGACGCGGTATCACATCGCCTTTGCGGGCTATGCGGCCGCGGCGCTGGGGATCCGCGGCAATGCCGAAGAGAAGGCCGCCGTGGGAAGGATCCTCGACAACTGCATCAAACGGTATCTCCGGCGGGAGGTTTGGGCCTACTCGCAATCCAAGGACTACTGGGGCAAAAAGCCCTGGGCGCCCGATCCGTGCTACCGGGAAAACGTGATGTACACGGGCCACCTGCTGCAGCTTCTCGCCCTCTACGAGTGTTTCACGGGCGACAGGAAATACTGGACGCGCGGCTTCGACTTCGTCTGGAGCGAGAAAAAGCGTATTCACTACGACGTGCGGAAACTGATCGACGTCACCGTCGAGCAGATGCGCGCCGGAAACGGCGGCGTGACCTGCGAGCCGGGACTTCTCTTTTTCCCGTGCAACAACCACCCGCACTTCGCGCTGAAACTTTTTGCGGCCCTCGGACACGGCGACTGGTCGAAAGAAGCACGACGCTGGGAGAAGTGGGCACTCTCCCATTACCGCCGTCCGCTGCTGGGCGGCGGCGCGCTGAATCTGCTCTGCCACACCCCCTCCGGCCTCTTCTACCCCCGGGGATATTCCGGCCTGGACGCCTGGTCGATCCTGTGGTACGAACCGTGGGCGGAAAACCGCGGGACCGCCCTCGCCCTTTGGCGGGAGGCAAAAAAGACGCTCGATTGGGAAAAACTCACGGCCGCGGCGGACGCCGTCGCGAAGGCCGATGACTGCATGGACCCTCAGCAGGTGCCCGACACGGTCCTCGCCGTCTTCCTCGCCGCCGCCGCGCGGGCCTGCGACGACCCGTCTTCCGCCGAACGGCTGGAAAAATCCCTTGACGCCAAGTATCTCCGGCGCGAAAACGGCTTCTACTGGCTGGACGTCAAACCCAAGTGGCGCGTCGGAGCGTCCGCCATGCGCATCCTCTCCCTCGCCGAATCCAACGGCTCCCGCTTCCGCCAGTGGAGCGCCCGTCCCGCCGTCAAAAACACGCGGTGAATGGCATTCACCAGAAAGGTATACCATGAAAAAGCGGCTTGCAAAGGTCTTCTTCGTTTCCGACTGCGCGCGGGGCGCGGCCTTCGCGCTGACGCTCCTCACCATCGGCAATTACCTCTGGTTTTCGTTCTGCCATCTGCCGGCGCTGTGGCTGGGTGATTTGTCTGCGGGGATCTTGTGGACTTTCGCCGTCGGCGCCCTGTCGATCACGCTTTATTCGCTCACATTGGCTATGGTCTCGCTGATCGGTTTGGTGAAGGTATTGCGCCGGGAACGCCGCTTCGGGGCATTATCGCATCTGCTTCCTGCGGGGCTGTGCCTCGCGATCGGGGCGATCGGCGTCGTCCGGGTGTTCCCGCCGCTGTACCTGATGCAGAAAATGAGCTACAGCTTCCCTGACGACCTCTGCTATTTCCGCTCCTGGCTGGGCACAGGACTCCCCGGGCTGCCGCCGGAATGCTGGGCGGCGGTGTTTTTCGTCTCTCTGCTGTCGATCCTCGCCGGGGGACTGTTCCTTGCGGCGATGTTCGCCGCGGCGGAAGGGAGGAAATTCCGCTCCGCTTTCGGCGCGGCGACGCTCTCGGTGTGGGGCGTCTTCGCGCTGTGGCATCTCTTCACCCTCGGGCTCGCGATCCGCGAAAGCCGCGAATGCGCTGCCGTGCGTCAGGCGGTCGAAAAACGCTTCGGCCGCCCTCTGACTGCCGCCGGGCTGGAGGGACTGTACAAAGCCAGCGGCAGGATCGACGCGGCATTCTGGATGCGGGAGAAAAAGCTCCGCGCCGCTCTGCCGAAGGTCAAACTCGACAAAAGAGACGATGAAGATGAACCGCGGGAGGTCGCTTTCTGGCTTCTCGATCTGCCCGACCGCCCGACGGAAGCGACGCTCGCGTGGTATGCAACCTACTGCCGCGCCAACCGCGCCGCGCTCGAACAGTACGAAAACGGTTTCGACCGCGAGCCGCCGCTCCCCGAAAAGCGTTTCGTCCGCGGCGATCTCGTCGGCATACTGCTGTCGAATTCGCTGCCGTGCCGTTATTTCGTCCGGGATTTCGAGTACAGCCGCATGATCTATTTTCTCGCCGTCAGGAACGCCAACGCGGCATGGGAGTGTTACCGGCGGATGGGAAAAGTCTGCGCGTATCTGCGAAAGGAACCGACCCTCATCGGCAGTCTGGTGTGGCTTGCCGTCGGGCAGAATCGGTTGAACTGCGTAGAAAAACTGCTGGAAAGCCGCCTTCTCGACGACGCCGGACTGGGCGAACTCGACGCCGATCTCGCGGCGCTGGAGCGCGACATTCCCCGCAACCATCGGCAGGCGATGTACAGCGAAGCGGTCTTCGGTCAGGATGCCATCGCAGGATTGGAGGAGGGACTGCCCGATCTCGCTTACGAACTCAGTCGGTTCAAAGATCCGCCGGGGGCGTTCGCACCGTACCGGTGGATATTCCCGCAATGGTGGTATCACGCAGCGATGGACAAGAAAACCATTCTGCAGTTCTATCTGCTGCCGGATCTCACGCATCTGTCAAAGACGCCCGTGAACAAAATGCTGATCATGAGCAATACGTTGCTCCCGGCGCTCAAGAAGGCCGGGCACCGGTTTTACGCGCTGACCGCACGGACGCGGGGGATGCGGGCGCTGATCCGGGCGGAGAAATACCGGCGCCGGCACGGCAAATTCCCGAGTACGCTCCCCGATCTGCCTTGCGACCCCTTCTCCGGCAAGCCGCTCGTCTACGAACTTTGCAAGGCTGAGATAAACGAGACCGTCTGGAAAAAGACCGTTGACGAGGGGACCCGCGTCCGGCGGACCGCCGACGTCGTCCGGATCCGCAGCGCCCCGGAAAAGACCGCAGCGCTCGGGGTGCGCGGCAGGGAAAACGACTTCGACCTCACCCGCGCCATGATAAGGTACTGAAACACGTTGGTAAAAAAAACTATTTCGGAATGATCTCGGCGGTGTCTTTGAAATTCACCGCGGCGGGATCACCGGATCGCTTCAGGTCGCCAGCATAGATCACCGTTCCCTTTTCGATTTTATCATCCCGCTCGGCAAAAGTCTTCAGGTTCCCGGTCCAGTCCGGTGACCAGGTGCGGGCGGATTTGATCTCGTAGGGATAGATTTTGCGGTTGGCGGCGATCAGCATGTCGATCTCGAATCCCCGCTGGTCCCGGAAGAAATACATATCCGGCATATTGCCGGAATTCAGACGGGCTTTCAACGCCTCGACAATGACCATGTTTTCGAAGAGATTGCCGATCAGCGGATCGCGGCTTACCATGTCCGCCGACTTGATGCCGAGCAGCCATGCGGCGAGCCCGACCTCGGTAAAATAGATTTTCGGAGTCTTGACCAGCCGTTTCCCGAAATTCTCGAAATACGGCGGCAGTCTGAAAACGATAAAACTCGCCTCAAGGATATTCAGCCACCCCCTGAGGGTCTTGGCGCTGACGCCGATGTCATCGGACAGGCTGTTGAGATTCAGGAGCTGACCGACGCGCCCCGCCAGCAACCGCACGAACACCTCGAATTCGTGCTGATGCTGCAAATTGATCAGCAGCCTGACGTCGCGCTCGACATACGTGGCAAAATAGTTGGAATACTCAAGCTCGACATCGGCATCGGGCATCGCATGAAGTTTGGGCAGAAAACCGCGATGGATCAGCGCATCCCGATCCGTGGAGGATTTTGTGGCGGCGAGCTCCGCGATCGACAACGGCAACAGTTGGAGAATACCGGTCCGTCCCGCCAAAGACTGGCTGATTTCGGAATTCAATTTGGGCTGGTGGCTTCCGGTCAAGACATACTGCCCCAATTTCCGTTCACGATCCGAAATGACCTGGATATAACTCAGCAGCGCCGGGACCCGCTGCACCTCGTCGATGATCAGCGGCGCGGGGTGATCCGACAAAAAACCCTTCGGGTCTTCGATGGCGTAGGTTCGGATCTCCGGCTCCTCCAAATTCACATAATCATACCCCGCGAAGTGATGCTGCGCCAGCGTCGTCTTGCCCGACTGCCGGGGCCCGGTTATGGTGATGACGGGAAACTGTGCCGCCAAACGCTGCAATTGCGGTTCGATGAAACGCCGGATCATCCGAAACCTCCTTCGTTATTCCGAGAGTTAATATACCGCAACATGTGCAAATTTCAACCTTCGACTTCCGAATTTACACAAAAAAAGCGAACGGCGTTCACTCGGGTTTCCGCGGGTCCGTCTCCCCGTCGAGGCGGTCGAAAAAAAGACGCATGAACTCGGCGCGCTCGCGGGCGAGTTCCTTTCCAGGCGGGGTCCGCATGGCGTCGGGGAGTTTGCGGAGTTTGACCAGATACTCCCGGTAGGCGGTGTCCTCGCGGGAATAGGCGCCGTTTTCCAGCGCCTCCTTCCGCGTATTGTGGAGACGCGCTCCGTGCTTCCCCGCGAAGAGGAAGGCACGGCCGATCCCCACCGCGCCCAGGGAATCCAGTTTGTCGGCGTCGTAGACGATCTCGGCCTCAAGCGAAGCGGGGGCAAGACCGTCCCGGTAGCGGTGGGTCCTCACGGCGGCGACGACCCGGGAAACCAGTTGCGGATCGGCGGCAAGGGAGGTCAGAATCTCTTTGGCGATCTCCGCGCCCCGCAGGGCGTGGCAGACCTTTCCATCCGCCTTCTCCTCGGGACGTCCCACGTCGTGGAGCAGCGCCGCCAGCCGGACCGCTTCGGCGTCGGCGTCGGGAAAAGACGCCAGCAGACGCTCGGCGTTGCCGCAGACCCGCTGGGTGTGATCCCAGTCGTGGCACCCGTCCGCGCCTTCGAGACGCTCCCGGACGATCCGGCCGACACGCTCCAAAAGGGGAAGCGCCGTTTTTTCGTTTTCCATGTTCCCTGCCTCCGTAACGGGAAATAATATACTCTCCCCGGCGCGTCCGTCAACCGCCCAGGCTGGATTTTCGGCAAAAAAAGGCGGGCGGAAGAAAGATCCTTCCGCCCGGAACGAATCAACGGCAGTTCGTTTTACTCCGCCTTGCGGTCCTCGGGGATGGCGTTGGCGAAGGTCACGACGCGCTGCGGGAACGGGATGTTGAGTCCGGCGGCCTCGATGGTGGTCTTGAGCTGGGCCTTGATCATCCAGTAGGCGGCCCAGTAGTTCTCCGTCGCCGTCCAGAAACGGAGCGTGAGATTGACGGAGCTGTCGGCCAGTTCCGCGACGAGGACTTCGGGCGCGGGGTCCTTCATGATGAGGTCGCTGTCGAGCATGAGTTTCTTGAGCGTCTCCACCGCGCAGGAGAGCGAGTCGCCGTAGGCGATGCCGACGGTGATGTCCGCGCGGCGCAACGGATTGCGGGAGAAGTTCTTGATCGGATGCCCGAAGATGACGCTGTTGGGCGCGGAGATGTACACGCCGTCCACCGTCATGAACACGGTGGTGAAGAGACCGATCTCCTTGATCGTGCCGCTGACGGAGCCGCAGTCGATGTAATCGCCGGCCTTGTAGGGACGCAGGAAAAGAAGCATCAGACCGGAAGCGATGTTGCTCAGGGAGTCCTTCATGGCCAGACCGACGGCCAGGCCGGCGGCGCCCAGGACCGTGAGGATGCTGGCGGTATTGATCCCGAAAAGATCGAGGATGATGAGGGCGGCGAAGAGCCAGATGACGGCCCGGGCGATCCCGGCGAGGATATTCCCGACCGCCGCGTCCAGACCGGGAATTTTGCTCATGGCTTTGACCAGCACTTTGCGGGCGATCCGCGCAACGAGCCACGCCAGCAGAATGACGAGAACGGAGAGCAGGATGCACCTTCCCAGATTGATGATCTCGGACTGATACTGCTCCCAGAGGTCCCGGAAGAATTCCCCGACGGTACCGCCCTGAACGGCGGAAACGACGTCATTGACACAAACATCTGCTTTTGCGGCCATTTACACTTCTCCTTACGTTAAAATGGTGTCGTTTTGACTGGCGATGCACCTGTAATATACCACGGGAGCCCTTTTTTTTCAATCCGGCGGGGAAAGAAATCGGTGCAAAAAAGTTTGATTAACCCGGCGACCGGATATATATTATAAATCATCAGAGAGGCGGGATTGGAAAGGACTATGGGATCGGAGGAAAACATACGGAGCGTCGCCGTCATCGGGCTCGGACTTCTGGGCGGTTCTCTCGGCCTCGCCCTCGGGCGGTGCGGAAAAAGAAGGATCGGCTGGGCCCGGCGCGCGGAAACGCTTGACACGGCGCTCGCGATCGGCGCCGTCGACACGGTCTGTCCCCGGCTGGACGACGCGCTCGCCGCGGCCGATGTCGTCGTTCTCTGTCTGCCGATCCCCGTCATCATCGATTTCCTTCCGGTCTGCGCGAAATGCTGTCCGCCGGGGACCGTCGTCACCGACATCGGCAGCATCAAACGCGAGATCGTTTCCCGGGCGGAACAGGTTTTTTCCGTGCCCGGAGGACCTTTTTTCGTCGGTTCCCATCCCATGGCCGGAACGGAAAAAAGCGGACTGGCCGCCGCGTTTCCCGAGCTTTACGACAGGGCGGACGTGTTCATCACGCCGCCCGGCGGCGCCCGGGAAGAGGCCGTGGCAAAAACCGAAGCCCTGTGGCACTGCCTCTCCTGTCACACCTCGCGTCTGGACGCCCGGTCTCACGATCTGCTCGTGGCCCGGACAAGTCACGCCCTGCACGTGGTGGCCTCCGCTTTGAGTCTCGACATCCTGGGCGGCGGCAATGAAGAGGAAAAACGTCTGCGCTTCCGGGGGTGTGCCACGGGTTTCAAAGACACCAGCAGGATCGCCTCCAGCAGTCCGCGCATGTGGCGGGAGATCGTCGAGTCCAACCAGCTCGCCGTACTGGAGGCGCTGGGGGGATTCCAAAGCGAACTGGCCCGTCTGAAACGCCTGATCGAACAGGGCGATTTCGACGGTTTCGAGCGG
The DNA here is from genome assembly GCA_017450705.1 of Lentisphaeria bacterium. Classification (GTDB taxonomy): domain Bacteria; phylum Verrucomicrobiota; class Lentisphaeria; order Victivallales; family Victivallaceae; genus UBA1784. The sequence goes on along the minus strand of JAFSTC010000054.1, from coordinate 59,845 downwards.
GAGTTCGCCCGGGGCAAGGCCCTGCGCGACAGCTGGCTCGATTACAAAGGCATGAAATGATCCCGCCGGCCGACGGCGGACACTCGGGGGAAACGACATGAAACTTACCGTGAGACCCTCCGTGCTGAGGGGGGAGATCGCCGTCAGCGGTTCCAAATCGCACACCATCCGGGGCATCGTCACCGCCCTCGCGGGGACGGGGACGAGCGTTCTGCGCGCGCCGCTGGGATCCGCCGACACGCTGGCCACGCTCGACGCCGCCATGCTGCTGGGCGCCCGCGTCACACGATGCGCGGACTCGTGGGAGATCACCGGGACCGGCGGCAGATTCACCGATCCCGGGCGGGTCATCGATATGAAGAACTCCGGCACGGGTCTGCGCCTGCTCTCAGGCATGTGCGCGCTCCAGGACTTCACCATCTCCTTCGACGGGGACTCCTCTTTGCGGACCCGCAAGATGGCCACGCTGCTGGACTCCTTTGCCAAACTTGGCGCGCACATCGACGCCCCCACGGGCAAATGCCCCTTCTCCCTGCGCGGTCCCGTAACGGGCGGCACGGTCACGGCGGACGGCAGCAGTTCCCAGTTCCTGAGCGCGCTTCTGCTCTCCCTGCCGCTGGCGCAGCGAGAGTCGGTCGTCACGCTGGAGTTTCTCAACGAACAGCCCTATGTCGGCATCACAACCAGCTGGATGGACGCCCTCGGCCTCGAATACCGGCATTCGGAGGATCTGCTCCGCTGGGAGATCCCGGGGCGGCAGAAAATAGCGCCCTTCGACAGGACCATCCCCGCTGACTTTTCCACCGCGTCCTTTCCCCTCGTCGCCGGCATGATTTCAGGCCGCGGCGTCGCCATCAAAAATCTGGATTTCTCGGATCCTCAGGGGGACAAGGCGGTCTTCGGCTTTGCGGAACAGCTGGGCGCCCGTCTGGAACGGGGCAAAGTCCTCACCGTTTTGCCCGGGGCACGCCTTGCGGGGTGTGATCTGGATCTCAACGCCACCCCGGACGCGCTGCCCATTCTGGCCGTCGCCGGCGCTTTCGCCTCGGGGACGACCCGGCTGCTCAACGTGCCCCAGGCCCGGATCAAGGAGACCGACCGCATTTCCGTCATGGCGCAGGAACTGCCGAAACTCGGCATCGCGGCGGAGGAGCTGCCCGACGGACTCGTCGTCCACGGTGGCCGCGTCCGGGGCGGACGGGTCTCCAGTCACGGCGACCACCGCATCGCCATGGCCTTCGCCGTGGCGGGACTTGCGGCGGAAGGCCCCGTGGAGATCGACGACGCAGCATGCGCCGGCGTCTCCTACCCACGGTTCTTCGACGATTTTTCCGCGCTCGGAGCCGATTTTACGCTGGAGTAGAAAAGTGAAAAGGCGGCACATCTTTCTGCTGTTCCTGTTTCTGGCCGGACTTTGTCTTTTTTCCGGCTGCCAAAGCTGCGGGACCGCACAGGAAACGCCGCCGCCCGGCGAAAACACGCAGCAGACAAAACCGCCTCCGCGGGAAAAAATCACCCTCTCCGTACTGGAGAACCACCTGGCCGGGCCGGATCCCTGCGAACCCTTCAACCGCAGCATGTTCGCAGTAACATCCGTTCTCATGGACTATCTGGCCGATCCCCTCGGGAGGATCTACACCACCATCTTTCCGCGCCCTTTCATCGAGCACTTCAACAACCTCTGCGTCAATCTGGAGTTTCCGGCCCGGGCGGTCAGCTGTCTCATCCGGGCGGAGTGGAAGGGCGCGGGGCGGGAAACATTGCGTTTTCTGCTCAACATCACGGTGGGTATCGCGGGATTTTTCGATCCGGCGGAACACTGGTGGCGGATCCACTCCACGGATTCCGATTTCGGGCAGGCCTTCGCCGCCTGGGGGATCGGTCCGGGGTGCACCTTCATGCTGCCCGGCTCGCCCACGCTGAACGTCAGGGACACGGTCGGCCTGCTCTTCGACATCGCCTTCGATCTCAAGACCTACATCCCCTATTCCGGCTGGGCCACGGCGCTCAACCGGATGGTCATCGCCCACCGCGCCTATCAGCAGGTCGTGGAGGGCAGCAACGACCGCTACAAGACCTTCCGCCAGCTGGCCCTCCTGGGTCGCGAACTCAAACTGCGCATGTGGACCTACCGCTACCGGTACCGGATCGATCAGCTCACCGAGGAGGGACACTACCCGCCGCCGCTCCAGCCCTCCCCCCGCGTCGCGCCCCCTCCGGACCTTCAGGGCCGGTGGCTGGATCTTCCTGAATACGGTCCGGGGACCCCCGTGCTGGATTCCCTGCGGACCGTTCTCTTCAGAGCGCAGACCGACGACGATTTCTGGTATATGCGTCTTTCGGTGTTCAACAGCGATTTCTCCGGGAAACGGTATAAGCGCAAACTTGCGCTGGCCCCGGACCGGCCCAAATTCGTCTGCTCGTTCTGGCCAAGTCCCGTTCCCGGCAAGGACCGGGAGGGGAAACCGCTCCCGCCGCCCCCGGAACGGCTGGCCGTCCTGCTGCCCGGCATCGGCGGGACCGCCCTTTCCTCGACGGCGCTCGCTTTGGCGGAACTGCTCAACGGGAACGGTTTTGCCGTGCTGGTGATCGACAGCACCTTCACATGGCAGTTCGTCAGCGCCCGTTCCGGCAGCCGCCTGCCGGGATTCCTGCCAGCCGACGCGGACGCCGTGCGGAAGATCATCCTTCTGGCTCTGAACGACCTGAAGGAGGCAAAACTCATCTCCGCGCCCGAGCTGTCCCTCGTGGGCTACAGTTTCGGCGGCATGCATACGCTCAAGATCGCGGAGCTGGAGAAAAGGGACGAGCGCCTCGGCATCCGGAATTATCTGGCCGTCAACCCTCCGGTGAGTCTGCAATACGCCGCGCGGCAGGCGGACCGCCTCGCCGACTCCATGGCGGAAAAATCTCCCGACGAGGTGCTCGATCGGCTTCTCGGCGCGGCGGGAGCCATCGTCAACGGTTTCTCGGCGGTCCTGCCGCCCTACGCCGCAAGCCTTCCGGAGAACGTCAAGTTCGCCTACAGGATGACCGGGGATCCCGTAACGGCGGACTTTCTCGCAGGACTTTATTTCAGATCGTCCGTGCGCGGCATGCTGTTTGCGGCCCACCGCGACAGGGGACTCATTTCTCTTGACGCGCCCGTGAACTTCTCCAAAAACAAACTGTACCTGGAGCTGGACAGGATATCCTTCACCGAGTACGCCGAAAAATACCTGGCGAACGAATACCCCGGCGTTCCGAAAAAAACGCTGTTCGAAAAATCCGATCTCCACAGCCTGGAACGGACGCTCAGGAACCGTCAGGACATCTGCGTCATCCATTCGATCAACGATTTTCTCCTTTCGGAACAGGACAGGAAATTTCTGGACCGGGTCCTGGGAGAGCGCATCATCTGGACCTCCCGCGGGGGCCATCTGGGCCACCTCTACTACCGCAGCGTCCAGCAGAAGATCATCGAGTGTCTGAACAGGTGACCTCCCGAAAAGCGGCCGTCCCTTGAATAAACCGCCCTGTTCGTGTATATTATGAAGGACCGAATCGCGCTTTTTTTACGGGAGATTTGAAAGACTATGTCACTGTATGACCGAAGCTATATGCGGGACAACGAACCCCGGGAGAACCGCAACAGCCGCAGCATCATCTGGATACTCATCGGCATCAATGCCGCGCTGTTCCTTCTTTTCGCCCCGCCCGGCAGTCCGCTGTTCGCAGATCTGGCCTTGAAAAGCCTGCCGGAGTCGTTCCGTCTCTGGCAGCTGCTGACCGCCGGGTTCCTCCACTCGACGTTTTCGCATATCTTCTTCAACATGTGGGGACTTTATCTTTTCGGATCGCTGGTCCTCCCCCATACGGGGAAAAACCGTTTCACCTGGCTTTATCTCGTCGGCGTTCTCTCCGGCAACCTGATCTTCCTGGCGAGCGCCTGGCGGGCGCCCAACGTCCTTCTGGGAGCCTCGGGGGCCGTCTGCGCTTTCATGATGGCGGCGGCGATGCTGGAGCCCGACCGCCGGTTCGTCATGATCTTCATGCCCTTCTCGCCGATCAAGACGTCGACGCTGGTCATCTGCTACACGATCCTGGAGATCTTTCTGCAGCTTTCGGGAAGCCAGAGCAACGTCTCCCATCTGGCCCATCTGGGCGGTTTCATCGGCGGATACATCGTCGTCAAAATCTGGTTCCGGAACACGGTGGCCTGGGATCCTCTCCGCCGCTTCTTCAGGCAGTACGCTGCCGCTCCCCGTCCCGCGCCTTCGGCGGCGCCGGAGGGAGACGCCGCCGGTCCCGTGTCGCCGGCGGAACTGGACGCGCTGCTGGACAAGATCTCCCGCGACGGGATCAACAGTCTCTCCGCGTATGAACTGGCCCGGCTCCGCCGTGCCCGGGAAGAAATGCGGGGCAAATAAAAGAAGATGCTCTCCACCGCCCTGTTCGACTACGATCTGCCGAAGGAACTCATCGCCCGTTATCCCGCGGAAAAACGCGGGACCTCCCGGATGCTGGTCGTAGACCGGGCAACCGGACATGCCGAGCCTCACGTCTTCGGCGACATCCTCTCCTGGCTCTCGCCGGGAGACGTCCTCGTCTGGAATGACACAAAGGTCCTCAAAGGCCGCATGTTCGCCCGCAGGATGCCGGATGTTGCGACGGGAGCGAAATTCGAGATTCTCCTCGTCTCGCCCGAGAACGGCGTCCCCGGATTGTGGAACGTCCTCATCAAGCCCGGCAAGCGGGCGAAAAACGGCGTCCGGGCCGCCCTGTGCGATCAGGAGGGGAACGCCGATCCGCACGGAAACTTTTTCGAAGTCGTCGAAAAGCGCGGCGACGGTTATCTCGTCCGCTTCTCGGATCCCGACATCACGCGCCTCCAGGAGCGTTACGGTCACATCCCCCTGCCCCCGTACATCGGGCGGGAGGCCGAAGCCTCCGATACGGAACGCTACCAGACGGTGTACGCCCGCTGTCCCGGCGCCGTGGCCGCCCCGACGGCGGGACTGCATTTCACGGACGAGATCCTCGACGCGGCCCGGGCAAAGGGCGTTCTCACGCGGGCTCTGACACTCCACGTCGGCCCCGGGACCTTCAAGCCCGTGGAAACGGAAAACGCCGAAGAGCACAAAATGCACGTGGAAACCTTCGATCTGCCCGAAGAGACGGCGGAGACCATCAACACCGCCCGGCGCGCGGGAAAAAAGATCATGGCCGTTGGCACGACCACCGTCCGGGTCCTGGAGAGCTGCGCCGCGCCGGACGGCACGCTCACGCCCCGGCGCGGGGAAACGGGGATATTCCTCTATCCGCCCTACAAGCCCCGGGTCGTGGACAGGCTCCTGACCAATTTCCATCTGCCGAAAAGCACCCTGCTCATGCTGGTGTCGTGCTTTGCCGCCCGGGAACACATCCTCGCCGCCTACGAGCTGGCCAAGCGGGAGAAATTCCATTTTTACAGTTACGGAGACTGCATGCTTCTCAAATAGGCGGACAGAAAAATGAATCTCTTCATCACCTACCTCTGGAAAGACCCGCGGCTGTTTTTCACGGTCGCGGTCGTCGTCGTGCTCTCCATCAGCATCCACGAGTTCATGCACGCCTGCACGGCGCTCAAATGCGGCGACGACACGGCCGCGAGGAACGGGCACCTCACCCTCAACCCCTTCAAGCAGATGGGGCCCTTTTCCCTGCTGCTTTTCTGTCTCTTCGGTCTGGCCTGGGGGAGCGTTCCCGTGGATCCGCGCAAGATGCGCGGCCGGTACGCCCCTGCCCTCACAGCCTTTGCCGGTCCCGCGGCCAACATCGTTCTCTCGCTGTTTTTCATCATCCTCACCTACGTCTGCTTCAAGAAACACATCGGCGACGAATTCGCGGTCGACATGCTGTTTTACGCTTCGACGCTCAACGTGGTGCTCTTTTTCCTGAACATGCTCCCCGTGCCCGGCTTCGACGGGTTTGCGATCCTCGGCACGCTCTTCCCCCGTTTCCTGCAGAACTCGTCGGAAGCGGTCCGCGGCACGGTCTTTCTGCTCGTCATGCTTCTTTTCGTTTTCTTCGATCAGCTTTTCAGGCTGGCCCGCATCGTCACAAGTTCCGAACTGCTGGTGCTGGAATGGATCTTCGGCTGACGATCGTCGCGGCCGTCATCCGCCGCGAAGGAAAACTTCTGCTGACTTCGCGTCCCGAAGGCAAGCCGCCCTACGGGCTGGAGTTCCCCGGGGGCAAGGTGGAGCCGGGGGAGACCCTGCAAAGGGCGCTGGCCCGGGAGCTGGGGGAGGAGCTGGGCATGAGAGCCCCCCTCGTACTGGATCCCATGTGCCGGACACGGACGGATAAACTGGACATCTGGTTCATGCGCACTCTCATTTCCCCCGAGGAGACCCTCGTCTGCCGGGAGGGGCAGCGTGCCTTCTGGATCGATCCCGAAAACCGGGAGGAGACGGAAAGGCTGTTTTCAGAGATCCCGCTCCTCCCCAACGACCTTCTTTTCTGGAAATTTCTCCGCTCCGGATAAAATTTTCACGGCTTTTTTCACGTTATTCGAAGTATGATGATCACAGTCAACGACACATCCGGCGACACGGAACTCATAAGCGCCTATCTCCGCGGGGACGACAAGGCCTTCGAGATACTTTATTTCCGCTACAAGCGGCAGTTTTACGGCTATCTGAACAATCTGCTCCGGGGCTCCGCCATCGATCCGGACGACGTTTTCGAGGAGACCTGGCTCAAGGTGATCGACAAGCTGCCGAAGTACAAGGAACAGGGCCGTTTCAGCGCGTGGCTCTTCCGGCTGGGGCACAATATTTTCATCGACAAGATCAGAAAGAACGGCAATGTCGCGCTGCAGTCCATCGACAGGGAGGACATGCCGGAACTGCCGGAGCCGGAGCACAGACAGCCCGCGGGGGAGATGGAAAACGCCGAACTGGGGAAAGAGATCGAAAAAGCCGTGCACGCCCTCTCGGCGGAACAGCGGGAGGTCTTTCTGCTCCGCCAGCAGGAGCTCTCCTTCAAGGAGATCGCCGATATCCAGAATTGCCCGGTCAACACGGTTTTGAGCAGGATGCACTATGCGATCAAAAATTTGAGGATTTTTTTGGCGGAGAGCCGGGCGCTCGTCAAATAAAAGAGATTTTGTTTACGTTATACTGACAGAGGGTTCGAAAACAAGGAACCGAAAAAATGAAAAAATATCTGAAGCTCGAATCGTTGATCCGCGCCGACGTGCCGCAAGAACTGGATCTGCGGATACTCGCGGCGGCAAAACTGCGCCGGACGGCCATGCGCCGCAAAAAGCGTCTGAGTCTTGTCGCAGGCGGCGTAGCCGCGGCGGCGGCGTTTCTGGTCGCGGCCGGGCTTTTCATCCAGCCCGGCGCCCACCCCGTCCGTCCCGCGCAGGAGGACCGCCTGAATCTGGCGGCTCTCTCCGACTGGACCAATGTGGAGCAGGCCGGGTACAATCTGGCCAGCGAGATCAGCAGCAGTTCCTCCTTTATGGATCTGACCGACGGGCGCGCCAACTTCGAAGTTTGAGGAGGAGCAAGTATATGAAGATGTTTGCAATTATCCTGTCGGGAGCGCTGACGGTCCTTTCGCTTGCCGCGGCGCCGCCGGACGAGCATGGAAAACCTCAGCCGCCGCACCAGGGACCGCCGCGCCACCGCGGCAATTACGGCCGGGGCCCCCAACTGTGGCGGGCCTTTTCGGAGCTCTCCGACGAGGAGCGGGCGGCCATGACGAAACTCCAGCGGGAAGATCCCGAGAAATTCCGCGAAGCGATGTCCAAAAAAGCCGAGGAGATCATTCAGCGGGAAAAGGCCGAGAGACAGAAGATGCAGGAACTGGCCGAGAAGTTCAAATCGGCCAAAAGCGACGAGGAAAAAGCCGCCGTCAAACAGCAGCTGACGGACCTGATGAAAAAGCGTTTCGCCAAGCGTCTCGCGGGCAACCGCCGGCAGCTCGAGGCGATGAAGCGCCAGACGGTCAAACTCGAGCAGGAACTGGACCGCCGGGAGAAAAACGCCGACAAGATCGTCTCCATGCTGGTGGACTCCCTGCTGAGCGGCAAAAAGCCCTTCCCTCCCCCGGGGAAACCCGGCGGCCGCCCGGGATTCCCGCAGGGACGCCGCCCGCTCCCGCCGCCCGCGCCGGAAAACAAATAACGCTTTCCCGAGCCGTATCCGCTTGAAAAACAACCTTTCGGGCGCTATCTTATCCCCGAACAATGCGGGAGGGGATAAGATAAATGGTCCGGCATGATGCAGAGCTCGGTATTTATACCCGTTATTCCGAACGGGGAGCCTCCAGCCGTCTGCGCTATTTTCTCTCCCGCAAAAGTTTCGAGGAGGCGGGATTTGCGCCCGTCTATCATCCCCTGCTGAAAGACGAGTACCTGAAGCGGCTCTACGAGGGACAGGGAAAGTCGAAAAGGCTTTTTTTCGAAGCCATGGCCTCCCGGCTTTTTCAGCTGGCGGCGCCGGAAAAAAATCTGCTCATCGAGTACGAACTTCTGCCTTTCTTCCCGGCCGTGGCGGAGCTGTTTCTGCTCCGGAGGAAAAAGTTCGTCCTCAATTTCGACGACCTCGTGTGGGAAAAATACAAAAATCTCCCCTGCCTCGGACACAAGTACGATACGCTCATCCGCAAAGCATCGGGCGTCATTGCGGCCAATCACCTGCTGTACGACAGGGCGGAAAAGCTCAACAAGCGGGTCATTCTCGTTCCCACCGCGGTCGATCTGGAAAAATACCGCACCCCTCCCCTGCTCCCGAAAAAGGAGGGGGTTCTCCGGGCGGCGTGGATCGGGACGCCGGTCACCTACCGGGCGTGCTTTCTGCCTTTTGCTGAAATCTTCAAGACCGTCTGCCGGGCGTGTCCCGTGGAGTTTCTCATCATCGCCCGGGCGGATCTGCCCGCCGTCGACGGCGTGCCCATGACATGTGTCGACTGGAGCGAAGAGGATGAGGCGAAACTTCTCGCTTCCTGCGATTTCGGCGTCATGCCGCTGGCCGACGACGATTTTTCGAGAGGGAAATCCGCGTACAAGCTCATCCAGTACGCGGCCGCGGGACTGCCCGCCGTCGCAAGTCCCGTGGGAGAAAACAGGTTTTTCATCCGGGAGGGGATCAACGGCTTTTCCCCCGCCTCCCCCGAAGAATGGGTGTCGGCGGTAAAACGCCTTGCAGACCCACATCTGCGGGGCGAGATGTCGGAAGAGATGCGAAAAGTCTCTTACGATCACTCTCTGCAGAAATACGGTCCGATCCTGACCGACTTCCTCAAGGACTGTTTCGCCTGACACCTTGACATTTCCCCGCCCCGGTTTATATTGTTTCTGCGAAGAGGAGACGCCCGGCGTGATCCCGCGCCGGCGCAAAAACAGAGGAGAGTCATGTTATGAGTTCGGAAAACAAACACGTCGTGAAAGAGGTCTGTGTCTGCGGAGTCAGCGGAGGGATGTCCCGTCCCGTTCCCTGGATCTCGCGGGTGTTCGACGCCATGGGGCTGGTCTTCATCGCCGTGGCGATCGTGCTTTTTCTCGCCGCATGGTTCACGGCGGAAACTAAATTCTACATCGCCCTCTTCATGTCGCTGTTGATCAGCGGGTTGCTTTACACCGCCATCGGCGAAATCCTGCGTTCCTGCGCGGAGACCGCCGCCAATACCGCGAAGCTCGTCCAGTTCAAGGAGGTCGAGATCACGGAAAGAATGCAACCCTGATTTTCAGTTTCCCGGAGCACGCCTTGCGAAAAGGGTCTCCGCAGCGTGTTCCGGTCTTACGGCACAGCCATTTATTTGTCGAAAAATGCCAGGGAGGCGCTGACGTAAGGCGAATTGACGATCTTCAGCATGGCGTCGTATTCGGCCCAAAGGACGATGGAGAAGATCCGGCGCGTCTTCCCTTCCGGGATCGCGATGCGGCAGACGCTGGCGGGAGCGGTCGAGATCGCGTGCCGCGCCTGCCATTTGATCTCCTTTTTGACGAGGCGGTCTTTTTCGTCGAAGAGCCAGTATCCGAAGCCCCCGGCATGGGCCCCGTAGAAGGAAATGGAGACATCTTCCTTGCCTGCGGGGACCTCGAAATAGAAACGGTACATGCCGCACCGGGTGATCTTGATACGCGTCTTCGTCGATGCGGCGTGGACGAAATTGCTGGAGGGAAGAAGACTCCAGTCTCCATTGCCGATGTCGCGGATCCGGACGTCGAACAGATCGCCCTTTTTCCCGGAGATGTCGAACTTCTCCGTCAGGCGGCCGCTGCTGCTGTCGAAGGGACGAATTTCCACAACTTTCCCCGTTATGTCGGAGACGGTTATGGAAGTGCCCTCCTCTTTTTTCTTGCTCCGTGCCGCGTTGATCCAGCGCTGAAAGACCAGTTGTGTTTTGCCGTCTTTCAGCAGTTTCACCCGGTAGGACATGGGATCAGGTCCCCGCCACGACCACTTGCTGTCGCTTCCGGAAAAGACTTTCGCGAGCAAGCCGGTCTCGGAGAAATCCAAACGGTACTTCTTGGGGAATTTCCGGTGCGCGGCGAGAAAGTCGGCGAGGAAGGTCTGGTATTCCCCCAGGAACTTGCCGGAGATCCCCGGACTTCTCAACAGCATCGCGGCCATCCCCCGGGACGCCGCGTCGTACAGCTCGGGATCGTCGAGAATCACCGCCGCCTCGGCCAGCGGGGGCACGATAGTGGGATTCATCGTCACGAGACTGAAATTGATCCGCGTCCCGTCCTCCCGCAGATTATAGACGAAACCGCATCCGGCCTCGGGATCGAATCCGCGGAGGATCCGCCGGGCAATGTTCCCTATGAAGGGTTTGACCGTTTCGTCGCCGCTTGCGTTGTAATATTCGCACAGCCCTTTAAGGCCGATGGCCGAGGCGAACAACGTGATGCTCCGGGCGGTTTCGTTGTGTTCCTTTTCCAGCCGCTTGTTCCTGAAAGCCCAAACGCCGTCTTTGAATTCCCGGCATTTTTTGACATGCTTCATGGCCAGGTTTTTCGCCGCCTGAAAATAGAGGGGGTCCAGCGTCGCCTCATAGATTTTGAGGACCGCGCGCAGTGCCCAGGAACACTCCCGGGGAGCCGGAGACAACGTGCTCAGCTCGAAATTGGGCTCCATGGCCAAAGCGATATGATCGCCCAGCAGGAGGACGGCGTCCATGACGGTCGCGTCCCCCGCAAGGTGCCATGCATCCACCATGCCCGCCGACCAGGTGTGGCCGTTGGCGGCGCTCTGATAGTAACTGAAGGTGGAGGACCAGACCTTGTAGCCGCCGTTGTGTCCCGCTCGGTGCCCGAAATTGGTGCCGACGTAATAGGGATCGGGATAGGCGTGACAGATATCCACGTCCGCCTGATGCCGCGCGGCCTCCAGCGCGTGCCGGAAGATCCTCCTGTCGCCGGTACGCAGGAAAGTCATGAAAAGGCCGCAGGCCATGTCGTATTCGTTGTTGGTCCAGTTCTCGCCCTTCTCCCCGAAGCTGTCGCCCCAGTTGAAGAAACCGTACTCCCGTTGTTCATGCATCTGTTTCAACCGGGCCTCGAAGCTGGAAACGATCTTTTTGTCGATCTTGTCGAAGCCGGGGGTGTCCAGTCCGGGGAAGACGCAGGTTTTGCTGTACCATGACGCAGGCAGAACGGCGACGACGGGCAGGTTCAGCGCCGCCTCCACATCGTTTCCTCCCGAAAAATCGAAACGCATGCGCTCCGTGAAGCTCATGCCCCACTTCATGCGGTAGGAACCGTCGCAGAAGGGATAGACGAGGTAGTAAGGCAGATCCCGGTTGAAATTCTCGTGGGGCTGGCGGGGCAGAAGCTCGATGACGGTCTTGCCGTCTCTGACGGAGACGGCTTTGGGGTAACGTTGCCACGCCTGCGCCAGACCGAAGGAAAGCACCCCGTCCGCGGAGGCGACGCCGCAGAACTGCCCGGCAATCCGGGGACCGCCGTCCACAGAGTAAAACTCATCCGTCTCCTGAAAGACGCGCTTGGCGGAGACAAGCTCCTTTCCTTTGACGACGGGCACGCGGAGGGACTCCGCGGGCCGGACGGGAACAAACTCGACATCCAGTCGGTCCAGATCGGTGAACTCCCGGGCAAGTTCGGTGTTGATGTGGGTGAAGTCGATCTCCACGGCGTCACTGCCGGCAAAGAATGTGACGCGGGCCACGTAGTCCATGAGTTTTTTACCGCCCCGGGCGTAACTGCCGGAGGCGCGCACCGTCAGGCGCAGGGGACCGGATTCGCTGATCTCGATCTTACTGGGAGGCTGCGCAGAGATGCTGTAGTCCCGTTTGGAGAGGGCATCCGTCAGCACGACGCCCGCGGGCGAGAAGCCGCCGATCCTGACCCCGTTCTTTTTGATCGACCGGATGAGATTGAACTTTTTCTTGTCGATGAGCGCCGTTATTTTGCCCGTGTCCACCGTGATCCGGTCGGCAGTCTCCTTGTAGGAAAGCACGCCCGGGACCTCTGCGGCGGCGGCCTTGCTGCCGAATTCAGCGAAACAGCGCTTTTCCTCGCCCGCCTTCAGGGGAACGGAAAACTGAACAAGGGCCCAGCGGATGGAATCGTCTTTCCAGAACCCCGTGACGGAAGTTTGAGCGGGGATCTTTTTTCCAGCTTCGTCCACGATACGGATGAACCGGGTCTGATAGACGGCCCCCTTCGGCAGGGGCAGACCGAAACGGACCCACGCCTGCCGGTCGATGCCAGCCTCCTCTTTGAGCATCACGGGAACGCGCTCGAACGCAACGGCACAGGACTTGTCGACTTTTCCGCCGTTTACAAAGCGGGCGATGGCCGCGGGACGGGGGTTTGGGACCTTGTTCTTCGCCCGGGCCATGACTTTTTCCGGCCGGACGCCCCGGTTCTTTTTGTGATGGAGCTTAAGATGCGGTCCCTTGTACCAGAAATCCTTTTTTTCCTCCTCCGTCATCCCGTTCAGAAGAGGAAACGACAGGGCAAAGAACAATAGAAAAAAGACATATTTTGTCATAAGGCCCCTTCTTGAGCCCTCTTCGGCTCAAAAATTCTCCGCTCTCGAATCCAGCGCCTTCGGCTGGACCCACACGCGCACGGGATTTCCCGCGACATTCTGCGTGTAAAGCGGATCGTACTTGAGACTGCTGCCGTGGCCGTCCAGGTGCGCGGCGTTGAGGGAACCGTTGTGACGGAAGGAGATGCCGTCAGACTGTTTCTCGCCGGCTCGAGTGTAGGTAAGCTGCGATATCTGCACCTGATAGAACTCGCTGTCGACGAATCCCCAGTACAACGAGGGCTTCCGGAAGACGCTGAGTTTTCTCTGGCGGGTGTCTCTCCGGCTGCTGTCCATGGGATTGTCGCAGATGGCGCCCAGCACGCCGGTGCAGTGGGCGTAACTCAAGCCCCTGCGGTCCGGCGTCGACACGGTGGCAAGATCGGCGTTGGACTTGGCATCGCTGTCCGGCCGCGGGTCGCGGGTCCGTGAGGGACAGCCGTTGAAGGCCTTCCCGGCGCGCCAGGCGTCGACGGAAGCCGTGCTCAGCGTTTTGTGGAGCCACTCGTTGGCCAGCAGAAAAATCGAATAACTGCCCTTATGGGCGTGATTCGTCCGCTGGGGAAGACACCAGCCGTCCTGCGAGTCCGCGTAAAGGGCGATGGCCGTCCCGTAAGTTTTGAGATTGCTCTTGCAGCTGGCGGCTTTACCGCGCTCCCGCGCCTGTTGAAGAGCGGGCATCAGCATTGCCGCAAGGATGGCGATGATGGCGATCACGACCAGCAGCTCGATCAAGGTAAAATCCGCTCTGCACCCGTTTTTTTTGCTTCCCGACGAGAACCTTCTCATAAACAGCCCCCTTCCCTCCGATGCCGGGATCCGGCGATCGGGCACACGCTTGTATTTTTGTCGCAAAATGATATATTATGCGTATAATTTACAATAAGTACATTATGTTGTCAATATCAATTTTGTCACAAAAGGTTGCGATATTATCGCAATGGAAACATTTCGCCATTTCGCCATAGCGCCGGAGCGGGATACGCGTCTGGGATTCCACGTCCGGAGCACGGGGCATTTTCAGCTGATCCCACCGGACAGGGAAGTGATGCGCACGGTGGATTTCTGCGAGATTTTCTGGGCCGTCAAAGGCAGCGGCCTCTTCCGGCTGGACGGGAACGACTTCATTCTCCGTCCCGGCTGCGTCTGGTATTATCCGGCGGGGAGTTTTCACGACTATTTTCCGAGGGAACCGGCTTTCCAGTATTATTTCCTGACCATCGCGGGCCCTCGGGCGGCCTCATTTTTCGACGGGCTGAACATCCGCCCGGGGATCAATTACGGGGGCGACGCGCCGGTACATCTGCTCTCCATCATCCGGCAGAAACTTCCGGAACGGACGAGAGAGGCCAAGATGCAGTGCCTTGTTTCGGCGTTTGAGATCCTGACGAGCGTCACCGGCGATCCCCCCGTCAAGCCGGAACGAAAAGGCATTCTGGAGTCGGCCCGGGCGCTGTGCGACGAAAGATTTTCAGATCCGCAATTCAATGTGGAACAGGCGGCCCAGATGCTGGGGATCCACAGGGGCAGTTTAAGCCGCATCTTCTCCTCCGGATACGGCATTTCCATCTCGCACTACATCACAGGATGCCGAATCCAGCGGGCGATGCACCTTCTCCGGGAGAGCGCCCTTCCCGTTTCCGACGTGGCCCGGCAGTCGGGCTTCGCCTCTCCGGCATACTTTGCCCACGTGTTTGCGGAACACACGGGGAGCACGCCGGGCCTCTTCCGCCGCCACGCAGAGGAACGGGAGACGGAGTGACCCCTATTTTACGCCGAAGAACGCGCTGTCCGCGCTGACGTAAGGCGCATCGATCTTGAAGAGGGCGTCGTTCTCCGCCCACAGCACGATGGAGACGAGCCGCTTCTTCTCACTGCCGGGGATCTTGAGCTCGAGCACGGCATCCGGTTTCGTCGAAATGGCGTGCCGGGCCTGCCAGGAGGTCGCCTTTTTCACGAGACGGCCCGTGTCGTCGAAGAGCCAGTACCCGAACCCTCCGGCATGGGCTCCGTAGAAGGAGATCGAGACATCCTTCCCCGCCGGGATTTCGAAATAAAACCTGACCAGCCCGCAGCGGGTGATTTTGACGGAGCCCTTTTCCGTCACGGCGGCATGGACGAAGACCTCGTCGGGCAGAAGACTCCAGTCGCCGTTGGCCGTGTCGCGGATGGTGACGTCGAAAACATCCCCTTTCCGGCCCGACAGTTCGATTTTTTCCATCAGGCGGCCGCTGCTGGTGTCGAAGGGACGCGTTTCCAAAACCTTCCCCGCTCCGTCGGAAATGGTGATGGCCGCGCCCTCCATCTTTTTCTTGTTCCTGTAGGAGTTGATCCAGCGCTGGAAGACGAGGTGTACTTTGCCGTCTTTCAAAAGTTTTACCCGGTAGGACATGGGATTGGGACCCCGCCACGACCACTTCTGAGGCGTTCCCGCGAAAATTTTCGAAAGCAGCCCTTCATCGGTGAAATCGAGACGGTACTTCTCTGGGAACTTCCCGTAGGCCGCGAGAAAATCCGCGAGGAAACTCTGATACTCCGCCAGATACTTGCCGGCGATCCCGGGACTTCTCAGAAAACAGACGGCCATGGCCCGGGACGCCGCGTCGTACAGCACGGGATCGTCGAGGATCACCGCCGCCTCCGCCAGCGGCGGCGCGATGGAGGGATTCAGCGTCACGACGCTGTAGTTGAGTTTCGTCCCGTCGTCCCGCACGTCGTAGGCGAAACCGCAGGCGGCCGCGGGATCGAAGCCGCAGAGGATCCGGCGGGCCATGTTCCCGATGAAAGGTTTAACTTCTTCGTCGCGGGTCGCCTGGTAGTACTCGCACAGCCCTTTGAGACCGATGGCGGTGACGAAAAGCACGTTGCTCAGAGAGTTGTCGCTGTGCTGGCTCACCAGCCGGGGATTCCTGAAGGCCCAGACGCTGCCCTTGAACTTTTTGCAATGGCCGATGGCCTTGTACGCGAGCGTCTTCGCCGCTTCGAGATAGACCGGATCCAGCGTCGAGTCGTAGATCTTGAGGACCGCGCGCAAGGCCCATGAACACTCCCGGGGCGTGGGAGGGTGGATGCTGGGCTGGTAATTTGGCGCCATGGCCAGCGCGATGTGATCGCCCAGCAGGTGCACGGCGTCCATGACACTCGCCTCTCCGGCAAGATGCCACGCGTCCGTCATGCCCGCCGACCAGGTGTGGCCGTTGGCCGCCGTCTGGTAGTAGTTGTAAAAACTGCTCCACATCTTGTATTTGCCGGTATGTCCCGCGCGATGACCGAGGTCGGCGCCCACGTAATAGGGATCGGGATAGGCGTGACAGGTATCCACGTCCGCCTGATGCCGCGCCGCTTCCAGCGCGTGCCGGAAGATCCTCCGGTCGCCGGTGCGCAGGAAGGTCATGAAAAGGCCGTAGGCCATGTCGTATTCGTTGTTGGTCCAGTTTTCGCCCTTCTCGCCGAAGCTGTCGCCCCAGTTGAAGAAACCGTATTCCCGCTGTTCGTGCATCTGTTTCAAGCGGGCCTCGAAGCTGGAAACGATCTTTTTGTCGATCTTGTCGAAGCCGGGGGTGTCAAGGCCGGGGAAGACGCAGGTTTTGTCGTACCACGACGCGGGCAGAACGGCGACGACGGGCCAATTCAGCGCCGCCTCAACGGTGCCGCTGCCCGAGAAATCGAAACGCATGCGCTCGGTGAAACACATGCCCCACTTCATGCGGTAAGCGCCGTCGCAGAAGGGATAGACCAGATGATAGGGCAGATCCCGGTTGAAGTTCTCATGGGGCTGGCGGGGCAGAAGTTCGATGACGACTTTGCCGTCCTTTTCGGAAAAGGCCTTGGGCCAGCGCTGCCACGCCTGGGCCACGCCGAAGGAGAGGTCCTTCCCGAAAGACGCGCCGCCCCTGATCTGCCCGGCGATCCGGGGACCGCCGTCCACGGAGTAAAATTCATCCGTCTCCTGAAAGACGCGCCCGGCCGTGACGGGGGCCCCCTTCACGACGGAGACGGCCAGTTTCCCTTCGGCCTTGACCGGGCGGTACTCAACGTCCAGACGGTTCAGATCGGAAAACTCCCGGGCCACTTCAGCGTCGATGTGGGTGAGTTCGATCTCGCAGGCATCGCTCCCGGCAAAGAACGTGAGCCGGGCCACGTAGTCCATGTAGCTCTTGCCGCCTTTCCAATACTTGCCCGCGACGCGCACCGTCAGGCGCAGGGGCCCGGATTCGCTGATCTCGAAGCTGGCGGGCCTGCGGCCGGACATGGAAAAATCCTTGCCCGAAAGGGCGTCCGTCAGCACCACGCCCTCGGGTGAAAATCCGCCGACGCGGACCTTGTTCTTCACGATGGAGCGGATGAGGTTGAATTTCTTTTTGTCGATGAACGCCGACATCTTGCCCGTCTCGACGACGAGGGTGTCGGGCTTTTCCCGGAGGGTGATGCCCTTGACCTTTGCCGCAGCGACCTTGCTCCCGAACTCGGCGAAGCAGCGCTTTTCCTCGCCCGCCTTAAGAGGGAGGGAAAACTGGACGAGAGCCCATTTGATGGAGTCGTCCTTCCAGAACCCGGTGACGGAAGTTTGAGAGGGGATCTCTTTACCGGACTCGTCCACCACGCGGATGTGCCGCGTCTGATAGACCGCCCCCTGCGGCAGGGGCAGACCGAAACGGACCCACGCCTGCCGGTCGACGCCCGCCTCCTCCTTGAGCATCACGGGAACGCGCTCAAGCTCAACGGCACAGGGCTTGTCGACTTTTCCCCCGTTGACGAAGCGGGCGATGGCCGCGGGACGGGGGTTTTGCACCTTCTTGTCCGCCCGCTTCATGACCTGAACGGCGGAATTGCCCCGGTTGCGGCGGTGGTAGAGCTTGAGATGGGGACCGTTGTACCAGAATTTCTGCTTCTCCTCCTCGGTCATCTCCGCGAACAGCGCGGGGAGCACGGCGGCGGCAAGCAGCGGAACAAGAAATTTTTTTGCTCTTGCGATCATCATTTTCCACTCCTCGACAAAAAGTTTTTTATTGTGAAGGCTCTTATCCTGAAATTTTTCCCTCGGCGGGAGTTCTTCCGAAGATCTCCCGCTTCAGATCTTCCGCGTCCTCGGCCTGCGAGGTGAAGAACGCGTATTCCCAGCAGGTGCAGCGCTCCACATAGGGCGCGGCGCAGTTGATCTGCGCCCGGACACGGGCCGGGGAAGCGGCCTTGAAAAGATCCGGCCCGGAAAACTTGGTGCGCTCGAAAAGTTCGATGTTCGCCCAGAGGGGATAGCCGAAATGATCGGCCACGACCTTCCACCGCCGCCAGAACTCCGCCGCGTGAGGCAGACTGCTGCAGCCGGTGCCCACGGAGTCCTGCGGAGAAAGGATCATCTGGGGCAGTCCCTCCAGCATCGCCTTCCAGAAATCGATGAAGTCCTGCGCAGGGCCGGGAACATACATGGTGGCGGGGGAGATGAGGAATTTTTTGTCCGGAGCGGCCTCGGCCAAACGGCCAAGATAGTTCCTGTAGATGCGGTTCAGGCGTTTCTCGAACTCGGGATCCCGGCCCAGGAACATACTCTCGGAGACATAGTAGATCCCGGCAAAATCCGCATCGCGCTCCAGAAGCTCCAGCATGCAGGCGATCTGCCGGTCGATGTCGAGGGCGATCTCCCACTCGCTCATCTTCCCCGCCTCGAACCCCGAAAGGGACCCGTAGCCGCCGAGGAAAACGGTCATGCCGCACTGTTTCGC
Organism: Lentisphaeria bacterium; assembly: GCA_017450705.1. Classification (GTDB taxonomy): domain Bacteria; phylum Verrucomicrobiota; class Lentisphaeria; order Victivallales; family Victivallaceae; genus UBA1784. Next base: position 41,091 of record JAFSTC010000054.1, on the reverse strand, counting down.
CGCCTCCAGCATGGGAGCAACGACTTCCCACTGCCGGAAACCATCCCGGTAAATTTTGGACGCGTAATAGCACTCGCGCAGTTCATTCCAGAGGGCGGCCTGAAAGATCACGGTGTCCAGCCCGTCGCATTTCATTTCCTCGAAGAGGTCGACCCACTTTTCGCTGTCCCAGCCGATGGTGGGGCGCCCCACGTAATCGGGGGCGTGGGCGCAGATGAAACTTGCCGAGATCGGCATGGCGGCGGGCGCATCGGGCGTGCGGGCCAGATACTGCCCGTTTTCGGCGTAACTGGCGCGGACCATCCGCATGTCTTCCTGCTCGCTCTCGGGAGGCGGCTGGAGAAAATCGAACCCTTCGAAATTCCTGATGACACTCATGAAACACTTCCTGTTCCGGGGATCCTCCGTCCCCTGATATACTTGCACCGGGACGGAGCTAACGTGAAAATCATTTTTTGAAAAAATCCGGATGCGTCGAAAACCTCGCCGGTGTGAAGAAGATCAGGATGGCGCCGCTCTCGGCCCAGGTGATCATGGAGCAGAGCCGTTTCTTCCCGTTCCCCTTTATCGTCACGTCGGCGTAGGAAGAAGCCTCCTTTTTCAGGGAGAAACGGACGGTCGTCCCGCTCCTGTCGAAGAGGATCTTGCCCTCCTCATCGTACACCGTGATCGCCCAGGGACCGATATGGGTCCCGTAGTACCGGAATTTGAGTTCGCCCTGCGCGGGGACTTCCACGTAGAACTTGCGCATGCCGTTGCGGACAAGGCTGACTCTTCCGCGGGCGTCCCCCTCCCCTCCCGCGACGGCGCCCGAGAGGGAACCGATGCTCCAGTCGCCGCAGCCGATGTCGCGGACTTCGAGCACAAATTCGTCGCCCGGCTTGCCCTTGAGCGTGAAGCTGTGCCTTTGCGCCTCGACCCGGGGATCGAAAGTTTTCTTCTCGACGGTCCTCTCGCCCTGTTTCAGCACGAGATCCGTCGGCAGGACGCCTATCTCCTTTTTGACGAGGGCGCCAGAGGCCCAGCGCTGCATGACGACCTTCGCCTCGGGAGAGGTCAGACGGAAGATGAAACGACACGGGAAATTGGTCCTGACGTGCCAGCCGTATCCGGGGACGGCGAAGATTCTGTCAAGCAGACGCTCCTTCGTCAGCGGGACTTTGGGATCCGTCGTCTCCAGATATTCCGCGAGGAAAGTCTGATACTCCGAGAAAAACTTGCCGTCGATGCCGGGACGGCGCACCAGCACCGCCGCCATCGCCCGGTTGGCGATCTCCGCCAATTTCGGATCCTTGAGCAGTTCCGCCGCCTGAGCCAGCGGAGGCGCGATGATGTTGTTCAAAGTCACGATGGAGTAATTGAGTTTTCTGCCCTTCCGGTCCAAATCGTAGGCGAAACCGCAGCCGTCCTCGGGATCGAAGGCGCAGCTGATCCATCTGGCGATGTCCCGGATGCAGCGGAGCGTCTTCTCGTCCCGGTTCAGCCGGTAGTAATCGCACTGGGCCTGCAGGGCGACGGAAACGATGAAGACCGTGTTCCCCAGCGTGTAGTTGCCCCGGGTCTCGGCCAGCCGGGACATGATCTGCGGCCAGATGCCGCCCGAGGGCGGATTGCAGGTGGTCTGCGCCTTCAGGGCCAACAGATCGGCCGCCTTGCGGTAGACCGGATCCTGCGTGGCGGCGGCCAGCTGGACGGCGGCGCGCAGGGCCCAGCCGCACTCCCGGGGCATGGGTCCGAGAGGTCCCCAGACGAAGTTGGGCGCCATGGCCAGCGCGATGTGGTCGCCCAGCAGGTACGCCGCGTCCATCACCGTGGGATCTCCGGCCATCTCCCAGGCGTCCAGCATGCCTTTGACCCAGGTGTGGCCGTTGGCCGCCGACACGTAGTAATTGAAGGGATAACTCCAGCTGAAGACCCGCCCCAGCATCCGGCCGCTGTGGCCCGGTCCGTGGATGACGTTGCCGCCCACGTAGTAGGGATCGGCGTAGGCGTGGACGATATCCACATCCGCCTGATGCCGCGCCGCCGCAAGGGCGTAGCGGTAGAGCTCCCGGTCCCCGGTGCGGATAAAGGTCATGAAGCAGCCGTTGGCCATGTCGTATTCGTTGTTGGTCCAGTTCCAGACGTTCTCGCCGTGGCTGTCGCCGTAGTTCAGAAAACCGAATTCCCGGTTTCGCTCCCGGTCGAAAAGGCGGCCTTTGAAACTCTCGAGGATCCCCGCGTCCACCGCTGCGCTCGCGGCCCGGACGCCGGGATAGACCCCGGTCTTCCCGTACCACGAGGCGGGCAGGACCGCGACGACGGGGTTCGACATCTCCGCCTCGTTGATCTGGGCGCGGCCCGGAGCCAGTTCGAAGCGCATCCGCTCGGTGAAGCTCATGCCCCACTTCATCCGGTATTTGCCTTCGCAGAAGGGAAAGCGCAGATACCCCGGCAGATCGGAATTGAATTCTTTGTCCGGCTGTTCCGGGAGCAGGCCGATCTCCAGCCAGCGGTTGTTCCCCGGCTTGTGGACCCGGAAACCCTTGGGATAGCGGCGGGCAAAATCGGCCACGGCGACCGAGGGGCCCGGTTCATTGCCGAAGCGGAACTCCGCCGTGCCCGGCAGAGCGCCGTCGTGGAGTTTTCCGTCGGCGAGGTAGGTGCGTTCGGTCTTCTGAAGGACGTTCGTGCGGTGCTTGCCGACCGCGATGTCCGTCGGCTGGCGGCTGGGGAAGAAAAGGATCCTCAGCAGCGTCATGTCGGTGAATTCCCGCTCGATCTCGCTGTTGACGTGGGTGTAGTCGAGGGTGAACGCCGTGTCGTCGTAGCGGAACCCGATCCTGGCCACGTACCCCATGAAGGCCTCTTTGGCCGTCCCGTAGCGTCCCGCGACCCGGATGGTCAGCCGCTCGGGCCCCTGCTCGATGATCTTCACGCTGTCGGGAACGCGCCGCCCGCCGTACCAGGAGCTTTTCTCGCCGCCGCGCCCCTGGACCTCCACACCGCTCAGGGGAAAGACGCCCGCGAACTTGCCGTCCAGCTTGATGTCCTTGAGGATGTTGAATTTTTTCTTGTCCACGACGGCGCTGATCCGCCCGGCCATGACCGTGATCGCGTCCTCGGTCTCGGTGAAACGGATCCCTTTCCGGTCGGTGCGTTTTATTTTATTGCCCGCCTCCACGCGCCAGAGGGCCTTTTCCCGGGCCGAAAGCGGCGCAAAGAAGCTGATGTGGACCCATTTGAGCGAGCCGTCGCCCCACTTTTCCCCGACGGAGAACTGGGCCGGACGGACCTTCCCCGCAGGATCTTTGACCTGCAGAGAGTTCAGATCGAAAACCGCGCCCTCGGGCAGCGGGAAACCGAAACGGACCGCCGCCTCGCGGGCGACGCCGAACTCCTCCAGCAGCTCCACCGGCACGGAGACATAGTCCAAGCTTCCCGGCTTTTTGACGTCCTTCAGAAGATGATCCGCAACGGGGACAGGCCGGGGATCTTGGACCTTGTAGTTCGCCAGACGCCGGACATGGTTTCCTGTGATCCCCGAATTGCTCAGGGGCAGAAGCCGGATCTGTTCATTGTCAAGCAGATACTTGCCTTTTGCTTCGGCGGACGCGGTCAGCGCCCCCGCCGCCAGCAGAATGGAAAACAGATGAAACGTTCTCATTTTCCCCTCAACGTACGTTTCTCACAACTCCCTGTATCCGTTCCAGACGACGTTCAGCGTCTTCCTGTTCCCCGGATCGACGACTTTGTAAAAATTCCCGCCCTGGCCGACATTCACGCCCCCGACATGACCGTCGCCGTACAGGACGTTGACCCGGCCGCCGTGCCGCGGATCGGGGTTCCCGATGGAGGGCCGGTCGGCACCGGTCACATCGGATTCCATGTAGGTGATGCGGTAGTGACCGCACTTGTATTTTCCCTCGTAATAGGCGTAGCTGTCGGTGACGAAGATCATCTTCGAGGCCTGGGGGATATCGGCGTATTTCATGTTCGTGTAGGCCGTCACGTTGCCATTGCTCTTGCCCCGGCGGACGGTCCCGGACCCGGCGCAGTAATAGGAAAAACCGTATCCGATGAAGCGGAAGTTCGTGTTCGGCCGACTTGCGAAACCGTCATTCTGCCTGAAGACCGAGTGCCCGGTGGACGGCAGGGAATCGCAGAGGAAGACCTCTTTTTTCGTGAGATTCTCCTGAGCCATGTACGCCGCCCAGAGGGCGCTGTACCACGTGGAATTATAGCGGACCCAGTTGTTCATGTAACGGATCACGCTGTCATCGAAGGCCTGCGCATAAAGCTGGAACGCCGTTCCCTGCTGCTTCATGTTCGATACGCAGCGGGCGGCGCGGCCCCGCTCCCGAGCCTGCTGCAGGGCCGGCATGAGCATCGCGGCCAAAATGGCGATGATCGCGATCACGACCAGCAGCTCGATCAGCGTGAAACGCTTCCCGGTTTTCATCAAAGTTGTCATCTTTACCTCCTCGTTTTATATGGTCGATTATATGCATCCCGCAAAATTTCACAAAGCGCCCTGGCGCACCAGTTCGGTTTTGAGCACGTCGTAGGACGGGATCCCCAGCGCGGCGGCGACGCCCGCCGCCTGGCCCGTGGCCATGCAGCAGGGGGCGTAGCGGACGGTCGTGATGACCCGGGGCTCGACGCTGATGCACCGCCCGGCGGCTGTCAGGTTGGCGATCCTTTCCGGGATGAGCGCGCCGTAGGGAACGGGCCGTGTTCCCTGATGCTCCTTGCCCCAGGGACTCCGGAAGCGGTCCACGAAATGATCTCCGTAAGAACGCCTGCCGTTGGCGACCCCGTCGGGAACGGGGGTGTTCTCGTCGATGTCGCGGCAGGTGATCACGGTCCGCCCGACGATGGTGCGGGAACAGCGGACGCCGATCACCGGCGCGACGGCGCTGATGCGGCAGTTTTCGAATCCGGGAACCTTCTCCCTGAGCCAGCGGTGGATCACATCCACCTGTTCCCGAAGTTCCGTATCCATGCGCGTCCGGTCGAAGGGATCCAGCGCGTCCCCCCGGACGGCGGAGAGGTTGATGAGGATGTCTTTTCCGTCGCACCCCACCCGGGTCCCCATGAAATTGTTCTGCCACGGATAGGGAAAATCCAGCGAGGAAAAGAGCTCCCGGATCCTCGGCTTGTCGAAGTTCTCCACCCCGGTCACCCGGAAGAGGACGGTCTTGGTCATGGATTCGGACTCCTCCGCCGTCACCGTCCGGCCCCCGGCCATCTCCGTCAAAACGGCGTCGCCGGTGGCGTCGACGAAATGATCGGCCTCGAAGGTCATCTTGCGCCCGCAGCAGAAAACGGTGACGCTTTCGATCCTGTCACGGGTGCAAGCCGCATCGATGACGGTCGCGTAAAAGAGGAGATCGACACGGGCGTCTTTGAGCATCCGCGTCATGGTGAGCGCCGCGTCGAACTCCGACGTCTTGCAGGCCGGAGCCCCCCCGAAGTATCCCCAGCGGTCGCCGAGGCGGTCGAGAAACTCTTTGAAAACGCCCCGGGGCGGCTGGTCTTCGAAGGTCTGATAGGGCGTGAACACGGGACACCCGGAAAAAACCGTCACGCCCCCGGGAGAAGCGTTCCCGTCCAGCAGAAGCACCTTTTTCCCCGTCCGCGCCGCACCGACGGCAGCGGCAAATCCGGCGCAGCCCGCGCCCGCGACGATCACATCGTACCGCATGGAGGATCCCCCTTTCATTGCGTTCCGGAGGTTAATATAGCCCGGCTCCAAAATATCACAATGCGAAAAAAAGTTGTTTTTTTATAAAATCATGCTATTTTAATTTCATAGCGCAAAATCCATACCCGGAGGAAGAGGTCATGTTTCCCGGAAGCGAACGTCAAAGTGAGGCCATCGCGAAGATCCGGCAGTTGTGGCTGTCGATGGAACAGGCGTTCGGCGCGCGACTTACGCTCCATGACCACGTGGGCGTCTTCACCCTGCCGGACGGTCAGGAACTTCTGCCGGGAAAAAATCTGCACGACGCCCCCTGCTGCCGTTTCTGGTACGGAAACAGGGAAAAATGCAACACCCATTGCAGTTTCGGTGCGAAACGGCGGGCGGCGGAGGAAAAAGGAGCCTTCGTCACGACGTGTTTCTGCGGCGTGACCGAGCTGGTCATGCCGCTGCGGACGGGGGACGTCCACACGGCCACGATCTTTGCCGGGACGTTCCGGAAAAAGGATTTCGACGTCTCCGGCTTCCCCGCGCGCTACCGGCGCGCCTACGAAGAACTGCCGGAGTGGGACGACGCGCGCCTCCCGGAGCTGGAGGCCCTGCTGACGAGCGCGGGGTACGCGCTGCTGCGGCTGGCCGAGGAACTGCGGAACCGTTACCCCGGGGAACAAGGCCGCCCCGGTCAGATCCGGCGGTTTTTCCGGAATCACTTCGCGGACAATGTGGGTCTGGCCGATCTGGCCGCCGAACTGGGCCTGTCGGAGTCGCGGACGGATCATATCCTGCTCGCGACCTTCGGTCAAGGCTTCTCCGAATTGCTCCGGACGGCGAGACTCCGCCAGGTGGAGAAGATCCTCCGCGAAACCGACGTGCCGCTGAAAAAGGTCGCCTCGGTGACGGGATTCGGCAACGAATACTACTTAAGTTCAGTCTTCCGCAAAGCCCGGGGCATCTCCCCCGGGCGCTGGCGGAAGGAACGCTTGCAGCGGGAGGGACCGGTCCCCCCGGAAAAGTCCCGATAAGGCTCCCGTCACAGACAGACGCCCAGCGCGGGGAAGGGTCGGGGACGGGCCAGCAGTTTCCCGGGCGCGACCTTGAGCATGGCGCAGTTGCCGGCAAAAAGTTCCAGAGCAAGAGTCCGCTTTTCGCCGACGGCAGGTATCTCGCAGTCGATGCCGATGCCGGTGTCTTTCATGTCGGTGACAAGTTTTTCGCCGCTTTTCGTGAACAGGACTTTGCCCCGGTCGTCCCGGACCGTCAGTCCGAAGCGGCCGTTGTGCATGGGGGCCAGGCGAATTTTGATCGTCTCGCCGGGCAATTGCTCCAGCGTGTATCTGCCCGTGACGGCGGAGACCAGCGTGACCGCTCCGGCGGACATATCGTGGAATATGTCGCATCCGGGCGTGCCGGAAATGACCCACATGGATCGGCCGTCGGTTTCGATCTCCACCGTGTACCGGGACCCCGCCGGACCGAGCTGGAGGGGGAAGTGTTTCACCAGTTTCCCGATCTCCGTGGGCAGATTTTCATACTTCAGGACCGCCTTCCCCGCCTGATCGGTCACCAGCAGTTTTTTGATGACGGGCTTGGCGTTCCAGCCGTTGTAATTGCTCCACTGGATGTCGGCACTCTGCCCGTCCAGCCGGGAAACGATGACGTAGCGGGCCGAACCGCGGTGCATGACGCTGCCGGTCTGCAGACGGGCAAGGTCCCGCCGCCACACGTCCCGGTCGAAGGTCTCCGGCACGTCCGCGGTATCTTTCGCGCGCCAGGAAGCGGCGGCCTGCAGAACGTCTTCGATGAAAAGCAGATGCAGCGCCACGCTCTTGCCGGAGGCGTCCACGGGGCACATGGAGAGCGCTTTGAAGGCGTTGAGCCCCGCCAAAAAGAGTTCGCGGTCACGGGCGATCGCTCCGGCGCGGATGACGCCGGGGGCGATGAGCGCGTTGTAGATCGCCGACGGGAAAGTGCTTCTGCCCGCGGGCGTGACGTCGTACCAGAACAGGCCGCCGAGATCGGGGGAGAAGGTCTTTTTCACGAGCCAGCGGCCGAAATCTCCGCACTTGGCAGCGGCGTCGGCGCGTCCCGTCAAGTCATGGTAGTCGCAAAGCGAGTTGAGCAAGATGCCGCACATGAATACGGCGATGCCGCCCCGGCCCCCGCCTGTGCGGTTCATGTACCACTCGGTCTTGAGATCGACGAGCTCCATCAGGTACTTCGCCAGCGCGTCCGCGGCCTTGCGGTACTCCGGGCGGCCGCTGGAGCGGGCAATCTCGCACAGGGCGATGAGGTTCCACGCGCCGTCCCGGATCTGCACGAGTTTCGTCAGCGCGGGAAGCCAGGCGAAGGCGAGGTGATCGGCCAAAAGATAGGAGGAATCCATCGCGGTCCCCTCCCCGAAGAGATGCCACGAGTCCACCATGCCCCGCAGCCAGTTGTGCCCGCTGTAGCCGTCGTTGAAGCGGCAGCGGTAGGGCCAGCTCCACCGCCCGTAGGTCCCCGTGTGGGCGCAAGAGTGCTGGATGTTGCACCCGACGAAATAGGGATGCAGATAGGCGTGAACGATATCCACGTCGGCCTCGTGTCTGGCCGCGGCCAGAGCGTAACGCAGGACCTCACGGTCCCCCGTCCGCAGTCCGAGGAGGAACATGCCGTGGGGCATGTCGTACTCGTTGTTGGTCCAGTTCTGCCCCGCCCGTTCGCCGAAGGAGTCGCCGTAGCTGAACGCGCCGTATTCCCGCTGTTTTTCCCGACGCTGGAGATTGCGCTTGAAAAGGTCGAGCGCCTCCTTGTCGATCCCGGCATAGAGTTTTTCGAGGGCCATGCCTTTCCAGATGCCGGCCTCGGCGTACCACGCCGGCGGCAGCGTCGCGATGACGGGCAGATTCGCTTCCGCCGCCGCGGCTTCGGGGGAGAGATCCTTGCCGAAGCGGAAACTCAGGCGCTCCGTGAAGGAGACGCCCCACTTGATGCGGTGTCCGCCGCCGCAGAAAGGGAATTGCAGATAGTAGGGCAGATGTTTTCCGAATTTTTCATCGGGCAGTTCCGGCAGAAGTTCGATGTTGACCGTGTTGGTCCTGGGATCGACGGCAAAGCCCTTGGGGTAGCGCTTCCATGCGTCGGAAACGGTGATCGTGCCCTCCACGCCCTTTTCGGTGACGAACTTGATCCCGCCGGGAAGCCGAGCGGGAAAGGTCTTCCCGTCGGCGGAAACGGTCGCGTCGTCCAGCTGGACCACCCGCTCCGCCCCCCCGGGGACCGGCGTACCACCGGTGAAATGCGCCCAGGATTTCAGCGGGTTGGCCTTCCCCGTCGCAAAGCCGACGGTCATGGACCTGATGTCGGTGAATTCATAGCGCATGTTGGTGTTGATGTGGGTGTACTCCAAATCGAACCCCGGCACGCCCCGGTGGAAGGAGAGCCGCGCGGTATAGGACCCGTAAGGGTCGGCGGCCTCGCCGAAGACGCCGTCGATCCGGTAGACGACATGCGCGGGAGTCGACTCGATGCACCGGATCGAGGGAGGCGTCTTGTAGGTCCCGAAGCGCTTGCCGTCGCGGAAGACCATCAGCGTTCCAAAGCCGTTGACGCTGCCGCAATAGGTTTTGCCGAGCCGGACATCCTGTATCAGCGTGAAGCGCTTTTTGTTGATCCGGGCCGAGAGGACGCCGTTGTCGACGGCGATGAAGTTTTCATCCTCGCTGATGCGGATCGCCTCCGCCTCCGCCTTGCGGGGGGCGAGCTTCGACCCGAATTCGACGAAAAGCGTCTTCTTCTCCCTTGCCGCCAGCGGCACCGCGGCGCGGATCATCACCCAGCGCAGGGAGCCGTCGGGATACTTTCCCGTGACGGAATAAGAGGCGGGGATCTCCTTTTCCCCGTCGCCCAGGCGGAGATGCGCCAAGTCGAACAGCCCCCCTTCCGGCAGCGGAAAGCCGAAACGGATCAGGGCGCGCCTGGCGACACCGGCCTCCTCGAGGAGTTCCACGGGGACCTTTTTGTAAGTGACGCTCCCGGCCCGCCCCGGGGTGTCCTTCAAAAGGAAATCGGCCGTTGGCACGGGGCGTTTCTCCGGCAGGCGGAGCTTCTCGATCCCCCTGTTGGAGAGCGCGTAAGCCGCCTTCCGGTCAAATCCTTTCGACGAGGCTCCCGGCAGGACGGCAAATTTGTGATCCAGCCAGAGATCGGGCTTCGCCTTTTCCGCGGCCTGAAGCACGCCTGTCATCACGACCGCACCGAGGACGGTGCGAAAGAGAGACACTCTTTTTCCGTCACGTTTCATGAAAAAACCTTTCCTGTTCCTGTTCAAGGCAAAACGACCTGTTCGGGGCGGCCGGACACCTCCGACCGGCGCATGGCGTCGATGACGGCGATGCCCAGCGCGACGTCTTCGGGAGAGACCTCCCCGGGAAGCGGAGAGCCCCTGCGCACGGCCTCGGCAAAATTCCGCCACTGGTAGGAGCCCGAGCGCTCCTCCGCAGACGTGGTGAACGTTTCATGGATGCACTGCCCGTCGCAGACGCAGTCCAGCTCCAGCTCCACCCGGTCGAACTGGGCTTTGGGAACGGCGAACGCCGGACCGTACTGCCTTTTTTTCACCGTCCCGCTTTCGTAGTGGACAGTCATCGCGGAGGGATAGCTGTGGCCGTCGTTGACGCAGAAGGAGGCAAACAAACTCCCCAGAGCGCCCCCGGCAAACCGGATCGAAAGCTCCGCATTGTCGGGCGTGGGGCGCCCGGTGAAGATGCGGCTGGCGAACACCTGGACCTCTTCGGGCCGCCCCATGAGATGGATCAGTTCGGCGATCCCGTAGATCCCCAGCCGGAAGACGGGAGCGGCGGGGCACTGGTCCGGATCGTCCAGCCACCGGCCGTCGGCCTGTTCGCGGTAATGCACATAGGTCTCCCAGCGGACGGCCACGGGACGGCCCAGCGCATACTTCTGTTTCCACAGGTCGATCTGACGCAGTTCCCCGCAGGGGAGAGGCGACGGCGCGTTGAGATGCACGGGGACGCCCCGGCTCCGGGCGAAGCGCAGCACCTCCAGCGCGGCAGCGGGGTCCCGCTCCAGAGGCTTCGTTGTCATGACGGGCTTGCCGCTTTCGACGCACCTTTTTATCAGCGCCGCGCGGCCGACGGGCGGCGTGTAAAGTCCGACGGCGTCGATCCCGGGATCGGCCAGCAGTTCGTCGAGAGATGCCGTCCCGCAATTGTATTCCGCCGCGACGCGGTCGGCCTTTTCCCGATCCAGGTCGCACACCTTGACGACGCAGATCTCGGCGTTGTCCTGAAGCTGTTTCACGATGCTTTCCCCGAAACGCAGGCCCACGACGGCACACCTGATCCTGTCCATCCGCGTATCCCTCCCTTGGTCGCTTTTCCCTCCCCGCTCCGCGCCGGGAGTTTTTGTATACCATATATAGTATACAACACAAAATCAAAAAAGTCAATCCGCCTTTTCGGAAAGTGTGCGGGCTTCCTCTTCGAAACTCAGGGCGGCGTCCAGAACCTGCGCGATGATCCACGAGACGTCCCAGGGATTGCACCCGCCCCGCCAGTGGCGGCGGCAGAGGTTTTCCGCCGTGTACCCCCGGCGTTGGAGCTGATAACGCAGCACGGGGTGAAACCGCTCCCAGCTCTCATGACCGTCACGAAGGAAGTGCCAGCGGGTCTGGAAGAACTGCTCGGGCTGGCGGCCCGGGTTTTGAAAAAACCACTCTCCCCCGCCGCCGGAGATGCCGCGGCTTAGCGCGGCGAAAACGGTTTTCCCCATGACGGTGTAACGGCTGCTCCCCGTGAGCTTGCCGAACCGGTAAAGCTCCCACGCGGGGGAAAGCACGTCCAAATGGTGGTGCTCCACGCTCACCGAGGGCCAGCCCGTGGTCCGGAAACCGTCGAGGGCGCAGACGCTGTCGGGCGCAAGGGGCGCATCGTGGAAATAGACCCAGGTGAGGAGCCAGTCCGCGGCGACTTCGGCGTAGGTGCGGAACTTTTCGCTGCCGGTCAGTTCATAGGCCAGCGCCGAAGCGGTGAAAAAGGGCACGCAGGCCTCCTTGTCTTCGCAGGAGGCATCCAGCGTGGCGTGAGAGAAGGGCGTCGAAAAATCCCCCGCGCCCGTGCGGTAGAATATCTCCAGCATCTCCTCGGCACATCGCCGCCAGAACGCTTCCCCGGTCAGACGCCAGAAGAGGAAGAAAGCCGGAAGAACGCTGGAACCGGCACAGGTGACTGCATCGCTCCCCGGGGCCCCGTCGCTCTTCCACATGAGAGGAACCGCTCCGTCGGTCAAACGGTGATCCATAAAGAACCGCAGTCCCTCCCGGAGAGCCTCCAAAGCACCCTCGGGTTCGGCGATGCCGTGCTCCCGGCAGCAGAGGATGATCCGGGCAAGATCGCTCCACGTCTCCCCCTGCGCCCGGGAGGAAAAAAGCGGGCGCTCCGGAGTGCCGTAAGCATGCCAGAAAAGGCCGTCAAGTTCGAAGTAGTTGTTCCGGAGCCCGGGGAGCGCCGTGCCGCTGTTTTTCAGAAAAAAGTCCACGCAGCGCCGCATGCGGACGATCCCCTCCGTCTCTCCGGCAAGCAGGGCGCAGCGCAGATCGCAGAGGGCCAGCCGGAAGGACTGACCGGTCCAGCCGTAGAGGAAAGCCGGGGGCCTCCGGTAGAGATTGTCCGGCATGGTACAAAGATAACCGTCCTGCGCCCAGCGTTCCCGGAGGGCCTGCATCTTAAGATCGATGACCTCTTTCCGGCTCCGGGCGGGAACGGGCGCGGGAGAAAGCAGATCGAAACCGCTTTTGCTCAGGTCGCGGAACCCGTGTCCCTTGGCGGCAGATCCCCACGAGAGGGCGAAACGCTTGGTCACGTGCGCACCGGAAGCAAGACACGGGTAAGGCTCCCCCGGATCCCCCGCCGTATTTTTGGCGATGTAGACGTGATCGGGCACGCCGTTGAAGCTCACGCAGCCGCTGCCGAGCATGAGGAAGGTCCGCCCGTTTTCGTCGCGGTGGAGCCCCAGCGTCCACTCACGGCTTGGGTCGGGAACGGCAAAAAGCGAGAGGAACGCCCCGTCCTTTTCCGCATTGACTCCGGGGATGGGCAGACGGCTCTCCTCCAGCATCAGCGAGGCCGGACCGGCGGGCGGGAAATGGGCGGTGAGGCGTTCGGCCGACGGATTGTCGTTGTAAAGAACGCCGGGGCAGGTAAAGACCCCCTCCCCCGACACGGGAAGCGCCAGCGCGGCAAAGACGCCGTCGAGGTCCCGCCGGACATCCAGCTGAAGTTCCCCCAGCAGAAGTTCCCCTTCGAAACGAAAGGAGAGCCGGCAGAAAAAATCCTCCGTCTCCGCGGAGACGGTCAGACTTGCCTCCCCCTCCCCGGCGAACGCGGGACACACGTTCCGGAAGACGCTCTCCGGGAAATGCCAGGGCCGGGTCCGGGAAAAACGCAGAAAACTCCCCGGCGTCGTCCGGCGTTCGAGATCTTCGAAGGAAAAGACGAAACTTACCGTTCCCGCATCGAAGGAAAAAACTCTTCCCCCCGGTGACCGGAGCGCGGATCTTTCGAGCGGCGTCCCCATGGGTCGGCCCTCTCTCCGGTCAGCGCTTTTCGATCGACCAGGAAACGGGACCGCCGTCGGTCCCTCCGACGGCAAGTTCGCCGCAAGTTCCCTTCTGACGCCACGCGCCGCCCTTCGCCCGGACCTTCATGCCGGAAGGAACGTAGAACGTCAGGCGGCAAACTTCGCCCTCGACGCAGAGGACCTCGCCCGTCACCTTGCCGTTCCCGCGGCTCATGGCAAGGAGCTCGTGACCGCCCTGGGTGATGTGCCGGGAGCTGGAAACCAGCGTGGGCAGTTCCTCGTCCCCGACGGGGGTGATGCGCAGCACCGCCGTGTCGCAGGGCGGCACACTCACGGTCACGCCGGTCTCGAAGACGCCGAGGAACGCGTGCTTCCAGAAATCGTACACGGCGTACCGAATGTCCTTCCCCGTCGCAAGGCGGCAGTCCGCCGCGAAATCGACCGTCATGTCGGAAGGATCCTTCTCATCCAGATTGGTGAGCGTCAAAACGCTCCACGTGCCGAAAGGACGGCTGAAGGCGGCCAAAAATCTGCGTTCTTTTCCCGACGGCGTCTTGGAACACAGCTCCACGGGACGCATGTCCACGACGGGCACGATCCGGCGCAGCATGTCGATGCGCTCGTCGTCGTATTCGCTGAAGCGGTCCCCGATGGTGAGCGGCACGCCGGTGACGCCGTAGAACGACACCCGGGACCGGGCCTGGGCGACGGTGTTGTACTCCTTGCGCATGACCAGGTTGTCGCAGTCGGCGTACAGCATGGTGTTGTGGATGGGGTAGAAGTGGTGCAAGGTGTCGATGGCCTGATGCACGAACTCGTCCCATTTGAAGATGTCTCCGCCGATGCGGGCGGCGTCGCAGACCTCGCTGCCCGTGGAGATGTCGCTGTCGGAGAGGGGACTGCAGAGCAGAAGGTAAACGTCGTCCCCCAGCGCCTTGCGTCCGCAGGAAACGATCTTTTTTTGGAACTGTTCGGTGGAGACGTTTCCGAGACCGAATTTGTCACGGAAATCCTCCCACACGAACCCCGTCATGGTGAGGCAATCCCATTTGACGGCCTCGAAGCCCCAGGCGAGGAGCTGTTTCATGACCATGGGGATGTACTCGTCGTAGATCTCCTGCCGCGTCGGGTTGATCCACCACTGGCCGCACCAGCGGGGCTCGGGGCCGAAAACGCAGTCGGGATGGGCTTCGAACCACTTGTTTTTGTTGCCCTCGCAGGTGAGCCCCACCCAGACGGCGGGGAGGCATCCGAGCTTGCGGATCTTTTTCGCCACGGGAGCGAGGCCGTGAGGATAGGTGTCGGAACAGGGGGAGAATACGTTGCCGCCGCCCTCCCCGTCGCCCTTGATGTTCTTGTGATACCACTCCCAGTCCACCCACGAGACGAGGGTGTCGGTGTATTTGCCGAGAAGCTCCTTCATCTTCCGGGTGTTCTCCAGCACTTCCGCCTCGCAGGCGTCGAAGCGCGTGGCGTACCAGGTCATCCAGCCCACGGGGGGCGCGGGGAACCGGTTCTTTTTGTCGATGGGGGTGTAGCGCATGTTCATGGAGCGCGCGACGCAATTCTCCAAAACGCGGATGCGCAGCATGTTGACGGGCACTTCGTTCTTGTGGAAATACTTGAAGGTGTAGCAGGCTTTTCCCCAGTCGTATCCCAGTTCGAAGTTGCCGCGGACGGAGAAGCGCAGGGCCCGGTCACGTTCACGGTCGAAGAGCATGTCGTCGCCCGGGTGCGTCACGGGACCGGAAGCCCCCTGCAGGACGGCGCTGTCCGAACGGTACTGACAGGCGAAAGTGTCGGCGACGTCGCGACTCCAGTACAACTCGCCGAGGAAAATGATGTTGCCGAAGAAGCGGATCTGCATCTCGCCCTTGTGCATCTCGAAGAAGACGTCGAAGTGATACGTCGTATCAGGTCCCCGGTACGAGAATGTGTACTTGCGGCCGTCGCGGAACATGGGCAGCCGCTCGCCGGAGACGGGAAGCACCTCATAGGCCGGTTCCGGGCGCAGCGGGATCTCCCGGCCGCTGCCGTGGATGATCCGCCCGTCCATGAAGAGCTGTTCCCGCTCGTCGTCGAACCGGTGGTAGAAACATTTGAAACGAAAGGTCTCCGGATCGTACCGGAAGGAAAAATATTGAAAATTTCCGTAGACAGGTTTCATTCAGACAAACATCCTATATTCTGCTGTCATTTTTCGAACATGACGAAAGCCGATTCCCGGGGCGGAAGGTCGAAGACGATCTTTCCGTCCGAAAAGGCGTACTTGCGGCCGCTGAAAACCTCTTTGCCCTCCGCGGAAGGCATGGGCAGTTTCGCGCCGTCGACGACCACGGCGTTGCGCATGGGTTCGTCGGTGTCGTTCAGGGCGATGACCAGAACTTTGCCGTTTCCGGCATAGGCGCTGTAGATGAAGCGCGGATGGTCCTTTTCGGCCCTGATGCCGCAGGTCTTGTCCCAGAAGCAGTAGAACTTCGGCAGTCTGCCCAGCGTGTTTTTGGCTTCTCCCAGCTGGATCAGCTGTTTCTCGCCGTTGGTCCGCCGCCAGTAGATATGGCGGGTGAAGCCGAAACTCTCCACGTAGGCCAGATAGTGACGCTGGGCCTTGTCGATCTTGGGATCGTCCGGGTTGAAATCCTTGAGTTTGTTCCTGTTGTACACCTGGATCGTGCGGAAGATCTGGGGCCCCAGCTGGATGGTGAACTCATTCGTCCGGTAGCCGTAGAGCATGCGCAGGGTCTCCGGCACGAAGACCTCATAGTAGTTGTGCTTTTCGGCGATCTGACGCTCGTAGGATTCGCCCACGGTGAGGATGTCGAAAAAGTTGTCCGACGGGCAGCGGGTGTAGCGGACGTGGCCCTTCATCACGGCATTGGGCGTTTTCTGCTTCATCATGATGTAGGCCCGCTTGTGGAACTCGCGCAGGGCCTTCATGTCGTAGTCGGAATGGGTGAAACCGAACTCGTCCTTCCACAGGCAGCCGTGCACGGCGTTGCGGCAGGGATAGGGCCAGGCCAGATCGAAATAGATGTCCCGGACCTTGTATTTATCGACGCCGAGATAGTAACGCACGTTTTCGATCTTGTGGTCGAAGAAGTTCCGGCTGTTCATGCACGTCCATGTCCAGATGCCCCGGTCCATGGCGGCCCGGTCGGCGGTGGGGGTCTCCTGCTGGAACCAGGCGGGATCGCCGAGCATATTCCAGTCGGGACCGTACCAGCCCCACCACGGGAAGCGGGGCGAACTGCCCTTGGTGCCGAAGTAGTGCCACCAGTGGATGCCCTGGGTCTTTTCCATGGCGAGGAACTGCTGCATGTGGCTGTCGTTGACCTGGCCCGGCGCTTTCCACTCGAAGAAACGGGTGGGATGCCACGTCATCCGGACCGTCAGCGGGTCCAGATCGGCCGCGATCAGGGACTTTTTCTTGGAGGGCGTCGCCTGAAGATAGAACTCGATCTTCCGCGGCGCTTTCATCTCGACCGGCGTATCGATGAACGCGAGCGAAACGACGGCCTCCTCAGGAGAGACCTTCAGGCTTGCGGCCTTTTTCTTGTCCTTGCAGTACCAGCCGCGGCAGCTGTCGATGCCGCCCATGAGACCGATCTCCGGACCGCCGATCCAGAAAAAGGGCTTCTGGGTGGGGTCGTTGAAGATCGTCTTGTCGGACCACTTGGCGAAATCCTGTTTCACGTAGATGGTCGAGCAATCGTCGAAGACGTGGGAATTTTTGCGGTTCACGGGGTATTCGAGCCGGAGGGATTTTGCCTTGAATCCGG
This sequence comes from Lentisphaeria bacterium, assembly GCA_017450705.1. Classification (GTDB taxonomy): domain Bacteria; phylum Verrucomicrobiota; class Lentisphaeria; order Victivallales; family Victivallaceae; genus UBA1784. Next base: position 24,051 of record JAFSTC010000054.1, on the reverse strand, counting down.
CCTTCCCCGCATGGACCGTGATCCAGAGGAAACCGTCGAACTCGGCGCGGATATCCGCCGTCACCGGGACGCCGTTTTTCGCCGTCAGGAGATAGTCCGCAAAGGACTTGCCCTTTTTGACCAGCTTCGAAGAAAACTCGAGCTTTTTCCCGTCGAGGACGAGGGTCACGGGGCGGCTCAGAAGTTCCTTTCCCTGACTCGTGACGGAGGAAACCAGTCCATTCCCGCCCAATGTATACTTTCTTCCCCAGCAGGAGAAGACGGTGTCGTCCGCCTCGGGAAGAGTCCACGGTTCGGGGACGATGTCGCCGGCTCCGGCGGTCGTGCCCTCCCACGGAGCCTTGCCGTCGGGCTTGGCAAAATACCCGTAATCGTCGGCGAGGACTTTTCCCGTCTTGTCGGTGAAGGTATAGAGCAGATCGAAAACGCCCGGCGGCAGGGCCGTCAGGTCGAACCGCTGGGTGATGATGCCCCGGCGCAGCTTCAGGGGCTGGGTGCTGTCATAGACGATCGCGCCGGTCTTCCAGTCCTTCATCCGGATGCGGACGAAACACGCCTCGCCGGAATCCTCCCCGCCCTCGGTGGTGAAGACCAGCTGCATTTTGGGCGGATCGGCGACAAAGGATCTGAATTTGAGCAGCGTCGGCTTCTCGTAGGCGAGCTTCGCCCGGAGGAGTTCTCCCGCCGCCGCGGAGTCGAGGCGGACGGTGAGCGTGCCGTTGCCGGCGCATTTGCCGCGGATCGCCTGATTTGCGGTCTTGCCCGCCGCACACTTGAGCGCCTTTTCGAAGCGGAAGGCTCCGGGACCGTTCCCCGTGGAGAGCCGGGCCGTCAGGACGTCGTCCGCGGCCGGGAAAAAGCTCATTTTTGAATCCACCTCGCCCTTGATGAGCCGTCCCACGGGGGCCAGGTCGAAGGCGGGCGCGTTCGGCGCAAAAATGATCTTGCCGAAGCCGGAAGCGTCGGCGAAAGCGCCGCTGCTCACGCTGACCGAACAGCGGCGGATGTCGTTGCGCCCCTCGGAGGCGTGCCGGTTGAGGTCACCGGCGAAGTCACCCTTGGGGTTGCCCCGGTAGGAGCGGCAGAGATTGAAGTAAAAACTCTCCGTGTCGGCGGGAGAGAAGCCGAAGGTACGCCACGGGAAAGCGGCCTCCAGCACCCAGCGGCCGTCGACGACCTTCGATTTGAGCCGAACGCCCTCGGCATTGAAGGACTTGATCTCCCGTCCCGCGCTGACCCGGGAGTCGTACACGGCGCAGTCGGCGTTGATGATGAAGTGGTAGATATCCGTGTGCGTGCCGGACTTGGAGACGTAGAACTCGATGCAGTCGTCCTCCCAGACGTTGCCGTCGTGCTCCTTGATCATCCGCCGCAGGTCGCCGCTGGAGACCATGGCGAAATAGAGATTTTCCCGGTCGTAGGAGAGATAGCAGCGGGGCTGGTACTCGGCGTAGAAGCCGGTCTGCTTGTTCCTCGTCTCGTGCATGAGGGCAAAGCCTGCGGCATATTCCGCGGGCTCCACCGCGCCGTCCAGCCGGGGCGACCGGGGGGAGAGTTTCACCTCGAAAGTCCGATGCCCGCCGGACGCGGCGCCGGCGAGACGCCGGAATTCATCGCGGACTTCGGCGTCGGTGAGGGTCCGGCGGAAGAAGCGGAGCTCGTCGATGAGGGTGATGCCGGGCTCCTTGTCCCATCTCTGCCCAAGATAGAGCAGTCTGTAATCGTTCTTTGCCGTCGGCACGTCCCGGGCGCCGGCGAACTCCCCGTCGAGGTAGAGGGACATCTTCCCCTTGCCCCAGGTGACGGCGATGTGATGCCACTCGCCCATCTGCCAGTCGGCTTTGACGCCCTCGACGCTGGGATTGCGGACACCGTCCTTGAGCACACCTCCCAGCAGACGGACGCGGTAACTGCCCCGCAGATTCTGGGCCACGGCGACGAGACTTTCCTGATCCTGACTCATCAGGCGCACGAAGGCGTGGCCCTTGCGGTTGTCCTGATTCCAGTCCACCGCCTTCATCCAGAAGGAGAAGCTGCCCTGCGCGGCCGCCATGATGCCGCTCTGCAGATAGTACGTCACGGCATCGTGCCCCTTCTGCTCCGGGGAACTGCCCACGCGCAGCGCCTGACCGGAAAGTCCGGGAACGATCATCCGGCCGGGATCCCCATCCTTGTCGAAGTGGGGCTTCAAACCGGACTTGCCTTTGCCGGAGAGCAGCGGCACGGGAGCGTCCGGCGCCGCGCCTTTTTCGAAGGAAAACGAGATCTCCGGCTCCGCCGCCCCGAAAGCGCAGAGGGAAAGTGCCAGTAAAAGTGCCGAAAAAAGATGTTTCATGAAATCAATCCCTATTTTGAATATTCTCTTTGAAAAGTCTACTTCTTTTTCTTCAGCTTCCACGCCGCCTCGCCGCCCTCTTTTTTGAGGATCGTGAGCACGCCGCAGGGACCGGATTTTTCCCAGACGCCGCCCGAGGCAGCGATCTCCATGCCCTCGGGGACGAGAAAACTCAGCCGGCAGGGCTCGCCGGGGACGCATTTCACGACGCCGCGGAGAACGCCGCCCGCGACATCGCGCTTCATATCGGCCAATTCGTACCCGCCCTGGGTGATGTGGCGCGAACTGGAAACGAGGGTCGGCAGCATGTCGTCGGCGACGGGCGTGATCCGGAGCACGGCGGTCTCGAAGGGAGCGACCTTGACGGAAACGCTTCTTTCATGCACGCCGAGGAACTGCCCCTTCCAGTAATCGTAGACGGCGTAACACCGGCCCTCCCCGGTCTCCAGACGGCAGTCGGCGGCGAAATCCAGCGTCAGCTCCAGCGGATTCTCCCGCGTGTTGACCAGCGCGGCCACCTGCCAGTCGCCGAAGGGACGGCTGAAGGCGGTGACGATCTTGCGTGAGGCGCCGTCGGGAAATTTGGCGCGGAACTCCACGGGGGTCACGTCGACCACGGGAACGATCCGGCGCAGCATGTCGATGCGGGTCTCGTCATACTCGCGGAAGCGGTCGCCCACCGTCACGGGCAGACCGGTCAGGCCGTAGAAGGAGACCCGGCTTTGCGCCTGCGTGACCGTATTGTATTCCTCCCGCAGCACGATGTTGTCGCCGTCGGTGTAGAGGATCGTGTTGTGGATGGGGAAGAAGTGGAAGAGCCGGTCGATGGCCCGCTCGCAGAACTCGTACCAGCCGAAGACGTCACCGCCGATGCGGGCGGCGTCGAAGACGTCGGTCCCCGTGGCCATTTCATTGTCGGTGACGGGGTTGCAGAAGAGCATGAAAATGTCGTCTCCCGCGGCCTTGCGTCCGGCGGCCACCACCTTATGGGCGTACTGCTCCGGAGAGACGGAGGGATCGGCCAGTTCGTCGTGGTGATAGCTCCACATGGCCGGATTGCTGCTCAGGCAGTCCCATTTGATGGCCCGGTATCCCCAGTCGAGCATCTGCCGGATCACCATGGGGATGTACTCGCTGAAGATCTCCGGACGGGAGGGGTCGATCCACCACTGGCCGCTCCACGTGGGCCACGGCCCCAGGACGCAGTCGGGATGGGCCTTGAACCACTTGTTCTTCCGCGGCTCGTTGGTGGGGGCGATCCAGATGGCCGGGATGCACCCGGCCTCCTCGATTTTTTTCGCCACATAGGCCATGCCGTGGGGATAGGCGTCCTTGCGGGGTTCGAAAATGTCGCACCCGGCGTCGTCTTTGGCGCCGTGGCGGGGGTGGTACCACTCCCAGTCCACCCAGGAAACGAGGTTGTCGGTATAGGGTCCGAGCAATTCCTTCATCTTCCGGGTGTTTTCCAGGACTTCCGCCTCGCAGGCGTCGAAGCGCGTGGCGTACCACGTCATCCAGCCCACGGGCGCTGTGGCAAACCAGCTGTGCTTGTTGATGGGCGTGTAGCGCATGTGCATGCTTTCCGCCACAAAGTGTTCGCGGACCTGAAGACGCAGCGCGAAAGAGGAAACGCAGCGGCCCCGCCCGGCCCGGAAGGCGTAGGCGTTTTCATCCCAGTCGAAGGCAAGTTTGAAGTTTCCCTCGGGGATGAAGCGCAGGACGCGGTCCTCTTTGCGGTCGAAGAGCATGTCGTCGCCCGCGCGGACGGCTGGCCCGGAGGTCCCCTGAAGCACGGGGCTGTCACCGGCATAGACGCCGGAAATGGTGTCCGCGACATTTTCGCCCCAGTGGAGAAGTCCCTCGAGGGAAACGTCCCCCGAACAGCGCAGACGGATCTCCTCCCGGTCGAGCTCGAACGTGATCTCGAAGAGAGGTGTGCTCCCCCTTTCGCCCGAAAAGACCGTGTACCGTCTGTCCGTGCGGAAATCGCTGCGGTCGGTGACCGTCAGCCCCTCCGGCTGAGCCAATCCGCCGGCCGTCAGGACACGGCCCGACAGGAAGACTTTTTCGGTCTCGTCGTCGAAGCGGTGGTAGAACAGCTCGAAGCGGCATGCCGCGGGATCGAACCTGAAGGAATAGTTTTGAAAGTTTCCGTAGGTCGGTTTCATTTTTCACCCCTGTTTCATATCGGAAAAATTTTCAACGTCTTATCTTTGAAATCATTTGCCATCGAAAAGGATAAATCTCGACTCCCGGGGCGGGAGCCGGAACGCGAGTTTGTTGTTCTCCAGCCGGAACTTTTCGCCGGAAAAGATGTCCTTCCCCACGAGGCCCGGAACGGGGATGACGGCGGGATCGATGACGACGCCGTTGGCCATCTCCTTATCGGTATCGTTGAGAACGATCACGAACAGCCGTCCGGAACCGGAATGGGCCCCGAAGATGAAGCGCTCATGCCTGACGAAAGGCGAAATGCCGCCGGAGCCATCCCAGTACGCGTGGAAGCGGCGGTCCAGCCCGAGGGACTCGTACACGTCCCCGAGGATCGGTCCCAGCACGTCGTTCCGGGTGGAAAAGATGGAGTTCGAGATGTTGTGCGCCCCGGAGTAGGCATAGAAGTGCCGGTGCTCCTTCTCCATGATGCTGGGGGAAACCGCATCCAGCTTGCGGTAGAGCTGAGGGCTGTACATCTGCATGGTGCGGACGATCTGACAGCTCATGGAGACCTTGGCTTCGTTGCTCCGCAGACCGAAGAGGATGCGCATGACCTCAGGCGTGAGGATGTCATAGTAATTGTGGGTCTGGGCGATCTGTCTCTCGAAGGTCTCCCCGCCGCCGATGATGTCGAAAAAGCTGTCCGACGGGACCCGGTAGAAGGTCTCGTGGCCCAGCATCAGGGCCGTCGGGTCCTTCTTTTTCATGGCGATGTAGATGCGCTTGTGGAACTCCCGCAAATTCCTCAGGTCGAATCTCCTGTGGGTGTAGCCGAATTCGTCGCGCCGCACGCAGCCGTGATAGGGATTGCTGCAGAACCTGGGCCAGGCCAGATCGAAGTAAAGGTCGCGGCACTCGTAGTCTTTGCAGTTGAGGAACCAGTTGATGGTGTAAAGTTTGTATTCCATGAAACTGCGGCTGTTGAGACACGTCCACGCCCAGAGATTGCGGTCGCGAAGAATCCGCGTGGCCACGGTCATGTCCTGCTGGGCCCTTCCGGGGTCGCCGGCGATGTTCCAGTCGATGCCGTAGCGGTTCCACCACGGGGAGACCGGGGAAGCACCCTTGCTGGAGTTGTACCAGAAGATCCGCGAACCGCGCTTCTGGATGCCGTGCATGAGATTGTACCGGTCGGTGTACATCATGCCCGGCCACTTGTGCTCGTAGAAATTCGTGTAGTAGCCGCTCCAGCTCCACATGCTCTTCCGGTCGCGGAGAAGAGCGGCCGTGCGGTCCTTGGGCTTGACCGGCGTACCCTGCAGATAGAATCCGATCCGGCGCTCCCGGTCAAGGGTAAAAGGCGTGTCAATGAAGTTGAACGTGACCGTGACCTCCTTCGGCGTGACGGCGTAGACCAGACCGCGGCTCTTGTGTTTGAAGTGCCAGTCGATACAGCTCTCCACGCCGCCCATGACGCCGCTGGACTCGCCGCCGATCCACCAGAAGGGATCGAAGACGGGGTTTTTGGAATAACTCCGGCTCGTCCACGACGTGATGTCGTATTTGACGTTGGCGGAGGAATTGTCGTCGACGGCGATCACGTGCCGCCGGTCAAGCGGGACCTCGAGAAAAAGGGCATTGACAGGAAGTCCCTTGGACAGCACAAGATCGAACCAGATGAAGCCGTCGAACTCCGCCCGGGCCAGGATTTTGAGCGGCAGTTTCCCGTCCGCGGGCGTCAGCAGATATTCGGCGAAGCCCTTCCCTGCTTTGACCCGTTCCGCCGTGAATTTCACGTTCTTTCCGTCGAGGACCAGCCTTACGGGCCGGGCAAGCAGTTCCCTCCCGGCGCTTTCCAGCGAAGAGAGGACGCCCTCTCCGCCGAAGCGGTGGCTTCTGCCCCAGCATTTGAAGGTGTCTTTGCCGAACTCGGGAGCCGTCCACGGGACGGGGACCACGTCCTCCGCGCCGACCTGCGTGCCGTGCCACGGGGGATTCCCCCGGTAATTGACGTAGTACTCCGTATCTTTGGCAAACACCTTGCCGGAAGCGTCGCTCAGCTCGTAATGGACGCGGAAGAGACCTTCCGGCAGACTGGCGATGTCGAACGCGGTGTGGTTCCTGCCCCGGGCCGTCGTGACGGTCTGCCGGGCCTTGAAGACCTCCCGGCCGGAATCCCATTCGGTCATGCGCAGGGAAACGCCGCATTTCTGACCGCCGGAGTCCCGGCACTCGGTCACGAAGACCAGCTGATTTTTGTCGAGCCGGGTGAAGAGGGAGTGGTAGAGAAGCGGAGAGGACTTGCGGTAGGGTATTTCCGCGGCAAACAGCGTGCCGTGATTTTTGCTGACGAGAGAAGTTTCGATGCTTCCTTCGCGGGCGACTTCGCCTTTGAGGGAAAAAGAGGCCGTTTTTCCGGCCGGGATATTCTGACTTTGTTCCACGTGGAACTTGGGTTTTCCGTCGATGCGGGCAGAGAGGGTGACGGTGTCGGGTGCGGAGGAGGAGGCGGTGACGTTCACAACAGAATCGATATTGCGGGTATAAACATTTTCAAAAGGCGTGTAGACGAAGGCGGGAGCGGCGGCGGCAAAGACCGCGCGGGCATAAAAGCGCCGGTCGGCATAGGGGCCGGGAGAAACGGCGCTCCAGACCGTGGCGGAGGCGTTCCGGTCGTAGGCGTAATCTTTATCGACGGCTTTCACGCCGACGAAAGTGCGGCAGGCGTTGAAGAGAAAACTCTTTCCCTCGTCGGGAGAGATCCCGATCTCCTTCCACGGGATCGCGGCTTCGAAGCACCACGATTTTCCCTGCCGGAGAGACTTGACTTGCAACCCATTGCAATTCCAGCTCTTATCTTCGGATCCCCGGGCGATGACGGCGTCGTACACCGCGTCGGCGCTGTTGACGATGAAGTGGTGCGTCGGGGCGTTGTCTCCGACGGATGTGACGTAAAGCTCGAGAGAATCGTCCTCCCAGACATTCCCGTCTCGGTTTTTGACGACGGTCTTGAGATTCTCCCCGGCGGACACCGCGCCCCAGTAGAGATTTTCCGCGTCGCCCGACAGAAAAACGGCCGTCTGGCGGTCGGAAAGAACGGGATCGACATTCTTCCCGCGCAGCCGCATGAAGGCAAACCCGGAAGCGTATTCCCCCGGGTCGATCCGGCCGTCGACGACGGCCGTTCTGCGCCCGAGTTTGAGTTCTATACAATGACGGGCGGAGACCAGCGTCCCCGCCCGGCGGCCGAATTCCCCTTCGACCTCTTTGTCATCGAGTTTTCTGTGGAAGATCCTGACGTCATCCAGCGTGGAATTTCCGGGGCTCACGTGCCCCCAGACATCTCCCAGCGAGAGATTGTTGAAATCCTTCGCGGCGGGCTTGAAGTCCCCGGACGCGGCCGGTTTGCCGTCCAAATAGACCGTCATCTTGCCGTTTCCCCACGTTGCGGCGACGTGATGCCAGACGCCCTTCTTCCAGGGCTTCTCCGGCGTGGCGCGCACGCTGGAGCCGCCGGGCTTGTTGACCACGCCGCAGCTGAAGACGATCCGGTTCTTTCCCCCCGTCATCTGGGAGACGATCGCGAGAGACTCCCCGGAGGGGGCGATCAGGCGGACGAAACAGATGTTTCTGCTGCTGGTAAAATCCCAATCGTCCGGGCGGACCCAGAAACTGACGCTGCCTTCTCCCGCGGGGACCAGTCCCTCCTTGCGGTAGAAGATGACGGAGTCATGCCCCTGCCCCTCGCGGCCGCCGATGTGAAGTCCCTTGCCGGCAAGTCCGGGGACCAGCAGTTTCTCCTTGTCGAGGACCTTGCCGCCCGGATGGGGCTTGACGACGGTGGTCTTCTCCGACTTGAGCATCTTCACCGGAGCGTCGATGCCATAGTTCTTCTCGAAGGAGAACTCTATCTCCGGCTTGCCGCCGTCGGCGGCGACGGCCAGCGGCAGGAGCAGTCCGAAGAAATAAAGCACTCTTGATTGTTTCATGACTTATTTCCTTCTTTTTTCCGCCGTCAGGGTCTGGCGAGAGTCCAGTTGTACGCGCCGCCGCCCCGGGTCGGATGGACCAGATAGGGACTGCTGTCGACGATGGCGATGGGGATATACTTGACCCGTGTGGTATTGGCGACATGGCCGTCCGTGTAGAGGATGTTGCACGAGTCGGCATGGATGAACCCGACGCCGGCTTTGCCGTCGCTGCGGTCGGACGGAAGCTGATCGGTCCGATAGATCGGGGTGATGATCCTCGACGAGGAATTGAAGGCGATCTCCGGCGCATCCCACAGCAAACCGACCGTGGAGGACTTGTTGATCTTCGAGCGCTTCATGGGCAGCCCCAAATCGGTATGCGCCGAAAAGGTACCACCGAGAACGGCGGCGTTGGGGATGTAGGAGTAGATCGCGGGGGCCCAGTCGTTGGTTTCGATGGCGTCGGAAATCAGCAGCGACTGCCGGGGACAGCGGTACTCCTTGTAGTACTTCATGAAATTCCTGTACACGTAATCGTTTCTGTGGTTCATGGGGCTGTAGGTCTTCGCCAGCGCCAGACTTCCGAATTTGCCGCCGTCGACCTCCAGCGCCATGGGCCAGGAGTAATATTTGCCGTCGTTCGTGCAGTAGTAGGGGAACCAGTCGTTCTGATTGTCGGTGTAAAACTGGAACTTGGTCCCGAGGTTTTTCAGCCGGGAAGCGCAGTCGGACTTCTTCGCGGCTTCACGCGCCTGCTGAAGAGCCGGCATCAGCATCGAGGCCAGGATCGCGATGATGGCGATCACGACCAGCAGCTCGATCAACGTGAATTTTTTCTTCGGGGATCGGATCTTCATTTTCATTTTGGACCTCCTTTGTTTATGCCAAACGGGCGTAACCCAGATGTTCGAATATGATCTCCATGGATCGCGCCGCGCTCCGCACGTTGTCGCGCATGAACGCCGCCGATTCCGTGGCCTCGAAATCGCCCGAGGCCACCTGTTCCATCCGCCGGCAGAGCTCGAAAGCGGCGAATTTGCCCGCGTCCCGGGCGATCTTCGTCCAGACGTTGAAACGGACGACGCCGTCGCGCCCCAGCTGCGCCAGCTGTTCCGGCGGAAGAGACGAGCCGCCGTGCATGGTGAGCATGGGACGGCCCACGGCCCCGGTGATGCGCCGCGCCCTGTCCCCCAGGTAATGGCAGTTGGAGCTGCCCGCCGCCTGCTGCTCCGTGCCGAGATCGGCCACGAGGAAGTCGATCCCGGTGCGTTTGACGTACTCCGCCGCCCGGCCGGGGTAGTCCGCATCGGAGATGCGCTCGACGGTTTTTGCGTGCATCGCCTCCACGGGGAGTTCGTCCATGATCCCCTCGACGAGGATCTCTTTGCCGTATGCCTTCACGTAGTCTGCGGTGAGTTCGGCATTCTTCTCCGCGGGGAAGCGCTGGGCGTCGAACATGGCGCTGGCCAGGTACTGCGTCCCCTCGGTCAGGGCCCAGACGTCCCGCTCGGGATCGGCGTGATCCAAATGCGGCAGCACGACGATGTCCTTGTAGGGCGACTCGGGGGAGTCCACCAGAGTCCGCAGCTGGGTCATGACGCTCCTGAAACCGATCTGGGGCACGGCGCTCACCGTGATGCGCTTCGCCTGCGCCATGCAGGGATAGGTGTAGGTCATGGAGACCGTCACCGGCATTTCCGCGATCTGATACTTGTCCTTGATGTTCTTCGCCGCGATGAGGATCGCTTCGATGTTCCAGAAACTGCCCGTCCCGAAGATCGGAATGGGAACATTGCGCTCCTCGGCCCGCTCGAGGACCTTGAGCGCGTTTTTTCGGCCGTGGATCACCGGCATGACGCACCTCCGCAGACGGGGTCGAACTCCAGACCGTCGATGAACCGCACGGCCTCCTTCATCACGGGCGTGAGGGAACCGTAGACGCAGCTGACATGGTGGAGGTAGGGCCCGTAGATGAATTTTTCCTCCCAGACGCTCCAGTCGGGCATCCTGACGTAGACGTAAGTTCCCTGATTGAACGGTCCGTCCACGGCGTCGCACTCGCCGCTGAAGAGGGAGTATTTACCCCTCACGCCGTCGAAGCGGTTGACGGTGATGTGGCCCTTCTTCAGCTTCCAGTTGCACACGCCGTCGGGATTGCCGGGCAGGACGAAGTGCTTGTTGAGTTTGCACGGACCATCGGCCAGGGCCGAGGGGAAGGCGCCGCAGTGCCACAGCAGTTCGGCGTTGTCGTCGTCGGGATGGCGGATCGTGAGGTCCGCCAGGAACACCGGCTCGGCAAAGTGGGAGGCCGCCTGCTGCATGAGCATGGAGAGCGCGCCGTGGATATCCGTTTCGCAGGCCACGGGGAACCCCTCCTCGATGAGCACGGAGTTGACGAAACAGGGGCAGATGCCGATCTCAAGCTGCAGCTGATCCCAGCACTGGAACGCGGCGGCGTTGAGACCCTCGTCGCGCTTCCACTTGGCAAGGGCAGCCCTGAGAGCGGCCATTTTGAGCGGCGCGTCGGCGGTCATCAGAGAAAAATCCACTTTTTTCGACAGCGCTTCGGCCTCGGCGCGCAGCGCTTCGGAGGGGTTCTTCACCTGGGAACGGACTTCCGCGGCCAATTTTCCCATGTCCATAGGGACGGTCTGGATGCCGAAACGCTCCAGAAGTTCCCCTTCGTTCACGATGACCGAATAAAAATCCTTGGGCCGGGTGGCGATCTGACCGATGCGGGCATTTTTGAAATTCCTGACCACATCCGCCGCGGCGACGAAGCGCCGGAAGCCCTCGACGAAGACCGGATCGTCCACGCGGGAGTTGATGATGTAGCTGAAGGGAACGCCGAAGCGCTGCAGGACTTTGGACGTGGCGAAGAGTCCGCACTGGGAGTCGCGGAGCCGCTCCCCGTTGGCAAGAGGCGACTCGTCACGGGGGCCCCACAGCAGGACCGGCACGTTCACCTTTTTCGCGGCGATGGCCACCGCCTCCTCGCACCCGAAGTTGCAGTGGGGGGTGAAGACGGCATCGACGCCCGCCGCGATGAACCGCTTCGCCGCCGCGCCCGCATCCTCGACCGAGGCAAGCAGCCCCGTATCGTTGAGTCCTTCGAGGTCGACGAACTCCACATCCGGCGCGATCTTGCCGATGGCGGCGCGGATGATCCCCTTGTACTTGAATGCGTCCTCTCCCGAGAAGAACCGGCGTTTCGTCGGCATGTATCCGATCTTCAACTTTGACATTTCCGTTTTCCTTTCCGCATTTGGATGATATAGCACGACAATGATCCTTCCGCCCGTCCCCCGTCAAAAAATCAACACGTGTCAATTTTATCGGCGAAACGCGATGCGAGAGGTAAGCACGTGATTAATTATAGTCCAAGGAACGGCACGTGTCAAGGGGCGGAGGGAAAAAATTAAGGCTTTTTTCTCTCCGCCGCCGAAGAAGTCCCGTCAGGGCCGTCCGGATGAATCGCGGACGACCAGAACGGACTTCAGCACGACGTTTTCGGGGAGAGCGTCGGGATGCCGGAGACGGGCGAGAGCCATGTCGACGGCGATCCGGGCCATCTCCTGCTTTGGCTGGGCCATGGAGCTGAGCGTGGGGGTGGTGTATTCGCAGAAACGCAGATTGTCGTGCCCGCCGACAAGGGTATCGACGCCGGGCAGAAATCCCGCGTCGCGGAGAGCACGCATGGCGCCGAGGGCGACCGCGTCGGTGACGCAGACGATCGCGGCCGGCGGCTTGGGATTCGTCTTCAGGAACGCGGCAAGATTCCCGTAACCGTAGCGCTCATTGTCCTGCTGTTCGCCGGAGGCGCCCAGCGGAATGAAGCGGGGCGCGATACCGCGGGCGTTCACGGCATCCAGATAGCCGCAGCGGCGGGCCAGCGCGGTGGGGTTGCTGTCCCGGTAGAAACTGTCGAAAAAGCAGACTTCGCTTCTTCTGTCGAGCAGATGCTCCGTCATGATCCGGCAGCTCTCGCGGTTGTCGTTGAGCACGGAACAGAACGCGCCGGGCACGGGGCGGTCAAGGCAGATCACGGGGAAATTGGCGGCGGCCAGCCGGAGAAGTCTGCGGTCGGAATTTTCCACCACAGGCACGATCAGCAGCGCGGCAATGCTGAGTCCCAGAAAAGAGCGTATGATCTTTTCCTCGGTCCCGGCATCGTTGTAACTCGAGCGGTAAACGAGGCTCATGCCGCGCCGGGAAGCGTATTTTTCGGTGAATTCGACGAGCTCGGCGTAGAATCCGTCGGTGATATAGGGCACGATCATGCCGATGACGCGGGAACTGCCCGAGACAAGGTTCACGGCGTTGGAATTGGGGACGAAGCCGTACTTCTCGCACAGCGCAAGGACCTTTTCCCGGTTCTTCCTGCGGACCGAGGTGTCCCCCCGGAGGATCTTCGAGACGGTGAAGCGGGAGAGGCCCGCCTCCTCCGCGATTTGTGCCATGGTTTTCAAAACGATTTCCTCCCGGGCGGATACTATACCGTCTCTTTCCGCTTTTGTCAAAACAAAACCCCGAAAAATCCCCCCTGCCCCGCTTGAATTTAACGGAAGATGTGCTATACTAAGAAGTTGCCGTTCCCGCCGGCGGATGGCCGGAAAGGGGACGCGATAAAGATATGACGGAGTTTTCCATGCAGACTTTCGCACAATGGATCCATGCGGCCGACACGTTTCTGTGGGGCCCTCCCCTTTTGGTACTTCTGCTCGGGACACATCTTTTTTACACCTTCCGGCTGAAATTCATCCAGCGTCACCTGGGAACGGCCTTCTCGGTTCTGATCGAGCGGGACAAACAGCTCAACGGCAATGTCTCTCCCCTGGCGGCCCTTTCCGTGGCGCTGGCCTCCACCATCGGCACGGGAAACGTGGTGGGCGTGGCGACAGCGGTCTGCCTCGGCGGGCCGGGCGCCGTCTTCTGGTGCATGATCACCGGCATCTTCGGCATGTCGACCAAATACGCGGAATCCCTTCTGGCCGTCAAGTTCCGGGTACGGGACGAACGGGGCGAAGTGCACGGCGGTCCCATGTACACCATCCTCAAGGGTCTCGGATGGCGGTGGATGGCCGTTTTTTTCTGCGTCATCGGCGCCGTGGCCGTCATGGGGACGGGCAATCTGGTCCAGTCCAACGCCATCGCGGGGATCGTCAAAGAAACCTTTTCCGTCCCGAACTGGATCACCGGACTCTGCATCGCCCTGATGGCCGGGCTTGTCATTCTGGGAGGACTTCAGAGCATCGCAAAAGTCTGCACATGCCTGGTGCCGCTCATGTCCATCATCTATCTGGCCGGATGCACGGCCCTGCTCATCATCAATGGGCAGTTCCTCGGCGATGCCGCGGCCGTGATCGTCAAGTCGGCCTTCTCACCCGCGGCCGCCGCGGGCGGCATGCTCGGCTACGGCTTCATGGCAGCCGCACGATACGGCGTGGCCCGCGGCCTCTTTTCCAACGAGGCCGGCATGGGATCCGAGCCCATCGTCGCGGCCACGGCGAGGACGCGGAACGCCGTGCGGCAGGGACTGGTCTCCTACACGGGGACTTTCTGCACCATCATCATCTGCGGTCTGACGGGGCTCGTCATCGTCTCCTCCGCGCTGGCCGCTCCCGAACTCGTCAGTCTCAAAGACAGGAGTATCGTGACCCAAGCCTGCTTCTCGCAGATCCCCTACTGCGGGAAATACGTCCTCGCATTCGCCATTTTCGCCTTCGCGTCCACCACGCTGCTGGGGTGGTTCTACTACGGGGAGCAGTGCATCCGCTTTCTCGTGAAAAATGAGGCCGCCGTCGCCGTTTACAAGGGCGTCTACATCATCTGCACCTTTCTCGGCGCCATGGGCTCCCTGTCGCTGGTGTGGGACTTCGCCAGTTTCGCCAACGGTCTCATGGTGATCCCCAATGTCATCTCGATCCTGCTGCTGAGCCGGATCGTGACGGCGGAAACGAAAAAATACCTCTGGAGCGGCCGGCTGGCAGAGAACGATCCCGAGTGCACCGACGGGGCGATCCCCCGGTAGACCGCGGGGATCTGCGGGATTTCTTCTCCGAAAATCGCAGATGCGGCTTGAAAAGAGGCCGTTTCGGGGATATATTATTTGAATGCGGGTCCGGAGCGTGGGTCTTCGGGACGCGAAAACCAAACCCTATGGCTGCCTGTACCGACGATGTCACCAAGGCGCCGCAAAGAGAAAAGGAAGCAGAAAATGGCCAAAATCAGTATCAAGGATTTGTTGGAAGCCGGATGTCACTTCGGACACCAGACCCGCCGCTGGAATCCCCGGATGAAGGACTATGTCTACGGCGCCAGGAACGGCATCTCCATCATCGACCTCACCAAAACCATGCACCAGATCGCGGCCGCCTGCAATTTTCTGCAGCACGTCGTCGCCGACGGCGGCGATGTTCTCTTTGTCGGCACCAAGCGCCAGATCCGCGACCTCATCAAGAGCCTTGCGGAAGAGACCGGCATGTTCAGCGTCTCCGAGCGCTGGCTCGGCGGCACGCTGACCAATAACGTCACCATCCGCAAGAGCATCGCCAAGATGGCGGAGATCGACGAGACCCTCGGCTCCGACGCCATCGGCTCCATGAAGAAAAAAGAGATCGCCAGCATCTCCCGCCGCGCCGCGAAACTGCACCGCGATCTGGACGGCATCGCCCAGATGAAGAAACTTCCCGCCGCGCTGGTCATCGTCGACGTCTGCAACGAGATCAACGCCGTCCGTGAAGCGAACAAACTCAACATTCCCATCGTCGCCATCGTCGATACCAACGGCGATCCCTCTCTGGTGGACTACCCCGTGGCGGCCAACGACGACGCCGTGAAGTCGGTCGAGATCATCACGGGCCTCTTCCGCGAAGCGATCAAGATCGCCCGCGAGATCCACCTGAAGCGCGTCGCGGAGGAAAAGGAAGCCGCCGAGGCCGCGAAGCGCCTCGCCCAGGATAAGGCCGATGAAGAGGCCGAAGCCGCCGAAAAGGCGGAGAAGACCGAAAAGCCCCGCCGCACCGCCGCCCGCAAACCGGCCGCGAAGAAATCTGCCGACGCCCCCAAGGCCGAAGAAGCCGAAGCCAAGGCCGAGGCAAAAGCTGAACCCAAAGCCGAAGCCAAACCCGAGGCCGAAGTCAAAGCAAAAGCTCCCGCCAAGAAGCCCGCCGCCAAGAAGCCCGCCGCGAAGAAGGCGGCCCCCAAGGCTGCTGAAAAGGCCGAAGCCGAAGCAAAGGCCCCCAAAGCCGAGTGATGACGAAAAAACGCTGCAAATTGGAGTTGAAACATCATGATCACTGCTAAAATGGTTCAGGAACTCCGGGAGAAGACCGGAGCCGGTATGATGGATTGCAAAAAGGCCCTTACCGCCGCCGACGGCGATATGGACGCCGCCATTGAAAATCTGCGCAAATCCGGTATCGCCAAGGCCGAGAAAAAGGCCGGACGCTCCACCAATCAGGGCAAGGTCTGGACCGGCATCGAGGGAAACAAGGCCGCCATCATCGAACTGCTCTGCGAAACCGATTTCGCCGCCAAGACGCCGAAGTTCGGAGCTCTGGTGGCCCAGTGCGTCGCGGACGTTCTCAAGCTCGAGGGCGAAGGTGACGTCACTTCCGCCGCCAATACCGCCGTGGCCGCAAATCTCACCAGCCACATCGCCACCATCGGCGAAAACATGCAGCTCCGCCGCGCCGTCAAATGGCTCGGCAGCGGCGCCAGCAAGTTCGCAGGCTACCACCACATGGACGGCCGCGTGAGCGTGCTGGTCGAAGTCGAGGGAACGAACGACGCCGAACTGCTCAATGACATCTGTCTGCACATCGCCGCCTTCAGTCCCAGGTACATCGCTTCCTCCGACGTTCCGGCCGAAGTGATCGCCAAGGAAAAAGAGATCGCGGCCGCCGCAGATCCCAAGCTGGCCAACAAGCCGCCCCAGATGCTGGAGAAGATCCTCGCGGGCAAGATCAACCGCTTCTTCTCCGAGGTTTGTCTCGTCAACCAGCCCTGGGTCCGCGACGACAAGACCACACTGGCGAAGCTTCACCCCGAAGTGAAGATCAAACGCTTCGCCCGCTGGGCCATCGGCGAGGAACTCTGACGGTTTCCTACCCTTGTCTTTTCGCGGAGCAGAACGGTTCGCCGTTTTGCTCCGTTTTTTCAACCGGCAAAAAAAATCCAGAAAAACATGAGGACACTCCCGGCATTTTCGACACGGATGGGAGACCGGATCGCCCGGTCCGTTCCGTGGCTGATCTTCTTCGGAGCGCTGACCGTCTTCACCGTGAGGATGCGCAGCGAGTTTCTGATGATCGACACCCGTTTCGCCCTTTTCGTCCACGAGATGAGGGAGACGGGGATGCTTTTCTGGCCGACGCTTTACGGTGAGCCCTACCCCGATTACACCGGCTTTTCGACCCTGCTCTCGCTCGGAGCGGCCGAACTCACGGGGAAAGTGGACTATTTTTCCCTGATCCTTCCCTCCGCCCTCGCGGGAGCCTTTCTGATCGTGATGACATGGAAAACGGGCGTCCGGCTGTTCGGCGCAAGGATCGCCGCGGCAGCCGTTCTCCTGATGTTCTGCGCCTTCGAATTCGTCGGCATCTGCCGGATCGCCAGCGTCGATCTTTATCCGGCGCTGGCGACGATATGTGCCTTTTATCTCACCTGGACCGCCATTCATGAGCACCACGAGCGGCGCGTCTACTGGAGTTTGCTGTTTCTGGCCGCGGGGTATATCGCCCGGGGTCCCATCGGGCTTGTCGTTCCGGCCGCCGCGGTATGCGCGACTTTGCTTGTAGAACGCCGATACGCCCTGCTGATCCGTTTTGCCCTCTGTTCGGGACTCCTGCTGATCTTTCTGCTGGCCCTGTGGGGGTGGATCATCTTCAGGTTCGGCGGAGAGGAGCTGCTGCGGAAATGCCTCGACATGCAGATCACCGGCCGCATGAGCAAGGGCAAACCGCCGTGGTATTACTTCACGAATGCCGTCGGCTCTTACGCGTTTGCCTATCCTGCGGCGCTGGGCATCATCGCCGTCTACGCGGTCGTCTTCAAAAGGAAGCTTCTGACGGCAAGTTCCCTGCGGCCTTTCGCCGACTGTGCGGCATGGCTGTCCGTGATCGTCGCGGGCTTCAGCATTCCCGGAACCAAACATCTGCGCTACATCGCCCCGCTGATCCCGGCCGCCGCGCTGATCGCCGCCCATCTCGTCTGGAACCCGGCAAAGCTCCCTCTGCTGAGAAAGATCCGGAAGCTGTTCTTCATCCTGACCCGGATCTTGGCGGCGCTGGCCGTGCCTCTGTTCATCGGGCTCCAGCTCGTTTTGCTCCACCCCGCCGTCGTGCAGAAAACGGGAAGCGTCATCCGTCTCCCGCTCCTGCCGGGAACAGTCGTTCTCGTCCTCATCTTTCTGCTGACCCTCTTCTCGGGGCGCTTCGGACGGTACAGTCGGCTTGCTCTGCTTGCCGCAGCCGCGGGACTTGTGGTTTTCTGCCGCATCATGCTCCTCGAACCGATCGAGGCAGCGACGTTGAGTTCGCGCGCCTTCACCTTGCACTGCGAAAAGATCAGAGGCAGCAGGCCCCTCTTCTTCTACGCCCTCGGGCGGGACGGGGACGAAAACAAATACATGATCCACGTTTCGCGGTCACGCATATTCATTCCCCGGTATGTCTCCCGCGGGAATGTGTCTTCGCTTGCGGCAGGGACACTTGTCGTCGCCCGCCTGGACAAATGGAATCAGGCCGAATCCGACTGGACGGTCCTTGCCCGGGGCCGGATCGGCCGAAGGGCGTGCGCCCTGCTGGAGAAAAAGAAGGGGCCGACCCGCTTTCACCGTACCCGATGACAGTCCGCGGGAGGTCGGCGGCGGCTTCAGTTGCCGTCGCTGACGCCCCATTCATATCCGATCGCAAGCAGTTTTTCCGAAATCTCTTCCGCATCCGCCGACGCGGCGACGACCGTTTCGGCGATCTCCCGGGCGTTTTCGAGAAATTCTTCCGACACGGCGTGGAAACAGAGTTTCGACACACCGGAGAGCATGCCTCCGATGATCTGGACGCAGAGTGCCAGCTCCTCCGAACCGCCGAAGGCCCCGGCGCCCCATCTCCCGGTATGGATGACGGCCGCCCGTCCCCGTCCCGCCGACGCCTCGACGGCGGGCGCGAATCCGGCCAGAACGGTGCCCAGCAGCTGCCGGATCTGGTGCGGCTGATAAAGGCCGTATCCGGGACTCGGAGCCGCCATGGCGATGATGTTGCTGCATGCGGCGGGATCCCCGCCGATCGTGATCGCCCGCCGCAGCAGGGCTTGATCGGCAATGCAGAAAGCATTGCCGTAAATGTTTTTCGTTTCGCCGTTTTCATCAACGGGCAGCGTATCCACACCGATCCAGCGGGGGACATTTTCGAATATCCACGGCGTCGGCCGGCCGTTCTCCACCGTCAGCGGGCGCAGTCCAGGATCATTCATCCCCTCTAGGCGCAGCATGACGGCGGCGAGCATGGGGTGTTCGAGGGTCTGGATCTCGTCCTGGGCGAAGAGAGCCGAGTCGTAGGCAAAGAACAGACAGGGATCGGCGAAGTTGAGATACCAGGGCATCTCCTCCTGCGACGGCGGATCGTCGTAGCGGAAATAGTGCGGAACAGTGACGATCCCGGGCATTTTCGCCGCTCCGGGCCGGATCGCGATCTCCGACAGTTCAAGACTTGTACTGCGCGAAAACCCGATCGCAAGATCCGCCTGCCGGGAGGCAAAAAAAACGGCCGCCTCGGAATAAATCTCCCGTTTGAACTCGTTGCGGTACTCGGGAGGATTCTCCCGCAGCAGTTCGCCCACGGTGAAAGAGCCTTCCCCCAGCCGGCTGAAGGGCCGGCCGTCCAGGGCCGCAGAACAGTTTTTTTTCACAACATGTCTCCTCGTTTTTTCCATCGGGAACGGCAGACGAAAAATCACACAGGGGCCGCTCCTCCGTCATGGCGGGGCGTAAAATAGCACAGAGACCGGAAAAAATCAAATGCAGCCGCGCGCGGGGCATTTTCCCCGGTCTCTCCGGAAGACGGATTTGAAAAGCGGTCGAAAGATGCTATAGTAAGCGTCGATGTTCCGCAAAAACCTTTTACGTTCCGGAACGGGGCGCAGGGCAGCGACGAAATGATCTCGGAAAAAAGACACAGACGGCCGGGGAGATTCCCGTTCAGGCTCCTTTACGCCCAGGAGATCGTCACCCCCGGGCCCCAGAGGTACGCGAGGGAGAATTACCCCGTTCTCACCATGGAGTACGTCACCTCCGGCGCCGGTTTTCTAGAGATCGACGGCAGAAGTTTTCATGTGACGAAGGACAGCGTCTATTTTCTCACCCCGGGCAGCACACACGCCTACTGGCCCGACAAAAACGATCCGTGGAGCAAAATATTTTTCGTCGCTTACGGCGATCTGGTCGACGCGCTCCTGCGCGCGTACGCTCTCGAAAAAGTGTACTGCATCCCCGACGCTCCGGAGCTGAAAAAATATTTCAAGGAAATGCTCTATCTGAAAAGATCCCCGCGTGACGACGGACGGGCCGCGGTGGCGTTCCACAGGCTCCTCAACGAGATCTCCGGGCACATCTCCCGGAAAAGCCGGTCCGGCATACCGGAACATCTGGAGGATCTCCGGAAACAGCTTGACGGCTCCCTCGAAACACACTTTTCACTGGCGCAGTATGCACGGGCGCACAACTGCACGGGAAGCGCCCTGATCCGTTCTTTCCGCCGCCTGTTCGGAACGACGCCGCATGAATATCTGATGGAAAACAGAATGTTCGAAGCGGAGAAATATCTCCTTTACACCGAGCTCTCCATCAAGGAGATCGCGGCTGCCCTCGCTTTCTCCGACCAGTATCACTTTTCCAACACCTTCAAGAAACGCCGGGGCTGTTCGCCTTCCCTGTTCCGCCGGCGCAGCCTCTCGAAACCGGAAATGCGGGGATGATGTGCGGCGGAAGAGAAGACCGCCCCGGAACAGAAAAAATTATGCATTGGAATGAACACCTATAACATTCTTATTTAAAAGAAATTGTGAATCAAAAAAACAATATTCTGCATATTTCTTGCATTTCTCCCGGGATTTGAGTATATTTACGATGTAAATCATCTCGGAGTCGCAATACAGGGAGCATCTCAAATGGAAGAAAGATCTTACGGTTTCCGCGTCCGTTCAGAAGCCGATCCTGCGGGAGAAACCCGCGCCGTCCGCGGGCGGATCGGGCATCACTTTCCCCTTTCCCGGGGGCGTTTCACGCTGATCGAGCTGCTGGTCGTGATCGCCATCATCGCGATCCTCGCGGCCATGCTGATGCCCGCGCTGCAGCAGGCACGGAACAGGGCCAAGACGATCAACTGCTGTTCCAATCTCAAACAGCTGGGGTCGGGATATCTGCAGTACACCGGTGACTGGGAGAGCCACTTCCCCACCCCCAGCTGGTACGTCAAGATCGAAAAATACGTCGGCAACACGGGACTCTTCTCCTGCCCCGGCGGTCCGGTCCACAGCCGCAAGGTGCAGTCGTATTTCTCCGACGGCAAGACGAACTTCCCCGGTCACTACGGTCACAACAACCACGCCCTGCAGCACGGAGACGCCACGAAAACCGTCATCTACGCCAAGATCGAACAGGTGAGGCGCGCCTCGCGGACGCCGCTGGTGCTGGACTGCAGTTATTCCGCTTCGGTGAATTACGGGACGATGAGTTATCCCGCGACGGTGCCGCTCGTCGTGTTCGACCCAGGCTGTTACATGGCGACGGCAAGCGCCTATTCGCACTCGGCCAATCCCTACATCAACTCCTTCGGTTTGTGGCACGCCGGGTCCGGCAACATCGTCTGCGTCGACGGCTCGGTCAAAAGTTTCGGCGCCGCCGAGATCAAACAGCTCTGCACCACCACCACGGCCGCGGCCAAGTTTCTGGCGGGTCAGCTCTGAACAAGTTTCGAAGGAGGAGGCCCCGCGATGTTTCACGGTACAAAACCCGTTCTTTTCGCGCTGACACTTCTCGTCTGCCCCCTCGTCCGCGGCGGGATCGACGACGGGCAGCTGACGAAACTCATGGAACGGGTCCACACCGGCAACGCCCTCGTGCAGGTCCCCCTCGCCTCCCGTCCACCCGTCGTCGACGGCCGTCTGTCGCCGCGGGAGTGGGACGGTGCGGCGATCCTCTGCGGATTCAGCACGCAGGGAGCCAAGGGGCAGCTGCTGGGAAACAAGCCCGGCCAGGTGCTTCTGCAGCGGACAAAGGAACATCTTTACATCGCCGTCAGGACCGCGACGCCCAACGACAGCCCCGGCGGCGGACTGGTCTGCGCCGCGACGAAACGCGACGATCCCGCCATCGCCGGCGACGACACGGTGGAATTCACTTTCCACAACTCCCGGCGGCCGGACACGATCCTGCAGATCGTCTGCAACCCCTCGGGAGCCTGTCTGGATATCCGGCGCGACCTCGCCTCAGGCAATTCCGACGCGAAATGGAACTTCGCGGGCGTTTCCGCGGGTTCCGTGGTCGAGAGTTTCTGGTGGGTGACGGAGATGAAAATTCCCCTTTCGGAACTTACTCCCGCGGGGGGCGTGCTCAAGTTCAACGTCGCCCGCAACTGGTGCGACACGGGGACATTTTCGACGCTGAACAAGGTCAGAAAGTATTTTCTGCCCGCCGACATGATCCGGCTCGACTTCTCCGATTCTCCCGTGACCGTGAAACAGAACACCTTGGGAAATCCCGACGACGGGAACTGGGATACCGAAAGCACGGCGGTGAACAGCTCCGGACGGGATGTGGTCTTTGCCGTCATGCTCCATGAATACGCCTTCAAAAAAGCGGACGGCAAAGTCAAACGCAGTCACACCGTGCATGCGCTGGAAAAAAAGATCCTTTCTCCGGGAGAAACGGGCAAACTCGTCCTCCGGCGCAAGACCGCCTCCAATGCGCTGATCTGGTTCGCGACCGCCGTTTTGGACGCGAAGACGAAAAAAGTTCTGCACAACCGCCTGATCCAGGGCAGAAAATCTCTCTTCACAGGACGCCGTCCCCTGTACGCGGCGGGCGAAATAAAGAAAACGGGCCGGTTCCGGGTCTACGACTATCCCGGCTTCGGACATGCGGCCTTCTTCTTCAACTTCACCTCCCCTGCCCCGGAAAATCTCCAGATGACCGGTCCGGACGGCAAGGCGGTCAAATTCCCGATCACCGCCCGCGGCGGAGAGCATTACTGCCGTGCGGAGATCCCCTCTGCCCTCGGCGTCTACACCTTCACCCTCCCCGGCGGACGCGAGGTGTGCCGGATCACGCGCAAGAATTTTCCGTGGCTCGGAAATGATCTCGGCAGGGAAAAAGTGGTCATCCCGCCCTTCACGCCGATCAGGACGTGCGGAAACGAGGTCGAAGTTCTGTTCCGGAAACACCGGCTCAATCACTTCGGCCTGTGGGACTCCGTCGAAAGCAAGGGCACGGAACTGCTGGCGGAGCCCATGTCCTTCGAACTTGTTTCCGAAGGAAAGACGGTCCCATGGCGGGGAGAAATCAAAAAAATCGAACTCCGCAACGGCGGGCACGACGCCTCCTATCGGGCGGAAAGCGCAAACGCCGCGGGCATTTCCCTGACCGTCGCCGGATACGCCGAGTACGACGGATTTTTCTGGAACCGTTTCGAACTCGACAATCCCGTCAGACGCCCCGTCGACCGTCTGACGGTGCGCATTCCGCTCAAGGATGCCCAGATGCCGCTGTTTCACGTCATATCCAACACGATCCGTACCAATCCCGCGGGGGCCCTGCCCGCAGGAGAAGGAGAACTGTGGAACGGCACGAAACTTGTCCGGCAACTCCACTTCGGTCAGCCCGTCATGCACAAACAATTCGTTCCCTACGTCTGGCTCGGCGGCGTCGAAAAAGGCGTCTGCTGGTTCATGGACTCTTCCTTCGGGTGCCGTCTTTCGCAGACCCTTCCGCAGGTGCGGATCAGCCGCAAAGGCAAGACCGTCCTCCTCGAGATCGACATCATCAACGTTCCCGACCGGGAGTCGAAGCGCGTATTTGAATTCGGGCTTCAGGCGACACCGGTCAAACCCGTGGAACCCGCACTTCTGCCCATGACCCGCGACGGACGGGGCTGGGTCTCGGGAGAACTCCCCAATCTGGGCGACTTCAATCAGGTGCGCGGCGGTTTCGCCAGTCAATGGGCCGTATTTCCCCTCGCAAACGATTATTCTCTGTACAAAAAGGTGATAAGCATCATCTCAGGCGACGGGCGATATTCCGGAGACATCAAAAACGACATCAGGACCTTTTTCGACAGGTATCTGCCCATTCTCCGGCAGACCATCGACAAGGACTACCCCGGGCAGTCCGCGAAGATCCTGAAAAGCGCCTGCGACGCTTCCTCGCTGAGCGACAAACGCCGCCCGCCCTCGCGTCCCATCATGTACACGGATCCCCGGCTGGTCTACCGCTACGACGAGGGGGCGCAGGCCTTCCGGTCCGAGTGGTGGAACCCGGCGCGGATCAACTACACCGGGGTATGGCGGAGCACCCTGACTCCCAGTCTGCAGGATTAT
>JAFSTC010000053.1 GCA_017450705.1 Lentisphaeria bacterium | reverse complement strand
GAAAACTTCTTTTCAACCGAAAAGAAGTTTTCCCCTCCCCCGGAATCCTTTTCCCTCTTTTTTCGGAGAACTGCGACAAAAAGGCCGGTTTGGAGGGAACAATAGGGTGAAGCGACCGGCGTTCGCGGGAGGGGTTCCCGTCGGACGCGCAAACCCAAAGGAGGGAAAGTTATGAAAGAAGAGATCACCGTGAGGGAGCTCATCGGGCTTCTCGGTCAGATCGAAAACAAGGACATCCCGATCGACATCGAGATGGAAGAGTGTTACGAGGAGCCTCCCCGGCGGTATTACATCACCGGGAAGATCGTCGCGCACAAGAGCGACGTCCTCAAGGAGGTCCGTGCCGTATCCATCGAGATCGAGCGCGGGTACAAGTACGATGTCGTGACCGACCTCGTCGACGGGTATGTCCCGCTGACCGTCGAGGAGTGCGAGGATGTGTTCCAGGACAAAAACATGAGCCGGAAAGAGAAGGAACTCGTCACCGACGCGATCAATTTCAGACGCAAGATCGGGCAGAAAGAAGCCAACAGATGCAGACTGAACCGTCAGGAGGAGGAATGAACATGAACGAAGTCAAGATCGCCGATGCCGTGCTCAAGGCCGCCGAAAAGGCCGCGAACGTCGATCTCCGGGAGATCGAGCGCAGGGTGAGGGCGCTGAACAAGGAGAGTTTCGCCGCGCCGCCGCGGTCGTCGGCGGCGCCGGGGCGGGACTGATCGCCACGATCGCCGGAGGTCTGCAGGGACTGAGGCACAAGAGCGTTCTGGACAGGGTCTGCCCGCTGATCGGCGACGGATTCCTCGCGCAGGCCGAAGGGATCATCCGGCGGATGGGCGGCTTGGAAAAAGCCCTTGCCGAAGCCGCCGCGCCCGAGGAGAAGGAGCGCCTTCGGCGGGAATACGACGCCGCGTCGCAGGAGCTGGAGACGCTGATCGCGCCGCCTTTGCCCGACGATGACGGGGACGACGACGGGGACGACGACGGGGAGTGACCCTCCCCGTTCTTTCCCGGGCGGCAGGCGGTGTATTTTGGGGGCGACGCCATGGAAAACAGGGGAATGAAAAATCTGATCGGCTGTCTGCTGGTACTGATCGGCCTGCCGGTCGGCGCGGTCGTGCTGTATCTGCTGGCTCTCGCGGTCTGTTTTCTCTTCCACATCCTCCTGTATTTCCTGCCGTTGCTGGTCGTGGGGGCGATCGTTCTGGCGCTGCCCTGGCTGGCCTGGCAGTTCTGGAAGGGGCTGAACAGCTGACCGGCGGGGCGGGACGCGCCGGACAGGAAACAAACCGCACTCTCCTGCGTCTTCCCGCCTCAAAATACCCCGCTTTTTTTGAAAAGGGCGGGGGCTCGGGGGAGGGGAAAACTTCTTTTCACGCGAAAAGAAGTTTTCCCCTCCCCCGGAACCGCCTCTCCCTTATCGGGAACAGGCGCGCAAGAGGAGAAGGGCGGCGGCGAGGGAAAAGAGGGCGCAGAGGGTTCCGGAGAGGGCGTGGCCGTAGATGAATTGTCCCGTGGAGAACAGGGCGAAATAGACGGCGAAGCATCCCAGGAGGGCGCAGAGGAGTCCCCGGGGGATGTTTTGAGCGGGGGTTTCGGGGATGATGGGGGTCCCCGCGCGGGCGGCCTCGTCGAAGACGGCCTTCCATGCGCCGCCGGGGTTGATTTTGCGGCAGAAGCTGCGGAGGACTTCGGGATCCGTGCGGGGGCCGAGCCAGGCAAAGGGCAGCCAGCAGGCGGTGGTCAGGGCCACGGAGACGGCCATCTGCTGCCAGGAGCTCAGGGGACAGTCTTTCCAGAAGAAGAAGACGCAGGCCCAGAGGAAACTTGCGGCCATGGCGGCGATCTCGCAGCTGGCGTTGATGCGCCACCAGAACCAGCGCAGGAGGAAGAGCAGTCCGGTGCCGGCGCCGATGGAGAGCAGGAGCTGGAAGGCCTGCATGGCGCTCTCGAGTCTCAGGGCCAGCAGGGCGCTTGCGGCCATGAGGAGCAGGGTCACGCCCCGTCCGCACCAGACCAGTTCCCGCCCGCCCGCTCCGGGGCGCCAGAAGCGTTTCCAGACGTCGTTGGAGAAATAGCTGGAACCCCAGTTGAGGAGCGTGGAGAGGGTGGACATATAGGCGGCGAGCAGACTTGCCACCATGAGGCCCAGCCAGCCGGCGGGCATTTTTGAAAGCATCAGGGAGTAGGCGGTGTCGTGACCGCACTGGGACTCGGGCAGAACGTGTCCCACGGCGGCTTTGACGGCGGCAAGGTCGGGATAGACCACCAGAGAGCAGAGGGCGACGATGATCCACGGCCAGGGCCTGAGGGCGTAGTGAGCGGCGTTGAAGAACATCACGGCGGCGGTGGCGTGATTTTCGTTTTTCGCGGCCATCATGCGCTGGACGAGGAAACCGCCGCCGCCCGGCTCCGCGCCGGGGTACCAGATGCTCCACCAGGTGATGGCGAAGGGGACGATGACGAAGGCGATGAGGTCGTCGGTGCTGCCCCAGGAGACGGGGGAGAGCCGCCAGGCCAGCTCGGGGCGCGAGGAGAAGCTGCGGAGCAGGCCCGCTACGCCGCCGATCTCCGGCAGGCGCAGGGAAAACACCGCGGCGGCCACGGCTCCGACCATGGAGAGGAAGAAGAGGAAGAAGTCGGTGAAGATGACGCCTTTGAAGCCGCCGATGGAGGTGAACACCACCGTGGCGAGCATGGCGTAGAAGACGCTTTGGACGGGGGTGAGTCCCAGCATGGCGCCGCCTATTTTGACGGCGGCGAGGGAGACGGCGGCGATGGTCATGATGTTGAAGAAGATCCCGAGGTACACGGCGCGGAATCCCCGCAGGAACGCGGCGGCTTTGCCGCTGTAGCGCATTTCGTAGAACTCCATGTCGGTCACGGCGCCCAGCCGCCGCCAGAGTTTGGCGTAGAGGAAGACCGTGGTCATGCCGGTGGGCAGGAAGCACCACCAGGCCCAGTTGCCGAAGACGCCGTGCTGCCGGACGAGGTCGGTCACGAGATTGGGCGTGTCGGTGGAGAAGGTGGTGGCCACCATGGAGGTCCCCAGAAGCCACCAGGGGAGGCTCCTGCCGCCGAGAAAGAAGGACTCCTGATTTTTCCCCGAGCGGAATCCCACGACGATCCCCAGGATCATGGTCGTGCTGAAGACGACGGCGATGATCCCCCAGTCCAGTACGGTCATGTTGAGCATGAAGAAAACTCCTTTTTTTCAATAAAAGCGACGTATATTGAAACCGTTATCTGCCCCCGTGCGAGGAACAGAGCCTGTTTTTTCGAGTTGCCGGATCCCCTGCGTCAGCGCATCCGCAGGGGGGATATGCGTTCGTCGGACCTGGCGCGGTGTTCGACCGTGAAGCGCATGCCGGGGGCGATCCGCCCGGCGTCCCCCTGGACGGGGACCGCCGCGGAGACCCACGGACGGACGGAAACGATCCGCAGGCTCTGGCCGGAGCCGTCCCTGTCCCGGTAGATCAGGCCCGGAAAGACGCCGTGCACGGTCCCGACGGAGAGGACGGCGGTCTCCAGCTCCCTGTTCACGGCGAGGACCGTGGCTTCGCGGAAAGCGGCGGGATCCTCCTCGGACTCCGCCACGGAGGCGATGGAGGAGACTTGCATGGCGCAGCGTTCCAGCTGTTCCAGCTGGAGCAGGAGCCGGGCCTGCCGGGCGGGGCCGATGGGGAATTCCCCGAGCAGATCCCGGAAGGCGCGTTCGACGCTGGAGACCTGGACCGCCAGCCGGCTGCCGCGCCGGACCATTTCGGAGAGGATGGCCAGCAGCCGGATTTCGCGGTCGGAGGCCGTCTGGAGTTTCCCGGAGTCGGCGGCGGCGGCCAGCCAGGCGCGGAATCTCAGCAGATCCCGGTCCTGTTGGGAGCGGGCGGCCCGCAGGCGGTCCAGCTCCAGCCGCAGGCGGCGGTTCTCCGCCCGGAGCCGGGTCAGTTCGGCCGCGTCGTCCCCGCAAAAGGCGGTCCAGACGAGTCCGGCGAGAACCGCTGTGAAGACGCCCCTTTTCCAAGACATGCCGCGTTCTCCTCCGGTCGCCGTTTTACTTTCTGCTCATTTTCTGCAGTTCCGCCACCCGGCGGCGCAGGGAAGAGAGGGCCGCGGCGGGATCGGCGATGCCCTCCACGGACTTCTCCAGCGGACAGAGACCGTTGCGCCGCTGATTGAGGATCCTTTTCACGAAGAGGCCGCAGGAACTCGGAATGCCGTTCTCCTTGAGGAAGCGCTGGGCGTCCTCGCTCATGACCTCGCCGTGGACGAATCTCGCGCCCCCGCAGATGGCGATGGCGGCGGCGGCCCGGCCGATGACCTTGTCGACGAGGATGCCGCCCCGCAGGGCTTCCCGGTCCCGGTCGTAGAGCCGGAGCAGGGGACTCACGCCCCGGCCGCTCTCGATCCGGGCGGTCCGGCCGTCCCGCAGGACGACGCATTCGGCCCTGCCCGTCCGGATGAGGGTTTTTGCCCGGTCAAGTTCGCTTTTCATGCGGCAGAGGGCGGCCCGCAGCGCGGCGTTTTCGGCGAGGTTGCCCGCAAACATCCACACGTCGCCCGCGTGGCAGCATTCGGGGGTGAGAAACCCTGCGTACAGCTTCTTCGCCGCTTCGGGAACGTCCCGGACGATCAGGGAGCCGTTTTCGTCCAGCGCGGCGGAACAGACGAGCTCCGGGTCGGTCGCGGGCAGGGCCGGGGCGTGGCCGCAGGTCCTGTGGTCGAAGAGGATCATCCCCCGGTGCAGACTTTTTTCCGCGGGAAAGCCGTCCCGTCGCCAGTTGACGGGGTTGATGCCGTAACTGCCGGGAACGAGGAAGGGGTCCTTCTTCCCGCCGGGGAGCCGGGTGTTCCAGATGACGACGGCCCCGGGGGAGCCTTCGTCCTGCGCGGGAAATATGCCGCGTCCGGAGAGGTCCTTTTTGATTTGTTCTTCGGTAAGTCCCGCGAGACCGGGCAGATAGGCGGCGGCGAACCCGCGGTCGGGAGAGATCTCCGGGACGCGGCAGAGCACTTCGTAGAGGTCCGCGGCCCCCTGGCTGTGGCCGAGAAGGATGTAGGGACGGCCCCCGTTCCAGCGGGCGAGGTAGTGCCGGAAGGCGGCGACGGCGTCCTGAACGGCGGCGAAGCGCGGGGAGTCTTCGGGAATGCGTGGAGAGGATGTGCGCTTCATTTCCCGCAGACAGCGTTTGAACTCCAGCTGGCGCACCGCCGGGACGAAGATCCGGGCCTTTTTGCCGAAGAGGGCCGTCTGGGCGGCGGAGAAGTCCACCAGGCGCGCCCGGACCTTGGGATCGCCGAAGTCCGGATAGGGTTTTTTGTCGTCGGAGAGGAGCGTCGGATGGATGTAGAACACGTCGAAAGAGGTGTCTTTCCTGTCCGTTTCGGCGATGAGCCAGTTGGCCGGTTCGGCATGATCCAGCGCGCAGAGGAGAACGGCGGCGCACCAGAGAAGGGCGCACAGAGCGGATTTTTTCAGCATGAAGATCCTCCTTGTGAACGGGATTGGGAAGTCACATCTTGGAGATCCGCACCGTCAGGATCGCGCCCAGCACCTGGAAGATGATGTTGGGCAGCCAGAGCAGATACTGCGGATAGAGCTTGGGAAAGGACGTCAGACTTTCGCAGAGGATGATCGAGAGGAAGAAGACGCCGGCCAGGATCACGCTGAGGAAGAGCCCCACCGAGGTCTCCCGGCGGCTGGTGCGGATGGCCAGCGGCAGGCCGAAGAGCAGAAAGGCGATGGGGGAGAGGGCGAAGGCGATGCGCTGGTTCAGCTCCACCTCCAGTTCGGAGGAGTCGCGGTTCCACTGTTTCGTCATGCGGATCATGCCCATCAGGTCGCGCAGCGTCATGTACTTGGGCTTGATGTACAGCCGGCGGGCGTTGCTCTGCTTGCCGTAGAAGAATCGGAACTCCAGCTCGTTGCTGTAAAAGCGGTCGATGGTGTTGGTCTTGTCGGCCGTCTTGTCGGTGACGAGACAGTCGAAGAGCTTGATGGTCAAAATCTTCTGTTCCTTGTCGACGGAGACTTTCCCCCGGACCGCGGAGATGTCCTGAGCCACGGTGTTGGCGTCGGCCAGGGTGTAGAGCTGGACGCCCACGATGCCGTCCTCGCCCTCCTTGTCCTCGATGTAGATGATGGTATTTTCGTAGGAGATGGGCTTGCCCGGCTCGAAGATGGCCAGGGGCTGGTTGATGGCCGCCTCCCCCATGAGTTCCCGGGATTTCCCCAGAAGGGGCGGGCCCACCTCCACCTGAAGATAGAGGCACAGCGCCGTCAGCAGAACGGTGATGATCATGACGGGGGACATGATCTGCATGATGGAGATGCCGCAGGCGCGCATGGCGGTGATCTCGTTGTCGGCCGACATCCGTCCGAAGACCAGCATGACCGCGACCATCACCGCCCAGGGCACGGTGAAGGTGAGGATGATGGGCAGGATATAGAGCGTGAACCGGCAGAAGGTGCTCAGGGGGATGCCCTGGGACACGTAGTCGAGCACCTTGACCAGATTGGCGCCCGTCATGCCGAAGGTCAGGATGGCGATCGCCATGGCGAAAGCCAGCAGGAATCCCCGGGTCACATACCAGTTCAGTGTCTTCATAATCTCCTGACCGCCTGAAAATATTTCTTTTGAAAACTGCCGTCTCCGTAAAATACATTCCCTTTCGCGTTTTGGCAAGCAGGTGAGCGCTTTTTTTGCGCCGAAAATCCACTTTATCCTTGACTATTCGGCAAAAAGGACGTATCTTAAACACGAATGACCGAAAAAAAGCTGTTCGTCACGCATGGAGGGATCGCGATGAAAAAGTCTCTGGCCTGGTTTCCGGCGGTAGTCGCCGTGGTCGCAGGAGCGTTCTTTATCTGGTACATGAACTACGCGTTTGAGAATTCTTCTCTGGTCCGCGAGCTGTTTTCGGGCTCGGGCACCGGCGTGCTCGGCGAGGTCGGCGAGAACTCCGGCGAGACGCTGGCCATGCGGGCCCGGTTCACGGGCAAGATCTCCATGCTGATCTTCTCGGTCATCACCGTGCTGCAGTTCCTCGCCTTCGGCTTCGGGATCGGCGCCGTCTCCCGGATCCGCGCCAGCGGCGACTCTCCGCGCCTCAAGCTCAAGCGGCTCGACAGCTCGGACATCATCTTCGACGTGCCGCTCTACGTGGGCCTCTTCGGGACGGTCTCGGCGTTTCTGGTCATGACCTTTTCGCCCCAGAGCAGCCGTCTCATCGCCTACAGCTCGACCCTCATCGGGATCATTTTCAGTCTGCTTCTCCGTCTGACCATGCAGTTCCCCCTGAAGAACCGCCTTCTGGTCGAGGAGGAAAAGCAAGGAGAGGATAAGTGAACAGGGCCATCCTGATCGTCATCTGCGACTTTCTGGTCTCGGCGATGCTGTCGATGATGACCGGAATGGTCCCCTCGCACACGGGCGGGACCGGCGTCGGTCTGGACGAAAACACGACCCAGGTGCTTCTGGCCCAGCTCGACGCCAGCCGCCGGGAACTGGAGCGCGTCCGCCGCGAACTCCGTGAGGCCGCCGAGCGCGTCGGGACTTCCCAGTACGACCCGCAGCTCCGCGAGATCGCGCAGAAACTCGCCGAGAACAGGCTCAAGCGGGAACAGCTCCAGGAGCTGCTGAAGCGTACGGTGCACAACACCGGGAAACTCTCCCCGGAGACCCTCAAAAAAAGACTTGACGAGGAAAAACTCATCCGCTACCGGACCGAGATCGAACTCAAGGAAAGGCAGGAGGGGCTCCGGCGCGCCCGGGAGGACATCCGGGAATACCGTTCGGAAGCCTCTTCCCTGCGCAAAGAGCTGGCCCAGTCCAGCCGTTCCCTGAGGGAGATGTCCGCCACCTACGGCGACGCCCAGAAAAAGATCGCCCGGGCCGAGGCCGATGCGGCGGCCCGTCAGCGGGAACTTGCCGCGAGAAACGTCGAGCTGAACAGGCGGGATTCCGACCTGGCCAGCGTCCGCGACGCCCTGCGGGAGATGTCGAAAAGATTCGGACAGGCCGACAGCGAGGCGCGGAAACTGCAGAACACGCTGGCCTTCACCACCGGCAAGCTCAGCACCACCGAGCGGGATCTGGCCGGCTACCGCGACCAGCTCAACCGGCTGCGGCAGGAACTGGCCCGGATCAGTCTCCAGCGCAACGAGGCCGTCCGCAACCGGGAGGAGATGGAGACCCTCGTCCGCCGGACCGTTTCCGATCTCACCCGGGCCCGGACGGAACTGGAACAGACGAAGATCTCCGCCGAAAAGGATCACAAGAACGCCATCGAGGCCAAGGCCAAGCTCACCGCGGCCGAGACCATGCTGGCCGACACCCGCCGCCAGCTCCAGTCCAACGTGCTGGAGAGCTACAGCGCTTCCGCCGTGCGGCTGCGCCTCAATATCGTCGAGGAGCGCTTCGTCATGAACCAGCGGGGCGGCGGCCTCTACTACCTGCCGCTGCTGAAGTTCGGGAAACGCACCGTCCTCGCCGGATATTTCCGGACCCTGGCCGGAAATGCCGAGACGCCCATGATCTTCCGGAACGTGACGGTCCTCTCCTACCGCGCCGTCAGACCCGGTTCCGACGGGGGCGAGACCGACGTCCGGGGACCGCTTCTTTCCCTGCCCTCCGAGCCGCGCGTCGCCGCCGTGGAGCTCTCCCTTCCCGGCGTCAAGCCTCTCGAAGTCGTCACCCGGAGCAAGCTGGCAAAGCGGGGGATCCAGCGGCTCTACCTCTTCAAGACGCGCTCCTTCGGCCGGGAGTGCGCCGAACTGGGCGGCAGATGTTCCTACGATCTCTTCTCCCGCACGGGGAGTCTGCTCATCCGCAACGCCGTCCGGGGCACCGGCAGCGAACTCAAGGCCGAGCCGGGGGATTTCGTCATGACCGGCGAGGGCGGCTTCGTCGGTATCGTCGTGGGGGAGCAGACCGCCGACATCGGCCGCAAGAATACGGCACAGGTCTTCGTCTTCGAGGATGAAAAGGCCTGGGACAATCCCGAAAAGATCAGGCTTTTCAAAGAGGCCGGCAAGGGCTATATCGAATTCGCCGACCGCGTCCGGGCGATCGACGCGAAGATCACGGCGATGAACCTCAAGGCGAAACGCGGCAGATGAGAGACCCCCTTCCCCCCGGAGAAAAAAGCGGACCCTCCTCCTCCGCGGATCCGGGGACCGGTCCCGGCGGAGACGACAGGACCATCGTTCAGGGGAGCGCCTCCGGCGAGATCCGGTTTTCCGCCGGAGAACTGCGCCGCGCCCTGGGGATCCCCGACGACGAGAAGATGGGCAATTACAGGGGCGTCCGCCCCATCGGGCTCGGCGGCGTCGGTGCGGTCTTCTCGGGCAACGAACCGGGCACCGACCGCGAGGTCGCCATCAAAATTCTCCGCCCCCAGTACAAATACAGCCGGGAGCGGATCGAGGCCTTCATCCGCGAGGCCCGGGCCACCGCCCAGATCGACCACCCCAACGTGGTCCCGGTCTACCGGCTCGGCGTCTTCGACGACGAGGGCGTGTTTTTTTCCATGAAGCGGGTGCGGGGCGAGACGCTCCGCGAGGTGGTGCGCAAGCTCTCCGAAAACCACAAGGGGTACGCCCGGCGCTACACCCTGCGGCGGCTGGTCAACATCTTCCTCGCCGCGTGCAACGGCGTCTCCTTCGCCAACAGGAACGGCATTCTCCACGGCGACCTCAAGCCGGGCAACATCATGATCGGGGAGTTCGGCGAGGTGCTGGTCATGGACTGGGGCATGGCCCGCTACCGTCCCGAACTGGACACCATGTCCGAGAGGCGCAAAGTCCACCTCGGCGCCGCGGAGGGAAGCGCTCCCGACGAAAAAAAGGAGAGCTGCGCCGAACCGCCCATCGGCGGAACCCCCGTCTTCATGGCCCCCGAACACCTGACCGGCGCGGAAAAAAAGCTCACGGAGACGTCGGAGGTCTACGCCCTCGGGACGATCCTCTACTCCATCCTGACCTGGCGGGCGGCGCCCTATGCGTTCGAGGGGCTGCCTCAGGAGAAGGTCGTGCGGCAGGTGATCGCGGGCCGCTTCACGCCGCCCCGGAAGGCGGCCCCCGCGAAACAGCCCGTCCCCCGGGAACTGGAGGCGATCTGCTGCAAAGCCATGTCCCGGAATCCCTCCCGGCGCTACGCCCACGTGAGCGACGTGGTCGACGAGATCCAGAACTATCTGGACGGCTACCCCGTCCGCGCCTATTCCCCCTCGCCCGTCTACCGCTGGGGCAAATGGCTGTCGCGTCATCCCATCGTTCCCGGGACCCTGGCGGCGCTGATCATCGGCGTGGGCGGTTTCGGCGTCTACACCCAGCTGAAGGCGGAGCGGGAGATGGCGGCCCATTTCCGGATCGCCGAATACAACGCGTCCAGCGCCTTCGAGTACGCCGTCCGGGTCCGCCGGTGCTTCCGGAGACTGAAAAACGACGGCGGTCTCGGCTACACCGACCGCTTCTCCCTCTACCGGGACGTCAACAAATACACCGCGCTGGCCTCCAACGCCGGCGCTCTGGCACTGAGCTCACTCTCGCTGCTGCCCCGGGGCAGCGACCGCTCTCCCCGGGTCGTTCTGGCGCGGGAGATCTTCCGCAACGTGCTGACGCTCTACCGGGAGACGGGCGACGACCAGCAGCTTCTGGAAGCCATGGAGGACTGCCGGAAGCGCTGGGGAGCCCTCTACATCGAAGTTCTGAAGAACGATCCCGAACTCCTGCGGCTCGTGCGTCTCGCCGAGGCCCGCCGGGGTTCCCTCCGGGCGGAGCTGCCCCGGAAGGCCGGCTGGCGCATGGAGATCTTCTCCGCCGGCGGCGCCGGGACCGACAAGCCGAAGGCTCCCGGCGCGGAAGTGCCCCTTGCCGCCGGAGCCTGTGTCGTCCGCTTTACCGACGGAAAAAACGAATTTTTCTTTCCCGTGCAGATCCAGTCGGGCCGGAGCACCGAGCTCGCGCCCGGGTTCCCCCGGGAGATCCCGCCGGATCTCTGCTATGTGGGCAGGGGGGAGGTCCCGGTCCGGGATCTCGTCCATTTCGGGCCTGGGGGGAGCGTCGCGCCCTTCCTGATCTCCCGGAACGAAGTTTCTCTCGGCGCGTATCTGGAGTTTCTGAGATCGCTGCCTCCCCGGGAGCAGGCGCGTCACATCCCCCGGGGCACCGCCCGGAACGCCGCGCCCGACCGGCTCGCCCGTCCCGTCACCGGCATATCCGCCGGGTCGGCCGAGGCCTACTGCCGCTGGCTGGGCAAAAAACGCAATATGAAGATCCGTCTGCCGGAGCTGAGGGAGTGGCAGAAGGCGGCCTTCCGCTTTGCCGACGCCGGTCATCCGGCCCTTCCCGGCGCGCCGGGGAAACGGGGCGTCTCGGTCTTCGGAATGGCCGATGCTCCGGAGGGCATCCGTGAGCTGCTGCTGGACCGTCAGGGCGAGGCCCGTCAGGTCGTCGGAGGCTCCTTCCCGGCCGGTTCCCCGGCGGATCCCCGGATGATCCAGTACACCGTTTCCGGGGACCGCGACATCGGCTTCCGTTACGTGGCGGAGCTGCCGCCCTCCGCATTTCTGCAGCCCTGAGGCCGTCATGATCGATTTTCGGAACGTCACCAAAAGCTACGCGGGGGAGGACATCCTCCGGAACGTCTCGTTCAGGGTCAACGACGGCGAACGGGCGGGCATCGTCGGTCCCAACGGGGCGGGCAAGAGCACGCTCTTCGGCATCATCACGGGAAGCGTCACGCCCGACTCCGGCAGCGTCGTCATCCCCCGGGACCACCGGCTGGGCGTCATGCGCCAGCACATCGATCCGGCCGACGCGCCACGGCCCCTGGCGGCGTTCACGGCCGACGCCATACCCGAGCTCCACGACTGCGAAAAGCGGCTCTCTCAGATCGAGACGCTTCTGGCCGGCGACTGCGGGGACGACGTCCGGGATTCCCTGCTCCGGGAGCACGGGGTCCTCCAGACCCGGCTGGAGCACCTGGGGGCCTACCATCTGGACCTCGAAGCCCGGCAGGCCCTTTCCAGCCTGGGCTTCCCCGTGGATTCCTTCGACCGTCCGCTGGGCGAATTTTCCGGCGGCTGGCAGATGCGCGCGGCCCTGGCGCGGGTGCTGATCTCCCATCCGGACGTCCTGCTGCTGGACGAGCCCTCCAACTACCTCGACGTCCCCGCGGTGGAGTGGCTCTGCCGGTTCCTGACGGGATTTGCCGGCACGCTTCTTCTGATCTCCCACGACCGGTTCCTGCTGAGGAAGCTCACGGATGTCACCTTCGAAGTCAACGCCGGGACCGTCACCCGTTATCCCGGCGGGTACGATCTCTACCGCTCCGAGCGGGAGAACCGCATGAAAATGCTGGAGGCAGCCAAAAAGAACACCGACCGCAGAAAAGAGCAGATGGAGCGCGTCATCGACCGCTTCCGGGCCAAGAGCACCAAGGCGGCCCTGGCCAAAAGCATGCAGAAGAAACTGGACAAGATCGAGGACGTCACCCTGCCCGACGCGCTGGAATACCGGGGCGTGATCCGCTTCCCGGCGCCCCCGCCCGGCGGCACGGAGGCCTTCCGGTTCGAGCACGTCACCTTCGGCTACGAACCGGACCGTCTGCTTTTCCGGGATCTGGATCTTGCCGTCGACGCCGGAGAAAAATGCGCCTTCATCGGCTACAACGGCCGGGGCAAGACGACGCTGCTCAAGCTGCTGACCGGGCGTCTCAAGCCTTTGGCGGGACGGGTCGTGCCGGGGCATCACAGCGTCATCGGCTATCAGGCGCAGGAGTTCTCCGATCTGGACGCCGACGGCATGAGCGTTTTCGATGCCGTCCGGCAGGCCCTGCCCGCCGGGGCCTCCACGGCGAACCTCATGAACGTGCTGGGCTCCTTCGGTTTTTCGGGCGACGCCGCGTCGAAACTGTGCAAAGTCCTCTCCGGCGGAGAGAAGATCCGGGTGCAGTTCGCCCGGATCTTCGTCAACCCGCCCAACCTGCTGGTGCTGGACGAACCCACCACCCATCTGGACGTGGCCGCGCGGGAGCTTCTGCAGAACGCCCTGCGGGAGTTCCCGGGCACGGTGTGCTTCGTCAGCCACGACATCGAGTTCGTCCGGGGCGTGGCCGGGACCGTCTTCTCTCTGGAGAACGGCGCCGTGAAAAAGTATTTCGGCGGCTACGACTACTACCTGGAGAAATCCGGTCAGTCGGGACCGGCGGCGCAGCCGGAGGACCTGCGGAGCGGGGCTCCCTCCTCCGGCGGGCTTGCCAAGGACCGCCGCCGGGCCCGGGCTCAGGCGAGACAGGCCATTTCCGGACAGTACCGGCAGGCGAAGGAAAAACTGGCCGCGCTGGAGAAACAGCTGGACGAAACGTCCGAAAAGAAGAAGGTCCTCATCGCCAAGCTCGCCAGCGGCATGAAGCTGGATTTCGCCGCCCTCAAGCGCGAACTGGCCGCCGTGGAAAAGGAGCTGGCCGCGACCGAACAGGCCTGGGAGACCGCCGCCGAAGAAGCCGAAGCCCTGCGCCTGGAAAACCTGAGGATCAATTCCCAGGAGCAGCCGGGACAAAATTGAAAAAAACTGGTGGAAAACGCTTGACAAATCTTTCCTCCACTGCTATAGTCAATGACGCGACGAATGCCTATCGGCTTTTTCAACAAAAAACAGGGAGGAAATCATGGCTGACGCCTTGAAATGCAGGAATTTCGTCATCGCCGGTCATTCGGGATCCGGGAAAACCACTTTTTGCGACCAGCTGCTCCGCAAGGGCGGCGTCATTCAGCGCATCGGCAGCATCGACGCGAAAAACACCGTCAGCGACTACATGGCCGACGAACAGGCCCGTCAGGCCAGCATCTACGCCACGTCCATGAACTGCAAGTGGAAGGACACGCAGTTCTACTTCGTCGACACCCCGGGATACGGCGAGTTCATCGGTCAGTACGTGGCCAGCGTCCGTGCCGCGGACGCCGCGCTGGTGCTGGTGGACGCCATCGACGGCCCCCAGATCGGGACCGCCCGCGCCTGGAAACTGGCCAAGGCCCGCAACATCCCCCGCTTCGGTCTGGTCAGCCGCATGGACCGCGACCGCGCCGATTTCAAGGCCGTTCTGGAGCAGATGCGCAAGAACCACGGCGCCAACGTGGTGATCCCCCTCTACTGGCCCGTGGGCAACGCCGCGGACTTCTCGAAAGTCGTCAACGTGCTCTTCGACAAGGACATCCCGGCCGACATCGCCGATGACGTGGCCGAGTGCCGTTCCCTGTGGATGGACGCCATCGCCGAGACCGACGAGTCCCTCATGGAGCGCTATCTGGACGGAGAAGAGCTCTCCGAGGATGAGATCCGCGCCGGTCTGCGCAAGAGCGTCATTGCCGGGAGCACGATCCCGGTCTTCGCCGCCAGCGCCGTCAAGGACATCGGCATGACCGAGCTCATGGACTCCATCGTCGACATCTTCCCCACGCCTCTGGAGTACGTGCCTCTGGCCGGCGGTCCCTCCAACGTCAGCGAGAGCGGCGAGCCCTTCGGCATCGTCTTCCGCAGCATCAACGATCCCTTCAGCGGCCAGCTGGCCTTCATCCGCACGGTCTCCGGCACCTTCAAGCCCGATTCCGACGTGTGGAACGTCAGCAAGAACGGCAAGGAACGCCTCGGCCAGCTGCTCAGCGTCAACGGCAAGCAGCAGAGCTCCATCCCCGAGGCCGGGCCCGGGACCATCTTCGCCGTGGCGAAGCTCAAGGACACCCACGTGGGCGACACCCTCGCCGGCAGCAGCAGCGTCAAGCCGCTGCCCGGCATTGAGTTCCCGAAGCCCGTCATGTCCTGCGCCGTGACCGCGGCCAAGTCCGGCGAGGACGAGAAGATCGCCACCGGTCTGCGCAAGATCATCGAGTGCGACCCGACCATCACCCTCACCCGCGAGGACGAGACCCACGAGGTCCTGCTCTCCGGCATGGGCGACCAGCATCTGGGCATCACCGTGAACCGTCTCAAGGACCAGTACAAGGTCGAGGCGATCCTCTCCACGCCCAAGGTGCCCTACCGCGAGACGATCACCACCACCGGCGAAGGCCACTACCGGCACAAGAAGCAGACCGGCGGCGCCGGACAGTTCGCCGAGGTCTATCTGCGCATCTCCTACAACGAGGCCGGCTTCGAATTCGCCAACGAGGTCGTGGGCGGCAGCATCCCCAAGAACTTCATCCCCGCGGTGGAGAAGGGCGTCGCCGAGGTCATGACCTCCGGTCCCCTCGTCGGCTGTACCATGGAGCGGATCCGCGTGGCCGTGTACGACGGCAAGTATCACCCCGTCGACTCCAACGAAATGGCCTTCAAAATCGCCGGCAGGATGGCCTTCCGCGAGGCCATCGCCAACGCCAAGCCCATCTTGCTCGAGCCGATCATGAAGGTCTCGATCCACATCCCCGACTCCTATCTCGGCGACATCACCGGCGACCTCAACCACAAGCGCGGGCGGGTGCTGGGCATGGAGATGGACGAGGGTCTTCAGGTCGTTCAGGCGGAGGTCCCCATGGCCGAGATGCACAAGTACGCCACCGAGCTGCGCAGCATCACCCAGGGCCGCGGCTCCTTCGAGATGGAACTCGCCCGCTACGAGCAGGTTCCCGGCAACGTCGCCTCCGAGATCATCGCCAAGCATCAGGCGGAGGTCCAGGCGGCCGAGTAGGTCTCCCGCAGGCTTCCTGAAGTTCGAAAACAAGCGCCGCGGTTCCCGTGAGTCACGGGAGCCCGGCGTTCTTTCGTCTGTGCCGGAGGGTTGATTTTCCGGAAAAAACGGTTATTTTGTTCCCGGGAGGTGGATGCCGATGAAAATTTTTCTCGCGGCGGCGGCTTTTTGTCTGACGGCGGCTCTGTGGGGCGGCCCCTTCACGTGGCGCGCCCAAATTCGGGAAAACCGTCTGCTGGTGACGGCGGACATCGCCCCCGGGCATTATTTCTACCGGAGCACGCTGGTTTTCGATGTGCGGGACGCCACGGGGAAGGTCATCCCCCCCGCCGTGTTTCCCAAGGGGGAGATCGTCGCCGACGACATGTTCGGCTCCGTCGAAGTCTATCCCGCCGGACGCCGGACGTGGGTCTTTCAAAATGACGGACCTTTCGTCAAAGCATCCGTCAATTTTCAGGGCTGCCGGAAAAGTGACGGAGAGGACGCCGCCATGTGCTTCATGCCCGAAACGGTCGATCTTCTGCCTGAAAACACGCCGTTGAAACGTCTTGAGGATAAGGTTCCCCTGCTGCCCGTCTCCCTTGACGGATACACGTTCGTGCGGAAATTGACGGGATATCACGCCGTTCCGTCATTTCTGGCGTGGCTTGACGGAAGCAGTTCCGCGCCTCCGGAGGAGACCGATGCCGGGGCCCGGCTGGGCTTTCTCGCCCTGGCCGGACTGGCTCTGCTGGGCGGTCTGGGGCTGAATCTCACGCCGTGCATCCTGCCGATGATCCCCGTCACGCTGGCCATCATCGGCGCGGGGGGCAAGTCCGGGCGGCGGGGGTTCCTGCGGGGCCTCCTCTACGGCGCGGGCATGACGGCCGTCTACGGTGTCCTCGGACTTGCGGTCATCTTCGCCGGGGCCCGTTTCGGTGCGCTCCAGAGCTCCATGATCTTCAACATCGTCATCGCCGTCATATTCCTGCTCCTCGCGCTGGCCATGAGCGGTGTTTTCGCCCTGGACTTTTCCCGGTTTTCGGCGCGGTTCCGTCCCGGGACGCCGGGGAAGGGGGACCTCGTGACGGCCTTCGTGACGGGAGGCGTTTCGGCGCTGCTGGCGGGCGCCTGCGTGGCCCCGGTGGCGGTCAGCGTGCTGCTGCTGGCGGCGGAGCGTTATTCCCGCATCGGAGCCCCGGCGCTGATCCTGCCTTTCCTGCTGGGGATCGGCATGGCGCTGCCCTGGCCCCTGGCGGGGGCGGGACTGGCCGTCCTTCCCCGCCCCGGAAAATTCATGGTCTGGATCAAATACGTGTTTTCGGGGATCATCTTCTGCGCGGCGCTCTGGTATGCCCGCACGGCCTGGGAACTGCGTCCGCAGGCCTGGAACGCCGACGCGGAACTGCGACGTTTCGACAGCGCCCTGGCCGCCGCCGCCGCGGAGAAAAAAGATGTGATCGTCGATTTTCAGGCCTCGTGGTGCAAAAACTGCCGGGCCATGAAGCGGGTCCTGGCCGACCCCGTGGTGGCCGCCCGCCTTGCGCCTTTCCGGGTGATCGAGTTCCGGGCCGAGTCCTTCTCCGACGGACGGATCTCGGCCCTTCTCGAAAAATGGGGCATCCCCGGTCTGCCCGCCTTCGTCCTTCTCCGGTACGGCGCCGGACGGTGAACCGCTTCTTTCGACTTGCCAAAACGGCAAAACGGTGATACATTATAATAATAGGGTCGTATCCCGTTATTTTTCAGGTCGGAAAGATGGAGTCCGAATACCTTTTCAAGGATGTTGACAGTTACGACACGCCGGAAGGAACGCCGGTCTCTCTGCTGTTCAGGCTGATGCTGCGCAGCAGATGGTACTTTTACGGGGTCAATTTCTGGATATTCATCCTTTCCGGGAGATGCGCCAAGCGGGGGACGCTGGACAAAAACAAGCAGATCCACTTCTCCAACCGCAACATCCGTCTCCTGGAGAGATGCGGGTGCAAGGTCCGGCTCCGGGGACTGGACAATCTCCGGGCCCTCAACGGGCGCCCGGCGGTCCTCGTCGGCAACCATATGAGCCTGCTGGAGACCGCCGTCTTCCACGCCATCGCCCGGGAGTACGTCGATTTTTCCTTCATCGTCAAGGAGTCTCTGAACAGGGTCCCCTATTTCAGCGACATCATGCGGACCCTGCACACCATTTCCGTGACCCGGACCAACCCCCGCGAGGATCTCCGCACCGTCCTGACCGAGGGAAAAAAGGTCCTCGAGGCCGGACGCTCCATCATCGTTTTCCCGCAGGCCACCCGCAGCGACCAGTTCGATCCCGAAAAGTTCAACACCATCGGCGTCAAACTGGCCAAGTCCGCCGGAGTCCCCGTCGTCCCCTTCGCCCTCAAGACCGATTTCATCGAGCTGGGGCGGTTCCTCCGGGATCTGGGACCGGTCCACCCGGAGAAAGACGTGCGTTTCGAATTTGCTCCTCCCCTTGAGATCACCGGCAACGGCCAGGAGCAGCAGCGCAAGATCATCGAGTTCATCCGATCCCGGTTCGAGGCGTGGAAAAAGTGAGAAAATCCCTGTCGCGTCTTCTGACCGGAGCCCTCCTTCTCGGCCTGTGCGCCGGATTTTCCGCCTCCGCGTTCGATATCCGCAAGATCTCCGAGAACGGCCTTCTCTTCAAGTACGTCCGGGCGGGGAGCTGGAGCATCGTCGGACGCAACATCATCGTCAGGGGCGGGATCCACATCCCCCTGGGGGACCTCGAGATCTTTGCCGACCAGGCCGTCATCAACATCGAAAATCAGGACATCGAGGCCTCCGGCCACGTGCGTTTCATCGCGTGGCAGCACAAGGACGAGGTCGTCGATCCCGACAAACTCGCCGCCCTGGAGCGGCTTCCCGGGACCCTCGTGGAGATCAAGGGCGTCAAGGGCGACATCTGGGGCCGCCAGCAGGTCAAAGTCACCATTACTCGGACCACCGACAACATCAGCGCCGACCGGTTGGTCGGCAACCTCTCCTCTGGCTACTTCCGGTTCGACGGCGTCAGCGCCAGGTACGCCACTTTCGTCTGCCGGGCCAAGTCCGCCGAGAGACGCCCCGACGGCGCCATCGAGGCCAGCGAAGCCGAGATCAGCAGCTGCTCCTACCTCGAACACGACAATGCCCATTACGCCATCGCCGCCAAGAGGGTCCGCCTCATGCCCCGGGAGACGGAGTTCTTCGGGACCAAGACCATCGTCACCGATCCCGGCGACCACTCCGTGCTCATTTTCAACGGCGTGGCCAAGGTCTACGGCGTCCCCCTCCTGTGGCTGCCGGTGTTCTACAAGCCCAAGGATGTCTCCCCCGGATTGTTCAGCATCCAGTTCGGCAAATCCAGCAGCTGGGGATACTACCTGGCCCTTTCCAAGTATTTCAATCTGACCGAATATCCGAACAGCGGCTTCCGGCTCCACGGTGACTATTACCAGAAGCGCGGCTTCGGCTACGGCGTCACCGGAGACATCGTCTCCGAGCAGAGCCGGACGGACTTCTTCGCCTACAGCATCTACGATCTCCGTCCCTACGAGACCGACGACTACGACAAGTACCGCCTCAAAGTCCCCCACGGCCGCTTCGACTTCAGGATCAGCAACGTGACCCACATCACCCCCCGGCTGGACTTCCGCGGAGCCTTCGAGTACGCAAGCGACCTCTATTTCGTCCGCGACTTCTTCTCTCACCGCTACAACGCCAATCCCCAGCCTGCGACCTACGCCGCGCTGGAGCAGCAGTTCGACCATTTCAGCGCCTCCATCCTCTTCCGGCCCCGGGTCAACTCCTTTTACACCGTCTCCGAAAAACTGCCGGAAGTCCGGCTCGACATCCCCCGGCAGGAGATCTTCGGCACCAACTTCTACTATCAGGGTGACTTCGACGCCTCGTACAACCGCATGAAGTGGATCGATTTCGATTTCGATTACGACGGCAGCCACAACCCGGTCAACAACGTCCTCCGGGACTATCAGGCCTTCCGTTTCGACACCACCCATTTCCTGTACTTCCCGATCCGCCTGGACTGGCTGACCGTTGTCCCCCGCGCGGGATTCAAGATGACCGCCTACAGCAACTCCACGGAGGGCGCCGTTTCCACCAACGACCTTCTGACCATGTTCATCGCCGCCGATCCCCAGAATATCAGCAACGTCAGCTACCGCAACTACGACCGCGACGGCGGCGTGCGGGTCCGCTCCCTGGGCGAACTGGGATTCGAGGCCTCGACCAAGATCCACAACACCTGGGACGATGTGCGCGTCCCCTTCCTCCGGCTTGACGGATTGAGACACATCATGCGCCCCTACATC
Source organism: Lentisphaeria bacterium (assembly GCA_017450705.1). Classification (GTDB taxonomy): domain Bacteria; phylum Verrucomicrobiota; class Lentisphaeria; order Victivallales; family Victivallaceae; genus UBA1784. The sequence continues at coordinate 74,520 of JAFSTC010000053.1, read as the reverse complement.
AACTACACCTGGATCGGCACGCCCTCCACCGACCGCGACTACCTCTTCTACTTCGACGACACCGACCGCATCGAACGCCAGCACTTCTTCCGCTTCGGCTTGGAGAACCGCCTGCAGACCCGGGAAAGCGACCGGCGCGTGCGCAACTACTTCTCCATGGAGAACTACTGGGATCTTTACCTCGAAAATGCCAAAGGCTTCGGCAATATCGATGAGTTCAACCGCATCGGCAACTTCTGCACCACTTTGACCGCTTCGCCCATCGACCGCCTGACCCTGAGCACTTCGCTCATCGCCGATATCGGCGGCAACAACGACCAGGTCCCCGAAGTCGACCGCCGGGGACGGTCCGGCGGGCGTCCCGGCTTCAACGGCCGCTGGCTCAACCGCTGGAACGCCAGCCTCACTTACGAGCCCATCGACGACGTCAAGATCAATTTCTCCTACACCTACAACCGGCCCTACGCCGCCCGAAGCACCTACTCCATGGGCTCCACGCTCTATCAGATGGACGCCGGCGGCTTCTTCGACAAGTATTTCAAAGACGCCAACGAACTCGTTTCCGCCGGGATCGCCTTCCCCATCACCCCCGACCGCCGTACCCGGGGCGCCGTCCGCTGTACCTACGACGTCATCGACGGCAGCTTCAGCTCCGTCTCCTTCATGGTGGCCCGGACTTTCCACTGCTGGGAGGTCATCGCCGCCTTCTCCTTCTCCCGCGACTCCGGAGACGACGACCACGACTGGGAGACCGGCTTCTCCATCCAGGCCCGCCTGGTCGGGCTGGAATCCCCCCACTGGCAGAAGGGCAACGAGATGGCCTCCAAGGCCGCCGGCACATTCGACAGCGACGGGGATAAACGCAAATATTTCTGACGCCGCCGCGCGCATCGGCATAACATCAATCAGGGAGTGCATCACATGTTCATCGTCACCGGCGGATCCGGCCTCATCGGCAGCGCTGTCGTCTGGGAACTCAACCGCAACGGCATCGACGACATCCTCGTCGTCGACCACCTGGGGAACTCCGACAAGTGGAAGAACCTCGCCCCCCTGCGCTACGACGACTACATGGAAAAGGACGATTTCCTCGAAAAACTGGACCGCAACTATTTCTCCGGCCAGAAGATCGACGGCGTCTTCCACCTCGGCGCCTGCAGTTCCACCACCGAGCGCGACGCAAGCTACCTCGTCGCCAACAATTTCCGCTATACCGCCAAACTCGCCGACTTCTGTGTCCGCAACTATATCCGCATGATCTACGCCTCCAGCTGCGCCACCTACGGGGACGGCTCCTGCGGCTACAGGGACGACGAGAGCGCCATCGAGAAACTCCGCCCCATGAACATGTACGGCTACAGCAAACAGATGTTCGACCTCTACGCCAAACGCCGCGGCTGGCTGGACCAGCTCGTCGGGTGCAAGTTCTCCAACGTCTACGGTCCCAACGAACGCCACAAGGGCGAGATGCGCAGCGTCGTGCTCCGCTGCTTCGAACAGATCACCTCCTGCGGAAAAATGAAACTTTTCAAGTCCTACAAAAAGGAATACGCCGACGGCGAACAGCTCCGCGACTTCCTCTACGTCAAGGACGCCGTCCGGATGATGTGGTTCCTCTTCAACAGCTCCGCCTCCGGTCTCTTCAACATCGGCAGCGGCAAGGCCGAAAGCTGGAAGAAACTCGCCTCCGCCGCCTTTTCCGCTTTGGGCAAACCCGTGGATATCGAGTACATCGAAATGCCCGAACACCTCCGCGACCGCTACCAGTACTACACCTGCGCCGAAATGGATAAACTCCGCGCCCTCGGCTGGACCACCCCCCCCACCTCCCTCGAAGACGCCGTCCGCGACGACATCACAAATTACCTCCTCCCCGGCAAATACCTCGGCGACGAATAGCCGCTGAAAACAAAGCGTGATGGGAGCGCGGGAGAGGGGAAAAACTTTTTTTCACGAGAAAAAGCCGAACGCCGGCTCCGGGATAGCTGCGGCCTTGCCCTTCGGGGGGCCGCAGGGTGAGCGGGTTTGTATGCTGTCCGGCGCGTCCCCGCCAGGGCAACGCGCCGTTGCCCGCCCGCGGGTGCCACCCGCCTTTCCCGGACCCTCACCCTTTTTCAAAAAAAGCGGCGTGTTTTGAAGAGAGACAGGGCGTCGGCGAGTCCCGCGGGCCGCTGTCAGGGGACCGGGATCACCGGGAAGACTTGGCCGCGAGAAGCTGCGCCCGGAGTTTCGGCAAATCGTTCCGGGCGGTTTCCCAGACCAGTTTGTAATCGGTCTGGACGTAATCGTGGATGAGCACGTTCCGCATCCCGATGATCACCTTCCAGGGGATATCCGGGTGGGCCGCGCGCGTCGCCTCAGAAATTCGGTTTGCGGCTTCTCCGATGACCAGAAAATTGTATGAGACGGCATCCCGTTTCAAAACGGAAGCGAGAAATTCCTCCCGGGTACCCGCCGTCGCGTTGGTGATTTTCCCGATGGCATTCAGGATATGGTCGATACGCAGATCGTCATCGGTCATAAAAGCACCATGTCTTTTTTCGCCATCGGACCGAAAACGGGGTCGGCCAGCGAAGACAGGGGGATCACATCGACCTTGCAGTTCAAGGTCTCCTCGAGGGCCAGCCGCAGCGCGACCTGATCGAACAAAGATGCGCTGTCATCGAAATCGGCGAGAAGATCGACGTCGCTCTCCTGCGTCTCCTCCTTGCGGGCGCAGGAACCGAACACGTACACCTTTCGGGCGTTGTGTTGTCTTGCGATCCGATAGATCTCGGTCTTCAGCTGATGCAATCTGTCAAGTCGACACATTTTTCGTCTCCGGTCTCCTGCCATGCAATATACCGCCGAATCATGATTTTTCAAGTTGACTTGCGGCGAAAAGGGCCATATCGACGGGACTGCCAAAAGTCCCGTCACGCCTTTTTGTGTCTCGCAAAAGTCCAGTCGGGGGGCATTTCCGGGTGTTGCCGCTGCGGGCAGCACCCTCAAATTACCCCGTCTGTCTTTTTTGCGATCCGTCAAAAATTCATCGATGCGGCTTTTGGCAGTCCCGTCTATCTGGTGAACGGACGGGTTTTTTACGGGACGACGGCGGATTTTGCTTGACTTTTGCGGATTTCGGCGATATTATACGACATGGGGTTTGTTTTTTGGTTAGGCCCTGTTCCCCACGAGGGCAGGTGACGGGCGAGGAACGTCTCGACGGCACACTTTGCCCACGGGACGCGAGCGGGGCGCCCGCAGGTGCGGGGAGGTTTTTCCCGTTTCGGCCTTCTCCGTAGAAGTCCGTAAAAGTCCGTAGACGTCCGCTTGTCACGGTGACTGCGGAGCGATAACTGAGCAGCAGAAAAAAGGGAGGTCGGTATGAAAGCGTTTTTGAAAAAACTGTTTTTCGTCGAAACGCCGGCACCGGGGGTGGTGACGGGCTGGACGCTGCTGTTCGCGGCCCTCTGGATCCTGCCGGGAGCGGCCGGAGCTTATCTCTTCCACGGCCCTGTCTTCCTCGGAGTTGTCAAGGTTTGCTTTTCTCTGCTCCTGTACGCGCTGATCCTCGAGGTCAGCTTTCTTTTGTCCGGAGCTGCGGCATACCGCCGCCATTGGCTTCTCGCCGCCGCCCGCATCCTCACCCTTCTCGCCGCGATCGGCTGTTTTGTCCTGACTTTGGGATTTGTCGGCCGCCGCTGGCAATATCTTTTTGGCGGATGTGTCAAATATACGTTCTGGTCGGGCGAGACTGATTTTTTCTGCGCCCGGATCGTCGATGCGACGGGACCGCTTGTTTTCGCCGTCGCGGGGATTTTGCTGCTGGCCGGTTCCTATCTGCTGACCGCCCGGTTCTGCGCTCTCGGTGCGCGGATGCCCTTTGAAAAAGTTTTCAATCTTCCGACGAAGATCCTTCTCGTCCTCCTCGCGCTTTCGTACGTCTTCTTTCTCGGAAGCGCGCTGGCCGCGCACCGGCGGACGGAAAACACCGTGAAGAGACTCGAGGCGCGTTTCGGCCGTCCCCTCTCGGCGGCGGGGCTGGAGGAAGTGTATTTTGCCGGACGGAAAAGGGATGACGGCTTCTGGAAAAGGGTGGAAAAACTGACGTACAAGATCCATGAGGAATGGAAAGATATCGATTTTTACCTTCATGCCGAGTCCGGGGCTTTCACAGGGACTTTTTCGCCTGACTTTCTGCGCAAGTACCGGAAGTTTTACGAAAACGGCCGGCCTCTCTCCGAGCGGGAAAAACTGTTCGATGCTCCCCTGCCCGCCGACGGCACGAAGCGGTTCGTTCCGGGCGGTCTCCTGGAGATCAAACTTCCGGAATTGTACAGCTGCCGCGATTTCTGCCGGGCGGAGCAGTGGCGGATCCGTTTCGCCGCGGAAGACAAAAATCCCGCCGCGGCGTACGCCGCGCTGGCGCGGATGAAAAACACCTCGGATTATCTCGGGGCCCGGCCCGCGTGGCTCATATTCGCCCTTGTCATGACGGCGACGGAGTTCTTTCGTGCCGACGCCATGGTTTGGCTTGCGGGCAATGCGCCCGTGCCGGATGAAGTTTTGAGATCGTGGCAAAAGGACCTCCTCGATCACGACCGGAATCTGGCCCGCGTCAATTTCGAGACGCTTTACGCGGAAGCCGTTTCCATGGACGATGCCTGCACCCTCTTTTTCCGCGGCCTCTACGGTCTGCGTTTCCTTTTCCCGCAGGCGTGGCGGTTCGCCGCCGATGACAGGAACATATTGCTGAGCTATTTCGATGTCAAAAAATGCGGCGACATGAAGAAACCGGACTATCGCAAGGGGTTCCTGTCCAAGATGCTTTACCCCTACGGGGAGGGGTATCAGAGCCGTCTCGACGGCCTTTCCGCGCGCTATCGGGCCGCGGCGGCGCTGATCGGTGCGGTGCTGGAAAAGCGGCGCACGGGGCGTTATCCCGATGCGCTTAAGGAGCCTCCCACAGACCCCTTCACGGGGAAACCCATGTTCTACCGCAAGGGCCTGATCCCCGTTCCCGAGACGGTCTGGAACGGCGCGAAAAAACAGCTCGAGCCGACCGTCCTCCGTCAAAAGGAGGGCGTCGCCGTGTGGAGCGCGGGCAGAAACCGCAAAAATGACGGCGGTTTGCACCGACTTGACGGCGGGCCTTCAAAAAGTGACGACGTCCGTGTATTTTATATAAAGGCCGATAAATGAAGACGTCTGAAAATACTCCGCTTTTCTTGAAAAGGGATAGGGGGCCCGGGGGGAAGGGGAAAACTTCTTTTCACGCGAAAAGAAGTTCTTCCCCTTCCTCCCGGAATTCCCTTCCCTTATCGGAAACGTCGCATTTGCAGAACTCTGCCGGGGAGAAGATCCTCGCGGCGGCGGAGGAGGGGATACGGCTCATGGAGAGCGGGCGGTGCACGCTGGACGACTTTCTCGATCTCCATGCGCCGCAGGCGTACCGCAGGACGGTGGGGCATCTTCTTTTGACTTTCTGCCGTCGGCGGGGGGCCATCGAGCGGGAGCTTGCCCGACTGGTGACGCGAGCGCCCGGGGCGAAGATCCGGCCGCTGCTGCTGGCGGCCATGACGCAGACGCGGTTTCAAAGCGCCGTCGCGCCGGAGTCGGCGGTCTCCATTGCGGTGGAGCTGGCGAAAGGGTTTCACGCGGATAAATTCTTCAATGCGGTGCTCCGGCGGTATCTCCGGGAGAACGTTCCGTTTTCGGAGGAGCCGTCAATAATTCTGCCGCCCGCGGTCTTCGCCCGGTGGCGCAAGCGGTTTTCGCCGGAGGAACTGAAACGGCTGACGGCGCTGTTCCTCTCCGAGCCGCCCTTCACGTTCCGGGTGGAGAAAAATGCGGGGGAGCTGGACTTCGCGTCGGAATTCCTGTGCAACGTGGGGCCTTTCACTTTCCGGACGGGAGAGCCGGGGGAGGTGCTCGGCTCCCGGGCGCTGGCGGAGGGGCGCGTCTACATCCAGGACCCCGCGGCGGCCCATGCGCCCGCCGCGCCGGATTACGCTTGCGTGAAGACGGTCCTCGACCTCTGCGCCGCGCCCGGAGGGAAGTCTCTCATGATGTCGGAAAATTTGACGGATGACGGAAAATTGACGGCTTTCGATCGTTCCGAAGCCCGTCAGGAGCTCACAAAACGGAATTTCGCCTGCCGTCATTTGCCCCACCGGGTGCTGACGGGGGACCCGAAGATGCTCAAGGGGGCCTTCGATCTTGTCATGGCGGATCTGCCCTGTTCCAACACGGGGGTGTTCCGCCGCAGGCCCGACGCGCTGTGGCGTTTTTCGGAGAAGGATCTGCGGGAGATCCGGACGCTGCAGCGGGAACTCTTAAATCACGCCGCCCGGCTGACCGCCCCCGGCGGCCAGCTGGTCGCAAGCACGTGCAGCATCGAGCCCGAGGAGAACGCACAACTCGCCGATGAATTTCTCGCCCGTCACCCCGGTTTCCGCCGGGTCTCGCAGGAGCTGATCCTGCCCTCCGACCTCTCCGACGGCGCGGGTTACGCCTGTTTCCGCCGGGAACAGTAAGTACGGACGGGTACGGAGAACCGGCCCTCAAAGCCCCGATTTCTGCTCATCGGCGACGTCAAACCCATCCCCAAAATATTCCGCTTTTTTTGAAAAGAGAGGGGGCCCGGGGGAGGGGCGGGTGGCACCCGCTGGCGGATAACGGCGCGTTGCCCTTCGGGGACGCGCCGGGCGACATGCGGGCTCTTTCCCCCTGCGGCCCCCCGAAGGGCTGGCCGCAGTTATACCGGAGCCGACGTTCGGCTTTTCACGTGGAAAAGAAGTTTTCCCCCTCCCCCGGAACCGCATCCTCCCTTATCAAAAGCAAAAGAGGGGAATTATTTTTCGGGGAGGAGGAGTTTGACGTCGGAGATGAGGGCGTTGCCGGTGGTGCGGAAGACGATGCGGATTCCGGTGGGGCGTTTTTTGTCGACGACGTCGGGGATGGGGAAGTCGCCGGTGAATTCGCGCAGTTTCTTCGTGTTGGGGAGGTAATGGAGATCGCGGCCGCGGAGACCGGTGCCGGAGTAGATGAAGAGGCCGCACTCGGTGCCGGTGCCCTGATATTTGAAGGAGATCCGGACATTTTTCACGCCGCGGAGGGGGATGACGCTGGCGTTGTAGCAGTATTTGTTTTTATCGAGGCGGATGCCCTGGGGGTCGACGGCGTAGCGGCCTTTGGCCCAGGCGCTGCAGAGGCCGTCCGTGCCGGGCGCCGTCGAAAAAGCGAACTCCCGAGGCGCGGCGAAGGCGGAAGTGACGGAAAAGATCAAAATGACGGCGAAAATGACGGAATGGATTTTCATAGATTTCAGATCTCCTTGCATGCCCGGGGCAGGGCCTCGGGCGGGGTTATGGCCTGCAGTTCTTTTGCGAGAAGGGGGAAGGGGAGCGCGCCGGGGGTGAGGTTCCGGCGGACGGATAGCGCGGCGGCGATGCCGGAAACTTCGCCGGTCTTGGCGGCGACGGGGATGACGCGGACGGCCTCCCAGGCGGAGCCGAGGGCGGAGATGCACCGTCCGGCGGCGAGGAGTCCCTCGACGTTGTCGGGGAGAAGAGCGGGGTAGGGGATCTCCCATACGCGGCCTCTTCCGCGCCAGTCGCCCAGTCGGGTGATCGCTTTGGGGAGGCTTTTGCCCTCGTCTTCGTCGGTGACGGTCATGCGGCCTGCGATCGCGCGGGTGCGGCGCAGGGGGACTTGACCGGGCAGGGCCACGGGGAAGCGGGAGGTTTTTTTCGCGCCGAGGCGGGCGAGGTCGCGGCGGTAGCGGCGGCGGCCTTCGAGGGCAAAGCGGGTGACGAGTTGGCCTGAGAGGGGTTCGTCGGAAAAGAGTTTTTTCAGGGGATCGGCGCGCATGGCGGCGCTGATGCTGCCCGCGACGGGGATGGCACCCGCGGCGTATTCGTCTTGGGGAATGTCGTCTTTTCCCGGTTCTCCGCGGTGCTCCAAGGCCCAGAGGACCATGGCGTTGGCGGAGTTCCGGCAGGCGTTTCCGGCGAGAAAGGCCACGTCGGCGTCGCCCGTCGAGTCGACGAAGCACTTGGCTTCGATGGCGCCGAAGCCGCTTTTGTTGAAGACCTCGACGGCTTTCAGGCGGCGGTTTTCCATTTTGACGCCGGTGATGACGGTGTCGAGCCAGACGTCGACGCCGGCGTCTTCCAGCACTTCGTCGAGGGCCAGGACGCAGGAGGCGGGGGAGAAGTTCACCTGCATGCGCTCGTTTTTTTCGCGCCAGTTTTCGTCGAGGCGGCAGGGACCGTACTTGTTGGCCAGACGCATGAGTTCCTCGGGGAGGCCAAAGAGGAGCTGGTTTCCCCTGCCGTCGCAGAGGGGCAGATAGACGAGGACGAGGCCGTTGGTGGCGAGGCCCCCGGGCTGGAGGGTCTTCTCGATGAGGACCGTTCTGCACCCCCGGCGGGCGGCGGCCACGGCGGCGGAAACGCCCGCGATGCCCCCGCCGCAGACGGCGATGTCGTAATTTTTACGGAACGTCATTTGAACGAAACTTGGACTTGTGAGATGTCGAATTCCTCCGGCCCGTCGGAGGAGAGGACGACGGTGAAGGCGTCGCCCTGCTTCAGGGGCGGGAAGGCGGCGGAGAAGCGGCCGTTCCCGGCTTTGACCGCCCGTTTCACCACGGAGGGGAAGCGTTTGACGCCGTCCCGGGGGATCAGCATGATGCGCAGGGCGACGTCTTTGGACGAAAGGTAACTCACGGTGACGGACTGGCCCTTCCCGGCGGCCACGGGGGTGTTGAAGATCAGGCCGTCTTTTTTGCCTGTGAAGCGGACATGGGCCGCACCGGGCTTACAGGTGAAGCGGAGGAAGCCCTCCAGCATCCGCCAGGTGCCGATCTCGTTGCGGAAGCGGGTCTGGGCGAAGGGCAGATCTTCGGGGCGGTTCCTGTCGCGGATGAGGACGCTGCCCAAAATACCGGGTTCGAGGCAGTCCTGCGAGGAGGCGAAGAAGCGGTTCCAGCACAGGCGGTTTTCGGGGGTCTTGCGCCGCAGGTTCATGCGGAAGCGGTCGAGGGGGCCCGGGCCGAAGAGTTTTTCGAGGGAGAAGGCCGCGCGCCAGTGCCAGATTTTCTGCTCGTCGATGAGCTTGAAGTTCGCGCCGTAGACTTCGGCGGGGGGGACGCTTGAGACGTTGACGGCGTCGTTGATGAGGTCGGTCTTCCACGCCAGCATGCTTTTCCAGCCGACGCCGAAGCCCAGCTGGGCCACGGGCATCTGGCCGTCGCGGGAGAGGAAAATTTCAAGATAGTTGTTCCAGTGGCCCCGGGCGGTGATGGGGCGGCGGTCGATGAGCTCCATGTAGAGATATTTTCTGTCGGCGGCCATGCGGAGCAGGAAGGCGCCGGGGACTTCCTCGCCGGTGGTGATGAGGTGGCAGTCCCCGATGGAGGCGGCCTTTTCCCAGTCCACCCGGCCGGGATCGCCCGCGGCGTCGGCGATGCGGGGAATGGTCACGGTCTTGACGGGGGCCTTGAGGTTGCGTTCGCGCAGAAGATGATCCTTCATGCCCGCGAGGGTCTGATCCCAGAAGGCCCTGCGCAGCAGGGTGAGGCGCTTCTTCACGAGGGGAGAAGCCTTTTTCTCGGCCTGTTCGAAGAGTTTTTTCAGCTTCGCCATGCGCTCCGGGGTGCCGATGGACCAGTTGCGGTCGGCGGTGAGCATGCCGCTGCCGAGAGAGTTGAGGCGCTGTTTCTCCGCCGCGCCCTTGGGGCCGAACATGTCTTTGGGATAGTTTTTCCAGTTGCAGAAGGCGTTTTCGATCTCGGCGTAGAAGGCCCGCATCTCGGGGGCGGCCTCCATGTAGTACTTGTCGAAATACTCGTCGATGGTCTTTTCCACGTCCAGATCGGCGTTATAGAAGAGCATGCAGGCGAGATAGGCTTCGAGGGTGTTCTGCTCCAGTTCGACTTCGAGCATGGCGCCCGTGACGCCGTCGCGGGCCATTTCCTTCACGATCTTTCCCGCGAGGCGGGGGTACATGCCGGGGAAGTACTTGTGCTTGTAGCGGGTGAGGGAGTCCCAGGAGGGGCCGAAGAGGTAGAGCCAGACGATCATCCTCCTGCCGCCGAAGTGCTTGAGGTAATTGCCGTAGTATTCGTCGTGCTGGATCTTGTAGAAGTCGGGGTTCCACCACGCGTGGACGCCCAGGGCCAGGGAGACGCCGGTGTTGGGGGGGAAGTCGACGTCCTTGGGGAAAGGGGCGCGATCCTGATAGGAGCCGCCGCGGATGTTGATCTCGGGGTTGAGCTTGGCCGCCTCGCGGGCCACGTTGGCGATGAACTGCCAGTGGAGACTTTTGCCCGCGGCGAGGGCGGCCTGACACTTGGCGCAGCGGCAGACGCTGGTGGCGTCCATGTGGTTGACGGCGTCGTAGAAGGGTCTTCCCTGAAGCCGGGGCGTGTAGGGCCGGGGCAGGCCCACGATCTTCTCGTTGTTGTACTTGCGCAGCGCCATGTTGGCGAAATACTTCACGGGGCCGGGGTCGGAGAAGCAGATGCCGGGGGGCAGGTTGACGTCGTTGGGGTACTCTCTTCTGACGTATTTGTCGACGGGGGCCATGACGCCGTCGTAGCCCTGGGCGAAGTAATTGAGCCTGCGCTCCTTGAAGATGGCCCGCAATGCGGGGTCCCGCTGGGCGGGGGCGTAGTATTCGTAGAAGATGGGGTAGATGTTGTGCTGGTCGCCGGGACTGTACTCGTAGGTCCGCCAGCGCTTGAAAAACAGGGCCGCATCACGGGAGGTGCAACCGTAGAATTTGTTTATGGTCCAGCGGTTGCGCATGGGGGAGAGGCGTCGGAAGCCGCTGGTGGCCGAGACGACGCGGTTTTCTCCCTCCGGCACGGCAAGGGTCCTGCGCGGGGTGCAGACCGTGCCGACCGGTCCGGGGGCGTACCAGCGGACGCCGCAGAATTTTTCCAGAAAATCATAGGCGGCAAAGAGCGTCCCCAGCGACCCCTTGGGGAAGGTTTTGGCGTCGGCGTAATCCACGGGGGCGCGGCGGGGGGCGTCGTAGCCCCACAGACGGATCTTGCCCGGCTTGACCGAGACGCAGGCGTATTCCTCCTTGAAGGGACGCTGTTCGGTCCCCAGTTCGATGACGGTCCCGGCCTTGCCGGAGGCGGCCCGCAGGACGGGGAGTTCGGTCCCCGTGATGAGGCGGATGTGATGGTTGAGTTCGAAAGCCGCCAGTTGAGCGGAGGACACGGCATCGCTCCGCAGAACGATCTCCGCGCAGGGTTTGCCGTCGCGCACCAGCGTCACTTCACCCGCGGCCGCCGAGGCGAAGAGAAACAGACATGTTAACCAGATGAAACGCATGATGTTCTCCCTCCTCTACTGCTTCACGCCGTCCGTACTGTAACCGCCCCAGATCGGCAGTTTGGCGTTGGCCTGAAAATAGTATTTGTAGGGACTGGGGAGATTGTTGAGATTGAAGTCGCCCTGGATCTTGCCCTTGAAGCTCACCACGTGGCCGTCCATCATCAGCGCGTTGAAGTCGCTGTTGTGCCGGGTGCGGAACTGCTGCGCGTTGCAGGCGATGGTAGGGCTGCCGCCGTCGGCGAGCAGCAGCAGTTCGGAGTGTTTGCTGAAACTGGCCAGATTCTGTGAACGGCAGCTGTGGTCGTGTACCACGTGCTTGTTGATCCCGTAACTGTAATAGAACGTGGAGCCCCAGCCGCCCTTGTAGCCCGTGGCCTTGCGCAATTCGGTGTCGGCCGGACAGATCGAAGGCAGGGTCTTGAGCGTGGGATTCATCTTTTCCACGAATTTCGACAGGGCATACGACGAATCCGCGGTGGAGGTGAGACGCAGCAGCGGGAAAAATTCATTGCTGCCCGCCAGATAGAGATGAACCCCCAGCCCTATCTGCTTGAGATTGTTCTGGCACGTGGATCTCTTCGCCCGGTCCCGGGCCTGACTCAGCGCCGGCATCAGCATGGCGGCAAGAATGGCGATGATGGCGATCACGACCAGAAGCTCGATCAGGGTGAAACGGCGGATCCCCCTCCCCGCGGACGGCTTGAAAACATTGACGGACATGAAGACACTCCTTTCGTTGGAAATTTCGGATGCAAAATCATCGAACATGACATATTATACCCCGGAACCCGGCTTGAAACAACGGGTATGATGTTGTATATTTTGTAAAAACAGGTCATTTTTTTGTAAAAATCCAGCTTGATGCCGGGAAAAATCGTGTAAAAACAGCTCAAGGGTGGGAAAATGGCGCCGATTTCGCAAAAGCCGGTGTGGCACGAGAAGGAATCATGGGACGCCGGCAGTCCGCAGGCCCGTCAGCTGTGGCCGCTCTCGGTGACCGGGACGAAATATGCGGGGGCCTACCGCTGGGAGTTGCGCAATCCGCCGTATCTGGCCATCGAACTTCTGCTGGAGGGGGAGTTGGCCGCGGACATCGACGGGGAAAAGTTCGAACTGGTCCCGGGGGATCTCCTCATGATCTGTCATCCCAACTTCGCCGTGCTGAACAGCCGCCGGGGGTTCCGCAAGCGGGCGCTGCTGCTTCAAGGGACTTTGCTGGACGCCGCTCTCTCGGGGTTTTCGCTCTACGGAACGCGCCTCATCCGCCTGAGCGACCCGGAAGCCGTTGAGAGGCTTATCGCCGCCATCGGTTCGGCGCTGGCCGGGAAATCCCCGGAAGCCGTCGCCGTCGTCAACGGGCGGATCCTCGAACTGATTTCGACCCTCTCGGCGGAAGGGGCGCGCAACAGCGCCTACCCGGACGCTCTCAACCGGGCCATCCGGATCATCGAGACCCGGCCGGGGGAGGATCTCCCCCTGACGGAACTGGCCGAAGGCGCCGGATGCTCGGTCTCCACGCTCCAGCGGGCGTTCCGGCGCTGCTGCGGCACCACCGCCTCGGGGTACAGGCGCTCTACGCGGATCCGGCTGGCCCGCCAGCTGCTGGAGGGCTCCGAATTGAGCATCAAGGAGATCGCCGGGCGCACGGGGTATTTCGATCAGGCCCATTTTTCGCGGGATTTCAAAAAGAGCTGCGGCCTCTCGCCCCGGGCGTGGCGGCGCAGGACCGTCAGTACTGCTTCCGCAGACGGGAGCTGGGGATCCTGAGGAGCTCACGGTACTTGGCGATGGTGCGGCGGGCGACATCGAGCCCCTCTTCGCGCAGGAGCTTCGCCAGTTTGTCGTCCGACAGGGGATCGCGGGGATCCTCCTGTGCCACCAGTTCCCGCAGTTTCTCCTGGACGGCGCGGGAGGCCACGTCCTCGCCCTCGCTGCTCTTGTAACCGCCGGAAAAGAAGTACCGGAGGGGGAAGATCCCCCGGGGGGTGCGCACGTATTTGCCCGCCACGGCGCGGCTGACGGTGGTTTCGTGGAGACCGAGGATCTCACCGGCCTGCTTCATGGTGAGGGGCTTCAGCGCGGCGGGGCCCCTGTCGAGGAAATCCCGCTGGGTCCGGATCAGGACTTTTCCGATGCCCGAGACGGTGTCGCCCCGCAGGCGCAGCGCCCTGATGAGCTCCCGGGCCGAGCGCATCTTCTCCTCGATGTACGACCGGTCGCTGCCGGAGAGGTTCGGGTCCTGCAGCAGTTTCTCGTAGCGTTCCGGGATGAAGAGCGAGCGCTCCCGGGAGCCGGAGGAAACGACCGCGTAATCGTCTCCCCGGCGGACGATCTCCAGCTCCGGATCGGCGGGCATGAGGGTCTGGGGCGCCAGTTCCGATCCCGGAGCCGGGTTGAGTTTTTTGAGCTCCGCCAGGGCTTTTTTGAGCTCCTCCATGGAGACGCCGAGCCGGGCGGCCAGCCGCGGCAGGTGATTGGCGGCGATCTCGTCGAGGGAATCCTTTTCCGTCAGCTTTTCCATCAGGGGGGTGAGGGCGTTCTTCCTCGCCAGCTGGAGGCGCAGGCACTCGCTCAGATCCCGGGCGGCGATCCCCGGCGGATCGAAGGAGCGGACCAGCGCCAGCGCCCGGTCCATCTCCTCCATGTCCGCGTTGCACAGCATGGCCAGATCGGCGGGATGGGAAGCGAGGAATCCCCGGGCGTCCAGGTTGTCGATGATGCACGAGGCCAGCTCCTTCATCCTGTCGTCGAGGCCGCTTGTGGCGACTTCGGAGGCGAGCTGTTCCTCCATGGAGGGCGGGGGTGCGGGCGCGCCGGACCAGAAGTCCCCGTCGTCGTCCGGATCCCGGGAGGCGGCGGAAACGGGCAGATCGTCGCCCCAGATCATGCGTTCGGCGTCCAGTTCGGAGGGCGCGTCGTCGTCCCGCGCACCGTCATCCCGGGAGGGTTCCGTCTCCTCCCCGGCGTTCTCCTGCGGGGGCGCGGTGTCCTCCTCCAGGAGCGGATTGGTCGCAAGTTCCCTGTCGATGCGCGTTTCCAGTTCCTGCCGCGAAAGATGCAGAAGCTCCGCCGCCTGCTGCTGCAGCGGGGAGATGCTCTGCTTCTGCTGAAGCCGGATGTTCTGCGCAAGACTGTTTTCCATGGAGCCCGTTTCCTTGATCGACGTTATAAAGTAACATGAAAAAGCCCCGCTTGCAAGATTTTTTCCATTGACAAAGAGACATTTTCCCGTTAAATTATAAAGTGTGCAGAAATCATCCTTATAAAGAAGAGGTTTCCGAAAAGATGAAATACGAAGCCGTCATCGGTCTCGAGACCCACATCGAGATCCGTTCGAAGAGCAAGATGTTCTGCTCGTGCGCCAACGGCAGCGGCGCGCCGCCCAACACCCACGTGTGTCCGGTGTGCATGGGGTACCCGGGGGTGCTCCCCGTCCCCAACCGCCGCGCGATCATGACGACCGTCCGCGCGGGACTGCTCACCGAATGCACCATCGCCAAGTTCAGCAAGTTCGACCGCAAGAGCTACTTCTACCCGGACATGCCCAAAAACTACCAGATCTCCCAGTACGATCTGCCCTTCTGCGAACACGGCCGGATCAAACTGGAGGGGACCGGGCTCTCCGGCGCGCCCCTGCCGGACAAATATATCGGCATCACCCGCATCCACCTGGAAGAGGATGCGGCGAAACTCGTCCACTCCGCCGAGGGCAGCGGCGTTGACTACAACCGCGCCGGCGTCCCCCTGATGGAGGTCGTGAGCGAACCGGACATGCGCAGCGCCGACGAGGCCTACGCCTACCTCACCTCCCTCAAGGAGATCATGCGCTTCGGCGACGTGGGCGACTGCGATATGGAAAAGGGCCAGATGCGCTGCGACGTCAACATCTCTTTGCGCCCCGTCGGGCAGAAGGAGTTCGGCACCAAGATCGAACTCAAAAATCTCAACAGCTTCCGGGCCGTCCACCGGGCCGTGGACTACGAGATCTGGCGTCAGAGCGAACTTCTGGACCGGGGCGAAAAGATCCGTCAGGAGACCCGGGGCTGGAACGACGATCAGGGCGAAAGCTACCTCATGCGCACCAAGGAGGCCGCCCACGACTACCGCTACTTCCCGGATCCGGACCTCATGCCCGTGGTCTTCACCGACGAGGAGATCGAAGCCGTCCGCGCCGCGCTGCCGGAGCTGCCCGCGGCCATGCGCAAGCGCTTTCAGGAGTCCTACGGCGTCACGGCCTATGACGCGGGCGTCCTGACGGCCGACCGGGAGCTGGCCGCCTGGTTCGACGCCTCCGCCAAAAAGGCGAAGACCCCGAAGCTCGTCGCCAACTGGATCTCCTCCGAACTGCTGCGTCTGCTGGGCGAGGACAAGATTTCCATCAGGGAGTGCCGCATCACCCCCGAGGGTCTGGCGGAGCTGACCGATGTCATCTCCTCCGGCGTCATCAACGGCAAGATCGGCAAGGAGGTCTTTGCCGAAATGTACGCCACGGGCAAATCAGCCAAAACCATCATCGGCGAAAAGGGTCTCGCGCAGGTGAGCGACAGCGGAGCGATCTCCTCCGTCGTCGCCGAGGCGATCGCCAACAATCCCAAACAGGCGGAGGAGTACCGCGCCGGCAACGAGCGGGTGCTCCAGTATCTGGTGGGCCAGGTGATGAAGCTCTCGAAGGGCAAGGCCAATCCCCAGCTGGTCATCGCCGAACTCAAAAAACAGCTGCAGTAGGTTTTCCCGCATGATCGTCACCACACAGCTGCTGGTCCTCGAAAAGCGCCCGTACCGGGAGTCCGCGCTCATCGTGCGGGGCGCGAGCCCCGACTGCGGCCGGATCAGCTTCGTCATCCACGGCGCCCAGACGATCGGCGAAAAGAAGACTCCCTTGGCGGATCTCTACCGCGAACTGGGCATCGAGTACAAGGACGACGTGCCCGGCGATCTGCACACCGCCGACCGGGTGGAACTCCTCAACGACTTCACCGGGGTCGCCGACCGGCAGCTTTCCTACAAGATGGCGGTGAAGATCGGCGCGTTCCTGCTGCGCAGTCTGCCGGAAAATCTGCCCCAGCCCTACACTTACGACGCGGCGGTCTCGGTGTACCGCCATCTGTCCGCCCCGGAGGAGGGGGAAAATGTCTGGAGCCTCGTCCAGTGCGCCGTTGTCCTCAAGTGCGCCTACTTGTACGAAAACGGCCTGCTGCCCGAGGGCGTGACCCGGGAGCAGAACGACTTTCTGGAGAACCTCGTCGCCTCCGGCATCGACGACTCGCCCCTTCCCGCGTGCCGTCCGGAATACTGGAACAGCCTCAACAACTGGATGAACTCCCTGCTGGAGTTCCACCATCTCGAAAGGTGAAAAGACATGCGTTTCGCGATACCGCTCCTGTTTTTTGCGATGCTGTTCCTCTGCGGCTGCGGCGGGCCTACCCGGGAGATCAACGGGGTGAGCTGCGAGGTGCTCTCTTCCCGGGAGGAGCTCGAACTTGCCAGCATCGCCCGGAGCACCCTCATCCGGTCCAAAGTGCTGACGCCCGGGGAGAAGGCGATCATCCGCAGCAAGGATCCCGAACTCAGGATCATCTACAGCGGCGACCGGACCGGCGACGCCACCATTTCGTGGCAGCTGCCCGACAGATGGGTCGCCGTCTTCATCCGCGGGACCTTTTTCACCCCGTCGGCCCAGTGGATGATGAAAATAAGGGACAACCAGCCGGAGTGGCTCGATCTGCGCACGCAGAAGCCCGACGGGAAAGCCCCCCGGCCCGCCCCGAAGAAGTGAGCGCGTGTTTTTGCAAGATCCCCGACCGGGGAGAAAATTTTTGAGAACAGGAGTGTTTCAAGTGAGCAATCTGGATGACGATGGATCGTACGCCATCGACTGGGGACGGGCCGATCACCTGATCGAACTGGCGCTCAACGAGGATCTCGACATGATCGGCGATGCGACGACGCTGGCCGTCGTCCCCGAGACCGCCGTCAGCCGCGCCGTGCTGCGGTGCAAGGAAAAGGAGATGGTCGTCTGCGGACTGCCCATCGCCGAACGGGTCTTCAAAATCGTCGAGCCCCGTCTGGAGTTCGATCCCCGGGCCGGGGAGGGGGACGTCTGCCATGCCGGTGACATCCTCGCCGTCATCCGGGGCCCCGCCCGGGGCATCCTGACCGCCGAACGCACCGCGCTGAACTTTCTCCAGCGCCTCTGCGGCATCGCCACCATGTCTCACCGCTGCGCGAAAGAGCTCGAGGGGTTCAAAACCGTCGTCCTCGACACCCGCAAGACCACCCCCGGCTACCGGAATCTGGAGAAATACGCCGTCTTCACGGGCGGCGCCTCCAACCACCGCATCGGTCTCTACGACCGCATCATGATCAAGGACAACCACCGGGAGCTGGCCGCCCTCGAGGGCGACGGAGCCATCTCCCGGGCCGTGGCCCGCGCCCGCAAGGCCTATCCGGAGCTTGAGATCGAAGTCGAGGCCGACACGCTGGAGGAAGTTGCGGAAGCCGCCGACGCCGGCGTCGAGTACATCCTCCTGGACAACATGGACAACGAGACCATGAAAAAGGCCGTTGCCCTCGTCGGCGGCCGGGCGAAACTGGAGGCTTCCGGCGGCATCACCCTCGAACGGCTGCGCTCCATCGGGGAGATCGGCGTCGATTTCGTTTCCTCCGGCGCGCTGACCCACTCGGTCAAGTCCGCCGACATTTCTCTGGATATCGAGGTGGAAAAGTGATCTCCTTCCTGTCGGGAACTCTTGCCGAAAGCAGCGCTTCCTGCTGCGTCATCGATGTTTCGGGCGTCGGCTACGAGGCGCAGATCCCCCTCTCCACCTTCGAGAAACTGCCTCAGCCGGGGGAAAAGGTGCGTCTGCACACTTACATGCAAGTCCGCGAGGACGCCATCACGCTTTTCGGCTTTTCCACGTCCGAGGAGAAACAGCTCTTCCTCAAACTGATCGAGGTCTCCGGCGTGGGCGGGAAACTGGCGCTCAACGTTCTGAGCACCATGCCCGTTTCCACCTTCAGCGCCGCGATCGCCTCCGGCGACGTCAAAGCCATCTCGCGCATCAGCGGCATCGGCAAGCGCACCGCCGAACGGCTCATCGTGGACCTGAAGGGCAAGATCGACCTTGCGGGCGGCGCCGCGGGCGGAGCGGTCCTCCCCGTCAGCGACGCCGCAAACGACGCCGCGCTGGCCCTGGAACAGCTGGGCTTCAAGCGCGACGCCGTCACCAAGGTGCTCAATCAGCTCCTCGCGGAAACGCCGCCCGAGGAACAGACCTCCGAGAAACTGCTGCGGGCAGCCATCATGAAACTCAAATTTTAGGCGGTGTGAATGAAAGTCCTCTTCGTCTGCACCGGAAACACCTGCCGCAGTCCCATGGCCGAGCTGTATTTCAACGACGTCATGGCCCGGACGGGGGGACCGCACCGGGCCGCCAGTGCCGGACTGGCCGCCTTCCCCGGGGAGACGATCTCCCGCCACGCGGGAGAAGTCATGAGGCGGAACGGCATCGATCCCTCGACTTTCCGCTCCCGGCGGGTCTCCCGGTACCTTCTCGAAGAGGCCGGACTCGTCGTCGGCATGACCCGGTCCCACTGCGAGGCGCTGATCTCGGCCGCGCCGGAATTCGCGCCGAAGATCCGTGAGCTGGGGGAGTGGCGTTCCGGCAGCGGCATCGCCGACCCCTTCGGCGGCGGCGCGGCGGTCTACGAAAAGACTTTTGCCGCCATCAGGGAGGCCGTGGACGCCCTCGTCCGGGAGATCGGCGCCGGGGAGGAAAAACCATGATCTTCCGTTATTTCAAAAACCGCCGCCGCCGCAAGTACCTGGCCGAGCTCGTCACGCTCCGCCGTTCCGGGGACGACCTTTTCTCCGCCGGGCAGAAGGAAGAGTTCGACCGGATCCTCGCCGGCCTCAGATCGGAAAAGGATCCGGCTCTGGCCGTGAAGAACGCCGAAAAAAGCATGGAAAAACTCGTTCTGCCGGGGAACGGCTCCTCCCTGCGCAATCTGCTGGATCTGCTGCTGGTCGTCGGCGCGGTGGCCTTCGGCATCAGGGGACTTTATTTCCAGCCCTTCCGGATCCCCACGAGCTCCATGCAGCCCACGCTGTACGGCATCCACTATCAGGAGGCCGATGCCGGGGCCAACAGGATCCAGAAAAAGTTTCCCCCGGTCCTGCGGGCGCTGTTTTTCGCCAACACTCCCGCCCGGGCCCGGGTGACGGCTCCGGGGGTGCTGGATCCGTCGTCCCTCCGGCACGGGAGCGGCTTCGTCTTCGACCGGACCGGCTTCACCATCGGGGGGACGACGTACACGCTCCCCGGAGATCCCGTCAAAGTTGCGGACTACGCGAAACTCGATCCCGCCAGAGAGTACAGAACGGGCGACGTGCTGGCCGACGGATACGTTTCTTTGGGCGATCACCTCTTCGTGGAGCGGTTCAGTCTCTATCTTGCGCCGCCGGAACGGGGAGAAGTCATGGTCTTCACCACCGGGGGATTGCAGGATACCGACGGGACGCCTCTTGCGGCCACAAGCGGCCACTACTACATCAAGCGTCTGGCGGCGCTGCCCGGCGACACGGTGAAGATCGAAGGCAGTCAGCTTTTCATCCGTCCGGCGGGCGGAGAAAAATTCGTCAGGGCGCAGGAGCTCTCTCCCCGCTTCGCCAAGGTCTACTCCGGCAAAGGCGGCTATCAGGGGCACGCTTCCGGAATGGGTCTGGAGGAGATCGCTTCGGGAAAGCCTTACACCGTTCCCCCGGGGCATTATTTCATGCTGGGCGACAACTCGCGCTTCAGCAAGGACAGCCGTTTCTTCGGAGCGGTCCCCCGGCGCAACCTCGTGGGACGGGCCTTCTTCACCTTCTGGCCCTTCTCCCGCCGCTGGGGACTGGTCGACCGGCAGGGACCCGTGGACGTGCCCACGGGAGACCCCGGACTGGCCACCTTCCCCGTCATGTACAAACAGTGATCCCCCGCCCGCGGGGCGGGCGTCAGGGCGCGGGGCCCGGAGGCGGCGGGGGCCTTTCGGGCCGGAACAGCTTTCCCCGGAAGTCTTTGCCCAGCAGATCCCGTTTTCCGGTGATCTCGATGACGTACTCCATCTTTTTTTTGAGGACCGGGCTCTTCTCCGTCCGGCGGAGGAATCTCGGCCCTTCGACGATCATGTACGCGAATGTTTCGGCCCGGTCCCCGTGTCCGAAGCTCATGGCGTACCGGGAGACGAAGTCCGCGTCGTACCTCTTCTCTTCCAGATTGCCGTTCATCCGCCTGCGTTTGAATTTCGACAGGTCCGCGTCGTAGAAGGCGCTCCCCGTGCAGACGGATCCTCTCGGGTCGAGGCGGGTCCACTGCTTGTCCTTTCTCCCGGGAGCGTGCAGAGGCAGAGAAGTGCAGAGAGGCAAAACGGAAAAAATCTTTTCATCGGTCTTTCTCCCTTTTCCGTCACGGTCTTACATCAGCACCGGAAAAGGTTTTTTCGACTCTTCCCGGGTGACGAAGACGGGGGGAGACACGGAGGTCGCATTTATGACGAACAATTCAAAACAGGTCGCCGTCAGGATCTTCACACCCGGCGGCGCGTACACGGATCATGCTGCCGAGGCCCTGTGCACGGAAGAGATGAAATGCCGCGGCCGTGACGGATTCGGAGACGGGGGCCGGGCCGTGTACCTGCTGCGGGGAGGAGCGGTGATGCCGGGGGCGGGGGACATCATCAGAGACGGGAACCGGGAACACGAGATCACAGAAGTCAGGCCGTGCCGGGATCTTTCCGGAGAGATCCGGGCGGTCAGATGCATAACGCTCAACTGAAAAAAAAGGAGTTTTCCTCATGCCGCAAACTTACGACATCACCAAAATCAAACAGCATCCTTACCTTGCCGCGTACGACGGGACCGTTCTTGGCCCGCTGGCGGACGCGCCGAAGATCGAGTCCGAGATCAAGGTCTTCGACTCCCTGATCTACGAGAACGGAGGCCGCGAGGAGGTCAGCCGCACGATCACGCGTTCCTCGGCGAAGATCACGATCCACACCAAGAACATCGACGCGGCGCTGACGCTGGCCGGAAATTTCGCCAAAGGGGACGACATCGCCGCCTCCTCGGAACGCAAGGTCCTCACCTTCACGCCCATCACGGAGGATGCGGGGGAGAAGGAGCTCTCCTTCGGCGCCGCGGTGCTCCTGCCGGACATCGAATACATCCCCACCATGGGCGGCGACCATGTGGCGCGCCTCACTTTCATGGCCTACCCCGACGGGAACGGAAAACTTTTCACCTTCAGCTGATCCATCTTCCCCCCGGTCCCGGCGGCGGGAAGAGCTTGAAAAAACACGTTGACGTGGTATCTTATGAAACGGATCGTTTTTCAACGTCTCAAAACAGGGAGAACACGTTTTATGAGCAAGATCAAAGTCGGGATCTGGGGCCTCGGCCGCGCCGGCAACTGCATGCACAGCAAAGAGCTTCAGATGTATCCGGAGATGTTCGAGATCGCCGCCGGGTGCGACATCGACCCCGAACGCTGCAAACTCATCGCGGAAAAAGTCCCCGGGATCCGCACCTATACCGACGGCGAGGCCTTCCTCAAGGACAAGGATGTGGAGCTGGTCGCCGTTGCCGTGCGCTCCCCCGATCACGTCAAATACTGCATCCGCGCCCTCGAAGCGGGGAAATACGTTTTCGCCGAAAAGCCCATCGCCATCAGCGACGAGGGCTGCGACCGGCTCATCGAGGCGTCGAAGCGTTTCCCCGGCAAGCTCTTCTGCCGTCAGAACCGCCGTTTCGAGGCGGCCTTCAACCATATCAAAGAGATCATGGCCAGCGGCGTTCTGGGCGAAGTCTACGAGATCAAGCTCTGCCGCCACAGCTTCCAGTTCCGCAACGACTGGCAGACGCTGATCGGATGCGGCGGCGGTCAGCTCAACAACTGGGGCCCGCACCTGATCGACCACGGTCTGCGTCTGCTGGAGTCTCCGCTGGCCTCCGTCTGGAGCGACCTCAAGCGGGTGGCCGCCCTGGGCGACGCCGAGGATCACCTCAAAATCATCCTGCGGGGCGAGAACGGCCGGGTCATCGACATCGAGATCTCCGGCGGCGTGGCGCTGCCTTCTCCCGTCTACGCCGTGTACGGCACCCGGGGATCCCTCATCAGCCCCGACGAGCAGGACATCCAGCTCAAATACCTGCATCCCGATTTCAAGACTCCTACGGACAAGGCCGATCCGGGCACGCCCCCGCTCTCCGGCGGTTTCGGCGGCGACTACAAGCCCCGCTGGGTCCGCAAGACCATCATGGTGGAGCCTGCCGCCGGATGCACCATCTACGACATCTACAAGCACCTTTATCGGGCCATCCGCGAGGGTGTTCCCTTCCCGATCAAGCTGGAAGAGGCCGTTCAGGTCGTGCGCGTCACCAACGAGGTCAAGCGCCAGAACCCCAAGTTCACGCCTTTCCCCGACGCGAAGTGATCCGCTTTTCTCCGGGCCGCGCGGCGTTTTTTCCCGCGCAGCCCGGAGTCTGACACCATGGACAGACGGACCCGGACAGGACTGGTTCTCGCCGCGCTTCTGCTTCTGGCGGATGCCTGGCTGATTTTTCCGTCTTCGCCCCGGGACCGGCGGGAGAGTTTCGTATTCCGGACCATGGGCACCGTGGCGTGCTTCACATGGCACGGCACCGCTGCTCCCGCGGCGCTGAAACTCAACGAACAGGCCGCCGGAGCCTTTGCCCGCATCGTGCAGACGGCCAATCTCCGGGATCCCGGGAGCGAGCTCTGCCGCCTCAACGCCGCTGCGGGGGAAAGGGATTTCGCCTGCTCCCCCCTCATGTGGGCGATGCTCGCCGAGGCCCGTTTCGCCTGGGAGTTCAGCGGCGGCGCCTTCGACATCACGGTCAAGCCTCTCATGGATCTCTGGGGCTTTTACCGCAAACGGGGAACGGCCCCTTCCGACCGGGAGATCGCCGAAGCGAAAAAGCGCGTCGGCTTCGGCAAGCTGATCCTCGATGAAAAGCGGCACACCGTCCGGTTCGGGGTCAAAGGCATGGCCCTCGATCTGGGGGGCATCGCCAAGGGGTTCGCCCTCGATCTGGCCGCGCAGGCCGTTCCCGGAACCGCCGCGGGGGTGCTGGATCTGGGCGGCAACCTCAAATTTCTCCCCGCCCCGCGGAAGGGCGGCGGGTTTTACAAGGTCGGCATCCGGGATCCCGCCCACCCGGACCGGCTGACGCGGCATGTCATCGAGGCCGCGCCGGGCGCGGCCGTCTCCACCAGCGGCGACTACGAGCGGAACGTGACCTACGGCGGAAAAGTCTACGGGCACATCATGGATCCCGCGACGGGGTCTCCTCCCGAAGTGCGGCACGCGGTCACGGTCGTCTGTCCCTCGGCCATGCGGGCGGACTGGCTCTCCACCGCCGTCTTCCTGCGGGGCCGCGAACTGGCGGACAAGGTCGAAAAAGAGATCCCGCAAAGCCGGGTCGTCATCGTCGGAAAATGAAGCATACCCCCGATTCCCTCCAAAGACGCAAAGTCCGTTCCACCGTGGACTGGAGCTGCTGCGGGCAGACGCTCATCGCCTTTCTCGTCTCCCGCTTCCCCTACCGGGACGAACCGGGGTGGCGCGCCGTGATCGCCGCGGGGGAGATCACCGTCAACGATGCCCCCGCGGAGCCGGAAAGGCGTCTCGAGATGCACGATGTGATCTCCTACCATCCGGCTGAACTGCCGGAGCCTCCCGCCGACATGAACTGGTCCGCCGTGTGGGAGGACGAACAGCTTCTCGTCATCGACAAGCCCGGGAATCTCTGCGTGCATCCGGCGGGGCCCTTTTTCAAGCACACCCTGTGGCATCTGCTCTGCTCGAAGTACGGGGACATCCACTTCGTCAACCGGCTCGACCGGGAGACCTCGGGCCTCATGATCGCCGCCCGGGACAAAACAGCCGCCGCCCGGTTCGGCGCCCGCAGCCTGATCGAAAAGAAAGTCTACACCGTCATGGTCCACGGGCGGTTCGACGGGCCCCTGCACGCCGCGGGATTCCTCTCCAAGGACTGTTCCAGCGTCATCCGCAAGAAGCGCAGGTTCACCCGGGAGGCTCCCGAAGGGCCCTGCGAAAGCGCCGAGACTTTTTTCGAGCCCCTGGGGCGGAGCGGTGACTTTTCCCTGCTGCGGGCGACCCTCGGCACCGGGCGGATGCACCAGATCCGCGCCACGCTGTCGAGTTTGGGGTATCCCGTCGTCGGGGACAAACTGTACGGGCTCGACGAAAACTTCTATCTCCGGCAGAAGACCGACGAACTGACGGCGGAGGACAGAAAAAAACTCATTCTCCCCCGGCAGGCGCTCCACGCGTCGGAGATCGTTTTCCGCCACCCCGCCACGGGGGAGCCCATGCGTTTCACCAGCCCCGCGCCCTTCGGACTGCCTCCCGCGGCGACCGCCGTCACCGGCGCGGAGGGCTTCATCGGCTCCTTCATGATCCGAGAACTGGAAGCGCGGAAAATTCCGTACATGACGATCGGCCGCGCCCTGTGGGACGACGAAGCGCTGTTGAAAAAGACCCTCTCCGGCGCGGAAAGGGTCATCCATTTCGCGGGATTGAGCCGCCACGCCGACGGGGATTTCCTCTACCGGACGAACATGCTTCTTGCGGAAAAACTCGCCCGGGCGCTGAAGGGGAGGAAGACGCGCCTCTTTTTCGCCAGCAGTCCCCATGTCATCGATCACGATCTGCCCTACCACAAAAGCAAGCGCGACGCCATGGCGCTCTTCGCCCGGGAGGGGATCGACGCGACGGCGCTTCTTATGCCCAACACCTTCGGGCCGGGGAGCAAACCCTTTTATAACTCCGTCGTCTCCACCTTCGCCTGTCTGGCGGCCCGGGGGGAAAAGCCCGAGCGCGTGGGCGACGTGATGCTCCGCCTCATCCCCGTGCGGGAGCTGTGCGGCAGAATCGCCGATCTCCTCGCCTCGCCGGATACGGCTTCGGCGGAGATCGCGCATACGCTGGAGCTGCCCCTGCCCGAACTCTGGGCGCGGCTGCGGAAAGACGTCCCCGAGGACGATCTCGACCGGCTTCTGCTGGAGATGAAGCCTTTTTTCCGGTCCCTCAGCACTTCGAAAGATCGCCGTTGATGGTGATCCCGCCGTCGGCGACGATGATCGCGCCGTTGAGGTAGCTGGACTCCGCCGAGGCCAGGAAGAGGGCGACTTTTGCGATCTCCTCCGGGGTACCGTAGCGCCGCAGGGGGGTGCGCAGTTTCAGGAAACGCTCCTCGTCGAAGGTGGAGTTCTCCGGATTGCTCTGGCGCATCATGGGCGTCATGATCGCCGCGGGCGCGATGCAGTTGACCCGGACGTTGTACCTGCCGTACTCCGCCGCCATGGATTTCGTCAGCTGGACGATGGCGCCCTTGGTCGCCGTGTAGGCGTCGCAGTCGGGGATGCCGATCACGCCCGCGCTGGAGGCGGTGTTGATGACGCTTCCGCCCTGTTTCATCAGCAGGGGCAGACCGTACTTGCAGAAGAGGAAGACGCTCCGCAAATTGATGGCCAGGACCCGTTCCCAGTCCTCCTCTGCGATGTCGGTGATGCGGCCGTCGCGGCCGTTCCAGTAGACGCCCGCGTTGTTGTAGAGGATATCGAGCTTCCCCTCCGCGGCGGAAATGACGTTCTGCACGTCGGCGCTTTTCGAAACGTCGCAGCGGACGAAGAGCGCCCCTGTCTCGGCTGCGGCCCGCTGCCCCGCCGCCTCGTCGATGTCGGCGATGATGACACGGGCGCCGGCCTTGCGGAAGAGCCGCACGCCCGCAAGTCCGATGCCGCCCGCGCCGCCGGTGACGACGGCCGTTTTCCCGGCCAGCGGGAGAAAAGTATTGTCCGAACTCATTTCGAAGAACGCCTCCTGTTTTTCACGATCTCCCGAACCGCCGCGATCACGTCCTTGACGCCGAGGCCGTACTGGTCGCGCATCCAGGCCTGACAGCCGACTTTTGTCGCGTTGACGTCGGGCATGGCCAGGCGCTTGAAGGGGACGGCTCCCGCGCCCTCGTCCATCAGCACCTCGGCCACGGCGCTGCCGACGCCGCCGCAGATGTTGTGTTCCTCCAGCACCACGATGCCGCCCGTCTCCTTCGCGGCGCGCAGGATCGCCTGTTTGTCGACGGGCTTGACGGAGTAGAGGCTGACCAGCCGGCACACGATGCCCTCTTTGGCCAGCTCTTCCACGGCCTTCCTGGCGTTGATCCCGACGGTCCCCGCGAAAAAGACCGTGGCGTCTTTGCCGTCGCGGAGCCGGAGCGAGCCGCCGATCTTGACCTTGACAGGGCCGGAGTGGAGATCGGGTTCGCCCTTGTAGCCGCAGCGGAAGTAGACGGGGCCGTCATAGGCCATCATGGCATCGGTGAGGGCGACGGTCTCGGCCTTGTCGCAGGGGGCCAGCACCACCATGTTGGGCAAGGCGCGCATGATGGCGATGTCCTCGGTGGAGTGGTGGGAGATCCCCAGTTCGCCGTAGGCCATGCCGCCGCCGATGATGACGATCTTCACATTGGCGTCGTGGTAGCAGACGTCGTTGCGGATCTGTTCCAGACAGCGGAGCGTGGGGAAGTTGGCGATGGAGTAGGTGACGGCGATGTTGCCCTCCATGGCCACGCCGCAGGCGACGCCGGTCATGTTCTGTTCGGCCACGCCGCAGTTGATGAAGCGGTCGGGGAAGGTCTCGGCGAACTCCTCGATCTCGCCGTAGCCGATATCCGCCAGGATCATGAAGATGCGGGGATCCTTCTTCGCGATCTTCAGCAGTTCCTTGTTGAAAGCCTTTCTCATTTCGCCGCCTCCACCTCTTTGATGGCTTTTGCCAGCAGTTCGTCGGTCAGACCGCCGTAGTGCCATTTGTAGTTGTTTTCCATGAACGAGACGCCCTTGCCCTTGACCGTGTGGAAGATGACGGCGGAGGGTTTGCCGTTGCACAGGGGCAGATCCCGGAGAACTTCAAAAATCGCGTTCTGATCGTGCCCGTCGGCTTCGCGGACGGCCCAGTTGAAGATCTCCAGCTTCTCCTTCAGGGATTCCAGATCGATGATGTCCCGGGATTTCCCGAGGGCCTGCAGGCGGTTGTAGTCCACCAGCATGACGAGGTTGTCCCAGTGGTGCTGGGCAGCCAGCATGACCGCCTCCCAGCTGGAGCCTTCGTCGAGGTCGCCGTCGCTGACAAGACAGAAGATGCGGTGTTTCTTCCCGGCCTGTTTCGCGGCCATGGCCATGCCGCAGGCGACGGGCAGGCCGTGGCCCAGGGAGCCCGTGGAGAACTCCACTCCGGGGATGTGGTGCGAGATGTGGCCGCTGAGTTTGCCGTTGTCGCAGTAGTATTCGTCCAGCCACGACAGGGGGAAGAAGCCCAGTTCGGCCAGCGTGGCCAGCAGGGCGGCGCCCCCGTGGCCCTTGCTCAGGATGAACCGGTCCCGGTCCGGCTTCTTCGGGGATGCGGGGGCGGTGTTCAGGATCTGCGTGTACAGCACGGGCAGGATGTCCGCCATCGAGAGCATGCTGCCGATGTGGCCGCTCTTGCCCTTGTGCACCATTTTCAGGCAGTGGATCCTCACCTTCTTCGCCAGTTCCCGGCACGTTTTCAATTGTTCGTCGTTCACGGAACACCTCCTTTCGGGTATTTATTTTCACTTGTCTAAAAATACACCGGAAAACCGGAAAGTCAAATGAAAAATGCGGAAAGCGAGTTGAATTTTTCGAAAAAAAGAGTATTTTACGGTCATCATGAAAGAAAAGATACTTAAACTGAACGACATCAGGAGCAGGAACCTGCAGGCGGTGCTGGAGATACTGCTCGAGTCCGAGGGGCTTTCGCGGACCGAGATCGCCCGGCGGATGGGGTGCGACAACACCACCGTCTCGCGGGCGGTGCGCGAACTGATCGCCCGGAAGATCCTCATGCCCGGGGAGAAAGCGGGATCGGAACACGGCCGTCCCCGGGAGAAACTTTTGCTCGATCCGGCGGGTCCGGCGCTGGCCGGGATCTCGCTTGAGGCCGAGCGCATCACCGGCGTCGTGACCGATCTGCGGGGCGAGATCCGGGCCCGGGAGCAGATCGTCTTCCCCGCCGTCCCCGGCCGCGGGGATTTTCTTGCCGCCGTCTCGCGGGTCATCCGCGCCGTGAGGGCTCACGCCGGGGAGCGTTTGGCGGGGACGGGCGCCGCCGTTTTCGGCAGTTACGGCGGACCGGACTTCACGCTGGAAAACGCGGCGGCCCTCCCGGCGCTCAACGGACTGGCTCTGCGGCCCTTCCTCGAGGCGGAGACGGGAGGCGGCGTGGCGATCTGCGACCATCTGGTGGCGAAAATGGCTTTCCTGACCCGGAATTTCCCCGAATTCTGTTCCGGATCGGTCATGCTGATCTCTTCGGGCAGCGGCATCGGCTCGCTGATCTCCGAGCAGGGGCGTTTCCTCTTCGTCCGGAACAACCACGGCGGCGAGCTGGGGCACAGCATCTGCGTCCCCGGGGGCCTGCCCTGCGGCTGCGGCAGGGAAGGGTGTCTCGAAACCGTGGCCTCCATCCGCGCCCTGCTGCGGGTCTGCCGGGAGAAGCTCGGCGAGCCCGGTCTGGGGTTCGACGGCCTGTGCCGGCTCTTCCGATCCTGCGACGCCGTCGTGACGGAGGAGACGGAAAAGGCCGCCCGTTTTCTGGGAACGGCCATCGCCAATCAGCTCAACAGCTGCCCCGTGGATCGGCTGGTCGTCACCGGGCGGATGCTGGAGCTGGGACAAAAGTTTCAGGACATGCTGGAACGGGTGATCCGGGAACTCGTGTTTTCCCCGGTGAGGGCGGATCTTGCGATCCATTTCATCCGGCTGGACTTCGACAACTCCCTGGCCCGCGGCGCCGCCATCTTTGCCGGGCGGACGCCGCAGAGCGGCAGGTATGAGGTATGAGGTGTCCCGCGCCCGGGATACGCAGTATTCGTAGTATTCGCAGTATCCACAGCATTCAGTCAGACAGCAATCTTTTGCAACAATAAGGCAGGGCCGTACAACAGAACTTTTTCCCGGCGGCTTGCAATGGGGCGGCAGGGGATGTAACTTACTTCCCGTCTGGTTTTTGATGGGGAAAGGGCAAATGAACTGGAAAAAATTTCTTTTGGGACTGTTTTCCGTATCCGCGGCGTGCTTTGCCGCCGAGCTGCTGCCGGATCCCGGCCTTGCCCGGTTTTCCGGGGACAGCCGCGAGGAGTTGAAATACTGGCAGATCACCCTCAAGGGCAAAAAGGCCGCGGCGGCGGTCAAGGGCGCCGGGCGCATCGAATTCTCCTCAGGCGGCGGCCTCGTGGTCGTCAGCGGCCGGAATTTCCGGCTGGACGCCGACAAGTTCAAAAACGGGAACATCCTCTTTTCGGCGGCGGCCGCGGGGCAGGGCGAGGCGCGTTTTTCGTTCTACTGTTACAACCGGGCCGGGAGATTCATCAAAAGTCACAGGTGCGGCTCGAAGCCTTTCGGCGACGCCGCCGTCTCCGTTCCGGCGGAACTGCCCGAGGGGACGGCCTTTCTCGTCCCGGTCCTGACCCTGAGCGGTGCGGGGAGCGTAAAAAAGATCTCCTGCGGGACGCCCTCGGCGGCAAGTTTCGTCCATTTGCTCCCCGAAGACTTCTCACGCCGCCCGGTTGAGGAGCGGATCAGGCTGATCGACGGCTCCACCGACTGGCGCGTGCCGTGGGCGGTTCTGGCCCTCGAGGACACGCCGGACGATCCGGAGCGTCAGGTCCGTTTCCGGGCGGCGTACAGACTGGGCTCCTTCGGGGAGGCGGCCCTGCCCTGCGCGGAGACGCTGGCTTCCCAGCTGACCCACCGCAACGAAGCCGTTCGCGTCCACGCGGCCTCGGCCCTGACCCGGCTGGGGAAGGGGGCCTTCCCCTTCATCCGGAATGCCTTGCTTTCCAATAATTTCGGCGTGCGCCTCTGCATGGCCAACACCGTCCGCGGCATGCCGGGGGGAACGCCGCCCGAGCTTGCCGGGTATGTGCGCTGGGCCAGTCCCCCCCACGCGCTGAGCGGTCCGTCGTTTCTGCCCGACAGCAGTTTCGAGGCCTCGAGAAACGATGCCCTCTACGGCTGGCGGATCACGTTCGAGGACGGCGCCGAGGGCCGTTATGAAGTCGTTTCCGACCGGGCGCGGACGGGGAGACAGTCGCTCAAAATCGTCAAGACCAACGGCAAAGGATACATTCTTCTGGCCAGCGCCTTCCCCGTGACGATCCCCGCCGGGAACGGGAAAAAGCCGTGGATATTCCGTCTGCACTACCGCTGCGGCGATGCTTCGTACAATTCGCTTCTCCTGCCCCGGTTCCTGAAGCCGGACGGCTCCATCCAGTGGCACGACACCCGGTTTTTCGGCGGCGCCGGATGGCAGGGGCAGAGCGTCCTCGTCAACACCCCGGGCGCCGCATGGGGCAAGCGTCTGATCCTGGCCGGTCCGCGGAAGTACGACCAGCCTCTGCGTCCGGCTGTGGTTTTGTACGGCAATCCCGTGACGGTTTACCTCGACGATCTGGAGTTCCCCGCGCGGGAGATCGATTTCGCCGACGCCGGACGCACCTACAGCACCCCCGGACACACTCTGGAGGAGACGCTGCGCAGGATCGCCGGCCGCCCCGCGGTGACGGCCCGCATCGGGTGCACGTCCGGGGGAAAGAGCGTTCTGGAACTCAACGGAAAGACCGTCTCCCCCGTCTTCATGCTCAGCTTCAACGGCGCGCTGGGCGACTGCGAACTTTTCTGCCGCGAGGTCGGGATCCGTCAGCCGGTGGTGACGGTGAATATGCGCAGCAGCTGCCGCTACCCGCCCTTCCGGGGGATCCGGGACGGCTCCGGCAAACTGGATTTTTCGCCCCTCTTCGAGATCATCGAGTCCGCCCTGTGCAAAGCGCCGGAGTCTTCGCCCGTGCTGGGGATCAACGTCGCTTTCCCCGACGACTTCGTGGAGAAGAACCCGGAGGAGGCTTATCTGGACGCGCGGGGACAGCGGGCCTGCGGGACGCCCTGCGTCGTCACGGGTTTCGCCAAGACCCTGCCCAAGGGCGGGAACCTGCTGTGGTGGCCCTCGCAATTTTCCGAAAAAGCCCGGGAGTCCTCCGGCGTCATCCTCCGCAAGTTTCTGGAAGAGCTTGTCAAAAAGCCCTACGCCAAAGTGATCTCGGGCGTCTTCATCTCCGGCGGGCACGACGGGCAGTTTTTCATTCCTTTCCGGGACTACGGCCCCGCGGCGACCCGGGCGTGGCGCAGGTTTCTCAAGGAGCGCTACGGAAATGACGACGCCCTGCGCCGGGCGTGGCGCGATCCCGCGGCCGCCATCGCGACGGCCGCCGTCCCTCCCGAAACCGACGGCAATACTCTGCCGGGGAACTGGTACGATCCGGCGACCTCCCGGCGGCAGATGGATTTCAAGGAATTCGAAGAGCGGCAGATCTGGCTCAACTCCGGATATTACCTCGCCCTCTGCAAGGCGGCTTTCGGCCGGGAGATCCTGGGCTTTTCGTGGTGCTTCGGCGGGACGTGGAGCCAGAATTTCGACGCCCTCTACGGCTCGAAGGGCCATGATCTCTTCGCGGCCCAGCCCATGTACCACTACCGCCCTGCGGGGTACTCCGGCGGCCTGAACATGGTCGCGGATTCCAACGGGCTCCACGGCAAAATGGCCGTGTCCGAACTGGATCTCCGCAGCTGGCTCCGGGGCTCCGGCTACGCCGAGCTCTACGGCATGAAGATCGGGACCCCCCTGAACCAGCGGGAGATGCGCAGCGTCATGCTCAAGGAGTCCGGCCGGATGATCGCCGCGTATCAGGGACTCTGGTTCTACGACATGGGCAACGGGACCTTCCGCGCGCCGGAAACGGTCTCCCTCATGAAGACGGTCCGCGAGACCGCCGACCGGGTCTTCGAAAACGCCGGAAGCGACGATTTTACGCCCGACACGGTCTGGGTGACGTTTCAAAACGGCCTGTTCGGCAGCGTCCCCCTGGGCGGGGGCAAGCGGGGCAACCACAGCGGCCTCATGACCGAGGAGATGATGTGGGCGCTGCGCGGCTCCGGGGTCTTCCCCGCGACCATGCTGATGAGCGACCTGATGAAAGAGGGGCGGCACCGGCGTTTCCGGGTGTTCGTCCTCCTCAACCCCGTCCATCTCACGGATGAGGAAAAGACCTTCATGCGCGAAAAGCTGCTCAAAGACGGCCGCACCGTCGTCTGGGTCGGCGGCACGGGCACGCCGGGGGGCTCCCGCGCCTCCGGGGACACCGCCTCCCTCACCGGGATCGAAACGAAGTTCGATCCCGCTCCTGCCGAAACGCTCATCCTGCGGGAAAAGGCGGATCACCCCCTGCTGGCGGGCGTGCCGGAGACCCTGGGCGTCGCCGACGCCTACCGCCGCCGCTTCGAATTGGGCAAAGAGGATCCCTGGCGCCACAGACTGCCCCGGTGGATCGTCACCGATAAGAAGGCCGTCACGCTGGCGCGGTACGCCTCGGGCGAAAGCGCGGTGGCGGTGCGCCGCCACAAGGATTTCACGGCCGTGTTCTGCGGCGTTCCGGGGGCTCTGGACCCGGTGCTCTTTTACAACATCGTCCGTGCGGCGGGGGGATATGCGGTCGCCCGTCCGGGCGTCGTCGCCGACATGAACGGCAATTTTCTTTCGCTGCACGCGCTGAAGGCGGGCAGATATCCCCTTTCGCTGCCGCCGGGCCGGACCCGGCTCGTCGACGCGGAAACGGGGAAGGAAGTGAAGGAGCATGCCATCGTCCTCGACGCCGGCGAGTCGCGGTGGTTCGAATTTGCAGAAAAAGTTCCGAATAAGGAAAGCCCGCTTTGAGAAAGACTTTCGAGGAAAAAGTCGCTTCCGCCGTCGGCTGGCTGACCGGCCCGGCGCTGGTGACGGACGGCCGCCCGGTGGGCGGCCGGGGCCGGGCCATGGCTCTTCTTTCGTGGAACGGGGCCATCCGCGGGGAGTACCTGTCGACGACAGGCGCCTGGGACAGTTTCTGCCCCCTCTGGCACACGGGGCAGGCGGTCAAGGCCCTCGTCATGCTGGACAAACTCCCGGAGGCGGCGTTCTGCGCGGATTTCATCCTCGCCAATCAGCTCCGGGAGGGGGAGGACGCGGGACTTCTGCTCGCCTTCGAGGACGATCCCCGGCTGGTCAACACCTCCGCCGTCCTGGAGTCCCTCGACGGTCTCTTCCTGCTGTCGGAAAGGACGGGGGACGCCCGTTACGCCGACGCCGCCGTCGCCGCGCTGGACTGGACCGCCCGCAAGATGTGGAACGATGAGACGAAAAAATTCCGCGGCACCTACGACGTCGGGAACCGCCGTTGCTTCTTCACCCACGCGGCCTCGGTGGAGCGCCCGCTTCTGGACGACGGGGTGTTTCTCACCGGGTGGCGTCTCACGGGCCGGGAGGATTTCCGGCGGATCGCCCTCGAAACGGCGGAAATGCTTCTGAAGGAGGAGGATCCCGCGGGCAACTGGGGCCGGTACATCCCCTGCGTCAGTTCCGAAGGATTGATCCATCCCCGTCAGGCCTACTGGTGGGGACGCCCCATGCGGGCCGTTTACGAGGCCACGGGGGACAAAAGATTCCTCGACTGTTTCCGGCGGTCCGCCGAATGGTACCGCTCGGCGCTGCGGCTGGACGGCGGTCTCTTCCGCCACACGGGGCCGGGGTTCAACACTTACAGCTTCGGCCACTCGGCCAGCGGAAGCGCTTGCGCGGCGCTGGTATTGGCCGACTGCCGGGCCTTTTTCAAGGACGAGTCTCTCACGCCATCCATCGAAAAGGCGCTGGATTTCTGCCTTGCCATGCAGTTCGACTGCCCGGACCGTCCGGAGCTGGACGGCGCCGTCCTCGAAAAGATCCTGCCGCCCGACGGCAGCGACCGCATCCCCTGGCAGCTGCGGGACCTGGGGACGATCTTCTTCCTCCAGGCCGCGGCGGCGTGCCGCTCTAACCGGGAATGACGACGTCGAAGTGCAGGAACGCCCTGTCGCTTTCGTAATCGTTGCGGTAGAGCAGATCGCAGGTGTGCCCCTCCCCGTCCGAAAGAACGGCCTTGAAGAAGGAGTAGAAGGGTTCCCCGCCGTGGGTGGCATAAATCCCCAGATGATGCCGTCCCGGCGGCAGGAGCCCGTCGAGGGCGATCTTCTGCGATGACTCGCCCGTGTAGAGCGGTTTCCCCTCCGGCGTGAGGATCTCCGCCAGCTTGCGGAAGGAGCCGTCCTCCCCGAACGCCACCAGATAGGAGTTGTTGTCGTAGAGGTCGATCAGGAGGGAATCCTCGTAGCCGAAAGCCCCCGAGGGAGTGATCTCCGCCGAAAAATACACCTTGTTCCACCGCGGCGGCTCCCGGCGCAGCTGCTTCTGGGCCTCAACGCAGGCGAGATAGGCCAATCCCGAGGCGCAGGGCCTGTGGTAGGGCCTGCGGTAATCGGTGAAATCCGTCTCCTCCGGACCGAAGAAGAACCCCGCGCAGCCGTTTCCGGGCAGCGTGAGAACGAGCTTTTCCGACGTGTAAAGTTTTTCCTCTCCCGGCGATTCCTGACCGGGGGAAAGAAGCCGGCACGTTTTCCCCTCGGGGGAAAAGCCGCATTTCTCCCAGTCGGGCGTGACGTCGAAGGTCTTTTCCTCTTCCGAGAAGTTGGCGGCGATGCAGAGGGCGCGCCGCCCGTCGGCGCTGATCATCATATAGTGGCCGCAGAGGGGATCGGCGGGGAAGACGCCAGTTGTGTTGATGTCGCTGAAAACGGCCATGTCCCTTTCGTTCCTGAAGAGGCCCCACAGTTTCCACAGCGGCCGGAAGGCCCGGTCGTTGATGCCGGGTTCCCCGGGATGGGTCAGACTGGAGGAGGGGATCTGACAGCCCAGAGTGCTGTGGGGGAACTGCCCCGCGGCGGCGAGGAACGGGATCATCTTTGCCGTGGAGTACTCGGGGAACGCGGCGGTCCACATGGTCCCGCAGCAGAGGGGGGCCATGCTGAAGTATTCATGCTGTTTGCGGCTGGCGACCAGCAGGCCCTTCTCGCCTTCGCCCGAAACGTAGCCGTCTGTCAGGGGGAGGCTCAGCCCGGAGAAGGCCGGCCCCGTGTGGGAAAACAGAAGACCGTCCTCCCCGACCCGGGCCCGCAGACGGCGGAAGAGGTCGTAGTGGGCGCGGAACTGCACCCGGCCGTGGGGAAAGTTCTCGTCCGCGGCGACCACCCGGCAGGTGGGACTGCCGTAGTCGATGTACAGGCCGTCGAAATTTTTTTGCAAGTACCGGTCGAACCACGCGCAGGCGGTCTCGACGGCGGAGATCTCGTTGCCGCGGATGTAGACGGCGATCCGGATCCCCCTTGCCCGGGCGGCGGAAACCAGTTCTTCGAAGCGCCTTGTGTCGAAAGGCACGCCGCCGTTCTGGACGTCGGCGCGCCAGTTCTCGTGCATGACCAGCACGTCGCAGCCGGAGTCCTTCATGGCATCCAGCTCCTCCATGGAGGGGTAGTGCAGCGTGTTGTCCAGATAATGGTACATGACGAAGGGCGGCAGGTGCCGTCTGCGGGGCGCCGTCCGGATGACCCAGCCCCAGGTGTTGCGGAACTGCATGCCCAGTTTCGGCTTGGCGCCGGGGGAAGTCTGAAAGTTCCAGGTGACGGCGGGGGAGCCGTTTTCCCAGTCAACGCGGGTCTCGTTCCTGTTGCGCTGCCCGTCGAGGGAGGCGCCGCCCTCGACGAAGAACTCGACGTAGATCGACTCTCCTCCCTCCCGGGTGCCGTTGAAGGAGACGACGGGGGCCGCTTCGGGGGAGCGTTTTTCCACGCCCCGGGCAAGATAGCGCTCGGGCCCCGCCGCCTGGATCACCGCGCCGTCGACGCGTTCCTTGCGGTGCAGGAATGCCCAGCGGACGTCGTCGAAACGCCCGGCGTCGACTCCCAGCGTCAGCTTGAGATCGCCGAATGACTCTCCTTTGGCCGAGGCGACGAGGAGGAAGAGCGAACAGAACGCCGTTCCGTCCGAAAAAATGTCATAGCAGAAACACCCCTGAAGTTCCGGGACGATCTCCCCGTCGGAAGAAAAGAATTTGAGGTCGTTCAGGGTGATCCGGGTGCAGTCCTTTTCGGGGAAACTCACGTCCGCATCTCCCTCCCGGCGGGGAAAAAGCTCCCTCCCGGAGGCGTCCCGGAGACTGAAGCGGCTCCGCGCGCCGTCGACGACGAGTTCCTCCCCGCCGGAAAAATTCTTCACCCAGACCGCCTGCGGCAGAACGCCGCGTCCGCCGTCGAAAACGATTTTCAAATCTCCTGAAAAGATCACTTGCTGCGCCATTTTTTTCTCCCTTCCCGCCGCCCGGCATATTCCGGGGAGGGCGGCTTTCTTTTGTCATCTAATATCGCCCCCGGGGAGAAGTTTTGCAACAGAGGACGGGTGTATTTTTCGGTTTTTTTCCGGGATCTTTCTGCTTTTTTTGTTTGCAAGTGCGGTTTTGCCCGTGTATATTCCGGGAGATCGCGGAGAAATGTGATGAACCCCTTTCTGTTCCATTGGCAGTTGAGTCTGAGTCAGCCGCTGGCCGCTGAAGAGCAGACCGTCCCGGCCGGATTCGTCAATCCGGTGTTCGACATCCATGCCGCGGTCCATCTGGGCATCCTGCTGGGGGGAGACCTCTCGATGAAGCATCTGGTGTCCGAGGAGGGGATGCGCTTGAAGCCCCTGCCGCTGGAACTCTTCCTCACCTCCCCGTGGCAGCTGCACGGCAACGCCGTGAGCCGGAACGGGGCGAAACTGCTGCTCTTCACCTTTCTTCCCGAGGCCGTGATGAACTGCGTCCCCGGCGGGGAGCGGCAGAACGTCCGCCGCCTGCTCTACACCCCGCCGAACTGGAATTGCACGCCGTTCCTGCTTCCGGAGATGAAAGCCGCTTCCCGGCAGCTCGCCGCCGAGCACGAGATGCTCAAAAAAAATTTCCCCGCCGCGGTCGCGGAGCGCAAGATCTGGCTGAAACTGGTGGATTTCCTCTGCGACGCCGCTGCCGCACAGCCCGAAAGCGGACAGAGGGAGGCGGGGGGCAAATTTGCCCGGATCGCGCCCGTCTTCGAAGCGCTGGCCTCCCGGCGGCAGGTCCCGCTCTCCCCCGCCCGGGCGGCGGAGATCTGCTGTCTCAGCGAAAGTTATTTCCACCACGTGTTCAAGGCGTGCATGGGGATCTCGTTTTCGCTCTACGAACTGTATTTCCGCCTCAACGGCGCCGCCGCCGACTTGGCCGCCGGCGCGGAGATCAAGGAGATCGCCTCGGACTGGGGCTTCTGCGACACCAGTCACTTCAGCGGCGCTTTCAAGCGCCATTTCGGCATCCCCCCCTCGCAGTACAGAAAACAGAGATAAGAGATGAGAGATGAGATGGGGCCGGCGGGCTTGCGCCCGACCGGCCCATAGGACTTATAAGACTTATTGCCCCCGGGCCCCGCAAACGGTGCCCGGCGGACGCCGGGGTGAGCCGCCTCAAACGGCGGCGAAGGCAACTTTTTGGGGAGTTCGTCATTCGCCCTTGATCTCGAGCAGAACGAACTCCCGGCGCGGCAGAGCGGCGTCGACGACGCCTTCGGGCGAAACGGCAAGTTTTTTGCCGGTCTCGAAGTCCGAGACGATGACATTTTTGTACTTGAGGCCCGAAACATCGACGGCGACCCGGCGCTTCCGATTGCCCATGTCGCACACCGCGACGACCGCGTGAACTCTGTCTTTGCGGCGGTAGACGGTGATGCGGGCGTCCCGGTCTTTCGTCGTCACGACTTTCGGCGCGCCCTCGTCCCAGAACGTGACGACTTCGACATCCTTCGTGCCGTAGCCGAATTGAAACAGTTTGCGCCACACGGTGTTGTATGCTTTCCCATGATGGGCGGCCCAGATGACGTTCGGCAGATCATAGGCAAACGTATAACCCATGAAACTTCGGGTTATGTGCTCCAGATCGTTTCCGGTGAGACCGCAGAGGACCGCGGGGGCGCATCCCGTGTGGGTGCCCAGGGTTTCGGTCAGAATGTGTTCCTCGCTGAAACGCTCGTGGAACTCCGTCGGCCCGTATCCGCGCTCCAGATCCAGCTGGAACGCCGCAAAACTCAGGTACGGCAGGGTGATGCCGTTGGTGATGTGAAGATCCACCATCGGTCTCCCGTCGAAAACGGTCTTCCCTGCGAGATACGCCGCGACGGCGGTGCGTTTGATGAGCTCGCGCCTGCCGAACCAGTCGCAGTAGGGCTGGATGCTGCCGTCCGGAAGTTCATAGGCGGGTCCCGTGACGGGATCGAAGATCAGCATGGGCCCGCCGCAGTTGTCCCAGTAGATGCCGTCCAGACCGCAGTCGAGCAGTTTCTTGACATAATAAAGCAGAAAATCGCGGTGGGACGGCGAGCTGTACATGCTGTATTCGTCGTAATCCGTTATATTGCGGTACTCGGCATGATGCCACTCGTCTTGGAACGTCCTGAAGTCCGGCCACGCATCCGAGCCGGAGGCGGGATTCATGTAGGGGTGAAGGATGTCGCCGTTCCGGGCAAAATCCCGGCCCCGTTCGAGATGGATGCGCAGGCGGCGGATCTCATCCAATTGCATGGAACCGCAGTTGCGTTTGATGAAGTCTTCGATATCCCCCCGTTCGACGGCGCTTTTTCCGCGGACGTCTTTGCCGAGCTTCCGCGCCATTTCGTAATCGTCGTTGATGGGGAAGGGGTCGCTGGGACGCCACGTGCCCCAGATGTAACTGCCGCTCAATGAAGCCATGAATTTTGCATGAGGAGCCGGTTTCCAGCGGCTGGTGTACTGCCGCCAGTTTTCCGGCCGGGGCTTGACGGGGCTTGCCATGAATCCCATGACGATCTCGAAGGGCTTTTCCCTGACGGTCTTCTGGTTGAAGAGATGGACTTTGAGCGTCACCGCGCCGTTTTCGCGGACAAGTTCGGTGGAGACGGCGTCTTTCTTCAGATTCCAGTTCCTGTCCGACGGGGCGAACCAGGCGATCCCGCGGTACTGGCCGCCGAACCACAGATAGGGCCAGAAGGGCGTTTTGAGGCGGGGATTTTGCCGCTCCTCGAGATTGTTCCAGATCCGCCCCTCGCCGCTCTTGAGGAAACGGGCGGGGTGGAAATGCGGGATCCCCTGCATGCCGTGCATCTGAGAAGCCTCTTCCGCCCGGAGGGGGAGCTCCAGCACCAGGGACTCCGTCTCCCATTTTCCCTGCGGGGCAAAGTGCAGCGTCATTTTGCACATGCCGTCGTAGTCGAACTCCGAAACGGCTTTGACGGAGACATTTTTGCCTTCCAGCAAAGTTTCGGCGACGACCCTGTCCGGACTTTTTTCCGTGAAACGGAAGGATTTCTCTCCGAAATAGTCCTTTTTCCCGTCGATGACAAGACACGCCGCTCCGGCGAGGATGTTTCTGCCCTGAGCGTAGACTGCGTCGAAAAAGCCGTTTTTCAGGCGGTATCCGGTCTGCAGCGCATGGATCTCCCGTCCCTCGATCCGCAGGGGGGTGAAGGGAGGGATGATCACGCGGTCCTTGCCGATCTGATTGTTTTCCCACGGGAAATGGGCGGACTCGAAAGCGGCGCTTTTGACGGTCTTTTTGCCGTCTTTATGCGTCATTTCGGCTTCGATGGTGTATTTGCCGTCGGGCAGTCTGCCGATCTCCCAGAGGGCAAAAAAACCGTAGGGCTTTTTCTCCGCTTGAGAGGTCGAAACGATTTTTCCGCCGGAGTCGCGGATCGAGAACTTCACGCCCGTGACGTCGGCCGCCGCCTTGATCTGCGGATTGCCGTAACGTGCCTTCATCTTGCCGTAAGCGGGGTAGTGCGCGAATTCGAATTCGGCGGAAGTTACCTTCTTTTCCTTCCAGAGGGCCGCGGGGGGCGGCGTCCATGAGAAGGAGCGCTTGAAAAGCGTTTTCCTGGAAGAAACGTCGTTGATCTCGGCCTTGAGGTCATACGCATCGACGGAAGCGGCGGACTCGTCGTATCTCAGTCTGAAAACGTGACTTCCCCGCGGCGGGAGCTCCACGGTTTTGTTCAGGAAGCGCGGCGCCGCACCGCTGGTGATATTGAGCACGCACTCGACCTTCCGGGCCGCATTGGTGTTGTTGAAAACAGGCAGTTCTATATCGTATCTGCATTTGGCGTAATCCTTCCCCAGCGTCGCCAGACCGCCCGACGGCATGGCGGGATCGAATATGAATTCCGCCATATTCTGGGGATAACAGAAAAGCTGCGTTTTCGTCAGCCCCGTGACTTCCACGGGGTTGTGATAAGTCCTGGCCAGCTGGAACCCCCATTGGCCCACGGGCGTTTTCCCGTTTGAAAAACCCAGCTGATCGAGCGGGATCGCGACCTCGATATCCCACACGCCGTCGTGCATTTTGCTCGCGATGCGGACCTGGGGGTCCCAGTCCAGCATCTTCGTATGGGTCACCGCCCCGTCCGCGATCTTGTAGCAGGTGCTGAAATATTTCCCTTTCGGGTTCAGGCCCAGCTGAAACACGTGATCGTTCTTCGGCGTGTGAAAAAGCAGTTCGGCCGTGTCGTCCTTGTAGATTTTTCTGCCGTTCTGCGCGATCTTGGAATCGAGTTTCATCCCCTTGGGCGGCAGTTGACTGCGGCAGGAGAAAAAGAGATTCTTCGCGGTGAAGCCGATCCGCCACACCCCCTGACGGTGGGAAAGGACTTCGCTGTTGTAGCGCTTGAATCCGAAAAGAGGGACACTTCCCCGCCATTCTTTTTCATCGACGACGCCGTCGATCAGCGGCGCTTTCGGCATGGCTCCCGCGCGCATGACGGTTCCGCTTCCGCCGAAAACGAGCAGGGGAAGCAGAAAGACGGCCGCCCCGACCGACGCCCTACTTTGCGCTTTCGTCATTTTTGTTCTCTCCGCCAAGATGTTTCATGCCCTTTTCGTATATCTCTTTGATCTCGGCGTCGGAAAGTTTTCTGCCGTAAACGGTGAATTCGTCGATGACATACGGCCATCTTTCATAGCTCCAGCCGACGCCGAAGCGCTTCTGGTAACCGAGTTCTTCGTTGGACAGCGGCTTTTCAAGTTCGAAGGAGCGATAGGGGACGCCGTCGAGACTGACGAAGAGTTTATTGCCGGACCAGGCCGACGACAGGAGATGCCACCCGGAGCAGATGCGCCGGGATCCCGTCGTCACGGC
This sequence comes from Lentisphaeria bacterium, assembly GCA_017450705.1. Classification (GTDB taxonomy): domain Bacteria; phylum Verrucomicrobiota; class Lentisphaeria; order Victivallales; family Victivallaceae; genus UBA1784. The sequence goes on along the minus strand of JAFSTC010000053.1, from coordinate 32,955 downwards.
GTAGGCTTTGGCATATTTCGGACGTTTTCTGCTGATGAGGAGAAACCCGATCTGGCGGCGGCACGGGCAGAGCTTCATCGGATCATTCAGGACGCCGACGGTGAGTATCCCTCTTTTGTCGTCGGCTCCGACACCCCAGAAGGGGATGGCGGGGCCCGGCGTGCCGTGTTCGCAGTCGATCTTGAACCACACGTTGACCGTTCCGGGATTGTCGAGATCGAGGTTGCTTTCGCGCATGAAACGGATCGCGGAACCGCCTTTGCCGCTGCGGATCCCCTTGCCGCGGACGCCGCCGACGAAGACCGGCTTGCCGCTGGGCGCGCCTTTTTCATCCCCTTCCGAAACGACGGCATTGCAGCTGTTTTCGAAGGGAACGTGGAATTTCACGGCATCCTCGAGCTCATCGCCCGAAACACGGCACAGAAGCACGGCGGAAGCCGCCATAAGAACGATCGTTTTTTTCATTTCGGCTACTCCGTGATCTTGTTGGAGACGTAGAACCCGTACCCGTTGATCCTTCTGGTCAGCACATTCTCATCCATGACTTCCGTATGGCCCTCGACGAAGCTCACCGACGCCCGTCCGCTGTGCCTCGCTTTGATGTTGGGCCATCCGTAAGCCGGCGCGATAAAGGGATTTCCCGAATTCCCGTCCATCCAGAACGGGACCTTCGTCGGCCATTTGATCGAATCGGGCTTGAAATAGTAGCGTCCCTGACCGGAGGCGAAGGTCGCCCCGTAGGGCAGACTTCTTTTCCACGGCGCATAGCGGCCCACGGAGCCGAGATAGCTGTTGACGCCGAAATCGCTGTCGACCATGTTCACCTGGTTGGTGTGCTTCTTTTCGGGACAGCGCATGATGCCGAGCCCCTGCTTGGTGGCGTCGCCGATGTTTCTTTCCTTGAAGGCTCCGAAATAACCCCGCTTGCCGCAATGCTGGAGATATTCGTGGATGACCTCCGCGCGGTTGCCGCCGAACTGCCAGCCGTCATTGTCGTCGATGTAGAAATTCACGCCCTGGGTCATCTGTTTCAAGTTGGAATTGCACTGCTGGAGTTTGGCTCTCGCCCGGGCCTGCTGCAGCGCGGGCAGCAGCATTGCGGCCAATATGGCGATGATGGCGATGACGACCAGCAGCTCGATCAAAGTGAAATCCGCCGCGTTTCTTTTTGAAGTTCTCTTCATTTTTCATCCTTTCCTTTAAGTTCCGGTCTCCCGTTTCGGCTTCCCGTTGTCTGTCTCTTTATGATCTCCAGAAACTTGTACTTGTTGTGCGTGTCGGGTTCGAGATAACTGCCTTCGGTCCACTCGTTCCAGGCGTTGATGAAAATGATCCGGTTTTCATCGTCGTATTTTCCGGTCATCCGCTTCAGGTCCGAGAAGAGTTTTTCGAAGGGCTCCTCCTCCGGTTCCATGACCGGCATGAAGGGGTAGGCGCCGAAACGGTAGGCGTCGGACTGCACCGTTCTGGGAGAGGAATCCCAGCCCGCCGTCACGACCGGATAGTACGGCACGGGCAGCGCATCGACCAGGTGCGCCGCAAAAGCGAGATACTCCCGGGCCGCTTCGGCGTACGCCACACGCGGGAATTTCTCCCGCCAGACCGGCGTGGCCCCCGCGCTGTTGTAGCTTGTGAAGCTGTCGAAGCCCACCCCCTCCGCCTCGAGAATGACAGCCGATTCGCAAAAGGGCCTGTTGTCCAGATTGTCGAAGGAAACGGCATTGATATGAACGCCCGGCAGACCGGCGTTGACGGCCTTTTGCCGCAGCAGCGCGAGCACTTTCGCCGTATTGGCCGTGCCGCCCATCTGGCTGATGAAACGCTTCACGGCATAGATCGAAAAATACGGTTTCCCGTTGACGGACCAGTAGGAGGGACTGGTGAAATAGCGCCCGATGATGTAATCCCATACCTCGCAGATGTTTTCGGGCGTGCTCGTCCACGGATACAGCACGGGGGCGTTCGTCGCGTTGGCGAAACTCACGGGGTGCTTGTCGTGCCAGTCGTGGTTGGCCCACATCAGCGCGAATTTGATCCTGTCACGGTTCGGAGCCAGGAGAAACCCCTCGTCGAGGGCGCGCTGGAGATAGGGACCGTCATACCAGTACCAGTCGAAGACGAAGGCGTCGATCCCGTGATCCGCGGCGGCGTCGATCTTCCGCGCCATGACGGCCGGATCGGCCTCGTCCTGATATCCCCACAGGGGGATCCGGGGCTGTCTGTGACCTTCGAAACGGGGCCGGGCGCACTTCATAAGTTCCCACTCCGTCCAGCCGCGGCCGTGGAACGCCTCGTTCCTTTCGTCGCGATGATAATTGGGGAAATAATAAGCCGCGATCTGCATCTTTCCGCAAAAAACTCCTTGTCTCTCAACGTGTGAGGGAATGTACCGCCGACGCCGTTTTTTTTCCATGAGGCGTTTGCAAAAAAACAGCACAATCCTGCAAACGGAGGATTTTTGCCTTGAAAAAAAGCCGAAACGGTGTATTTTTTTCGGCAGAACGGAGCGGCGCGGCATGAAAACCTTTTATCTGAAAAAGTTCACGGAGGGGCGGTCTCTGCCTCTCTCCGTGCGGAATTCTCCCCACGAGGAAAATACGGAGCCGCACACCCACGATTACGTCGAGATCGTTTTCATCCGCGCCGGTCACGCGGTCCATCATCTGCACGACAGGGAGGGGCGCGTCGTGCTCTCCAACTCCATCATCAAGGGGGATGTGTTCACCATATTGCCGGGCGAGATACACTCCTACACCAACAGCCGGATGTTCCGCAACTACAATCTGTGCGTTGGGAAACAGTTCATGGACGACATGGCCGAAGAACTGCAGACGCTGGCGTATTTCGACACCTTCTTTTCCCCGGACCGGGAGATCGGGATCAATCAGCTCCACCTGACGCCGCTGGATTTTCTGGCGGCGGAAAACATCATCAAGCGGCTGGTCCTTCTGCTGCACGGCGGTCAGGAGTCGAAAAGCAAAAAAATCGCCGTGAAGATCCTGCTGATGGAGCTTTTTCTGCAGATCTTCGACGGCGCCTTGAAAGGATGGAAGCAGAATCCCGCCCGGATCAGCGACAACCTCTTCATGTCCATAACGAAACTCGAGGCTCGTCCGCAGGACAAGGTGAATTTTTCGAAAATCGCCCGGGAGGTCGGCATGAGCCTTTCAAGTTTCGCCCACAAATTCAAGGAGACCGTCGGGGTCCCGCCCTCGGAATATCTGAATCTGCTGCGGCTTGAAAATGCGAAAAAGCAGTTGGAGGAGACGGATATGCCGCTTTTCGACATCGCCGCGGGCAACGGTTTCGGCAGCGACAATTATTTCATACGCCTGTTCAAAAAGCGCTACGGCATAACTCCCAAGCGCTACCGGACGCTCTGTTCGGAGCCCCCGGGCCCCGCGTGACCCGTCCGGCTCGGCGCGTCTCTTCAAAATACCCCGTTTTTCTTGAAAAAAGAGGGGGTCTCAGGGGGAGGAAAAAACTTCTTTTTCACGGAAAAAAGAAGTTTTTTCCTCCCCCTGACTCCCATTCCCCTTCTTTATTCAAAGAAGCGGACGGCGTTGCGGAAGAAGCGGACGCCTTCGCCTTCGGCGGGGAGGGGACCGTTTTGTTTGCGGGCGGTCCAGTCGGGAGCGTTGAAGGGGGAGAGGAAGGCTTCGGGGTGGGGCATGAGGCCGAAGACTCTGCCCGTGGTGTCGCAGATGCCGGCGATGGCGTCGATGGAGCCGTTGGGGTTGGCGGGGAACGCTGTCGCGGGGGAGCCGTCGGCGTTGACGTACTTCACGGCGGCCAGGTGGCGTTTTTCGATCTCGGCGATGACGTTGTCATCGGCGACGAACTTGCCTTCGCCGTGGCGGAGGGGCAACCGGACGAGATCCATTCCCTTGGTGAAGACGCAGGGGGACTGGGGGTCGGCCTTGAGGGTGCACCAGTCGTCGCGGAAGACGCCGCTGTCGTTATGGGCGAGGGCGGCGGTCTGGGTGAAATAATCACCGTCGAGGGCGGGGACCATGCCGAGGCGGGTCAGGGTTTGGAATCCGTTGCAGATGCCGATGACGAGTTTGCCGTCGTCGACGAACTGCTGGAGCTGATCCCGCAGATGGAACTTCACGCGGTTGGCGAAGACGGTCCCGGAGCCGAGGTGGTCGCCGAAGGAGAATCCGCCGATGAAGCAGAGGAGGTGATAGGACTCCAGCTTCCGCTCTCCCGAGAGCAGATCGTTGAGGTGGACGAGTTCGGGTTCGGCGCCGGCGAGGGCGCACGCGGCGGCGGTCTCGCGTTCGCAGTTGAGACCGAAGCCTGTGATGACGAGGGCTTTGATTTTTCTGTTCATGGTATCACGTGTGATAATCGGCGTTGATTTTGACGTAGTCGTAGGAGACGTCGCTGCTCCAGACCCAGTAATCGAAATCTCCGTCGTGGAAGTCGCAGCGGATGGTGAATTCGGGTTTCTTCACGTGCTCGACGGCGACGGATTCGGGGGTCCCGGCGTCGCCGCCCCGGGTCATGACGGGGAGACCGTCGATGGAGATGTCGCACTTGTCGGGGTCGAAGGCGGCGCCGGAGTAGCCCAGCGCGGCGGCGATGCGGCCCCAGTTGGGGTCGTTGCCGAACCAGGCGGTCTTGCAGAGCAGGGAGTTGGCCACGGACTCGGCGGCGAGTTTCGCGTCCCGGGCGCTGCGGGCGTTGACGACTTCGATGGTGACGAGTTTGGTGGAGCCTTCGCCGTCCTTGACCATGCGCCGGGCGAGGTTCTTCATGACGGCCAGCAGGGCGTTCTCGAAAACTTCCGCTTCGGGAGTGCCTTTGCGGATGACGGCTCCGGAAACGCCGTTGGCCAGCAGAAGCACGGTGTCGTTCGTGCTCATGTCGCCGTCGACGGTGATGCGGTTGAAGGAGTTCTGCGCATTTTTCTCCAGCATTTCGGCGAGGAGCGGAGACTCGATGCAGGCGTCGGTGGTGATGAAGCACAGCATGGTGGCGTGGAGTCCGGCCAGTCCGGGGTTGATCATGCCCGCGCCCTTGGTCATGGCGCCGATGGTGACGGGGACGCCGCCGATCTTCACGCGGACGGCGGCGGCCTTGGGAACGGTGTCGGTGGTCATGATGGCCCGGGCGGCGTCGTTGCCGCCGTCGGAGGAGAGGGCGGGCACGGCCAGATCGAGGCCCCGTGAGATGATATCCATGTTCATCTGGGTGCCGATCCGACCGGTGGAGGCGACGGCCACGCTGTCGGGGGAGATCCCCAGCTTCGCGGCGGTCCGTTCCGCGGTCTTGCGGACGGCGTCGAGGCCCTGTTTGCCGGTGCAGGCGTTGGCGATGCCGCTGTTGATGGCGACGGCCTGAATATTATTGCCCTTCTTCAGGAGTTCCCGGCAGTACCGTACGGGGGCGGCGGCGAAAAGACACGTGGTGAAGACGCCCGCGGCCGCCGCGGGACGCTCGCTGAAAAGCAGCGCGAAATCCGGAGCGCCGCTGCGTTTGAAGCCCGCGACGACGCCGGACGCCTTGAAGCCCGGGACGCTGGTGGGGCTGCCGTTTTCGATGAATTCAAAGAGATCGCTCATTCGATTTTTCCTCCCATCGTCGCTTTGACGTTGATGGCGATGCCGCCCCGGGGCCGGAACCGGCCCGTGACCTCGGCTTTGCGGGGATGGGCGGCCTCGACCACTGCGGAGAGCAGATGATTGACCGCCTCCTCGTGGAAGATGTTGGCGTTGCGGAAACTGTACAGATAGAGTTTCAAAGATTTGCTCTCGATGCACAGTTTGTCCGGGATATACCGGATGACGATGTGTCCGAAGTCCGGCTGGCCGGTGACGGGGCAGAGGGAGGTGTATTCGGGACAGTCGAATTCGATCACGTAATCGCGGTCGGCATAGAGATTGTCGAAGACCTCCAGGTGCGCTTCACCGGGGGACTGGGGATACTTCGTCGCGCGGGACGCCTGAAGAAGCGTCAGCTTGCCGAAACGTTCCCTGGGTGCGGTGTCCATAAAATTCGGGATCCTGTCAAAAAAGTTGGGGTTGCAAAGGGGGCCGGAGGCCCTGCGGCTTCCGGCTCACTCCCACTCGATGGTGCCCGGGGGCTTCTGGGTGATGTCGTAGACGACGCGGTTGACGCCGGGGACCTCATGGATGATGCGGTCGGACATCTTGAAAAGCAGTTCCCAGGGCAGCTGGACGACCTGAGCGGTCACGGCGTCCACGCTGTTGATGGAGCGGATGGCGATGACGTAGTCGTAACTGCGCAGACCGTTGCGGATGCCCGTGGTTTTGACGGGGACGAAGATGGCAAAGGTCTGCCAGGTGCGGTGATACCAGCCGGACTTGAGGAGCTCCTCGGTGACGATGGCATCGGCCTCCCGCAGGATGGCCAGGGTCTCGCGCCGGATCTCGCCCACGTGGCGGACGCCGAGGGAGGGGCCGGGGAAGGGATGCCGGTCGATGAGTTCCGGCGGCAGGCCCAGCTTGCGGCCCACGGCGCGGACCTCGTCCTTGAAGAGACGTTCCACGGGCTCCACCAGTTTGAATTTGAGATTTTCGGGCAGACCGCCCACGTTGTGGTGGCTCTTGATGACGCCGCCGGGGTTGCCGTCGAAGGGGATGCTCTCGAGGATGTCGGGATAGATGGTCCCCTGCCCGAGGAAGGGGGCGTTGATTTTTGAGGCGGCTTCGGCGAAGACGTCGATGAACTCCTTGCCGATGATCTTGCGCTTGCGTTCGGGATCGGTGACGCCGACCAGTTTGTCGAGGAAGCGGTCGGCGGCGTCGATGCACACGAGATTCATGCCGAAACTGCGCTCGAAGACCTCCTTGACCATGGCGACTTCGTTCTTGCGCAGCAGGCCGTGATCGACGAAGACGCAGGTGAGCCTGTCGCCGATGGCCTTGTGGATGAGGGCGGCGACGACGCTGGAATCCACGCCGCCGGAGAGGCCGAGGACAACACGCCCATTTCCCACCTGGGCGCGGATGTCGGCAACGGCTTCGTCGATGAATTTATCCAGATCCCAGTTGCCTGAGCAGCCGCACTTTTTGAAGCAGAAATCCACGGCGGCTTCGACGGCGTTTTCGGGCTCGGTGATCTCCAGGACGGGGACGCCGAGGGAGGCGAATTTCTGCCGGGCCTCGTCGAGCCGGGCGCAGGGGCCGTCGGCAACGAGGAGCAGACCCGCGGGCTTCTCCGCGCCGACTCTCTCGGCGGGGGCGCTGTAGGGGATCACCATGGTGTAGACCTTGCGGGCGCGGACGGCCCGGGCCAGCTTCTGGATCCCTTCACAACCGCAGTTGATCAGGACGACGGTTTCGGGTGTGACTTTCATACGGCTGTTATGTTCCTCCTGTTGGGGTTCAGATCCTGCTCACGACCACGGCGGCGTTGGAGCCGCCGAAGGCGAAACTGTTGGAAAGGGCGTGTTTGATGTCGCATCCCGTGCGGCACGTGCGGACGAAATCCGCCCAGGAAAACTCCGGATCCGGATCGTCCAGATTGACGGAGGGCGAGAGGAAGCCCTTTTCGAGCATGAGGGTGCTGAAGATGATCTCGGCGGCGCCGGTGGCGCCCACCATATGCCCGGTCTGGGACTTCGTGCTGTTGATGGCCGGTTTCGAGCCGAAGACGTCGCGGATGGCGGCCATTTCCACGGGATCGCCAACGGGGGTCCCGGTGCCGTGGGTGTTGATGTAGCCGATATCGTCGGGGACGAGGCCCGCGTCGGCGACGGCGGCGCGCATCACGGAAGCGCTGGCCCCGGCGTCCGGAACGACCATGTCGGTGCCGTTGCTGTTGGCGCCCAGGCCGCTGACCATGGAGATCGGCCGCCCGCCGCGGCGCTTGAGGCTCCTTTCGGACTCCAGCAGAACGTAAGCGGCGCCGCCGGCGAGGACGAAGCCGTCGCGGCCGCGGTCGAAGGGCCGGCTGGCCTTTTCGGGACAGTCGTTGTACTTTCTCGACAGGGCGCGGCAGACGCAGAAGCCGAGGGCCTGGACCCAGTCCAGCTGCTCGGCGCCGCCGGCGATCACCATGTCGTAAAGCCCGGAGCGGATGAGGCGCGAGCCGACGATGACGGCCAGGGCGCTGCTGGAACAGGCGGCGGAGATGTCATAGGACTCCCCGGTGATGCCGAAGCAGAGCGAGATGTTCGACACGGCGCTGGAAGGCATGATCCGGGGCACGGCGAAGGGGTTGATGCCGCGCATTTTGAACTCCCGCTCATACATGGCGCTGAAGTTGTAGAGGTCCAGGTAATTTCCGCCGGCGACCCCGCCCACGATGGCGATGCGGTGATTTTTCACCTCTTCCAGCGGGATCCCCGCCTCGGCGAACATCTCTCTCACCGCGGCGATGGACATCATGGCGACGGGGGGGCAGAACCGCAGCCGTTTGCGGTCGACCAGTTCGGAGACTTCCGGCGTGAGATTCGGCATGCCGCCGACCTGGCTGTCAAGACGATGCGAGATGAAATCCTCCACGGCGGTGACGCCGCTGGTACCGCTGCGAAGTGCTTTTTCGTTGGCGGGCAGTCCCTCTCCCAGGGGGGAGACGATGCCGCGGCCGCTTATGAAGACACGTTCCATCCTGTTTCCCTGTCGTGTTTTGCTTTTTACGAAAGCAGATTAAAATGTAAAACGCTGCGAGTCCACGCCTATAATATACTGCAAGACTTCGATTTTTCTAATCAAAAATGCACCTTTTTGCGTGGAATCGCTCCGCAACCGGTGCTATATTACTCCCGAAAGCAGTCCGGCCGGCTTCGGGCCGGGCGGTACGGAGGATCGGAAAGTGGCTATTTTACGGGTGAGGGATCTTGACATCGACTTTCTCTCCGGCGGCAGATATCTGCGGGCGGTGAGCGGCGTTTCCTTCGACTTGGAGCAGGGGGAGATCACCGCGCTGGTGGGCGAGTCCGGGTGCGGCAAGAGCGCCAGCTGTCTGTCGCTGGCCGGACTTCTGCCCCGGCCCCAGGCCCGCACGCAGGCCCGCGAGGTCGGTTTCACCCTGCGGGACGGGACCACGGAGGATCTCTTTGCCCTGCCGCCGCGCCGGCTGCGCCGGATCCGGGGAAGGGAGATCGCCTACATCTTTCAGGAGCCCTCGGCCTCGCTGAACCCGGTCATCCGCATCGGCGATCAGATCGCCGAGGTGCTGGCGCTCTGCCGTCCCGAGGTCCGCGACAGAAGGAAACGGGTCGTCGAACTGCTGGAGGCCGTGGGGATCCCCGCGCCGGAGAAGCGTCTCGCCGCCTTCCCCCATGAACTTTCGGGCGGCATGCAGCAGCGGGTGATGATCGCCATGGCTCTGGCCGGGGAGCCCCGTCTGCTCATCGCGGACGAACCCACCACCGCGCTGGACGTGACGGTCCAGGCGCAGATACTCGACCTGATCGACCGCTTGAGACGGGAGCTGGGCATGACGGTGCTGCTGGTGACCCACAATCTGGGGATCGTCTCCCAGCTGGCCGACCGGGTGCTGGTGATGTACGCCGGGAACATCGTGGAATCCGCTTCCGCGGAGGCGCTTTTTTCGTCTCCGGCGCACCCCTATACCCGTGCGCTGCTCCGGGCCGTGCCCCGGCTGGGCGGAGCGGCGGGAAGGCTCGAGACCATTCCGGGGCGGGTCCCCTCCATCGCGGATTACCCCCCGGGCTGCCGCTTCTGCGGCCGCTGTCCCTCGGCCCGTCCCGAGTGCGCCCGGAAAGATCCCGGCCTGCGGGAGGTCGCGCCGGGACACTTCAGCCGCTGTCCGGAGAGCCCGCAATGAAGGATCTTCTGCCTTTTTCCCTGCTCGTCGGTTCGCTGCTCCTCACCATCGCGGGGACGGTGGCCGTCATCTCCTCCTACCCCGGGACCACCCGACCCCCGGAGCAGGAACAGGAGCAGACGGTCTACGTTCTCCAGCGGGCGAGCATCCGCCAGTTCGACCATCAGGCGCGGCTCTTCGTGCGGGCGGGGAAATTGCGTGAGGCGGAGCGTCTGCTCCGGAAGATCATCCAGGTCCGTCCCGGGAACGCCATCACGCAGAAGCTGCTGGTCAAGGTGCTCTTCCTCCGGGGGGCGCTGGAGGAGGCCGAGATGCTCTCCCGGCAGCTGGCTTTCCAGCATCCCCGGGATCCGGTGGCGCGGAACAATCTCGGCGAGGTGCTGATCGCCAGAGGCTTCCCGGAGTCGGGACTCGGCGAACTTCTGGCCGCGGAACAGCTTTCCGGCGGCGAAAGATACATCCGGTACAACCTGTGCCGCGCCTGCGCGCTTTCGGGCCGGTTCGGACCGGCCGGCAATTACTGGGGGAAATTTCTCCGGACGCCGGAGAAACGGCGGATCCCGGAGGAGGCCATCAGTCACGGGCCTCCTTCCGGCGCGGACGGCATGTGAGGGAACGGGGGGATCGTCATGGGCAAAATACGGGTCATGGACAGCGATCTGGCCAACCGCATCGCGGCGGGCGAGGTCATCGAACGCCCGGCGTCGGTGGTCAAGGAACTGGCCGAAAACGCGCTCGACGCCGGAGCGAAACGCATTTTCGTCGCCGTCGAGCGGGCGGGGACCCGCCTGATCCTCGTGCGCGACGACGGCTGCGGCATGTCCGACGAGGACGCCATGCTCTCGCTGCAGCCCCACGGCACCAGCAAGCTCACGACGGCCGAAGATCTGGACAATATCCGGACGCTGGGGTTCCGGGGCGAGGCGCTGCCCTCCATCGCCTCGGTGAGCCGCTTTTCCCTGACCACCCGGGAGCCGGGTGCGGCGGCGGGGATACGCATCGTCCGCGGCGACGACGGGAGCATTTCGGGCCGCCCCGAGGGCGGTCCCGCGGGGACGGCCGTGGAAGTCCGGGATCTCTTTTACAACACCCCGGCGAGAAAGAAATTTCTGAAATCCCCGGGCACGGAGGAGCATCACATCGAGGAAACGGTCCTCACGCTGGCTCTCGGTCACCCGGAGACGGGGTTCGAGCTCAAGATCGACAACCGCACCGCCTTTTCCCTCGCCGCGGATTCCACGCCGGAAGTGCGGATCCGGGAGCTTTTCGGCAGGAATTTTTCGGCGAATCTGTTCAGGCTGGACCACCGGGAAAACGGTCTGCGGATCACGGGCTTCGTCGCGTCCCCCGGTTTCACCCGGCCCTCCCGCAAGGAACAGCGGATCTTCGTCAACGCCCGCGCTGTGGATTCCCCCGCGGTCTGGCGGGGGATCCGCGACGGCTTCGGCACGCTCGCTCCCGAATCGGGCCGCTTTCCCCCCGCGGTGATCTTCATCGAGATGGATCCCGGCGAGGTGGACGTCAATGTCCATCCGGCGAAGCGCGAGGTGCGCTTCCGGTCGGAGTTCGCCGTGACCCGGGCCGTGGCCGCCGCGGTGGGGAACGCTCTCCGCGGTTCCGGAGAAAAGCCGCCTCTCCCGGCGGCGGAGCCGGACGTCTCCAGCCTGCCGCTCTCGGGAAAGGTCCCCCTGTCGAACATCATCGACGCGGCCATGGTCCGCTATCACGCCCGTCAGGAGGAGGCGGCTCTTCCCCTTCCCCCGCCGTCCCAACCGGAGGCGCCTGAAGAAGACCCCGTTCCCGCCGGTGAAGAGGCGAAAACCCCTTCTGCCGACGTGCTGACCCTCACCGACCGGGGGCGGGATCAGGCCCCCTACGCGCCCCGGGCGGCGATCCCCGAAACGCCGGTCTTCGGCGGCGACTGGCCGGAGACCGTGCTGGGCGTCTACGACGGCACCTACATCGTGTGTCCCGGGCGGGACGGTCTCATCCTCGTGGACCAGCACGCCGCCCACGAACGGATCCTCTTCGAAAAAATCGTTGCCGAGGCGGAGAAGGGCTCCGCCGCCTCCCAGAAACTGCTGCTCCCCCGGCCGCTGGAGCTCTCCCGCAGTCAGGCCGATTATCTGCTCAGGAACAGAAAGCTCTTTGCCGATCTGGGGTTCGACCTCGAACCCGCCGGCGGCGGGACGGTGCTGATCGATTCGATCCCCGCGGGATTTTCGGACTGCCGTCCGCCCGAGGAGATCATTCCGGAGATGCTGGAGGAGCTCATCGAATGCAGCGAACTGCGTCACGGGACGGCGGATCTGGCCGCCGCCGCCCGGGCCGCCTGCAAGGCGGCGGTCAAGGCCCACGACCCCCGGGACCGGGAGGAGATGGAAAAACTGCTCGCTTCCCTGCGCGGCTGCCGCCAGGGGACTTTGTGCCCCCACGGCCGCCCGACCATGATCACCCTCTCCAAGCGGGAACTGGAGCGCAGGTTCGGCCGGAAATAGAAAGGGCCCCTTCCGGTGTTCGAGCGTTTTCCCTGCCGTGCCGAGATCCCCTTCGCCCTGGGCGTCATCTCCGGATGCGCCTGCAGGGACCTGCCGACGTCGGTCGCCGCCCTTTGCGTCACGGCGGCGGGGTTCCTCTTCGGCCGCCGGACGGGCGCCGTCATGCTGGCGGGGCTCCTGCTGGGCGCGGGATCGCTCCGGCTCCACGATCATCTGGGATCACTCCGCCGCCGCGGTCTGCCTGAGCGCCGGGCGCGGATCGCACCCGTTCTGGAGTGCACCGACGCGCGGATCACCCGCTGTCCCGGTCTGCCTCCGCCCGGCAGCTTCACCGCCCGGACCCGGAACGGAGCAAGGATCGCCGTGCGGCCTTCGGACGCTTCTCCCCTGCCGGGATACGGGGAGCTCTTCACCGGGTCCGGCGTGTTCACTCCCTCGGCTCTGGCCGGACGTTACGGCGAATTCCTCTCGAACCGCGGCATCGCGGGGACGTGGGAGGCGGAGGAACTCCGCACCGTTTCGCCCGCGGGATGCGTGCCCCGGACTCTCTGCCGCGTTCGGGATTTCCTCATGGAGCGGATGCTTTCTGGCGTTTCCGCCGACCGGGCGCGGGTCCTGGCAGGGACGCTGTTTTTCGGCGCTTCCGGCGGATTCGGCCGCGAAATGCGTCACGTGCATCTCCGCGCCGGGACGCTGCATCTTTTTTCCATTTCGGGCATGCACATCGCGGCGGCGGCCTTTCTGATCTTCTTTCTCCTGCGGTTCCTGCCCTACAAAGCCCAGTACCTCTGCCTCGCCTGCGTCATGACGCTCTACGCCCTTTCCACGGGGGCGAATCCGCCGGTCGTCCGGGCGCTGATCGTCATCCTGCTGTGGTGTGCGGGCCGGATCTTTCTTGCGGGCAAGAGCAGTCTGGAGCTTCTGGCGCTGGCCGCCGCGCTGATGTTTTTGCACGATCCCGGACTGGTCCGCGACACGGGGACGCAGTACTCCTTTTTCATCACGGCCGTTCTGATCCTCGCCGGGTGCCGGTGCGGCGAGATCCGGCGGCTCGATCTTGCCTGCATCGCGTGTCTTCCCCTGAGCCGCGAGGCGCTGCGCCTGAGACGCTCCCGCGAAAGAAACTGGCGTGTTTTTCTCGCGGCGGCGGGATGCTGCGCCGCCTTCGCCGCCGGGATCGGCATCTCGGCCGCCCACAGGAATCTGATCTTGCCCGGCGCGGTCTTCATGAATCTCCTTCTGCTGGTCCTGATCCCGGTGCTGTTTCTTCTGGGCGGCCTCAAACTTCTGCTGGGGCCCCTGCTGCCCGGACCGATCTTCGGCGAGGCCCTGCTGAGCCTGGACCGCCTGTGCGCCGAGGGCGGCCGCCTCATGACTCCGGTGCGGCTGATCGTCGGGAGCGACGCCGAAGCCCTGCTCTTCTGCGCCGCCCTCGCTGCGGCTCTGTCGCCGTTCGGTAAAAAATTGCGCGCTGCCGCCGCGGCGACGGCGGTCTGTCTGTTCTCCCTGTGGTGCGTCCGGCCCGTTTTCGCTTCTCCCGCGGCGGTCTTCATCTCCGGTGCGCCGGGGGTCCATCCCGTCATCGCCGTTTCCGAGCCGGCCGAGGGGCTGGGGTTCATCGTCAACGCGGGCAGTCCCGACATGGCGGCCGCGGCGGCGGACTTCCTCGCTTCCCGGGGAACGCATGACCCGGAGGCCCTGCTCTTTTCTTCGCGCTCGCCGAATGAGGCCGCGGGTGTTTCCGCGCTGCTGCGCTCGGCACGTCCCCGGCGGATCCGTTTGCCGGAGGGAAACTGCCGGGCGCTGGCCGAAAAACTTCTTCTTGCCGGCGCCCGGGATCCCGCTTCCGGGGGACGGGAAGAGGAATTCATCAAAATTTTCGCGGAAAAAAACCGCGGACGCCTTGAATATTTCGATCCCGGCTCTAAGTTAAGATTCTGTATGGAGTGGAAAGACACGCCCGGCGGGCGGCTGCTGTCGGTCAACGGCGGTCCCGTCCGGCGGATCTTGTGGGGCAGTGAACAGGAGACGGTCGTCTATGGATTCTGAAGGAAAAAAGCTCAAAATATGCCACGTCATCACCCGGATGATCGTCGGCGGCGCGCAGGAGAACACGCTTCTCACCATCAAGGGGCATGTGGAAAAGGGCCACGAATGCGTCCTCGTCACGGGATTCTCTCCCGGCCGGGAGGGGGAACTGCTCAAAAACGTGGAGCTGCCCCCCTTCCGCATCGAGACATTTCCCGATCTTGTCCGGGAGCTCTCCCCCGTCAGGGATATCGCTGCCTTCTTCAAGCTGCGCCGTTTTTTCCGGGAGGAAAAGTTCGACGTGGTCCACACCCACAGCTCCAAGGCCGGCATCATCGGGCGTCTGGCCGCCCGGGCGGCGAAGGTCCCCGTGGTGGTTCATACGGTCCACGGGCAGGCCTTTCACCCTTACGAGAAACCCTGGCGCAACAAACTTTACATCTTCCTCGAGCGCTTCGCGGCCAAGCGGTGCGACAAAATCTACGCCGTGGCCCGGGCCATGATCGACCAGTGCGTTGCCGCGGGCGTGGCTCCGCTGGACAAGTATCAGGTGGTCTACAGCGGCATGGATACGACGGCCTTCGCCTCGGCCCGCCGGGAGGTCCCTCTGCGGGAGAAGCTGGGGATCCCGGAGGACGCTTCCGTGGTCGTCACCGTTGCCCGGCTGTTTCCCCTCAAGGGGTATGAATTCGTCATCCCCGCCGCGGAGAAACTGATCCCGGAATATCCGAAACTGCATTTCCTCATCGTGGGCGATGGGCCCATGCACGACGATCTTCTGGCCGGACTGAAAAAGAACGGGGTGGACGGGCGTTTCCATTTCGCCGGTCTCGTGCCGCCCCACGAGGTCTGCCGCTACATCGCGCAGGCGGATATTCTGTGGCATCTCTCTCTGCGGGAGGGCCTGCCCCGCTCCGTGGTCCAGGCGCTGGCCTCGGGGATCCCCGCGGTGGGCTTCCGCCTCGACGGCACCCCCGAGGTCGTCATCGACGGCGAGACCGGCTTCACCGTGACGCCGGAGAAGACCGGGGAGGTCGTCGAGGTCACCCGGCGTCTCCTCGCCGATCCCGTCCGCCGGGTCGAAATGGGCAAGGCGGGCCAGAAACTCGTCCTCGAGCGCTTCGACTGGCGGAAGATGGCCGACATCCTCGAAAAGGAGTATTTCGACTTGCTCGCCCGGGTCTCCGGGAGCCGTTGAAATCCCGCCCCCTCAGGTGTATATTATTTTCCGGAACTTCCGGACGGCGCGTGCCGTCCCGTTTTTTTCAGGAGGACTAGCCAATGATCGACTTCATCACCGATCTTGCCCGGACCGCGGGAGAAGAGGCCATGCGGCACTTCGGCAATCTCAAACCGGGGGAGGTCGTGCTCAAAAACTCCGTGCGCGACCTGGTTTCCGTCGCCGACAAGGCCGTTGAAAAACTGATCGTCGAGGCCATCCGGAAACGTTTTCCGGATCACGGCATCTTCGGCGAGGAGACCGGACGGAGCGGCAGCGCTTCCGACTTCTGCTGGGTCATCGACCCCATCGACGGGACCCAGAACTTCGTCAAGAACATCCCGATCTTCGCCGTCTCCATCGGACTGGAGAAAAAGGGCGTCCCCGTGGCGGGATGCGTCAATCTGCCCGCGCTGGGACTCTCCTTCTGCGCCGAGCAGGGCAAGGGAGCCTTCGAAAACGGCCGTCCCATCCATGTGTCGGACTGCACCGAGCTGGACCACGCCCTCTGTGCCACCGGCTTCGCCTGCCTGCGGGCCGGACTGGAACGGAACAATCTCCCCTACTTCAGCCGGATCGCGCCGCAGCTGCGGGGGGTCCTGCGCACCGGTTCCGCCGCCTGCGACCTGTGCTTCGTGGCCTCGGGACGGCTGGACGGCTTCTGGGAGTTCGCGCTTCAGGAGTACGACATCGCCGCCGGGGTCGTCATCGCCCGCGAGGCCGGCGCCGTTGTCACCGATCACCACAACGGGGATGCTTTCCCCGCAAAGGGTTTCCTCTGCGCGCCCCCCGCGCTCCACGAAAAACTCCTCGCCTATCTGGACGTCTGAGTCCCCTGCGGCGCGTACGCGGGCAGATACAGACAGAAGGTCGTGCCTTTCCCCGGGGCGGATTCCAGATGGATCCAGCCCTGATGGTGGCTGATCGTGCCGTAGACCATCGAGAGCCCCATGCCGGTCCCCACGCCCACGGGCTTGGTGGTGAAGAAGGGCTCGAAAGCCTTGGCCTTCACCTCGTCGCTCATGCCGCAGCCGTTGTCCGAGATCTGGATGAAAAGATAATCGCCGATCTCCGCCGGACCGATGTCCGCGGGGGGGGCGAAGGGGAAGCCGGAGTCCTTCGCCGCGCCGACCCGGATGCGGATCTCGCCGGACTCCTTTTCGGCCGTCGCGTCCACCGCGTTGATGAGCAGATTGATCAGCACCTGCCGCAGCTGGACGGCGTCGGCCTGGATGTGCCACGAGCCCTCGGCGATCTCCTTGTGCAGCGCGACCCGGTTGGCCGCGTGGGGGCCCAGCAGGGTCTGACTGTCCTCGACGAGCTTGCTCACGTCCACATCGGAGATCCGGTACTTCCCCTTCCGGGCGAAGCCCAGGAGCTGGCTGGTGAGGTGTCCGGCCTGTTCCGCGATCTTGCCGATGCGGTCCAGACGGCTGCAGAGTTCGGGGTCGTCGGCGTGGGTCATCATCCCCATGTCCACGTGGCCGAGGATGGAGTGGATGCAGTTGTTGAAGTCGTGGGCCACGCCTCCCGCCAGCACCCCCAATGACTCCAGGCGCTGGGCGTGGAAAAGCTGCTCCGTGAGGGCTTGTTTCTCCGCCGCGGACTTGAGTTCGTCGGTGATGTCGCGCCCCACCAGCACCAGAAGGTCGTTCTCGCTCACCTTGATGGGCGTGAGGGAGTTGTCCAGCTGCCGCACGTTGTCGGAACCGGGATCCAGTTCGCATTTGAAGCGCAGGGGACGGTCCGGCAGTTTTTCGGGATCCCAGTCCTCCGGATCGGTGATGCGGAACCGGGAAAAGAGCCTGAACCCGATGAGCTTGTCCCCCGGACGGCCGAGCTTGTCCTCGGCGGCGTGGTTGAGGTCGCGGATCCGTCCCTCCCGGTCGAGGATGACGATGAGCTCCGTGACGTTGGCCAGCACCTTCTGGTAGCGGTTTTCCCACTCCCGGAGATTTTCCTCCAGCTTCTTGGATCTTCCGTAACTGCCGAAGAAGGCGAAGACGATGTCCAGCGGACTGGTTTTGCGGGTGACTTCCTCGGTCTCCATCTTGGAGACGTAGACCGAGATCAGCAGACTCAGCCACAGGTTGACCACCGCCCGGGCGATCTGGTCCCCCGTGATGATGGCGAAGGGGAAGCCCGTGCCCAGACGCAGGATCACCAGCGGCATGACGCAGGCGGCCTGCGCCGTGAACAGCGCCCCCGAAACGGCGAAGAACCGCGGCCATTTCCAGTTGCGCAGTTTCGTGTACATGATGGGCGCGATGAAGAGATCCGCCAGATGGAGCAGCGTGACCATGTTCACCTCTCTCCGGGCGGAGTTGAGAAGCATGTCGATGGTCGCCCCCGAGAGGCCGCTGGAGATGGAAAATCCCAGCCAGTTGCACTGGAGACTGGTGATCTCCCCGAGATAAATGTAGAAGCCGAAGAGGATCGTGACGCCGATGATGATGTGCTGCGCCGCCAGCGTCCCGAGGGTGATGTAGGCGACGAGATAGGCACCCAGCACCGGCAGGTAGCACACCGTGTCGCCGATCCGGAAATTCATGCCGCCGAAGATGTTCCCCTTGATCTCGGCGGCGTCCAGCAGATAGGTCAGGATCAGCAGGAAGCCCGCCGCCATGTAAAAGGGGCTCTGCCCGATGGCCCGGCGCTGCTGGAAACAGACCAGCAGCGCGATGAAGATGAAGGTCATCTCCAGAAAATTCAGCAGGACGGCGTGCAGGACCTCAAGCATGATCTTTCCTCCCGGCGCTCCGCCGTTCCAGACGCCGCGTGCGTTTCCAGAGCTGGAGCGCGTTCCACGAGTTGTGCCATACCACGTAAAACGCGGGACCCAGCGCCGCCGCGGGAGTTGCGTAGACGACGGCCAGGAACAGCGTGAGCGTGGTGTTTTTCTGCCCCAGAGATTGAGCACACTCCAGAGGCCGTCTTCTGCCGCCGATGCAGCGGCCGAGGGTGAATCCGAGGAAGCACAGCGCAAGGGAGATCAGCGCCGCGGCGGCGGCTTCTTTGAAACCCTCCGCCCGGGAGCGGAGAAAATCCGAGGCGTTGGCGATGATGAGGAAGATCGTCACCCCCCAGAGATAGAAGGAGATGTCTCCGGACCAGGTGAAAAACCGCGCCTTTTGCGGCAGATACTTCCGGCACAGGGCCGCGGCCAGAAAGGGCAGACCCAGCACGAAGGCCAGATCCCCCGCCACGTGGAGGAAGATGCCGGAACTCTCCAGCCCCGTCACGAGGGGGATCAGTCCCGGCAGCAGCACCGCCATGCCCAGATTGGTCAGGATGAAGCTGGAGATCACGAACTCCTGTCTCCCGCCGAGGAGCGCCGTGACGATCCCCGCCGCGGTGGCGGTGGGGGAGATGCCCGTGAAGAAGGCCGTCTCCGCCAGTACCCGGTTCCCCGGCAGGGCGAAAACGGCCCAGCCGCCGAGGCCCAGCAGAAGATTCACGGCGAAGATCACCCCGTGTTCCCGGCGCAGGGGACGGCGCACGGGACGCAGTTTGAGAAGAGAAAAGAACATCATCAGTGCGATCATGTACCGGATGAGGAATTTGAGGCACGCCGCCTGCGGGCAGAGAAAGCCCGCGGCGAAGGCGCCGAAGAGGACGATCGTTCTGATCTGGCTTCTCATCGCTCCTCCCCGAAACAGGTGCGGACGGCGTCGGACAGGGTCTGCACGACGGCGAAACCCTCTTCCCGGGCCCGGTCGGCGTATTTGGGCCCGTAGCCCGTCAGAACGAGAAACGACTGCCGCACCCCCGCGTTGCGTCCCGACTCCAGATCCGAAAACTTGTCCCCCGCCATGAAGGAGGAGGGTATGTCGATACCGAGGGTCTCCGCGGCCTCCAGGAACAACCCGGGCGCGGGCTTGCGGCAGGCGCAGGGTCCCGTGAAGTCCGGATGGTGGAAACAGGTGAAGAAGCCGTCGATCCTCTCTCCGTGCGGCGCCAGAAGTTCCTGGATCCTCGCGTGGACTTTTTCCACATCCTCCCGGGTGAACATGCCCCGGGCCACGCCGGACTGATTGGTGACGACCACGGCCAGAGCGCCGGAATCGTGGATGCGCCGCAGGGCCTCGGGGACGCCGGTTTCAAGCTCCACCTGTTCCGGCGTGTGGAGATAGCTCACCTGACGGATGACCACCCCGTCCCTGTCGAGAAAGAACGCGCTTCTTTTCATGACGCCTCTCCCCCCGTCTCGAAAACCCCCGCCTCCGGGTCCTCGCGGAACAACTCCCGCATCGCCTCCGCCGCCCGGCGCTTTTCCCCGCGCTCCCGGAACAGCGCGAAAAGCGAGGAGCCCGAGCCGGACACCATCACCCGCACCGCCCGAGCCGGAGCAGTTCCTCACGGAGGATCTCCAGCAGCGGGAACTTTTCGAACAGGGCGTATTCCAGATCGTTGTGCATCAGTTCCCCGACGGCCGCGACATCTCCCGCGGCCAGCGCCCGGGCCAGCCGCTCCGGGACATCGGGGGCGGCGGGGGCGATCCGCTCCGGGGCCAGGCGGCCGTAGGCCCATTTCGCGCTCGCCGGGAATCCCGGGAAGACGATGAGGATCTCCGGCAGGCGTTCCGGCGGGGGCAGAAAGGTCAGTTTGTCGCCGATGCCCTCCGCCCGGACCAGTCCGGGCGCGAGGAAAAAGGGCACGTCCGCCCCCAGGCCTGCGGCGAGGGCGGTCAGCGCGTCGGGCTCAAGACGGCCGTAGTGACCGTTGAGCAGGCGCAGGACGGTGCCCGCGTCGGCGCTGCCGCCGCCCAGTCCCGCCGCCGCGGGGACCTGTTTGCGGATCGAAATATGCCAAGATGCCTCCACTCCGGCGGCGCGGGCGTAGGCCAGCGCCGCGCGGCCGGCGAGGTTGTCGAGATCCTGCGGCAGATCCTCCCGGTCGCAGTGCACCCGGATCCCCGGCGGGGCCGAGAAGTCCAGCGCGATCTCGTCCGAGGGGAAATCGAGATACTGGAACAGCGTCACCAGCGTGTGATAGCCGTCGGGGCGTTTCCCGGTGACCTTGAGGAACCAGTTGATCTTGCATCCGCCGGCACTTTTCGAGATCATGGCTGCTCAAGTTCGTTGGGCGTGCACGGGGCGAATTTGAACCCGTACTGTTCGTTGTAGCGCCGGGCCTCACGTTCGATGGCCACGGCCATGCGCAGGGCGCGGAGCCCCTGTTCGCCCGTCACCTTGGGCTGCTGGACGACGCCGGTCTCGCGGGTCTTCCGCACCGCCGCGAGAAAGTCCTCCAGCTCGGCGGCGAGGGCGTTCTTGTCGTCCAGATCCACATCCTTGCGGGCCAGTCCCAGCCGGTTGCGCTTGAGGACCATGCCGAAATGTTTGCCGTAGTCCATGGAGATGTAGCAGTCGTCCTGGAACACCCGGAACCGGCGCAGGGGATCCTGACTCACCCGGCTGGCGGTCAGACTGGCGCAGCTGCCGTTGACGAATTTGATCCGGGCGTTGACGATGTCCTCCGTGCCGCTGAGCACGGGGATCCCCACCACGTCGATGCGCTCCACGTCGGCCTTGACCATGGTCAGGACCAGGTCGATGTCGTGGATCATCAGATCCAGGACGACGCTCACCTCGGTCCCGCGCCGGGGCATTCCCGGGCGCGGCGGCGGATACTTGGCCAGCCGGTGCGCCTCGATGAACCGGGTCGCCGCGTGGTATTTTTCGAGAAAATCCATGGCCGGATTGAAACGCTCCACGTGGCCCACGCCGAAGACCACACTGTGCTTTTTCGCGGTCTCGACCATTTTTTCGGCCTCCGGCACGGAGGCGGCGATGGGTTTTTCCACCAGAACGTGCTTGCCCATTTCCAGCAGGGGCAGCGTGGCCTGCGCGTGGTAGTTGGCGGGGACGGCCACGCTCAGGGCGTCGCATTTCTCCGCCAGCTCCCTCCAGTCTTCCCAGACCTTGAGACCGAACTCCGCCCCCACGCTTTCCGCGGCGGCCTTCTGCACGTCGAAGATCCCCACGACTTCGGCGTTGGGACTCTGGGCGTACAGCCGGGCGTGGTGGCGTCCGAGAACGCCGACGCCGATGACGCCGACCTTGAGTTTTTCGTTTTCCATTGAAAAAAAGCCTCTTATCTTTTCTTCAGAGCCTTGGCTCCGATGTCCTTCCTGAAAAAAGCCCCGTCGAAGGAGATCTTTTCCACGCCCCGGTAGGCGTTGGCGATGGCGTCGGCGATCGTCTCCCCCGTGGCGGAGACGCCGAGGACCCGCCCCCCCGCGGTGACGATTTTGCCGTCCTTTTCGGCGGTCCCGGCGTGGAAGACCACCGTCCCGGCGGCTTCGGCCGCCTCCAGACCGGAGATCGGCTTGCCCTTTTCATACTTGCCCGGATAACCGCCGGAAGCGATGACCACCGACACGGCGGGGGTCTTCTTCCAGCCGATGGAGGCGTGTTCCAGATCGCCCGTCGCGGTTTTGAACAGCACGTCGGCCAGATCCCCCTCGAAGCGGCGCATCACCGGCTGGGTCTCGGGGTCGCCGAAGCGGACGTTGAACTCCAAAACTTTCGGCTCGTCGTTTTCGACCATGAGCCCCACGAAAATGACGCCGCGGAAACGCAGTTTCTCCTGCTGGACGCCCCGGAGGAAGGGTTCGAGGATTTTTTCGTCGATGCGCCGGGCCACGACGTCGTTGACCACGGGCGCGGGGGAGTAGGCCCCCATGCCTCCCGTGTTGGGTCCCTCGTCGTTGTCGAAGATGCGCTTGTGGTCCTGGGCGGGGGCGAGGGCCGTGATGGTTTTCCCGTCGCAGAGGGCGAAGAGGCTGGCCTCCTCGCCGGAGAGCATCTCCTCGATGACCACCTTGGATCCGGCGGAACCGAATTCCCCCTCGAAGCACTGGTCCGAGAAGGCGAGGGCTTCTTCCTCGCTCCGGGCCACGAGGACGCCTTTGCCCGCGGCCAGGCCGTCGGCCTTGACCACGATGCCCCGGGCGCCCGAAGAAAATTCACCGCGGATGTACGCGCGGGCGGAAGCGGCGTCGGTACATGCCTTCCCCCGGGCCGTGGGGATCCCGTACTTGAGCATGAACGCCTTGGCGAAGTCCTTGCTGCCCTCCAGCATGGCGGCCCGCTTGTCCGGTCCGAACACGCGGAGCCCCCGGGCGAGAAACACGTCGGCGATCCCGGCGCACAGGGGGGCCTCGGGACCGACCACCGTGAGGTCGATCTTCTTTTCGGCGGCGAAATCGGCCAGTTTTTCCAGTTCCTCCGCTTTGATGGGGACGCACTCGGCGGTTTTGGCGATGCCGGCGTTGCCCGGTGCGCAGTACAGTTTCTCCACTTGCGGACTGGATTTCAGCGCCCAGGCCAGGGCGTGCTCGCGTCCGCCGGAACCGACGATCAGAACTTTCATAAGATCCGTTTCTCCGTATGTGTTTTTTTAATGGATCACGACCCGGCCGTCGTAGGACAGGTCGTAATGGTTTCTCGTTTCCCCCGTCCGGCGCGCGTTGATGATGGCGCTCTGCAGCGTGAGGAGCATGAAGGACATGCCCCGGTTCTTGACCGGGATCGCCACCCGGCACACGGGGAAGCGCCGGTAGCGCAGCAGCACGTCCAGTTTTCTGGGATCGGCGAGGGATATCTGATAGACGGTGATGTCCGGGAAGCTGCGGACGGTCATCATCACCAGCTCCATGGCGCTTTTGAGCTCCTTCATCGCCGTGCCGGCTTTGACGTTCGCCGTCGGCACGCCCGTGATGACGGGCAGCCGGCGGTAGGTGTCCATGACCTGTGCGCGGGACATCACCACGGACTCGCCGTCGACGACCCACGGGGAACCGGCCCGGCCCAGCACCGCCCGGGGCACCCGCTCCGTCACCTTGATGACCAGCAGATCGGGGAGCACGCGCACCACGGAGCAGCTGTCGACGTTCGGCACGTCGAGGATCCTGCGGCGGATCTTGCGCAGATCCAGGGAGAAGAGCCCCGTCCCGATCCGCAGGCCCGCGGCGTCTGCCAGCGCGTCGGGATGCTCCTTCCAGTAGCCCGCGCCGCTCACGCGGATCTCCCGGAGCACCAGCCGCGGGTTGGCGACGAAAAGCGCCTTTCTCGCACCGTAGATCCCCGCCGCGGCCGCCCCCAGCAGAAGGGTGATGGAGAGGACCGCAAGCCCGGCGCCGAGCAGTTTTTTCCGGCCCTGTCCGGTTTGTTTGTTCTTCGGAGATGTCTGCTGTGGAGATGTCATTTTCGCCGCCTCAACGATCTCTGCGCCGGAGATCCTCTTCCAGTTTGCGTTTCTCTCTGTCCCGCAGGAATTTCATCCGCTGTCTGTGGTCGCTCCACAGAATGTGCACGCTCAGCACGCCGGAGACGAGGAACCCCGCGATGCCCGGCAGGGGGACGCCGTTCCACAGCGGGGGGATCTTCGCCACGATGATCAGCGCCGATCCGAGGAAAAGCGCCGCCAGAAGCAGGGAACGGGAGAGACGTTCCCCCGTCACGTACAGCGTCTCCTCGATCTCGTTGAGCCCGCGGTGTTCGACTTTCCAGGAGATCTCTCCGGCCTCCAGTTTCCTCACGATGGCGTACAGCGACGCGGGCAGTTCCTGGGCGAAACCGATGTTTTCCCCGAGGTCGCTGGCGAACCGGCGGAGGACCCGCCGGGGATTGATCTCCTCCAGTTTCATTTTGGCGAGGAAGGGTTTGACCATATCCACGATCCTGAGACCGGGTGAGAAGTCCTTCCCCAGCTGCTCGATGGTGATGAGCGATTTGAACATCATGTAAAGATCGGGCCGCAGGGCCAGATCGTGCTCGTCCAGCATCTTCATGAGATCGGTGAGGATATTCGCCAGACTGAGTTTCTCCAGGGGTAGATTGAGATTGGCGTCCACCAGGTCGGCGGCATCGCGCTCCAGCGCGGCGCGGCTGCCCGAGGGGCGGCCGTTCAGCGTCATTTTGAGGGCAAAATCCACCATGCGCGGGATATCGTTCTCCATCATGTACGAGAGGGCCCGCAGAAAGATCCGCCGTTCGTCGGCGTTGATGCGGCCCATCATGCCGAAGTCGATGAAACACAGCCGCCCGTCGGGCAGCAGGATGATGTTCCCCGGATGCGGGTCCGCGTGGAAGAAGCCCGCCGCGAAGATCTGGTGCAGCAGGGAGTTGACGCCGTGTTCCGCGATCTTTTCCAGATCGTATTTCTTTCTCAGTTCGGGAGAGCTCTGCACTTTCGCCGCCGAATCGCCCTCGATGAACTCCATGACCATCACCCGGGTCGTGGTGTATTCGAAATGCACCCGGGGGACTTTGATGTTCGCGTCGTCCCGGCTGTCGGCGGCGAAGCGGTTCAGATTGGCGGCCTCGATCATGTAGTCCAGCTCCCGGTTGAGGGAGTGGGAGAACTCCTCGACGATCCGGACCGGCCGGAACCGGGCCAGCGAGCCGCCGGACTCCTCGATGCGCACGGCGATGAAGCGCATGATCTCCAGGTCCTGTTCGATGACTTCGGAGATGCCGGGGCGGCGGACCTTCACCACGACCCGGGATCCGTCGCTCCGGAGGATCCCCGCGTGCACCTGCCCGATGCTGGCGGCGGCCAGAGGTTTTTCCTCCAGGCTGGAAAATATCTCGTCGGCCGTCTTCCCCGTCTCCCTTTCGATGATCGCCTTGACTTCGGCGAAGGGGAAGGGCGGCACGTGTTCGGTCAGATGCCGCAGTTCTCCGGCGTAGACGGGACCGATGAGGTCCGGACGGGTCGAAAGGATCTGTCCGAATTTGACGAAGGTCGGGCCCAGTTCCTCAAGAAGACGGCGCAGCTTCGCCGGGCGGTCCAGTTCCCGCAGATCCGGCCGGTCCTGTTCCCGGCGGCGGAAAATGCCTTTCGCCCCCTCCGGGAAATAGGTGTCGGCCAGTTCCCGGAAACCGCAGGCGCCGACGGTCTCGACGATCGTCCAGAACCTGCGGATGGACCGCAGGTCCCTGTTCAGGCGCATCCCTCTGCTCAGAAGTTTCCTCAATTTGCCGTCCCCCGTGTGTGATCCCGTGAATTAATATACTCTCTCGGCGGCCTCCGGTCAACGTCCGAAATGGCGGCTTTTCTCCGCCGGAGGTCTTTTTCTGTTCCTGTCCGCCGGATTGCGCACGGTGATGACGGCGACCCGGCTCGCGGCCGTGACCGATTTGAGAGCAAGTTCCGCCTTGATGAAAAATCTCCGTTCGCTGCCGGGCGTGATGACGAGATTGTCCACGAAAGGCAGCGCCTTGCTGATCTGCACCTTGTTCCCGGGGGCCAGCTGCAGCGGGAAACGCCACGCCGGCTGCCGGGGCGGCGTCTCGAGTCTCACCCAGCCTTCGGGATCGCTCTGCGTCATGCCGGGCAGATAATTCTGACAGCTGATGACGATGTTGTCCGGTTCGTTGGAGAACCACTCCTCGATATCGATCCTTTTGTTTCCGCAGTTTTCCAGCGAAAAAGTGACGACGCCGCCGTCGCCCGCGTAGAGACGGCCGCTGCCGACCATCTCGAGTTTGAGACGGTAGCCCTTGAGGGGCGCGTATTTGTCCTTCGCCCTTTCGCCCAGGGCCCTCTTGCCCGCCACGGTCTCTTCGTGGACGACGCACCCCGCGCACAGCAGGAACGCCGCGCCCGCGAGGCCGGTCAGAAACAGTGCCGTTTTTTTCATGAAAGATCTCCGTACGTTCAGGAAAGGCCCGCGATCTCCGCGAGCAGTTTCATCTTGTCCTCTCCGGAAGAGGCGTGCCTCAGCTTTTCCATCAGCTCTTTCTTCCTGTCCCGGCGGCGGATCCTCCGGAACTCGGCCACGCTTTCGGAAACGGCCCGTTCGGTGTCCGGACAGGCGGTGTGTTCGATCAGGATCCGGCTGATCTCCGGCACGGGGCGGTCGGTCAGGGCGTCCCGGACCTCGCCGATCCCCTGCTCGAATTCGCCGTTGACCGCGGCGCCGAGGATCGTGTTCAGCGCCCGGGTCACGGGATCCTGCGAAGTCAGTTCCTCCGGTTCGACCAGCTCGGCGATCCGCCGGGCCGCGTCGTCGGAGTTGACCGCGAGCTCCAGGAGCGAGAGCAGCGCCGCCGGATAGACGAAGCGGTCCTCCGCCCGGACGGCCGGAGCCGGCGTTTTCCGCGTCTCCTGCGTGAAGCCCTCTCTTCTCCGCTCCAGTCTTCTGGCCCCCGCCAGTTCGGCGTAGATCGCTTCGACGCTCACCGAAAGCGCTTCTGCCGCCTCCGTCGCGTAGCCCTCCAGCTCCACGCGGTTCTCCACGTGTTTGAGGAATCCGGCCATCCACGCGGCGGCTTCTCCGCGGCCCACGGGGGTGGCGAGATCGAATTTCCCCGGCAGGCGCGACGCCAGCACGGACATCAGGGGCCGGGCCGTCCCGACCAGACCGCGCACCGCCTCCGCTCCGCCCGTGGAAAACAGTTCGTCGGGATCCTTGCCGCCGGGGATGCTGATGACCCGGACGTCCATGGAGAGCGGCAGAAGGATCTCCGCCGCCCGCTCCACGGCTTTCTGCCCGGCCCCGTCCGAATCGAAGGCGAGGAGAAGGCGCGAGGTGTAACGCTTGAGGATCTTCGCCTGATCCGGGGTGAAGGCGGTCCCCAGAGGCGCCACCGCGCAGTCCACTCCCGCCCGGTGGAAGGCGATGGTGTCCATCTGGCCCTCGCAGAGGATGGCGTGACCGCTTTCGGCGATGGCTTTGCGCGCGGCGGCCAGTCCGTAGAGGAGATGGCCTTTGTGGAAGACCGGCGTCTCCGGCGTGTTGATGTACTTGCCGCCGTCGGCGGGCTTGGCTTCGAGGCTCCGGGCGCTGAAGCCGCAGACGCGGCCGTGCTCG
This sequence comes from Lentisphaeria bacterium, assembly GCA_017450705.1. GTDB lineage: Bacteria > Verrucomicrobiota > Lentisphaeria > Victivallales > Victivallaceae > UBA1784. Next base: position 5,621 of record JAFSTC010000053.1, on the reverse strand, counting down.
TTGGCGATGGCGAAGGTGAGCCGTCCGCGGAACTGGTCGTAACAGCGGGCGGAGCCCTCCTTCTGCCGGGCCAGTCCGGCGGCGAGCATCTCCTTGTCGGTGAATCCCCGGCTCCGGGCGAATTCGAGCCCGGCGGTCCAGCCGTCGGGGGCCGCGCCGATCCTGAAACGGCGGGCGTCCTCGGGCGAGAGGCCCCGGCCCCGCAGATAGACCGCCGCGGGCCCCTGGGGATCACGCCGGAGATTCTCCGCGAAAAAGGCCGCCATGGCTTCGTTCAGGGCGAGGAGCCGCTCCCGCTGGCTGCCCCTCTGCCGGGCCTCCTCCGGCGAGGAAGCGCCGGCGTATTCCGGAATGACGACCCCCGCCCGCGAGGCGAGCATGTGGACGGCGTCCACGAAGGAGAGGTTCTCCTTGTCCATGACGAAGCGCACCACGTCCCCGCCCTTGCCGCAGCCGAAGCAGTGGAACATCTGCCGGGAGCCGTCCACGTGGAACGACGGCGTCTTTTCCTGATGGAAGGGGCACAGGCCCTTGAAACTCGCGTTCCCGGCGCGCTTGAGCTGGACGAAGGAACCGATCACTTCGACGATGTCGCTGCGGGATTTGATCTCTTCGATCACTTCGGGCGGAATGACGGATCCCATGGAGCTGCCCCCTGAGAGTCACTTCCCGCCGTCGAGACGTGAGAGCCGTGCGGCGGCCTCCACCCGTCCTGCGGCGTCGTTCCCGGCCACGCGCAGGTACTCCCGGTAGAGCCGGGAGGCCACCTGACTGTTCCGGAGACAGCCGTCGTAGAAGCGGGCGACGTTGAGGACGATCTCCGGATCGTTCTTTCCCACCCGGAAAGCGGCGGCGAAATACCGCTGCGCGGAAGTCATGTCGCCCTTGCGGACGAAACTCACGGCGAACTGGTTTTTGAGCGCGGCCGAGTCTTTGACCTCGGGGACGCCCGAGATCATGCGCAGATACCCCAGCGCCCGGGGGGAGTTCATGGCCATGGCCACGTTGCAGAGCAGGATCTTCACGCGCAGATCGTCCCGCCGGATCTTCCAGGCCTTGAGCAGGACCTGTTCGGCCTCGCTGGCCCGGGCGGTGTCGGCGGCGTAGAGCCGTCCCAGCGTGTACCGGGCTTCGAAGCTCTCCGGATCCAGTTCCACGGCCCGCCGGGCGGCGTCGAGGGCCGCGCCGCGGTCGCCGCAGCGCTCGGCGGTCATGGCCCGCAGCACGTGGGCGGCCACCAGCTCCGGATGTTTCCGGGCGGTCCGCTCGGCGATCTGCGACGCCTCTTTCCACTGGCCCCTCTCGGCGAAGGCCGCGGCCCGGGTCATGGCCTGTTCCGGCGTCCCGTCGCCGCAGCCGGACGATATCATCGCGAACGCGGCCCCGAGACAGGCCGCGAATGAACAGCAGCGTTTCATCAGCGTTTTCCCCTCCATTTTGAATATCCCAGCGCCGCCAGATAGACCACTCCGGCCAGAACCACGATGGCCGGCCCCGAGGGCAGGCGGTAATAAAAACTGCCCAGCAGACCGCCGGTCACGAAAAGACAGCTCAGGATCCCGGCCAGGGTCATCATGCTCCACAGGTGCCGCGTGAAGCACCCCGCCGTCGCCGCAGGAAGCGTCAGCAGCGCGATCACGAGGATGATCCCCACCACGTTGAGCAGCAGCACGATGGTACAGGCCGTGAGGCCCAGCAGCACGAGGTAGATCGCGGTCGTCCGCACGCCCCGCAGTTCCGAGAACGTGGCGTCGAAGGACATGGCCAGCACCGCCGGGTAGAAGAGGATCATCGGCAGCAGCACCGCCGCGTCGAGGACCAGCGTCATGACGATGTCGCTCCCGGAGAGCAGCAGGATGTTGCCGAAAAGATATCCCTGCCAGTCCACGTAGCCCGGGGTCCGTTCGAGGAACAGCAGTCCGATGGACATGCCCAGCGCCCAGACTACGGCGATGACGGTGTCTTCCCGCTCTTTGGCGGAGAGGCTGACCACGCCCACCACGACGGCGGCGAGCAGGGCTCCCGCAACGGCGCCGAGGGTCGGCGTGCACCACGCGAGCCGGACGACCCGCTGGAGGAAGAGCGCCAGCCCCACGCCGCCCAGCGCCGCATGGGCGCAGGCGCCGGCCAGACTGGAGATGCGCCGCGTCACCACGAGACTGCCCACGACCCCCAGCGTGGGGGCGGCCAGAAGTCCCACCAGGAGCGCACAGCGCAGAAAGGCCAGCTCCGGCGAGAAAAGTTCGCGGATCATCTCACTCATCGTGACCTCCTCCGCAGTGGCAGAAACAGGCGTGGTCGTGGTGGATGAGGTTCATTTTGTGATGGTAGACGGCGTCGGCGGCCTCCGCCGTGAAGTTCTCCGCCCGGTGGATGCTCACCTTGCGGTTGACGCAGATGATGACGTCGGTTTCCCGGTTGACGAAGCCGAGGTCGTGGGAGACGGTCAGCACCGTCATGCGCTGCCGCAGCTGCGCGAGGGTGGCGTAGAACTGCTCCTCCGCGCCGGGATCGATGTTGGCCGTGGGTTCGTCCAGCAGCAGGAGCCCGGGGCGGCAGGCCAGCGCCCGGGCGATCAGGACCCGCTGCCGCTGGCCCCCCGAGAGATCCGCGAAACTCCGTCCGGCCAGATCGGAAATGCCCAGCTCCGCCAGCGCGTCCATGGCCGTCTCCTTGTCCCGGCGGCTGTAGAAGGGGAAAAGTCCCGGCTTGAGCCGCCCCATGACCGCCACCTCGAGGGCGGTGACGGGGAAGGAGGGATCCAGCTGGTGATACTGGGGCATGTAGCCCACCTGCCGCCGCGCTTCCGCTGGGGGCGCGCCGAAGAGCCGGATCTTTCCCGCGTCGGGGGTGAGGAGCCCCAGCAGCAGTTTGAGCAGCGTGCTCTTGCCGCCGCCGTTGGGTCCCACGATGCACCCCGACTGCCCCGGCTCGATGGAGAACGTGGCGTCCTCCACCACGGGGAAGCCCGGTTCGTAGGAGAAATCCAGATGTTCGACCTCGATGACCGGCGTCATTTGTCTCCTCCGGAAGAAAACCCGGAACGGACGGCGTCCGCCATGGTCAACAGATTTTTCTCCACGTCGCCCGCCAGAGGATCCAGGGGCGCGACCCGGCCCCCGATGGCTCCGGCCAGCGCCTTCGAGCTGGCCGGATTGAACTGCGGCTGCACGAAGATCGTCTTCACCTTCGCCTCGCGGGCCTTGCGGATGACTTCGGCCAGGCGCGCGGGGGAGACCTCCCGTCCGCTGAGCTCCACCGCCGTCTGCTTCAGGCCGTACCGGTGGGCGAAATAGCCGAAGGCCGCGTGGTAGACGAAGAAGGACTGCCCCTTGTACGGAGAGAGCTTCTTCGCGATGGCGCCGTCGATGTCGCCGAGCCGCTTCACCAGCACGGCGTGATTTTTTTCGAAGGTCTCCTTCCCCTCGGGATCGAGGGCGCAAAGTTCGCTCTTCACTGTCCCGGCCATGCGGATCAGATTGCCCGCGTCGAGCCAGACGTGGGGATCCAGCTCCCCGTGGTCGTGGTGATGGCCGTGGCCGTGATCGTGGCCGTGATCGTGGTCATGACCGTGGTCATGGTCATGGTCATGATCGTGGTGGTGTTCCGCCTCGGCGAAGGGGATCTTTTTCACGTCTCTGGCCGCATCGACGATCTTCACGCGGCCGAGGGCTTTGACGGCCCGGGCCTCGAAGGGCATCCCCGTGGTGAAGAAGGCCCGCGATGAGGCGGCCCGGCGGATCTCCCGGGGCCCCGGCGCATAGTCGTGGGGACTCTTTCCCTCCGGCAGCAGGGTGACGACGTCGAACCTGTCCCCGGCCACGCCGCTCACGATATGGGCCACCGGCGGCAGGCCCGCCGTCACCCGCGGTTTCCCGCCCGTTTCCGGTGCGGGGTCTCCGCATCCGCTGAAGAGGATCGCGGCGAAAACGAGTGCGGCGACCCACGCAAAAAAACGATTTTCCTTCATCCTCTCGAACCTGTTCCTCGCGCGCCCGGGCGCATCCTGAAGCTCAAAAAAACAGCTTTCTGAGAATATACCGCGTTCGCATCGTTTTTTCAACACCCGCGGAGGACGAAAAATCACTTTTTTCCCGTTTTCCGCTATTTACTTTATCCCGGAATCGTGGTATATTACTACGATTAAAATTTTTTAATCACCGGTTTTCACGTCAACCCTGAAAAAACAGGAAGGAAAAAAATGAAAGCTCTCAACGCAGTTCCCGCGGCCGCCAGCGCCAAGCTGGTCGCCTGGGTCAATGAGTGGGCCTCCATCTGCGAGCCCGACGGTGTCTACTGGTGCGACGGCAGCCGCGCGGAGTACGACCGCTTCTGCGAGGAACAGGTCAAGTGCGGCATGGCGATCCGCCTCAATCCGGTCAAGCGTCCCAACAGCCTGCTGTTCCGCTCCGACCCCTCCGACGTGGCCCGCGTTGAAAAGCGCACCTTCATCGCCTGCGAGAAGCAGGAGGACGCCGGTCCCACCAACAACTGGATCGATCCCAAAGAGCTGAAGAAGACCATGCTGGGCCTGTACAAAGGCTGTATGCACGGCCGCAACATGTATGTCATTCCCTTCTCCATGGGCCCCGTGGGCTCCAAGATCGCCAAGATCGGCGTCGAGCTGACCGACTCCCAGTACGTCGTGCTCAACATGGAGATCATGACCCGCGTCGGGACCCGCGTCCTCGAGGTCCTCGGCGACGGCGAGTTCGTGCCCTGCGTCCACTCGGTGGGCAAGCCTCTGGCTCCCGGCGAGTCCGACAACGGCGTCTGGCCCTGCGCCCCCATGGAAAAGAAGTACATCGCCCACTTCCCCGAGACCCGCGAGATCTGGAGCTTCGGTTCCGGTTACGGCGGCAACGCCCTGCTGGGCAAGAAGTGTCTGGCGCTGCGCATCGCCACCGTCCAGGCCCGCGACGAGGGCTGGATGGCCGAGCACATGCTCATCCTGAAACTGACCAATCCCCAGGGCGAGGTGAAGTACGTCACCGGCGCCTTCCCCTCGGCCTGCGGCAAGACCAATCTGGCCATGCTCATCCCGACCCTGCCCGGCTGGAAAGTCGAGACCGTCGGCGACGACATCAGCTGGATGAAGTTCGATGACGAGGGCTATCTGCGCGCCATCAACCCCGAAGCGGGCTTCTTCGGCGTCGCTCCCGGGACCAGCATGAAGTCCAATCCCAACGCCATGCTCTCCTGCTCCAAGGACACGATCTTCACCAACGTCGCCCTCACCGAGGACGGCGATGTCTGGTGGGAAGGCATCGGCTACGACGCCCCCGGCACCCTCATCGACTGGAAGGGCAACAAGTGGGATCAGGCCACCGCGACCGAAAAGGCGGCCCATCCCAACGCCCGTTTCACCGCCCGCGCCGCCAACTGCCCGGCCATCGCCGCCGAGTGGGAGGATCCCAACGGCGTGCCCGTGAGCGCGTTCCTCTTCGGCGGACGCCGTCCCTCCACCCTGCCGCTGGTCTACCAGTCCAGGGATTGGGAACACGGCGTGTTCATCGGCTCCACCGTCGGCAGCGAAGTCACCGCCGCCACGCTGGACGTCAAGGCCGGCACGGTCCGCCGCGATCCCTTCGCCATGCTGCCCTTCTGCGGCTACCACCTGG